>NZ_JAGGOF010000085.1 GCF_018614775.1 Pseudomonas fluorescens
CTGGAATTTGCCGTCAACACCTAATTTCAGCTTTATTCGGATTTCAACGTGATACGCGCGAAAGCCTTCTTGCCAGCCTGACACACATGAGTAGATCCCAGCTTATATATATAGGCGCGATCCACCACCTCACCATCTATACGCACACCACCCGAGCCCAGCAGGTCGCGCGCCACTGCTGCGTTCTTGACCAGACCTGCTTTATTAAGCACCGCCGCGATCGGCATATCCTCGGCAGCCGTCAGCTCGATCTCCGGCAGATCATCCGGCAACTCGCCATCCCTCATGCGGTTGCCCGCAGCGCGATGAGCATTGGCCGCAGCTTCTTCGCCATGGAAACGCGCAACGATTTCTTCAGCCAGCTTGATCTTGATGTCCCGCGGATTGGCGCCCGCCTCAACATCTGCGCGGAACGCATTGATCTCGTCCATGGAGCGAAAGCTCAGCAATTCGAAGTAACGCCACATCAATGAGTCCGGAATGGAGACCAGCTTGCCGTACATGACACCCGGCGCTTCCTGGATACCGACGTAGTTGCCCAACGACTTGGACATTTTCTTCACGCCATCGAGACCTTCCAGCAACGGCATCGTCAGGATGCACTGGGCTTCCTGGCCGTAACCGCGCTGCAGCTCACGCCCCATCAACAGGTTGAACTTCTGGTCCGTACCGCCCAATTCAACGTCGGCCCGCAACGCGACAGAGTCATACCCCTGCACAAGCGGATAGAGAAACTCATGAATGGCGATTGGCTGATTGGTGGTGTAGCGCTTGTCGAAGTCATCGCGCTCGAGCATTCGCGCCACGGTGTACTGGGAAGTCAGACGGATGAAATCCGCCGGCCCCATCTGATCCATCCAGGTGGAGTTGAACGCCACCTCGGTCTTTGCTGGATCAAGGATCTTGAACACCTGGGTCTTGTAGGTCTCGGCATTCTCGAGCACCTGCTCACGGGTCAGCGGCGGACGCGTAGCGCTCTTGCCACTCGGATCGCCGATCATCCCGGTGAAGTCGCCTATGAGAAAGATGACCTGGTGCCCCAGGTCCTGGAACTGGCGCAGCTTATTAATAAGCACGGTGTGCCCCAGGTGCAGATCAGGCGCCGTCGGGTCGAAACCGGCCTTGATACGCAGCGGCTGCCCGCGCTTGAGCTTTTCGATCAGCTCGGACTCGACCAACAGTTCTTCCGCACCACGTTTGATCAGCGCTAGCTGCTCTTCAACCGACTTCATAACAGACCCGCAAGGCTCAGATTCAAAGGGCCCCAACCATACAAGATCGCGCACCAAATACAAGGTTTGCCCGGCGCGCGGACACCAATCCGCAGGCAGAGCGTCCGCGGGCTTGCTTCGCAGGGGATTTGGTTATATTTTATACAGTTATTTCATCTTCATCATGTCATTCATCTTTTCCAATTCATCTTTTCAAAAGTCAAATTACCTATGACCACCGAACCGTCTAAAGCGCCACCGCTTTACCCGAAGACCCACCTGCTCGCTGCAAGTGGCATCGCCGCCCTCCTTAGTCTGGCGCTCCTGGTGTTCCCCTCCAGTGATGTGGAAGCCAAAAAGACGACGCTGAGCCTTGAACTGGAAAGCCCTGCTGAACAACTGACACAAGAACAAGACGCCACCGAAGCCGTCCAAGCCACAAACGAACCGGCTTCCTCGCCTTTTGCGCAGATTGAAAACAGCTCCGAAGACGCTACCGAGACGGCCGAGGCAGCCCTTCCTGCCGCCGGAGAAAAGAAAGGACCGGACCATCGCGAAGTGATTGTTGCCAAGGGCGACACCCTCTCCACCCTCTTCGAGAAAGTTGGCCTGCCTTCGACATCGGTCCACGAAATCCTGGCGAACGACAAGCAAGCCAAGCAGTTCACTCAACTACAGCGCGGCCAGAAACTCGAGTTCGAGCTCAATCCAGATGGCCAGCTGAACAATCTGCACACCCGATTGAGCGACCTGGAAAGCATCACCCTGACCAAGCATGACAAGGGCTATGTATTCAACCGCGTCACAGCCAAACCCACCGTTCGCTCGGCCTACGTTCATGGCGTGATCAACAGCTCATTGTCGCAGTCGGCAGCACGTGCCGGCTTATCCCATAGCCTGACCATGGACATGGCCAGCGTATTTGGCTACGACATCGACTTCGCCCAGGATATTCGCCAGGGCGATGAGTTCGACATCATCTATGAGCAGAAGGTGGTCAACGGCAAAAGCGTCGGCAATGGCCCGATTCTGTCCGCCCGCTTTACCAACCGCGGCAAGACCTACACTGCGGTGCGCTACACCAACAAACAAGGCAACAGCAGCTATTACACCGCCGACGGTAACAGCATGCGCAAGGCCTTCATCCGTACGCCGGTTGATTTCGCCCGTATCAGTTCCAAGTTCTCCGCTGGTCGCAAACACCCGATCCTGAACAAGATCCGCGCCCACAAAGGCGTCGACTATGCCGCTCCCCGTGGCACGCCCATCAAGGCTGCTGGCGACGGCAAAGTATTGTTGGCCGGACGCCGCGGCGGCTATGGCAATACCGTGATCATCCAGCACGGCAACACTTACCGCACGCTGTACGGCCACATGCAAGGCTTCGCCAAAGGCGTGAAGACCGGGGGCACCGTCAAGCAGGGCCAAGTGATCGGGTACATCGGCACCACTGGCCTGTCCACCGGCCCACACCTGCACTATGAATTCCAGGTCAATGGCGTTCACGTCGACCCGCTTGGGCAGAAGCTGCCGATGGCCGATCCGATCGCCAAATCCGAACGCGCCCGTTTCCTGGCTCAAAGCCAACCGCTGATGGCACGTATGGATCAAGAGAAAGCCACCCTGCTCGCCTCGAGCAAGCGCTGAATCATGGCGCTCTATATCGGCGTGATGTCCGGGACCAGCCTTGATGGCCTGGATATCGCGCTGATTGAACTGACCCCGACGATTAAACTGATCGCCACGCATTACATCCCCATGCCAGCGCTCCTGCGGGCTGAATTGCTCGACTTGTGCAGCAGCGGGCCCGATGAGATCGCCCGTTCGGCCATCGCCCAGCAAAACTGGGTACGATTGGCCGCCCAAGGCATCCACACCTTGCTCAACGAACAGGATCTCAAGCCCGAAGACATAACGGCGATTGGCAGCCATGGCCAGACGATTCGTCACGAGCCTGCTCGGGGCTTTACCGTGCAGATCGGCAATCCGGCACTGCTGAGTGAATTGACCGGCACCACCGTCGTCAGCGACTTCCGCAGCCGCGATGTCGCCGCTGGCGGCCAAGGCGCACCTCTGGTTCCCGCGTTTCACGAAGCGCTGTTTGAAGCACGAGCCGGCAAGCGCGCTGTGTTGAACGTCGGCGGCTTCAGCAATCTCAGCCTGATAGAGCCAGGAATTCCCGTAGCCGGTTTCGATTGCGGCCCAGGCAATGTGTTGCTCGATGCCTGGATACATCAGCAAAAGGGCGAACACTTTGATCGCGACGGCCAATGGGCAGCCAGTGGCAACGTCGAGCCAGCCTTGCTGAAGGCGCTGCTCAACGATCCTTTCTTTGTGACCAAGGGGCCTAAAAGTACCGGGCGTGAGGTCTTCAACTTGCCCTGGCTGACCCGGCACCTGTCGCACCTGCCGGCCTTCACGCCAGAGAACGTGCAGGCCACGCTGCTCGAACTGACCGCGGTGACCATCGTCGACTCACTGCGACACGCCCAGTCGCAGACCCAGGAACTGTTGGTCTGTGGGGGTGGTGCGCATAACCAGACACTCATGAAGCGCCTGGCCCATTTGCTGCCGGGTGCCAACGTCAGCAGTACGGCTGTGTATGGCGTAGATCCGGACTGGGTTGAAGCCATGGCTTTCGCCTGGCTGGCCCATTGCTGCCTTCAGGGCATCCCAGGGAATCGTCCAAGCGTGACTGGCGCCCGTGGCTTGCGCATGCTCGGCGCCATCTATCCCGCCTGAATCCAATAATCCCGAACAACAAAACGCCGCAGGACCGTAAGGCACTGCGGCGTTTTTATTGAAGCGATCAGATCGAGAACGAAGAGCCGCAACCGCAGGTCGTGGTGGCGTTAGGGTTCTTGATCACGAAACGCGACCCTTCCAGGCCTTCCTGATAATCCACCTCCGCACCTGCCAGGTATTGGAAGCTCATTGGGTCAACCACCAGACTGACCCCTTCGCGCTCAACGATGGTGTCGTCCTCGGCCACTTCCTCATCGAAAGTGAAACCGTACTGAAACCCAGAACAACCGCCGCCCGTTACGAACACGCGCAGCTTCAAACGATCATTGCCCTCTTCATCGACCAGGCTCTTTACCTTGTGCGCGGCACCGTGGGTAAATTGCAAAGCCGTGGGGGTGAAGGTTTCGACGCTCATGCTGAATATCTCCCGGCGTTGACGCCGCCATAATGCGTAATGGCAGGCATTATCCGCTTCTCCGACAAAATTGGTCAACTATTTGAGGAGCAGCGGCAAGCTACAAGTCATAAGCTGCAAGCTTGCAGCTTATGACGGCTGTTAAGGCAGCATCCCCGCATGGGACAACCCCAAACGCTCATCCAGCCCAAACAGAATGTTCATGTTCTGTACCGCCTGGCCGGACGCGCCCTTGACCAGGTTATCGATGACCGACAACACCACTACCAGGTCACCGTCCTGCGGCCGGTGCACGGCAATCCGGCAAACGTTCGCGCCGCGTACACTGCGGGTTTCCGGATGACTGCCGGCGGACATCACGTCGACGAACGGTTCGTTGGCATAGCGCTTTTCGAACAACGCCTGCAAGTCTACCGAGCGATCCACAACGGTGGCGTAAAGCGTCGAGTGGATGCCGCGAATCATCGGAGTCAGGTGCGGTACGAAGGTCAGGCCGACGTCCTTGCCCGCTGCACGACGCAACCCCTGGCGAATTTCCGGCAGGTGACGGTGACCTTTGACAGCGTAGGCCTTCATGCTTTCCGACGTCTCGGAATACAGCGAGCCGACGCTGGCACCGCGCCCGGCACCACTGACGCCGGATTTGCAGTCAGCGATCAGACGCGAAGCATCGGCAAGGCCCGCCTCGAGCAACGGCAGGAAGCCCAACTGCGTCGCCGTCGGATAGCAACCCGGCACCGCGATCAGTCGTGCCTGCTTGATTTTCTCGCGGTTGACTTCCGGTAGCCCATAAACGGCTTCGTCGAGCAGTTCCGGCGCGCCATGAGGCTGGCCGTACCACTTGGCCCATTCGTCTGCGTCCTGCAGGCGGAAGTCCGCCGACAGATCGATGACCTTGGTGCCAGCGGCCAGCAGCTCACCCGCCAGGGCATGGGCGACACCGTGAGGCGTGGCGAAGAACACCACGTCGCAGGCGCCGAGGGTCTTGATGTCCGGAACGCTGAAGGCCAGGCCATCGTAGTGGCCTCGCAGGTTCGGATACAGGTCGGCGACAGCCAGGCCAGCCTCGGATCGCGAAGTGATGACGACCACCTCAGCTTGCGGATGCTGTGCCAACAGACGCAGCAGTTCGACACCGGTGTAACCCGTGCCGCCGACGATACCGACCTTGACCATAGACCTGCCCTCAACGAACCCACTGGAAAGCCGTCGATGATAGGGGCCACGCGACGCGGCGACAACCGCCAAGATGACGTGGGGCGCCTCCTACCTCTACTATCGGGCTACCGTGAATCTGGGAATAACTCAAAATGCTCTATCTGTGGCTCAAAGCGCTTCACATCGTCAGCATGGTCTGCTGGTTCGCAGGGCTGTTCTACTTGCCTCGCCTGTTCGTCTATCACGCCCAAAGCGAAGACAGCGTGAGCAAGGAACGCTTCAGCGTGATGGAGCGCAAGCTGTATCGCGGCATCATGGGACCGGCGATGATTGCCACCCTGGTGTTCGGCATCTGGTTGCTCAGCCTCAACGCCGGTGCCTACTTCAGCCAAGGTGGCTGGATGCACGCCAAGCTGACGTTGGTCGCGCTGCTTATCGGCTATCACCATATGTGCGGCGCTCAGGTGAAACGCTTTGCCCGTGGCGAAAATACCCGCAGCCATGTCTTTTATCGCTGGTTCAATGAAGTACCGGTTCTGATATTGCTGGCTATTGTCATTCTGGTCGTGGTTCGGCCGTTCTAACCTCCAATCGGCATACTTATCCGGAGTACGTTCATGTCGCTGCCCGCTCTGCTTGAACAACGCCTGCGCCTGCCCGTCGTGGCGGCACCGATGTTCCTGATTTCCAATCCGCAACTGGTCCTGGCTTGTTGCCGCAACGGTATCGTCGGTAGTTTTCCGGCGCTGAACCAGCGCGAAAGCAGTGGTTTCAAGGCCTGGCTGGAGGAAATCGAAGCGGGCCTGAAGGGCTTGGAAAATCCGGCACCCTACGCCGTCAACCTGATCGTTCATCACAGCAATCCGCGACTTCAGGCCGACCAGGCCATCTGCATCGAACACAAGGTGCCGATTGTCATCACCAGCCTGGGCGCCGTGAAAGAGCTGGTAGACGCGGTCCACAGCTATGGCGGCCTGGTATTTCACGACGTGACCACCCGACGTCACGCCGAGAAAGCCGCCGAAGCCGGTGTCGATGGCCTGATCGCCGTAGCGGCCGGCGCAGGCGGTCACGCCGGGACCTGGAGCCCGTTCTCGCTGGTCGCCGAGATCCGTCAGTTCTTCGACAAGACCGTGCTGCTTGCGGGATGCCTGAACCACGGCCATCAGATTCTGGCCGCCCAATTGCTCGGTGCGGACCTGGCCTACTTCGGCACGCGCTTTATCGGTACTCGCGAAAGCGACGCGCCCGACGCTTATAAAGAGATGTTGCTCACATCCAGAGCCGCCGACATCGTGCATACTCCTGCGGTGTCAGGGGTGCCTGCCAGTTTCATGCGACAGAGCCTGGAAAACGCCGGCTTCGACCTTGCTGCCCTGCAAGGTAAAGGCGAGGTGGATTCTGGCTCGAAGCTCAAACCGCTGAACGATGAAGCCAAGGCCTGGAAAACCGTGTGGTCCGCGGGCCAGGGCGTGGGTGAGATCGATGATCTACCCAGCGTCGATCAACTGGTGGCACGCCTCGATGAAGAATACCGCCAGGCGCAAACCCGGGCGGCCCAGCTTGGCGGGCAATGGCCGCGCTGAACTGACCTGATCAATAAAAGCTGCATAACCATTAGAGACAAGGATGCCGGGCATGAGCGAAACCCGTTTCAACATCGTATTCGACGGAGCCCTGATGCCGGGCGTCGATACCACCACCGCCAAACTCAACCTTGCCGAGCTGTTCAAAAGCGATGTCAGTGCCATCGAGCGTCTGTTCAGTGGTCGCAAGGTCGCGCTTAAAAGCAATCTGTCCCAAAGCGAAGCGCAGAAGTACCTCGAAGCGCTCAACAAAAGCGGGATCGATGCCCGGATAGAGGCCGAACCTGCGCTTGAGTTGGATCTCGGTGAAGTGCACGAGTCGCCCCAACAAAGCGCACGCCATCCGGATTCAGGTATCGACCCTGTGTCTCCGTATGCGCCCCCCCGAGCCCACGTTGGAGAGAACCTCCCCGCCTACAGCACCCTCAAGCCCTTCAGCTTTGAAGGGCGTATCGGCCGCCTGCGGTACCTGGCCTGGACCATGGTCCTGACGTTGGCCATGTTGCCTGTCGTCGGTGTGGCCTTCTGGTTCGGCCTATCGTGGCTCTTCGACTCAAGCTCGTTGGCCGCAATGATCATCGGCGGGCTGGTGGGCGGAGTCGTCTTTCTCTGCTTCGCCTTTGTAAGCATCCAGTTCAGCGTCCAGCGCCTGCATGACATTGGTTGGTCCGGGTGGCTGTGGTTGCTCAACCTGGTACCGTTCGTAAACAGCGTCTTCCCCCTGGTGCTCCTCTGCACGCCCGGCAATGACGGTGCCAATCGCTATGGCCCGCCGCCGCCGCCCAACAGCAAGGCGGTCAAGGTTCTTTCCTGGCTATGGGTCGTCCTGATCGTTCTGATCATCGTCGGCGCAGTGGCGGGCGCTTTCAGCAGCCTTTCCGAGGATTACAACAGCGGCTCCCTGAGCAGCTACGAAAGCAGCGAGTCCAGCGACGATACCAGCGCAGAACCCGCCGCAGAGGCAGCCGAGCCCGCCCCACCTTCTGTAGACTATGAAGAGGAACAAGAGGAACAATAAGCGCGCTTCGTACCGGTGACAGCCCAGTCCACTGGCGGCGGGCTGTCGCGATGGAGAACTGCATGACCCGTTACGCTCTGATCACTGGCGCTTCCAGCGGCATTGGCCTTGCCATGGCCGAAGCGCTGGCCCGGCGCGGCCGCAACCTGATACTGGTGGCCCGGCAGCGCGATCAGCTGGAAGGTATCGCAATCGAACTGACCCAGCGCTTTGGGGTAGAAGTGCTGTTCCGGGCGTGTGACCTGGGAGAACCGCTGAGGCTTTCGGGTTTTCTGCTGGAACTGGAAGAAGGCGAGCGGCAGATCGATTTACTGATCAATTGCGCCGGCATAGGCACCTGCGGCCCGTTCCTGGGCCAGGACTGGATGACAGAGCAGGACCTGATCGAAGTCAACATCCTTGCCCTGACACGTCTCTGTCACGCGGTTGGTAACAGCATGGCACTGCAAGGGGGCGGCCAGATCCTGAATGTCGCATCGATCGCCGCGTTCCAACCCGGGCCCTGGATGAGCACTTATCACGCCAGCAAGGCCTATGTGCTGCACTTCTCCGAAGCCTTGCGGGTCGAGCTGAAGAAATGTGCGATCAAGGTCTCGGTGCTCTGCCCAGGCCCGACCCGGACCGGTTTTTTCGCCCGGGCGCAAATGGACGAACAAACACTCAGCCACAGTAAACGACTGATGAGTCCGGAAGAGGTTGCGCTATACGCAGTGCGCGCACTGGACCGGAACACCGCCATCATTATCCCGGGACGGCGTAACCGCTGGCTGGCCGCGCTGCCGCGACTGGGCTCGCGCTGGCTGGTCAGGACCCTCGCCGGCCGGTGCAATAAAACCCATTGCCCGCGCTGACAGCCTCGACGTAAAAACCCAGGCTCACCAATCGAGCCTTCAGTACACTCGACCTCGACTAACCCAATGGAGAAACAGCTGTGGATACTCTGTTTACCAAGATCATCAACCGGGAGATTCCGGCGAAGATCATTTACGAGGACGACCAGGTCCTGGCCTTCCATGACATCGCGCCGCAAGCACCGGTGCATTTCCTGGTCATCCCGAAAAAACCGATCCGCACCCTCAACGACCTGACCGAAGCAGACAAAGGCCTGGCCGGGCATATCCTGTTCACGGCCCAACGCCTGGCACTGGAACTGGGCTGCGAGGAAGGTTTCCGCGTGGTGATGAATTGCAATGAACTCGGTGGGCAGACTGTCTATCACATTCATATGCATGTGCTGGGGCAACGCCAGATGAACTGGCCGCCGGGTTGATAGCCCTGACCCAACGCAAATCTTCAGCGGCCGATTGGGGTAAACTGGCCGCTGTGATTTTACCCGGAGGTACGCATGACTACCCAACGTCATTACTCGCCGATTGACCGCCTGCTGCTGCAAGCCGATACCGCGATGCGCACGCTGTTGCCCTTCAGTGGCCAGCCGTATCGCCCGTCACCGGCTATCGTGCAGCCGGACGTGCAACTCAGTGACGAGCAGACCCGTCACGTGGCTGGCCTCATGCGAATCAACCACACTGGAGAAGTCTGCGCCCAGGCGCTGTACCAGGGCCAGGCGCTGACCGCGAAGCTGCCCCGGGTGCGCGAGGCCATGGAGCACGCCGCCGAAGAAGAAGTCGACCATCTGGCCTGGTGTGAACAACGCATCCGCCAGCTGGGCAGCCATACCAGCGTCCTGAATCCGCTGTTCTACGGCATGTCATTCGGGATTGGGGCCGTGGCCGGCCTGATCAGCGACAAAGTCAGCCTCGGCTTCGTTGCGGCGACCGAGCATCAAGTGTGCAAGCACCTGAATGACCATCTGGAGCAACTCCCGGCCGAGGATGAAAAGTCCCGGGCGATTCTGGAGCAGATGCGCGCGGATGAAGAACACCATGCCGAAAGTGCGCTCGAAGCCGGCGGCTTCCGCTTTCCGGCCCCGGTGAAATTTGGCATGAGCCTGCTGGCCAAAGTCATGACCAAGAGCACTTACCGGATCTGACGAAGCCGCTGACTTCGTGGTGAGAGAGCTTGCTCCTCCCTCGCCACGATGGATTCAGCGAGCCTCAAAGACGGAACCACGTGTCCATGTTGTAGACGCGATTCAACCCAACTCGATGATTTCATAATCGTGGGTAATCTCGACACCCGCGTCGCCAAGCATGATGGACGCCGAGCAGTATTTTTCGGCGGACAACTCGATGGCGCGCTTGACCTGGGCTTCCTTCAGGGCTCGCCCTTTCACCACGAAATGCATGTGGATCCTGGTGAACACTTTCGGATCTTCCGTGGCCCGCTCTGCTTCCAGGAAAGCTTCGCAGCTTTCGACAGCCTGGCGCGACTTCTTGAGAATGCTGACCACATCGAAGTTGCTGCACCCGCCTACGCCCAACAGGAGCATTTCCATCGGCCGAACGCCCAGGTTCCGACCACCAGCATCTGGCGGGCCGTCCATGACGACCACGTGACCACTGCCCGACTCACCGAGGAACATGGCTTCGCCAGCCCATTGGATGCGTGCCTTCATCGCCAAGACTCCACTGTCTAAAAAAGGGTCGCCAGCTTAGCACAGCCCTTTGCAATGGCTGCTTTTGCCTTACGTCGCCTGACAACTACGTATGTAGGTAAATTCTCGAATCAATTTGAAACGCCTCTGTTAAGCTGGCGCCACCTCGCTGGCTCATTGCCAGCTCTCAGCGATCGCCATCGCGCCATAAAAAAACCAACTCCACACCGCGCAGTTTTTCGGGACACAACCATGGTTGCCATTACTCCCACGTTGAAGATCAAGAACCTTGATAAGCTCTTGATGCATTGTCAGCGTCGCCGCTACCCAGCCAAGCACAACATCATTTGCGCGGGGGATCGTTCCGACACGCTGTTCTTCATCACCAAGGGATCGGTCACAATTCTGATCGAAGACGATGACGGTCGGGAAATGATCATCGCCTATCTCAATTCCGGGGATTTTTTCGGCGAGCTGGGGTTGTTCGAACAGGCAGGCAAGGAACAGCAACGCAGTGCCTGGGTGCGGACCAAGATCGAATGTGAAGTGGCGGAAATCAGCTATGCCAAATTCCGGGAACTGTCCCTGCAAGACCCGGACATTCTTTACGTCCTCAGCGGACAGATCGCACAGCGCCTGCGCAATACCACCCGCAAGGTCGGCGACCTGGCCTTTTTCGACGTGACCGGACGTGTTGCACGCTGTCTGCTGGAATTGTGCAAGCAGCCCGATGCGATGACCCACCCGGACGGCATGCAAATCAAGGTGACCCGCCAGGAAATCGGGCGGATCGTCGGCTGTTCCCGTGAGATGGTCGGGCGTGTGCTCAAGGACCTGGAAGAGCGCAACCTGGTCGACGTCAAGGGCAAGACCATGGTGGTGTACGGAACCCGTTAAGCCGGCAGCGCAATCAACAACTCTCGGTACAACGCATCGAGCCGTTCCAACGTATGAGGCGCCGTGAATTTTTCATGCAAGGCAATGTGGCTTCCGGCACGCACGCGCTGCTCCAGGCCACAGGCCTCATTGAAGCGATTGACCGCCGCTACCATGGATTCGCGCTCGTTCTCCAGCAGTAGCGCGCCATGAACCAGCCCCACCGGACGTTGGCCGCCTTTGCTCTGACGCCAGCGCTGGGCGGTGCCGACCATTTTCCGACCGTCGAGGTTGACGTTGAATCGACCGTCGCAAAAAGCCCCTTCCACCTCGCCCAGCGAAGCCACGCCGCCCAATTCATTCAGCAATTGGCAAATGGGCTCGCATAGCCGGCGATAGGCGGTTTCGATCCGCCCATGATCACCTTCGCTGCGCGGTGGTGCATAGACCAAGGCGATATTGACCGTAGCGGACGACTGCGGCACCGGTTCACCGCCGGTTTCACGCAGCAATACCGGCCAGCCATCGGCGGCCGATACCCCACTGGCGTGTTCGAACCCAGGCAGGCGACTCAAGCGGCGTGGCATCACCAACGCTCGGTCATTGGGCTGCCAGAACAACAGTCCGAATTCTGCATCGCCCGCGCAAACGCTGGCGAGCAGGTCCTGTTCGGCTTGCAGGCCGGCTTCGACGGTCAGGGAGATCACGGGCGACATGGGATCAGTCCAGTGTCGAACCGCTCACCGGGAGACCACGCTCTGGGAAGAACAGACGCTGCAGCTCGGTGCCTGGGCTTTCGGCGCGCATGAACGCTTCACCCACCAGGAACGAATACACATCGCTGACTTCCATCAGCTCGACATCGGCCCGGTTGAGGATGCCGCTTTCGGTGATGACCAGTCGATCGCGCGGGATGCGCGGCAGCAGGTCGAGGGTGGTTTCCAGGCTGACCTCAAACGTGTGCAGGTTGCGGTTGTTCACACCGACCAGTCTGGTATCGAGGGTTTTCAAGGCTCGCTCCAATTCGTCGCCGTCGTGGACTTCCACCAGCACGTCCAGGCCCACGCCTTTGGCGACGGCCGCCAGCTCGGCCATCTTCACATCATCCAGCGCGGAAACGATCAATAGCACGCAGTCGGCGCCCAGCGCACGCGCCTCGATGATCTGATAGGGGTCGATCATGAAATCCTTGCGGATCACCGGCAGCTTGCAGGCCGCCCGCGCCTGCTTCAGATACTCGTCGGCCCCTTGGAAAAAGTCGACGTCAGTCAGTACCGAGAGGCAGGTCGCGCCGCCCTTCTCGTAGCTCCTGGCGATGTCGGCCGGGACGAAGTGTTCACGAATCACGCCCTTGCTTGGGGAGGCCTTCTTGATTTCGGCAATCACCGCCGGCTGCTTCTTCTTGGCCTGATTGATCAGTGCCTGGGCGAAGCCCCGCGGCGCATCCGCTGAATGCGCCAGGCTCTCCAGCTCGGCGAGACTGACCCGGGCGCGGCGCTCGGCCACTTCTTCAGCCTTGCGAGCCAGAATATTTTCCAGAACCGTTGGCACGCTCATCCTTCATTCTCCACTTTGAATACAGCGGTAAATGCACCCAACTCTTCGAGCTTTTCCCTCGCCAGGCCGGTGTGCAACGCATCATGGGCCAGCTCCACGCCTTGCTTGAGGCTGCTGGCGTGATCCGCCGCGTACAACGCAGCGCCGGCATTGAGGACAATCATTTCGGCGGCTTTCTGGCCGTTCTCGGTCTTGCGGCGCCCCAAGGCATCGCGGATCAGCTCCAGGGATTGGGCCGGCCCATCGACCGCCAGGCCGTGCAAGCTCTGGCTCTTCATGCCCAGGTCCTCAGGTTCGACCCAATACTCGTTGATCTGATCATTTTTCAGTTCGGCCACGAACGTGGGGGCCGCCAGGCTGAACTCGTCCAGGCCATCCTTCGAATGGACCACCAGGACGTGCTTGCTGCCCAGGCGCTGCAGCACCTCAGCCAACGGCCGGCACAGCGCCTGACTGAACACACCGACCACCTGATGTCTGACGCCGGCCGGATTCGTAAGCGGGCCGAGCATATTGAACAGCGTGCGCAGGCCCAGGTCGCGACGAGGCGCCGCGGCGTGCTTCATGGCACTGTGGTGGGTCTGGGCAAACATGAAACCGATGCCCACATTATCGATGCAGCGTGCCACCTGGACCGGCGTCAGGTTCAGGTAGATGCCGGCCGCCTCAAGCAGGTCGGCGCTGCCGCTCTTGCCTGACACAGCGCGGTTGCCATGCTTGGCAACGGTGCAGCCGGCCGCCGCGACGACAAACGCCGAGGCGGTGGAAACGTTGAAGATATTGGCGCCGTCACCGCCGGTGCCCACCACATCAACCACGCCATCCAGGGTCTTGAGTTCGACCTTGTCGGCGAGTTCGCGCATGACCGATACGGCGCCGACGATCTCGTCGATGCTCTCGCTCTTCATGCGCATGGCCATCATGAACGCGCCGATCTGGGCATCCGAGCATTGTCCGGTCATGATTTCGCGCATCACGTCGCGCATCTCATCGGTGCTCAGGTCGAGATGGCCGACGATACGGCTCAGGGCTGTCTTGATATCCATGAAAAGTCCTTAGCGCGTGCCGCCGGATTGTTTAAGGAAGTTGGCGAACAGCTCGTGGCCCTGCTCGGTGAGAATAGACTCGGGATGAAATTGCACACCTTCGATATTTAACGTCTTGTGTCGCAGCCCCATGATTTCATCTACCGAACCGTCTTCAAGCTGGGTCCAGGCCGTCAGCTCCAGGCAGTCAGGCAAGGTTTCACGCTTGACGATCAGCGAGTGATAACGGGTGACGGTCAGCGGCCGATTGAGCCCTTCGAATACGCCCTTGTCCTCGTGGAATACCGGGCTAGTCTTACCGTGCATGACTTGTCGGGCGCGCACTACATCGCCACCGAATGCCTGGCCGATCGACTGATGCCCCAGGCAGACGCCGAGGATCGGCAGCTTGCCGGCAAAATACCTGATGGCCTCGAGGGAAATGCCCGCTTCGGTCGGCGTACACGGACCGGGAGAGACAACGATACGTTCAGGCTTGAGGGCCTCGATTTCGGCGATGGTCAATTCGTCGTTGCGCACGACCTTGACCTCGGAGCCCAGCTCGCCAAGGTACTGCACAACGTTGTAGGTAAAAGAGTCGTAGTTATCGATCATCAGCAACATGGTGTAAGCAACCTATTGAATTCACTGACTTTAAGTACAGCCTTCGGGGAGTGACCCGCGCGATGCTGCGCTTGGCAGGGTAGGTGATGCCCCGGCGAAGCGGCTTTCAAGCGGGTAAAGAAGGCAAATCGGTACAGGTCCGGCATGGCCGGCGGAGAATGTTCAGGCGCGCCAACGCCAGCGGGCGTGTGCCTTGATCATTTGATCCAGAAGTTTGCTGACAATCGACACAGGGGAAGTCTCGTTCATACGTCCCGGCACAGTAGCTTAGCTGGGCGGAGCACGCAATATGACGGACCCTGAAGGGCTTTGAAACAATCGCAGCGCTCCGGACAGATGGCAAAACGCCGGGAGTTTTTGGTACTGTCGTTTCGTTTTCAAACAACAATAAGATAAAAACGGACTTTCCCATGATCAAACAGAAGTTGTTCGTACCGATTGCCAGCTGTCTGCTGGCGATGGCCTGCGCCCAGGCGAGCGCCGCTCCCAACCCCTATTCCAAGTTCATTGTATTCGGCGACAGCCTCAACGACGCCGGCCAGTTTGCCGACCCGAACGGCCCGCCCGGCTCCACCGAGCGTTATACCAACCGCACCGGGCCGAACTATCACGGCGGCAGCGGGGAAAGCTATTCCGCCAACTCAACCCAATTGCTCGGTGGGCGCCTGGGTTATTCCGCTGACGAAACCGCTGCCTCCACCTCGGCGGTACGCGCCGACGCGGGCCTGGCTGACGGCAACAACTGGGCGGTGGGCGGTTATCGTACCGACCAGATCCTCGAATCGATTACCGGTGTATCCGACACTGGCGAGCGCAGCCGTCCCGGCTACCTGCAGTCCAATGGCCTGCGGGCCGACCCGAATGCGCTGTACTACCTTTCCGGCGGCGGCAACGATTTCCTTCAAGGCCGGGTACTGAACACTGCACAGGCGAACGCTGCCGCAGATCGTCTGGCTGACAGCGTCCAGGTGCTGCAAACGGCCGGTGCCCGCTATGTGATGGTCTGGCTGCTACCCGACCTGGGCCTGACCCCGGCACTCAACGGTGGCCCTCTGCAAGACACCTTTTCGCAACTGGGCAATCAGTTCAACCAACAGTTGATCACGCGACTGCAAGGCATCGACGCCGAAATCATTCCATTGAACATTCCACTTTTGCTGAAGGAAAGTTTCGCCGACCCGGCACGATTCGGCCTCGCTAGCGGCGAGAACCTCACCGCGACCTGCTTCAGTGGCAACGGCTGCACGGAAAACGCTACCTATGGCATCAACAGCGCCACCCCTGACCCCAGCAAACTGATCTACAACGACGCCGTCCACCCCACAGAGGCCGGGCAGAAGCTGATCGCCGATTACGCCTATTCCCTGCTCGCGGCGCCTTGGGAGCTGACGATGCTGCCGGAAATGGCTCATTCGCCCCTGCGCGCCCACCAGGATGAGTTGCGCAGCCAATGGCAATCGGATTGGGAGAACTGGCAGGCGGTCGGCCAGTGGCGAGCGATCGTTGCCGGTGGCGGCCAACATCTGGACGTTGACAGCCAAAGCAGCGGCGCCAGTGCCGACGGCAGCAGCTACAGCCTGAACGTAGGCGGCAGTTATCGCCTCAACGAAGCGTGGCGAGTCGGCGTGGCGGCGGGCCTCTACCGCCAGGACATGGACGCAGGCCATAACGATTCGAACTACAAACTCAACAGCTACCTGGCGACCGCTTTCGCCCAGTTCCAGCAGAACCGCTGGTGGGCCGACGCTGCACTGACCGGTGGCAAGCTCGACTACGACAGCCTGGAGCGCAAGTTCGACCTGGGCGTCAACGAAGCGCAGGAGAAAGGCGATACCGACGGTCATCTGTGGGCATTCAGCACCCGCGTGGGCTATGACATCGCCCAGCCAGGCAGTGAATGGCACCTGTCACCGTTTATCAGCGCCGACTATGCGAAGGTGGAAGTCGACGGTTATTCGGAGAAGAGCAATCGCTCCACCGCCCTGACTTTCGACGACCAGACCCGCGACTCGAAACGCCTGGGGATTGGCTTGCAGGGTAAATACAACTTCACCCGCCAGACCCAGGTGTTTGGCGAATATGCCCACGAACGTGAATATGAAGACGACACGCAGAAGGTGAATATCGCCCTCAACAGTCTGCCGGCCAACGACTTCACGCTTGAAGGCTACACGCCGCAGAGCCACCTGAACCGCCTGAGCCTGGGGGTCAGCCACAAGTTGACCAACGACCTGGCGCTGCGCGGCAGTTATACGTTGCGCAAGGATGATGACATGACCCAGCAAGGGGTAAGCCTGGGGGTCAGCCTGGATTTCTGATGGTTGGAAAATCCTGTGGGAGCGAGCCTGCTCGCGATGAGGCCAATCCAGTCAATATCGACATTGAATGGAAGACCGCTATCGCGAGCAGGCTCGCTTCCACATTGGTTGAGTGCCCCTCGCCACGGGTACTGAAGGGCTTCAGTCTCTCGGCGTCTGCTCGGCCAGCGCCACGGCGCGGAACATCGCCCGGCGCTTGTTCAGGGTTTCTTCCCATTCCAGAGCTGGCACCGAGTCGGCGACGATGCCGCCGCCAGCCTGCACGTGCAGCTCACCGTTCTTGATCACCGCCGTGCGGATGGCAATGGCGGTGTCCATGTTGCCGTTCCAGGCGAAATAACCCACCGCCCCGCCGTACACACCGCGCTTGACCGGCTCCAGTTCGTCGATGATCTCCATCGCACGGATTTTCGGCGCGCCGGACAAGGTGCCCGCCGGCAGGATTGCCCGCAAGGCGTCCATCGCCGTCAGCCCGGCTTTCAGTTGGCCGGTAACGTTGGAGACGATGTGCATCACGTTGGAATAGCGCTCGATGACCATCTTCTCGGTGAGTTTCACCGAACCGACCTCCGAAACCCGCCCGGTGTCATTGCGCCCCAGGTCGATCAACATCAAATGCTCGGCGATTTCCTTGGCGTCCGACAGCAAGTCCTCTTCCAGCGCACGGTCGGCTTCCTCGGTTGCACCACGAGGACGCGTACCAGCGATGGGCCGCACGGTGATCAGGTTGTCTTCGACCCGTACCAGCACTTCCGGCGAACTGCCCACCACATGGAAGTCGCCGAAATTGAAAAAGTACATGTAGGGCGTCGGATTGAAGCAACGCAGCGCCCGGTACAGGTCGATGGGCGCCGCCTTGAAGTCGATGGACATCCGTTGCGACGGCACGACCTGCATGCAGTCACCGGCCAGGATGTACTCCTTGATGGTATCGACGGCCCGTTCGTAGTCGTCCTGGGTGAAGCTTGAACGGAACACCGGGTCGGCCGCCGACTGTTTGCTGAAATCCAGGCCAGGGCGCGGGGTGATCGGCTGGCGGAGCTTTTCCAACAGCGCTTGCAGGCTTTTCTGACCTTGCTCGTAGGCATCTTCCCGGGACGGATCGGCCAGGACGATGGCGTGCATCTTGCCGGCGAGGTTGTCGAAGACGACGACGGCGTCGGACACCATCAGCAAAATGTCCGGCACGCCCAATGGATCGGGGTTCGGACAGGTACCGAGGCGCTTTTCCACATAGCGCACGCAGTCGTAGCCGAAGTAACCCACCAGGCCACCGTTGAAACGCGGCAGGCCGGGGATGGTCGGCACGTTGTAGCGGGCCTTGAAGGTTTCGACAAAGGCCAGCGGATCTTCGACTTCGAGGCTTTCGATCTCGACGCCATCATGGGTCACGCTGATGCGATGGTCGTGAACCCGCAATACCGTGCGGCACGGCAGGCCGATGATGGAATAACGGCCCCATTTCTCGCCACCCTGCACCGATTCGAGCAGATAAGAGTTGGGCTGGTCGGCCAGCTTGAGGTAGATCGACAGCGGAGTGTCGAAGTCGGCCAGGGTTTCGCAGGCAAGCGGGATGCGGTTGTAGCCGGCAGCGGCTAGACGCAGGAATTCTTCGCGGATCATGAGGGTGCCTCGTGGCATGAGGAGCTGACAGTCAGGTATGCAAACGCGCCGGATAACCGGCCAGGATCACGTCAGGCGCGCCAACGCCAGCGGGCCAGGGCCTTGATGACTTTCATCCAGAGTTTGCGAGTGACCACCACGATGGCGTTTCCAGAAGAGGATTGAACAGCGTCGGGCAACGTTATCTCAGCGGCCGGGTCCAGGCAACCGGGAATTAACAAGCGCAAATCGTCGATCACCAACGCAGGAAACTCTTCGGCGATGGGCCGGCCATGGTTGTAGCCATAACTCAGTGCCACGCATTTGACCCCCGCCGCTTTCGCCGCCAGTACATCGCTGCGCGAGTCGCCGACGAACAACGATTGGGAGGCCGGGATATTAGCCATCTTCATGACGAAAAACAGCGCAGCCGGGTCAGGCTTCTTCTGCGGCAAGGTATCCCCGCCGATGATCCAGCGGAAGTAGCGACCGATTTTCATCTGGTCCAGCAGCGGCGCGACGAAGCGTTCCGGCTTGTTGGTGATGAGCGCCATCTCCACGCCTTGCTTTTGCAGCCACTTGAGGGTCGAGCGCACGCCAGGGTAGACCACCGTCAACGAGTGATTGCCTTCATAGGCTTCGTTGAACAGTTCCAGCGCGCGCTCGGCCTCGGCTTCATCGACACCTTCGGCCTCGATGTCGTTGGCCAGGGCCCGGCGCACCAGCATGGGCGCGCCGTTGCCGACCCAATGGCGCACCGCGTCAAGGCCGGCCGGCGGACGCCCGAGCTTGAGCAACATGGTGTCCACCGCCGCTGCGAGGTCCGGGACCGAATCGACCAACGTACCATCGAGGTCGAACATCACCAGACGCGGCAGGCTGCCGGGGAACAGCTGCTCGAAACCGCTCATGGGCGTGCCAGGGCCAGTTCAGCGCGCATCTTTTCGATGACCTCTTTGTAGTCCGGTGCATTGAAGATGGCCGAGCCTGCAACGAACGTGTCGGCGCCGGCCGCGGCGATTTCGCGAATGTTGCTCACGTTCACGCCACCGTCGATTTCCAGGCGGATCTCACGCCCCGAGGCATCGATCAGCGCACGGGCTTCACGCAGCTTGTCGAGGGTGCCGGGGATGAATTTCTGTCCGCCGAAGCCCGGGTTGACGCTCATGAGCAGGATCATGTCGACCTTGTCCATCACGTACTTGAGCACGTCCAGCGGCGTTGCCGGGTTGAACACCAGGCCGGCCTTGCAACCGCCTTCGCGGATCAATTGCAGGGAACGGTCGATGTGCTGCGTGGCTTCCGGGTGGAAGGTGATGTAGGTGGCACCGGCCTCGATGAAGTCGCCGACGATGCGGTCCACCGGGCTGACCATCAGGTGCGCGTCAATGGGCGCGGTGACGCCATACTTGCGCAGCGCCGCGCAGACCATCGGGCCGATGGTCAGGTTGGGCACGTAGTGATTGTCCATGACATCGAAGTGGACGATGTCGGCCCCAGCGGCCAGAACGTTGTCCACTTCCTCGCCCAGGCGGGCAAAATCGGCGGAGAGGATCGACGGAGCAATAGCGAAGGGCTGCATGACGCACCTGTTTTGAGCGAAATCACGATGGCGCGCATTGTATACCGCAAGCTTTGACGCGCCCACCGCGACCGTCGATCAATACGCCGCGCGATAGATCTTCTCGATGTCCGCGGCGCTGAGTTTGCGCGGGTTGTTGCGCATCAGCCGCTCGATCCCGGCAGCTTCCACGGCCATGGACGGGATCACGTCCTCGGTCACGCCCAGGCCACTCATGCCACGGGGAATTTCCACCGCCGCACACAGCGCAACCATGGCTTCCACGGCCTCGTCGGCCGCTTCGAGATCGCTCAGGTGGGCAGTCTTGATGCCCATGGCCTCGGCAATGTCACGCATGCGCTCGACGCAGGCCATCTTGTTCCACGCCATGACGTACGGCAGCAACAGCGCATTGGCAACACCGTGGGAGATGTGAAAACGCCCGCCCAGCGGATAGGCCAGCGCATGCACGGCGCCGACCCCGGCATTGCCGAAGGCCATGCCGGCCATCAGGCTGGCAGTGGCCATGTCCTCGCGGGCTTGCAGGTGCACGGGGTTGGCGTAGGCCTTGGGCAAGGCGCGGGTGATCAGTTTGACGGCGCCAATGGCCAGGGCGTCGGTGATCGGCGACGCATTGAGCGACAGGTAGGCCTCGATGGCATGCACCAGCGCATCGACACCGCTGGACGCCGTGACGCTGGGAGGGCACGTGAGGGTCATTTGCGGACTGACCAGCGCCACGTCCGGCAGCAGGAAATCACTGACGATGCCTTTCTTCAGTTGGGCGGCCTTGTCGGAGAGGATCGCCACGTTGGTGACTTCCGACCCCGTCCCGGCCGTGGTCGGAATGGCGATCATCGGCGGACCTTTGCGCGGTACCTGATCGACCCCGAACATATCCTGCAATTCACCGTGGTAACCGGCGTAGACGCCCACGCACTTGGCGATGTCGATGGCGCTGCCGCCGCCCAGGCCGATCAGGCCGTCATGACCACCGGCGCGATAGGCCTGCATGCAATCCTCGACGATGGCGATTTCCGGGTCCGGCAGGACCCGGTCGAAAATCTCGTAGTCGCGCCCACCCAAGTGCTGCAGGGCCAGCTCCACCGTGCCAGACTTGACCAGTGCGGCATCGGTCACGATCAGCGGATTATCGACATCCAGCCGCGTCAGCTCGGCTGCCAGCTGCTCGATGGCAGCGGCGCCGGTGATCAGTTTGTGGGCGATCTTGAATGAGGAAAGACTCATGTGCGCGGCCTCTTGTTCGAGTATGGCTGGCACAAGAATAGCTCGGTATTGGGGGTTGTCTGCCATTCAGCTCGTGAATGCGACCAGCAACGGATCTGTGGGAGCGAGCCTGCTCGCGATGGCGGTGGCACATTCACCATGGATGTGTCAGACAGACCGCTGTCGCGAGCAGGCTCGCTCCCACATGGGCCGATTTGCGACCTTACACTTGGGTGGTACGCAGTTTCTCGCTGCGCCCACGCAGCCACTCCAGCGTCAGCAGCAGGATCACCGAGAAGGCGATCAGCAGCGTCGCCGCAGCCGCAATCGTGGGGCTGAGGTTTTCGCGGATGCCGCTGAACATCTGTCGCGGCAGGGTGGCCTGCTCGGGACCGGCGAGGAACAGGGTCACCACCACTTCATCGAACGATGTCGCGAAGGCGAACAGCGCACCGGAGATCACGCCCGGGGCGATCAACGGCAGGGTTACCCGACGAAACGCGGTCAATGGCGAAGCCCCCAGGCTGGCCGCAGCCCGGACCAGGTTGTGGTTGAAACCCTGCAACGTCGCCGACACCGTGATGATGACAAACGGCACGCCAAGCACGGCGTGGACCACGATCAGCGAGACGAAACTGTTGCCCATCCCCAGCGGCGCGAAGAAGAGGTAGCTGGCGACACCGATGATCACCACCGGCACCACCATCGGTGAAATCACCAGGGCCATCACCAGGGCCTTGCCCGGGAAATCACCGCGGGTCAGGCCGATTGCCGCCAGCGTGCCGAAGACCATCGCCAGGAATGTCGCCGCCGGCGCCACGATGATGCTGTTCTTCAGCGCCCGCATCCATTCAGCCGAGGCGAAGAAATCGTGGTACCACTGCAGCGAAAAGCCTTGCAGCGGGTAGACCAGGAAACTGCCGGAATTGAACGACAGTGGAATGATCACCAGCACCGGCAGGATCAGGAACAGCAGGATCAGCCCGCAGAGTGTGCGCAAGCAGTAGAACCACACCCGTTCGACGGGGGACATGTAAGGACTCACCATTTTCAATCTCCCCTTAGCTCAGGCGCAGGCGACTGGCGCCCACCAGCCAGCTGTAAATCAGATAAAGCACGATGGTCGCCAGCAACAGCAGCCCGCCGAGCGCCGTGGCCATGCCCCAGTTGATGCTGGTGTTGGTGTAGAACGCGACGAAGTAGCTGACCATCTGGTCGTTCGGGCTGCCCAGCAGCGCCGGGGTGATGTAGTAGCCGATGGCGAGGATGAACACCAACAGGCAACCGGCACCGACACCGGCATAGGTCTGCGGGAAGTACACCCGCCAGAAACTGGCGAACGGATGGCAGCCCAGGGAAATCGCCGCCCGCATGTAGGTGGGCGAGATGCCCTTCATCACGCTGTAGATCGGCAGGATCATGAACGGCAGCAGAATGTGGACCATGGAGATGTAGACACCCGTGCGGTTGAACACCAGCTCCAGGGGTTTATCGATGATGCCCATGGCCATCAGGCCGCTGTTGATCAGCCCACCCGACTGCAGCAGCACGATCCACGCTGCCACCCGCACCAGGATCGAGGTCCAGAACGGCAGCAGCACCAGAATCATCAACAGGTTGCTCTGACGCGATGGCAGGTTCGCCAGCAGGTAGGCCAGTGGATAGGCCAGCACCAGGCAGATCGCGGTGATGATCAAGCCCATCCAGAAGGTACGGGCGAAGATATCGAGGTAGATCGCCTGGTCCGGGGTGGCCGGGGCCAGTTCGCCGAGGTCGTCGATGCGGTGATCGACGGCCGCCAGCAGGTAATAGGGGGTGACGTTGCTGGTGTTACGACGGATCACCTGCCAGTACGCCGGGTCGCCCCAGCGTTCGTCGAGGTTTTCCAAGGCTTCTTTATACGAGGTCGGCTCGGTGGCAAACGGCAACGCACGAGCCGTCTTGGTCAGCAGGCTGCGATAGCCGGCCGATTCCATGTTCAGGCGCTTGGACAAGTCACCCAGGGTCTGATTCTTGCGGGCCTCGGCCAGGTCTTCGCTGGCGGCCTTGTACACTGGCTCGCCCGGCAAACCACGTCCGTCCCACGCGGCTACCGCCACGACCGTGCGCGGCATGGCGCCGACCACTTCCGGGTTGTTGACGCTTTTGAACAGCAGCGCCACGATCGGCACGAGGAACACCAGTAACAGAAACAACACCAGTGGCGCGATCAAGGCCTGGGCCTTCCAGCGGTTGACCCGCTCGGCGCGCTTGAGCCGTTGCTTCAGGGTGGGGCTGGTGCCCGCGTTCAGTGGAACGGCGATGGCCATGGCGAACTCCGCAAATCTTTTTTTTATCGTTACAGAGACGGCGTACCGTCTCTGTTCTTTTGAAACACCCGAGACTGTGGAGACTGTGCATCCTGTGGGAGCGAGCCTG
>NZ_JAGGOF010000086.1 GCF_018614775.1 Pseudomonas fluorescens
CTTGTTGCCTCCACCCAATCACTGGATAATCATCGTCAGTGGCTGACTCATTTCCCCCCACTGCCCGCCACGCTCTCGCCACCCCGGGTCAGGTAATAGGCGCCCAGTATCGGCAGCATGGTCACCAGCATCACCAGCATCGCCACCACGTTGGTCACCGGCACGTCGCGGGGGCGGCTGAGTTGGTTGAGCAGCCAGAGCGGCAGCGTGCGTTCGTGGCCGGCGGTAAACGTGGTGACGATGATTTCGTCGAACGACAGTGCAAACGCCAGCATCCCGCCGGCCAGCAGTGCCGAGCCCAGGTTGGGCAGGATGATGTAGCGAAACGTCTGCCAACCGTCGGCCCCCAGATCCATCGACGCTTCGACCAGGCTATGGGAGGTGCGGCGCAGGCGCGCGATGACATTGTTATAGACGATCACCACGCAGAAGGTCGCGTGACCGACGACGATGGTGAACATCCCCGGCTCGATGCCCAGGGTCTTGAAGGTCGCCAGCAATGCAATGCCGGTGATGATCCCTGGCAGGGCGATCGGCAGGATCAGCATCAGCGAAATACCTTGCTTGCCGAAAAAATCACGCCGGTACAACGCTGCCGAGGCCAGCGTGCCGAGCACCATGGCGATCAGCGTGGCGATGGCCGCGATCTGCAACGACAGCTTGATCGCCTCCAGTACGTCCGGGCGTGAGAAGGCGACGTTGAACCACTTCAGGGTCAGGCCCTTGGGCGGAAAACTGAACGCCGCATCCTCGGTGTTGAACGCGTAGAGGACGATGATCAGGATCGGAAAGTGCAGAAACACCAGCCCGCCCCACGCCGCCAGGCGCAGGCTCCAGGATGCTCGGGATGAAGCGTCAGAGTGCATCGAAAGCCCCCAGGCGTTTGACGATGGACAGGTAAACGGCGATCAGCACGATAGGCACCAGTGTGAATGCCGCGGCCATGGGCATATTGCCAATGGCCCCTTGCTGGGCGTAGACCATGCTGCCCACGAAGTAGCCCGGCGGGCCCACCAGTTGCGGCACGATGAAATCCCCCAGGGTCAGGGAAAAGGTGAAGATCGAGCCGGCGGCGATGCCTGGGATCGACAGCGGCAGGATCACCTGCGTGAACGTCTGGCGCGGTGTGGCGCCCAGGTCTGCCGAGGCCTGCAACAGGGACGGCGGCAGGCGCTCCAGGGACGCCTGGATCGGCAGGATCATGAACGGCAGCCAGATGTAGACGAACACCAGGAAACGCCCCAGGTGCGAGGTCGACAAGGTGCTGCCGCCGACCCCTGGAACACCCAGCACGAAGTGCAATACCGGCCCCAGCCCCAGGTGCTGGATGAACCACTGCGCCACGCCGCCCTTGGCCAACAGGAGTGTCCAGGCATAGGCCTTGACGATGTAGCTGGCCCACATCGGCAGCATCACTGCGATGTAGAAAAACGCCTTGGTCTTGCCGCGGGTGTAGCGCGCCATGTAGTAGGCAATCGGGAATGCGACGACAGCGCTGGCGATGGACACGACGATGGCCATGCTCAAGGTGCGCAGGATGATGTCGAAATTCGACGGCTGGAACAGCGCCGTGAAATTCGCCAGGGTCAGGTCCGGCGTGACCGCCATGGTGAAATCGTCGAAGGTGTAGAAGCCCTGCCACAGCAAGGTCAGCAGCGAGCCCAGGTAGATCGCGCCGAACCAGATCAGCGGCGGTACCAGCAGCATCGACAGGTACAGGTTGGGCCGTCGGTACAGCAGATTGGAAAAGCGTCGCAGGGAACCCGGCGCGGCTGTCCGGTTCAAGGCCGGTGTGTTCATTTCAGGCCTCGTCCGGGACGCTGTCGTGCAGGGCGATCATCGCCTCGCGGGCCCAGCGCACGGAAAGGCGCTGGCCAGTCTGGTGGCGAGCGCCGTTGTCGGCCCATTGGGTGTTGGCCTGGCTGAGGTTCAGGACCTGACCATTGGCGAGCTTCAATTCGTAGCGGGTGGCACTGCCCTGGTACTGGATGTCATGCAACAGACCGTGAACTTCGACTTCATTAATGGCCAACGGGCCTTCGGCAAAACGCAGGTGTTCGGGGCGGATCGAGAAGGGCTGTGGATAACCGCTCAGTTCCCGGGCCAACTCGCCACGAATCACGTTGGACGTGCCGACAAATTCGGCGACGAAGGTGGTGGCCGGTTTCATGTACAGATTGCGAGGGGTGTCGACCTGTTCAATGCGGCCCTTGTTGAACACCGCGACGCGGTCGGACATCGACAACGCCTCGGTCTGGTCGTGGGTGACGAAAATGAAGGTGATGCCCAATTGGCGTTGCAGCTTTTTCAACTCGCCCTGCATCTGTTCCCGCAGTTTCAGGTCGAGGGCGCCCAGGGGTTCATCCAGCAGCAACACCCGCGGACGATTGACCAGCGCGCGGGCCAGGGCCACCCGTTGGCGCTGGCCGCCGGAGAGCTGCACTGGTTTGCGCGCACCGTAGCCATCCAAGGCAACCATCTCCAGGGCTTCTTCGGCGCGCTTGATGCGCTCGGCCCTGGCGACGCCTTTGACTTTCAGCCCATAGGCCACGTTGTCGCGCACGTTCATGTGCGGGAAGAGGGCGTAGTCCTGGAACACCGTGTTGACGTCCCGCTGATAGGGCGCAAGCCCCGTGGCTTCCTCACCGTGGATGCGGATCGAACCGGCGCTGGGTTGTTCAAACCCGGCGATCAACCGCAGGCAGGTGGTCTTGCCCGAACCGGAAGGACCGAGCATGGAAAAGAACTCGCCGTCCTGGATATCGATTGAAACCCGGTCAACGGCTTTCACTTCGCCGAACTGCCGGGAGACCTGGGTGAATTGGACTGCGAGTGTCATGGGGCGGTGCTCCAAAAAAGCGCGACTGCTGTCGGATCGTTGCTGGGTTGCCGTGCACCCAACCTGTGGGAGCAAAGCCTGCTCGCGATACAGGCGCCTCGGCTCCTCGAGAGACTGCCTTATCTTCATTGCGGGCAAGCCTTGCTCCCGCACAAGAGCGGTGCTCAGCTCCGGTTTTTCGCCGCCTGAGGCTTACCGCCCACCCATGATCGCAATGTAGTCCTGGGTCCAGCGGCTGTAGGGCACGAACTTGCCGCCCTCGGCCTGCGGGGTTTTCCAGAAGGCGATCTTGTCGAACTGGTCGAAGCCATTGGTCTTGCAGCCGTCGGCGCCCAGCAATTCACTGCCCTTGCACGCCGCCGGCACCGCAGGCAAGGAGCCGAACCACGCGGCGACGTCGCCCTGGACTTTCGGTTGCAGCGACCAATCCATCCATTTGTAGGCGCAGTTGGGGTGCTTGGCCTCGGCGTGGAGCATCGTGGTGTCGGCCCAGCCGGTGGCCCCTTCCTTTGGAATGGTCGAGGCGATCGGCTGTTTCTCGTTCATCAGGCCGTTGACCTGATACGGCCAGGCCCCGGACGCCACCACCCCTTCGTTCTTGAAATCGCTCATCTGCACGGTGGTGTCGTGCCAATACCGGTGAATCAACGGTTGCTGGGCGCGCAACAACTCAAGCACCGCCTTGTACTGCGCCTCGTCGAGTTGGTATGGGTCCTTGATGCCCAACTCGGGCTTGGCGGTCTTGAGGTAAAGCGCCGCATCGGCGATGTAGATCGGACCGTCGTAGGCCTGCACGCGGCCTTTGTTCGGTTTGCCGTCGGGCAGGTCCTGGGCGCTGAACAGTACGCCCCAACTGGTCGGCGCCTGCTTGAACACCTCGGTGTTGTACATCAGCACGTTCGGGCCCCACTGGTAGGGGGTGCCGTAGGTCTGCTGGTTGACCACGTACCACGGCGCGTCCTTGAGGCGCGGGTCGAGGTTTTTCCAGTTGGGGATCAGCGCCGTGTTGATCGGCTGCACCCGCTTGCCGGCAATAAGCCGCAGCGAGGCGTCGCCCGAGGCGGTGACCAGGTCGTAGCCGCCCTTGGTCATCAGGCTGACCATCTCATCGGACGTCGCGGCGGTTTTCACATTGACCTTGCAGCCGCTCTCCTTCTCGAAACCGCTCACCCAATCGTAGGCCTTGTCGCTTTCGCCGCGTTCGATGTAGCCCGGCCAGGCGACGATATCCAGTTGGCCTTCGCCCGCGCCAATGGCCTTGGGCGGTTCGGCAGCCTGGAGGCTGACACTGGTCAGCAGCGCCATGGTGATTGCGCTGAGCAATGCGGTCTTGTGCGCGTACATGGGAATCCCTCTTGCTTTAATTGTGGTCGGGGCAGTGTCGGAACGGGGCGATGCGCCATTGATGGCTTGCTACTAGCGTAGTCAGGCAACATCTGGAAGCAAACTTGCCGCAGCAAACGGGCACTTTCGATTTAGGCTGGTGGCCTTAATGATCCGGTTAACCCGAATGCGAGGAGGTGGCAAATGAACACCCGTGGATTGCTCGATCAACTGCTCAAGTCCGGCCAGGAACTGTTGCAGAACAAGGCTGGCGGCTCCCAGGGCAAGGCGTCCGGTGGTCTGGGCGGCTTGCTCGGTGGCAGCACTGGCAACCTGGGCGGCATGCTCTCTGGCGCGGGTGGCGGCGCCCTGGCCGCCGGCGCCATGGGCCTGTTGCTGGGCAACAAGAAGGCCCGCAACTTCGGTGGCAAGGCATTGGCCTATGGCGGCCTGGCCGCCCTGGGCGTCATCGCCTACAAGGCCTATGGCAACTGGCAGGCCCAGCAGGGCAGCGCCGCGAAAACCGAACCGCAGACCCTGGACCGCGTGCCCCCGGCACAGGTCGAGCAGCACAGCCAGGCGATTCTCCAGGCGCTGGTGGCGGCGGCCAAGGCCGATGGCCATGTGGACGAGCGTGAACGCCAGTTGATCGAAGGCGAGTTCACCAAGCTCGACAACGACCAGGCGCTGCAACACTGGCTGCACACCGAACTCAACAAACCCCTGGACCCCACCGACGTTGCCCGCGCCGCCAGCACCCCGGAAATCGCCGCGGAGATGTACATCGCCAGCGTCATGCTGGTCGACGAGGAAAACTTCATGGAAAAGTCCTACCTCGATGAACTGGCACGCCAGCTCAAGCTGGAGCCGGGGTTCAAGGCGGAGCTGGAAAAGCAGGTGCGCCAGGCTGCCCTGTAGAAACCCTGACATTCCCTGTGGGAGCGGGCTTGCTCGCGAAAGCGGTGTATCAGCCACCAGTAATGCCGACTGGTACACCGCCTTCGCGAGCAAGCCCGCTTGTGTCTTGCGCTGCGATTAGACTGAAGGTGAGAGCGGTGAGTGGCAAGCTGAACGCCCGGAGTGCTCAAAGCACGTGTGGGAGCCCACGCTGCCACTCACCTCTCCACTC
>NZ_JAGGOF010000087.1 GCF_018614775.1 Pseudomonas fluorescens
ATACACCGTCACCACTGCAAGCTGATACCACTCTCAAACACCCGCTCCAACCCAGTCACCGGGTCAATCAACCGCAACCCCTGAGCCAACAACTTAAGCGGATTGGCATAGTCATCCTCCGCATCCCGAAGCACCTCAGGATAAAACGGATCGTTACAGATTCCCGCCCCAAGCGCACTCATGTGCACACGCAACTGGTGCTTCTTGCCCGTAACCGGATACAGCCCATAACGCCACAGCTCGCCGTTCCTTTCCAATACTTCAATGGCCGTTTCGGTATTCGGCTCGCCCGCCCCCTCTTGCATCCGGAAGAACGGTTCACCGTCGATCATTCGGCTTTTATGCACCCGAGGAAAGGTCAACCCAGGCAACGCACGGGCAATGGCCTGGTAGCGCTTCTCGATCTGCCGAGCAGGAAACAGCGCCTGGTACGCCGAGCGGCTCCGAGGGTTGGCAGAGAACAGCACCAGTCCGGCGGTGTGCCGGTCGATGCGGTGCAGCGGCACCAGATGGGGATTGTCCAGCCGCCGGATCAGCCGTCGCAACAAGGTTTGCTCGACGTACTCGCCCGCCGGCGTAACGGGCAGGAAATGCGGTTTGTCGGCCACGACCAGGTGTTCGTCGGCGTACAGGATCGACTCCACCACCGGGATCGGCTTTTCATCGGGGACTTCACGGAAGTAGTGGATGCGCAGGCCTTCGCGGTATGGCAAGTCGACACGGATGGCGTTGCCCTCCCCATCCAGCACCCGCCCCCGGGCGATCCGGTCCAGCCATTGCTCGCGGCTGATGGCGCGAAAATGTTCGCACAGGCACTCCAGCACCGTCGGCCAGGTGCCGGGCGGCAGGTACAACGTACTGGCCTGATGATGAGCAGCGGAAAACGATGAACCAGACATGGAAAACTCTTGAGCCATTTTGCAGGGCGGTATTATCCGCCAGTCGCCTGAGCCCGCCCAGCGATGATTGCTTCAGGCCGATACAGGTGTCGGTTTTGCCGCCGCTTCGGTGAACTCCTTCAACCAGCGCAGCACCTCTACCGCCTCCCAGCGACCGGGATCGTACAGCGCGTACAACAGGCCCTGGTAACCCACCACATCCAGTTGCTTGTGATAGCCAGCGCGCTGGAACAATGCCTCGATCTCAGCGAAACAGGTGTTGAAGTGCAGCTTGTTGAAGGGGGTCTTGCCTTCGGTAACCAACCCATCCAGGCGCAATTCCAGGACCGCCTCGCGCACAACGTCCGCGGACATCCTGTTTACGCTGCTTTTAAGTTGTTCGACATTGACCAAGGGGCACACTCCAGATAACTGTATAGACATACAGTAACCGAAGAGTACGATGTTCGCCAATAACCGCGTGTCACCATGATGCTGGAAACGGCTCAAGCAGAAACGCGGCAACCCGGTCTGGATCATCGAAAGGCCAGTCCAGCTCCGCGCCCGTATCGATCCGACGCAGGACCGGGATCCGCAGCCCATAGGCCTCGGACAAAGCCTCGCTCTCGGCGATGTCCACCAGTTCCACCAACAACCCATGTTCAACGAAAGGCATCAGCACCCCTTCGGCAACTTCACACAGATGGCAACCGAGGGTGCCCAACAGCTGGCATTCAGGAGACATGGCAGGTAAACCCGAAAAAGATAGACGCTCATTCTAGGCGTGCACCGGGAAACCGTACAGGCCACTCGATTCAGGTTGTTTCGGTAAAACGCTGATGCAAATCACTGACGGTGAATGTCTTTGCGGCGACGCTTGACGCTTTTCCCCCGCTACGCTGTGAGTTGCCGCCTTGAAACGGAGTGTCCCTTGTTCACCAACCTGCTGATCATTCTTGCCTCGTCCCTGGTGGTCATCGCCCTGTTCCGACGGCTGCGCCTGCCGCCTGTGCTGGGCTATCTCTGCGTCGGGCTGGCGGTGGGGCCGACCGCGTTGGGCTGGGTGAACGACAGCGAGGCGTTGCCGGACCTGGCCGAGCTCGGGGTGGTGTTCCTGCTGTTCTCGTTGGGGCTGGAGTTTTCCCTGTCGAAAATGCTCGAGCTGCGACGGGTCGTGTTCGGCCTCGGCAGCCTGCAGGTACTGTGTTCGGGAGCACTCCTCGCAGCGCTGCTGGTAGGGTCTGGCGCTTCGGTGGTCGCTGCGCTGTTGCTCGGTGCAGGGCTGGCCCTGTCGTCCACCGCCATCGTCAGCAAGGAGCTGGGCAGCCTGGGGGAAATCTTCAGCAGCCACGGCCAGAACGCCATCGGCGTGCTGCTGTTCCAGGACGTCATTGCCGTGCTGCTGTTGACCCTGGTGCCAGTGTTCGCCGGCAGCAGCGAGCATCCGTGGTATTGGGCGCTGCCCCTCACTCTGGGCAAAACGCTCGTGCTGTTCGGTGGCCTGTTGTTGGCCAGCCGCCTGCTGTTGCCCCGCTTGTTCCATGAAGTGGCCGCGTCGCGATCCGCAGAGCTGTTCGTGTTGCTGGCCCTGGTGATTGTGTTGCTGACGGCATGGTTGACCCACCTGCTGGGCCTGTCACCGGCCCTGGGGGCATTTCTGGCGGGCATGTTGTTGGGCGAAAGCCACTATCGGCATCAGATCGAGGCCGATATTCGCCCGTTCCGCGACATCCTGCTGGGTCTGTTCTTCGTCAGCATCGGCATGCTGATCGACCTGCAGTTGTTCATCGATAACGGCCTGTTGATCCTTGGATTGACGCTCGGGTTGATGGTCATCAAGGGTTGCGTGGTCGCCGCCCTGGTGAAATGGCGCGGCAGCGACGGCGAAACCGCCTGGCGCAGTGGCTTGGCCCTGGCCCAGGGTGGTGAATTCTGTTTTGCCCTGATGGCACTGATGCAACAGAACCACCTCATGCCTGCCGAACTCAGCGGCCTGCTACTGGCTGCGACGTTCTGTTCGATGCTGCTGACGCCGCTGTTGCTGCGCGCCGCGCCACGCGTTGCTGCCCACCTGCATCGCAAACCCAACGAAGAAGCGCAGCTGGAGCAGATCAGCGCGCTTAACGCCGGTCTTTCAGGGCATGTGGTCATTTGCGGCTACGGGCGCGTCGGCCAGTCCATCGGTCGCTTCCTGCGGCGCGAAGGCCAGGCGTTCATCGCCCTCGATGACGACCCGGTGATCATCCAGGAAGCCACCGTCGGCGAGAGCTGCGTGCACTATGGCGATTCGCGACGAAGCGACCTGCTTGTCGCGGTAGGGCTGAGCCGCGCCAGATTGCTGGTGATCGCTGTCGATAACACCGACATCGCCATCACCGTGCTCAAGGCGGCGCGCCGGGTCAACCCGCTGGTGCCGATTCTGGTGCGCACCCGTGACGACAGTCAGTTGACCGAACTGAAGGCCGCCGGGGCCAGCGAAGTGGTGCCGGAATTGCTCGAATCCAGCCTGATGCTGGCCTCTCATGCCCTGATCATGCTCGGCTTGCCCGAGCAGCAGGTCCGACAGCATGTAGATCAGGTCCGTCACGACCGCTACCGGCTGCTGCACGGCTTCTATCCGGGCGACCAGGACAAGGCGCCCTAGTGCGCATGTCAGTCCTGGCTGATCGCCCCGATCTTGTGAATCGACAGGTCGGCGCCGTAATACTCTTCTTCCTGGGTCAGGCGCAGCCCCAGCCAAAGCTTGATCACGCCGTACACCGCAAACCCGCCGGCCAGGGCAATGACAACGCCCAGAATCGTGCCGACCAACTGGCTGACCAGGCTGACCCCACCCAGGCCGCCCAACGCACTTTGCCCGAAAATACCGCAGGCAATGCCGCCCCAGACACCGCACAGCCCATGCAGCGGCCAGACGCCCAGCACATCGTCGATCTTCCACTTGCCCTGCGCTGCGGTAAAACACCAGACAAACAAGGCGCCGGCAATGGCACCGGTAGCCAGTGCGCCGACCGGATGCATCAGGTCGGAACCGGCACAGACCGCCACCAACCCGGCCAGCGGACCGTTGTGCAGGAAGCCTGGGTCATTGCGCCCCACGATCAATGCCGCCACGGTACCGCCGACCATCGCCATCAGCGAATTGACCGCCACCAGTCCACTCACTCCAGGCAGGGTCTGGGCACTCATCACGTTGAAACCAAACCAGCCGACAATCAGGATCCATGAACCCAACGCCAGGAACGGAATGCTCGACGGTGCGAACGCCACCAGGCGTCCGTCCCGGTAGCGGCCATTACGCGGCCCGAGCAAAAGCACGGCGGCCAACGCCAGCCAGCCGCCCATGGCATGCACTACCACGGAGCCGGCAAAGTCATGGAAACTGGCGCCGAAGCGGGTTTGCAGCCAGGCCTGCAGGCCAAAATTGCCATTCCAGACCAAGCCTTCGAAGAACGGATAGACAAACGCCACGATCAGTACCGTGGCGCACAGCTGCGGTGCGAACCGGGCACGCTCGGCGATGCCACCGGAAATGATCGCCGGGATGGCGGCGGCGAAGGTCAGCAGGAAGAAGAACTTCACCAGGCTGTAGCCATGGTCGGTGCTGAGCACCGTTGCCGGTTGCAGGAAGGTCACGCCGTAGGAAATCCAGTAGCCTATGAAGAAATAGGCCAGGGTCGAGACGGCGAAATCGCTGAGGATCTTCGACAGTGCATTGACCTGGTTCTTCTGCCGGACCGTCCCGACTTCAAGGAACGCAAATCCAGCATGCATGGCCAGGACCATGACTGCCCCCAGCAGGATGAACAGCGTGTTGGAGCTGTGGACCAGATTGTCCACGGCACTTTGCATATTTTCCATGGTGATGGCAGACCTGAAAGTTGGAAAAAGCACCAAACCGGTTCACCTACCTCGGCAACGCACCAAGTTGAAACGCATCCGTCGACCCGGTGAAGAGCAACGAACCGCTTTGGTGCATTGAGACAGGTATAACGAAGTTCCGCTTCAAGGCACTTCGCGGGCTTTGATTATTTGGGTTAAGGTTTTCGGGCTCGCGCCCAGCTTCAGCGCACCGGTGCAGGCTGACGCACCAGTACATGGCAAAAGCCTGAGCAAAAGTTGTACCAGCACTTTCACTGAACCTTCCGGCAAGGCTCATACTCGAACGTTTCAGACGTCACTCACGGAGATCCACCCATGGCCAGAACCCAGGCACAGACTGCTCAAGAAATCCTGAAGGAAGACTTTCAGACACTGGTCAGCGACACCGAAAGGTTGCTGGACCACACCGCGACGTTGGCGGGTGACCAGGCTGACGTGCTGCGCAGCCAGATCCAGGACACCCTCCTGCGTGCCCGCGAAACGCTCAAGCTGACCGAAGACTCCCTGCGCGAACGTGGTCAGGCGGCCGTCGTTGCCACCGAAGAATACGTACAGGCCAACCCTTGGCAATCCGTCGGCATCGCGGCGGGCGTGGGCTTCCTGATCGGCCTGCTGGCGACACGACGCTGATGATCGGCCTCGACGAATCCGGCTCGCCCGAAGCGGGCACCTCACCGACGGCGCGCCGCCTCGGGGCGGCGGTCCTGGGCTTGCTGCACAGCCACGTCGAATTGTTCGGCATGGAATTGCAGGAACAGAAGGCTCGCACTGTCAGCCTGCTGCTGTTTGCCGGCCTCGCACTGGTGTTCGGTCTGCTGCTGTTGGTAGGGCTTTCGGCGCTGGTGCTGATCCTGGTCTGGGACACTTATCGCCTGGCAGGGATTATCGGCCTGTGTCTGTTTTACCTGCTGGCGGCATTGTTCTGTGGCCTTCGGCTCAAGGCAGCCATCTTTGACGAGTCGTCACCTTTCCATGCCACCCTCGAAGAATTGGCCAATGACCGGGAGCGCCTGTTGCCATGAGCCTGCCTGATATTCCTCAAGCCCGGACACGGCAGGAAATGCGCAAGGCGCTGGTGCGCCTGCGCATGGAGATGCATCGCCAGGAAATACGCCAGGAAACGCGCCAGTTGCTGCTTCCGCTGCAACGGGTACGCGGCCTGTCGCAAAGCTGGCACGAAGGTTTCGGTATCAAGCACGCGCCACTCTGGGGCGTGGCGGCGGTGTCGCTGCTCGGCTTCATCACCGGTAAACGTACCCGTAGCGGCCGCACCAGCGGCATCACCGGCCTGGTCAAGCTGGCGACGACATTGCTGCCGCTGATCAAGCTCGCCAACCGCGCGCGCAAATCCTGACGGTTGTTGCCAGGGCAGGTGTGACGACTTGCCCTTGCACGGCGCCCCACGAACCGGGAAGCTAGGGCCTCGACCTTATCAAACGGAGCAACCGGCCTTGGATTGGCACACCCTGCTGACGCGCGAACGCCTCGGAAAAACCCTCCACAGCCCACAAGAGCTGGGCCGTAGTCCGTTCCACAAGGACCACGACCGCATCATCTTTTCCGGCGCCTTTCGTCGTCTCGGACGCAAGACGCAAGTGCATCCGGTGTCCAGCAACGACCATATCCACACGCGCCTGACCCATTCGCTGGAAGTCAGCTGCGTTGGGCGCTCCCTGGGCATGCGCGTGGGCGAGACGATCCGCAGCGCCCTGCCCGACTGGTGCGAGCCGAGCGACCTGGGCATGGTGGTGCAATCAGCCTGCCTGGCCCACGACATCGGCAACCCGCCATTCGGTCACTCCGGCGAGGACGCCATTCGCTACTGGTTCCAGCAGGCGGCGGGCCGCGGCTGGCTGGACGCCATGAGCGAAGTCGAACGCGACGACTTCCTTAACTTTGAAGGCAACGCGCAAGGGTTTCGTGTCCTCACGCAACTTGAATACCATCAGTTCGACGGCGGCACCCGGCTGACCTATGCCACCCTCGGCACCTACCTGAAATACCCCTGGACCGCTCGCCACGCCGACTCCCTCGGCTACAAGAAGCACAAGTTCGGTTGTTACCAGAGCGAACTGCCGCTGTTGGAGCAGATCGCCCATAAGCTCGGCTTGCCGCAGATCGAAGACCAACGCTGGGCGCGCCATCCGCTGGTGTACCTGATGGAGGCGGCCGATGACATCTGCTACGCGCTGATCGACCTGGAAGACGGCGTGGAGATGGAGCTGCTGGAATATGCACAGGTGGAATCCCTGCTGTTGGACCTGGTGGGGGACGACCTGCCGGACACCTACCGGCAACTGGGTCCGCAGGATTCCCGGCGGCGCAAACTGGCGATCCTGCGCGGCAAAGCCATTGAACACCTGACCAACGCCGCTGCACGGGCGTTTGTCGAGCAGCAGGAGGCGTTGCTTGCGGGCACGTTGCCGGGGGACCTGGTGGAACATATGCACGGTCCGGCCAAGCGCTGCGTGTTGAATGCCAAGGACATGGCGCGCAAGAAGATTTTCCAGGACAAACGCAAGACGCTGCATGAAATCGGCGCTTACACCACCTTGGAAATCCTGCTCAACGGGTTTTGCGGCGCCGCGCTCGAACAGCACGGCGGCCGTACGCCCTCCTTCAAGAACCGCCGCATCCTTGATCTGTTGGGCAACAATGCACCCGATCCCGATGGTCCGCTGCACGGTGCGTTCCTGCGAATGATCGACTTTATCGCCGGGATGACGGACAGCTACGCCAGCGACATGGCGCAGGAGATGACCGGCCGCACGCGCCAGTGAGATGGCTATTGCTACAGTTTTCTGGTGGACCCAGGATTTGTATACGCCTTCAGATCCCCTGTAGGAGCGAGCCTGCTCGCGATAGCGCAAGCTCAGTGACAATGCTGCTGAGCGACACACCGCTATCGCGAGCAAGCTCGCTCCCACAACGTCCGCAGGTCATATCAGGATTTGGATATCCCCCTCCCTATCTGTTCGCACAAACAACATCTGCGCAGCAATATCCCTACACAAACTTCCAATAAACCTGCCGCTTCCTATTCAATTCCCCTACTTAAACCTAAATACACCGTAATACTCTGCCTCTTTTTTTGTAGGAAACTTCTGAAATTGAAGTTGTGCGGCCGTCTCTTCGTACGACCCCTGCTGTAACTGGGCTAAGGTGCGCCCTTTATTCAAGCTCGCAGGGTATTTTATTCATGAACTCCGTTTTCATTGTCGACGATCATCCGGTCATCCGCCTCGCCGTTCGCATGCTTCTGGAGCATGAGGGTTATAAGGTCGTAGGGGAAACTGACAACGGCGTCGATGCGATGCAAATGGTGCGCGAATGCATGCCGGACCTGGTCATCCTGGACATCAGCATTCCTAAACTTGACGGGCTGGAAATTCTCTCGCGCTTCAACGCCATGACCACGCCTCTCAAGACCCTGGTGCTCACGGCGCAATCGCCAACGCTGTTCGGCATCCGCTGCATGCAGTCGGGGGCCTCCGGTTATGTGTGTAAACAAGAAGACCTCAGCGAACTTGTCAGCGCTATCAAGGCCGTGCTGTCCGGCTACAACTACTTCCCCAGCCAGGCGTTGAACCCGATACACCCGGATGATCCGCGCTGTATCGAGCTGGATCTGTTCAAGAGCGTCAATGACCGGGAGTTGATGGTCCTGCAACTTTTCGCCCAGGGCCGCACCAACAAGGAAATCGCCAAGGGTATGTTCCTCAGCAATAAAACCGTCAGCACCTACAAGAAACGGTTAATGCAGAAACTCAAGGTCAAGTCTCTTGTTGATCTGATCGAAATGGCGAAGCGCAACGCACTTGTGTGAGAAGAACAGGATGCTCAGATGCATAAAGGAATATCTCCTGCTATTGAGCGCAGGGTTATATGCAGGCCTTCTCGCGGCGGCACCGGCGATGCCCGAGAACATGACGCTGCTGGGTCGCTCGACGGCGGCGGCCTCAATCCGGCTCGATGATGCGCAACAGGCGTGGCTACAGGCTCGCCGGGAGTTGGTCCTGGGCACCTCCGCGCCGGATTATCCCCCCTTCGACCTCACCACCAGCGGGCAGGACTACGAGGGCATGACGGCCGACTATGCCGCTATCATCGCCCAGGCGACCGGCCTGCCCATGAGAGTCCTGCGCTTCAATTCCCGAGACGCCGCCCTGGCGGCACTCGAACATGGGCAAATCGACCTGCTGGGCACCGCCAACGGTTTCGAAGCCCGTCACCCCGACATCGCACTGTCGACGCCCTATGCCGTGGACCAACCGGTGCTCGTCACCCGGACCCAGGAAAGCCCATCCCTGGCCGACGGCCTCGAAGGGTTGCGGCTGAGCATGGTCTATCACTACCTGCCCCTTGAGGAAATCGAGCGCCTGTACCCCAAGGCCCACCTGACGACCTACCCGTCCTACCAGAACGCAATCAATGCCGTCGCCTTCGGCCAGGCCGACGTGTTTCTCGGTGACACCCTTTCCACCCACTACATGATCAGCAAGGGCTACCTGAGCAATATCCGCATGGCCAGTTTCGGTCAACATGAGGCCTTCGGCTTTGGCTTCGCGGTACGACGTAGCGATAACCGCCTGCTGGAGATCGTCAACGCCACGCTGAACCAGATTCCCCTCGCTGAACAAGCCAGCATTTCCAAACGCTGGAGCGCGGGCAGCGACGTGTACCTGGCCGATCACAAGATACAACTGACCGACCGGGAACAACGGTGGCTGGCGGCGCATCCGGTGGTGCGGGTGGTGGTGAATGAAAACTCCGCGCCGTTTACGTTCTTCGATTCGGACGGCACCTTGCGGGGGATCAGCGCCGACCTGCTGGAGTTGATCAGGCTGCGTACCGGACTGCGCCTGGACATCCAGCGCCGCCAGAGTGACAGCGAGATGATCGCCGCGATCCAGCAGGGTCAGGCCGACCTGATCGCGGCATTCCTGCCCAGCAGGGAACGGCAGCAGAAATTGAAATTCAGCCGGCCTTACCTCGACAGCTCGTTCGTCCTGCTGACCCGCAAACAGTCGGGTACACCGGCCACGCTCGACCAGTTCGACAGCCGCAGCCTGGCAATCGCCAAGGGTAATCCGCTGATCGAATGGCTGCGCAGCCAGTATCCGGACATCAGGATCGTCGAAACGGACGGCACCCTGGGCGCCATGGAAATGCTCGCCCAGGGCCAGGTCGATGGGAGCGTAAGCTCGCTGGTCATGGCGAACTACTTCATCTCATCCCACTCCTGGCGGAACACCCTGCAAATCAACAGCACCGTCGGCACCCAGCAGGCCCTGTTCGCGCTGGCCAGCGGAAAAAACGCCACAGCGCTGAATTCAATTCTCGACAAGGCCCTGATCAGCATCGATCCCGACCAGTTGGGTGTGATCAATAACCGCTGGCGCGGCTACGTCTCACCCTCGCAACATACTTGGCGCACCTATCATCGCCTGTTCTTCCAGATCGTCGCGGGTGTCGGCCTGCTGTTGCTGCTTTCCCTGGCCTGGAACGCCTACATGCAACGCCAGATCAGGCAGCGGCAACGGGCCGAACTCGCCCTCAATGACCAACTCGAATTCATGCATTCGCTGCTCAACGGTACGCCCCACCCGATCTACGTCAGGGATCGCAACGGCGTCCTGCAGAGCTGCAATGACAGTTATCTGGAAACGTTCGACGCCAGGCGCGAAGACGTCATCGGCAAGAATGTGCTTCCGGGTTCAATGAGCAATGCATTCGAAGCGCAGGAGTACCAGGCGGACTATCAACGCGTCATGGCCGAGGGCACCCCACTGATCGTTGATCGTCCCTTGCACATCGGCGATCGAGCGCTGACGATCTATCACTGGATTCTGCCTTACCGGAACTCGGCCGCAGAGGTACAAGGCATCATCGGTGGCTGGATCGACATCAGTGAGCGCCGGCAGCTTTTCGAAGAGCTGCGTGCGTCCAAGAAACAGGCCGATGACGCGAACCGGGCCAAGAGTACGTTCCTGGCAACCATGAGCCATGAAATCCGTACGCCCATGAACGCCGTGATCGGCATGCTCGAACTGGCCCTCAAACAGGCCGACAAGGGCCATGTGGACCGTTCGACCATAGAGGTCGCCTACGAATCGGCCGCCGGCTTGCTCGAACTGATCGGCGACATCCTGGACATCGCCCGTATCGAATCGGGGCATCTGAGCCTGGCGCCCGAGCGGGTCAATCTCCGGACCCTGCTGCAATCGGTCATTCGAGTCTTCGAAGGCGTCGCCAGGCAGAAAAACCTCGCATTGTCGCTGCAGTTCGACGCTGCCGAGGGCAACCCGGACGTATTGATGGACCCGTTGCGGTTCAAACAGGTGGTCTCGAACCTGATCAGCAACGCCCTCAAGTTCACCGAACAGGGCCGAGTGCTGGTCAAGGTGCAGCTGTCTGCAACCGACCAGGACGACATCCGGCACCTGCACCTGGAGGTTATAGACAGCGGCATCGGCATCGGCCCGGCCGACCTGAAACGTCTGTTCGAGCCTTTTGCCCAGGTCGACAATACCGGTCGGATGGCCCGCAAAGGCGCCGGCCTCGGGCTGGTGATCAGTCGCAACCTGTGCCAGATGATGGGCGGCACCCTGCTGATGAACAGCCAACCCGGCCTTGGCACTCAGGTCCAGGTCCGCCTGCAACTGGCCGTCCTGCCAACGGCGCCGATTTGCGCAGCGACTTTACCGGCCATCGAAACGGCCAAGGCCGCCTTGAACGTGCTGGTGGTGGATGATCATCCCGCCAATCGCCTGCTGATGTCGCAGCAACTGGAATACCTCGGCTATCAATACCAGGTCGCCCGTGATGGCGCCCATGGGCTCGAGGTATGGCAGCAAGGGCATTTCGACCTGGTCATTGCCGATTGCAACATGCCCATCATGAGCGGCTATGAACTGGCCCGATCGATTCGTCGTGATGAGTCCGAACAGAAACGGCCGTCCTGCGTGATCCTCGGGTTTACCGCCAATGCCCAACCGGAGGAAAAGCAGCGCTGCCTGGATGCCGGAATGAACGACTGCCTGTTCAAGCCGATCAGCCTGAGCGCCCTGAGCCAGTGGATCAAAAGCGTAAAACCCAGCCGCCAGCCGAGCGTTTTCAACCTGCAAAGCCTGCACGCGTTGACCGGCGGCGACCCTTCGTCCATTCAGCGACTGCTGGCCGAATTGCTCAATAGCAACCGCCTGGACCGCCAGGAGTTGCTTGACGTTGCCCAAGACGGTGACCGCCAGGTACTGACCGAAACGGCGCACAAAATCAAAGGGGTCGCCCGAATCGTGCAGGCGACGGCGTTGATCCAGCGGTGCGAGGCGCTGGAGCAGGCCTGTCACCCGGCCTCGACAGCCGAGCAGATCAACGAGTGCATCGAAGCCCTCGACCAGACGATGACGGAACTGGGGCTTGCCCTGGAAACGGCGCTCGCCAAGGCAGAATGACCCAGTGTTTACTATGCTGCTCGCTCAGCAGTGCGTACCAGGGTGTTCTCGATCAGTGTCCCCTTCGCGCGGAAAAACCCGCTGAGAACGCCCCTTCACTTGGAGTGACTGCAATGCCCAGCGCACCGCGTCCGGAAAAACGCCGGTTCCCCCTGCATGTCCATATCAGCGTGATGTTTACCCTGCTTCTGCTGCTGACCGGGGTCGTACTGGGTATTTTCAACTATCAGCACACCACGCAAATCATCCTGTCGAGCAGTGAAAAACTGTTCAATCGCATTGAACAGGATGTGCGCCTGGATTTGTACGGCACCTACGAACCGATCCGCCACCTGCTCAGCCTGCTGGCCGATTACCCGGCGACACGCACGCCGCAGATGGACCAACGCCTGGCCCTGCTCGGGCCCTTCAGCCAGGCGCTGCGGGACAACCCGAACCTGGCGTCGTTGTACCTGGGCGACACCCAGGGTAATTTCCTGATGGTTCGGCCGTTGCGCAGTGCCCCGCTGAAAACCGCCCTGGATGCACCGGCCAATGCGGCCTATCAGGTCTGGACCGTGGAGCGGGCAAGCCCTGCGGCCGCGGTGCGCGCCCAGTCATTGTTCTACGACGAGCGCCTGGCGCTCATCGATCGCCGGGACATCGCCGACGAAACGTTCGATCCGCGCAGTCGAGGCTGGTTTCGCAGTGCCTTGGATACCGCCGATCAAATCACCACCGCCCCCTACGTCTTCTTCTCCACCCACACCATCGGCACGACCCTCGCCCGGCGCAGCGGTGAGCACGCCGTCATCGGTGCCGACCTGACGCTTGCAGCCCTGTCCCAGACCTTGGCCAAGCATAAGGCCACTGTCGGCACCGAGATCGTCTTGCTCGACCCCCAAGGCAACGCCGTGGCCTACCCCGACAGTGGCCGACTGGTTGCCGATGCCCAGTCGGCGCGCCTGATCAAGGCTCGCGACCTCAACCCGGCCATCGCTGCCGCACTCGACGACAGCACGGATACCCCTCGGCTGGAAGCAGCCGGACGCCGGTGGATCGTGTCGCGCAGCCATATGCAGGAGGGCGGGCCACAGGGCCTGGAACTGGCATTGCTGGTACCTGAAGATGAACTGCTGGACGACGCCTATCGCATGCGCTGGCAAGGCGCGCTCGTCACGCTCGCCACCTTGTTGCTGTGCCTGCCGCTGGGCTGGCTGACGTCGAGGATTCTGGTCAAGCCGTTGCGCGCCCTGGTGCAGGAGGCCGATGCCATTCGCAGTTTTGACTTCAACTACCCGGTGTCGCGGCGCTCGCCGGTGCTGGAGGTCGATCAATTGGGCGTGTCGATGGCGCGCATGAAAGAGACCCTGGCAAGCTTCTTTGAAATCACCGCCAGCCTGCGCGCCGAAACCCGCTTCGCACCGTTGCTGGAGCGGGTGTTGTTCGAGACCGTGAAAATCGCCCAGGCCCAGGCCGGGCTGATCTACTTGCGAGAGAATGACGATAATCGGGCCAAGCCGTATGGGTTGGTAATCGACGGTAAGCCCCGAGACCTGAAGACGTTCAAATTGAACAGTTATGAACTGCAGGCTGACGACAGTCCACAATGGCTACAGCAACTGGCCGCCTCGGACAATCTGGTGACCTCCCTGGGCTTTGAACAGGCGGGTGACCTGCAAGGTGTGCTGCGAGCCATGGACGCGCCCAGGGCTCACCTGATCGGCATTCGTTTGCGCAATCGTCACCAGGAAACCGTCGGCGTACTGGTGTTGCTGATCAACGACAGTGGCACCGAAGCCGACCTGGAAAAACTCCAACCGGACCGCATCGCCTTCCTTCAGGCCGTATCCGGCGCCGCCACCGTCAGCATCGAAGGCCAACGCCTGCAAGCCAGGCAAAAGCAGTTACTGGATTCGTTCATTCAACTGTTGGCCGGTGCAATCGACGCCAAGAGTCCTTATACCGGCGGCCATTGCCAACGGGTGCCGGTGCTGACGCTGATGCTCGCCCAGGCCGCCGCTGCCAGCCAGGCGCCGGCGTTCGATGCGTACCAACCGACCGAGGATGAGTGGGAAGCGCTGCACATCGCCGCCTGGCTGCACGATTGCGGCAAGGTCACGACCCCCGAATACGTCGTGGACAAAGCCACCAAGCTGGAAACCCTGAACGACCGGATCCACGAAATACGCACGCGCTTCGAAGTGCTCAAGCGTGACGCCTGGGTCGATTACTGGCAGGCCGTGGCAACCGGCGGCGAACCGTCATCCCTGGCCCGGCGTCGCGACGCCACACTGGCCGGCCTGGATGAGGACTTTGCGTTTGTCGCCCGCTGCAATCTGGGCTCCGAAGCCATGGCCGACGCTGACCTGCAACGCCTGCAGGCCATCGCCCGACGCCCGTGGCGTCGAACCCTCGATGATCGCCTGGGGGTTTCCTGGGAGGAGAACCGGCGCCAGGCCCGCACGCCCCCACCGACACTGCCCGTCACTGAGCCGCTGTTGGCGGACAAGCCCGAGCACCTGTTCGAGCGCCACGAGGCCGAGCTGATCCCGGCGGATAATCCCTGGGGTTTCCAGCTCGATGTACCACGCTGGAAATACAACCGCGGCGAACTCTATAACCTCAGTATTACCCGGGGCACACTGACACGAGAGGAGCGCTACGTCATCAATCATCACATGGTGCAGACAATCCTGATGCTCAGCCAACTGCCCTTCCCCAGCCACTTGGACAATGTGGCCGAAATCGCCGGCGGTCATCACGAGAAGATGGACGGCAGCGGTTACCCCAAGGGACTCAAGCGCAACGAAATGAGCCTGCCGGCGAGGATGATGGCGATTGCCGACATTTTCGAAGCGCTGACGGCAGCCGACCGCCCCTACAAGAAAGCCAAGAAGCTGAGTGAAGCCCTGGGCATCATGGCCACCATGTGCCGTGAGGCCCATATCGATCCCGAGCTGTTCGGGCTGTTTCTCGATGAGCAGATCTACTCGCGTTATGCCGAGCAGTTTCTCGACCCGAGCCAGATCGACGACGTTGACCCGGATAGCCTGCGGGTCAAGGCCGGCTTGAAGCCATGAACACCGTCCTTGCAGGAGCGCCTATCGAACCATCAGCACTCGGTCAGGCGCAGGAAAATCGCCGCCAACGCTTCGATGCCGGCCTGATCCTGTTCGGTAAAGCGCCCCGGTTTCGGGCTGTCCAGGTCAAGCACGCCAATCAGGCGCCCGTCCTTGAGCAGCGGCACCACCAGCTCACTGTTCGACGCGCTGTCGCAGGCGATGTGCCCGGCGAAGGCATGGACATCTTCGACCCGCTGGGTCTGCCGGGTCGCCGCCGCCGTGCCGCACACGCCACGGCCGAAGGGAATCCGCACGCAGGCGATCTGGCCCTGGAACGGTCCCAGGACCAGCTCATCGTTGCGATTGAGGTAGAAGCCGGCCCAGTTCAGGTCGTCCAGCTGACTGAACAGGAACGCCGAGAACTGCGCCGCATTGGCGATGAAATCACGCTCATCGGCCAACAAGGATTCAAGCTGTGCCGCTAACAGACCGTAGCCGTCGAGGCCTTCGCCGGTGCTCTTCAAATCGATCATGCCTTGTGCTCCAACAATTTCAGGCCTACCCAGTAACGGGCGAACTGGTACGCACAACGGCCGTTGCGGTTGCCACGACCGGTGGCCCAGCGGACCGCCAGCACATCCAGCGCCTCGTCACGCTGCCAGGCCAGCCCGGCCTTGGCGGCCAGCTCACCGATCCAGTGCTCCACCACGTTGAGAAAATGCTCCTGGGTAAACGGATAGAACGACAGCCACAAGCCGAACCGGTCGGACAAGGCGATCTTGTCCTCGACGGCTTCGCTGGGGTGAAGCTCGCCATCGACCCGCTTCCAGTTTTCGTTGTCGCTTTCCTTTTCCGGCACCAGGTGGCGGCGGTTGGAGGTCGCGTACAACAGTACGTTGTCCGGCGCCTGTTCCAGCGAGCCATCCAACACGCTTTTCAGCACACGGTAGTCGCCTTCACCGGACTCGAACGACAGGTCATCGCAGAACAACACGAAACGCTGGGGCAGTTTCGCGAGCTGCTCAACCACTCGCGGCAGATCCGCCAGATGATCACGCTCGATCTCGATCAGCCGCAAACCGTGCTGGGCATGTTCGGCCAACAGGGCGCGCACCAGCGACGATTTACCCGTACCGCGCGAACCCCACAGCAGCGCATGGTTGGCGGGCATGCCGTCGATGAACTGCCGGGTGTTGCGGCTCAGCTGTTCGACCTGTCGCTCGACGCCGATCAGGTCCGACAGGCGCATGTCCAGGCTGACCTGAAGCGGCAGCAGGTAACCGCTGCGACCGTCACGCTGCCAGCGGGCGGCCAGGGTCTGGCGCCAATCAATGTCGGGCCGGGGAGCCGGCAACAACGGTTCGATCCGGGCCAGCACGGCATCGGCGCGTTCAAGAAAAGCATTCAATCGAGCATCCACGTCTTTTCCTCGGACTGGTTCACGGTAATGATGGCGCTACCGCGACGAAACGCCTTACCCAATGGCGGGTCTACCCCAAATAACAGGAGCCGGTCACACCGGAATTCAACGATGATCAGCTATGCTTGAGCGGCGAAGGGAAACGTAAGTGGTTCATCACTCAATGGACATCAGATTCACCCAACGGCTGTCCTACAAACAGGCCCGCGTGACCGTTATGGTGGGTTTCGTGCTGGGCACGTTGCTGAGCCTGATGCAGATCGGCATCGATTATGCCAGCGAAGACGCCTCGATCAACCGTGAAATCCTGTCGCTGCTGGAAATCAGCCACAACCCGGCCTCGCGCATCGCCTATAACATCGATGCGGAGCTGGCCCAGGAGCTGTCCCAGGGCCTGTTGCGATCACCGGCGATCATCGGCGCCGAACTGGTCGACAACAACAAGACCGTGCTGGCCAGCGTCAAACGGCCCGAACTGCAAAGCAATTATCGATTCATCAGCGACTTCCTGTTTGGCGCTCAACGCCAGTTCGAGGACCGTCTCTACCTGGACCACCTGCCCGATGAATCCCTGGGCGTGCTGCGCCTGGACGTCGACACCTACTCATTCGGCAGCCGCTTCCTGCGTCGAGCCGAAGTCACCTTGCTCAACGGGTTCGCCCGCAGCCTGATCCTCACCGGCCTGCTGCTGGCGCTGTTCTACGTGATGCTGACCAAACCCCTGGTGCGAGTCATCCGCGAACTGAGCAGCCGCGACCCGAGCAGCAGTGAACAGAATCGCCTGGAATGCCCCGCCGGCCACCAGTCCGATGAAATCGGCGTGCTGGTGTCGGTCGCCAACCAGCAGTTCGAAAACATCTCCACCGAAATCCAGCAGCGGCGCACCGCCGAGAACCGCCTCACCGAATACCTCGCGCAGCTGGAAAACATCGTCTCGGCACGCACCGCCGAACTCAAGGCCAGCAACGCCCGCCTCAGCCAATCCAACGAAGAGCTGGAGGTGGCACGGCGCACCGCGCTGGATATGGCCGAAGCCCGATCCGCCTTCCTCGCCAGCATGAGCCACGAAATCCGCACCCCGCTCAACGGCCTGCTGGGCATGATCGCCCTGTCTCTGGACGGGCCGCTGACGGCCGAACAACAACAGCAGCTCTCGATTGCCCATGACTCGGGCAAGGTGTTGGTGGAACTGCTCAACGACATCCTCGACCTGTCGAAATTCGACGCCGGCCAGCTGGAGCTCGAGCGCATTCCGTTCGACCTCGGCTCGCTGATCGAGGACACCGCCAACCTGCTCTCGCAGAATGCCGCCCCCAGCGTCGAGCTGGCCTGCCTGATCGATCCGCAGTTTCCGGCCCAGGTCCTGGGGGACCCGACGCGGGTGCGGCAAATCGTCAGCAACCTGCTGTCCAACGCACTGAAGTTCACCCGCTTCGGCCGGGTCGATGTGCGTCTGAGCCAACACGAAGGCGGCGTGCGCATCGAGGTCTGCGACACCGGCATTGGTATTCCTCAGGAAGCCCAGGCGAGAATCCTGCAGCCGTTCACCCAGGCCGGTGCCGGAATCACCCGCCAGTTCGGTGGCACCGGGCTGGGCCTGGCGCTGACCTACAACCTTTGCGAAGCCATGCAGGGCCGGCTGACGATCAGTTCCGAGGCCGGCTTCGGCAGCCGGTTCTGCGCGGAGCTGCCCCTGCCCGGCCATACCCCCGCGCCCCCTGTCACGCCGTTGCACGGCAACGTTGTCGCCATCACCGCCGGCAGCAGTGGCTTGGCCGAGTTGCTGGACATGTTGTTGCCCGGCTGGGGGCTGGACTATGTGCGACGCTCCGTGGATGACGGGCTGCTGGGGCTCAAGCCCGATGTGCTGATTACCGACTGCCCGGAATGCCTGTTCACCCTGCGGCCGGCCTTCGACGCGCCGATCCTGCTGGTGACCGCCTACGGCAGCTTCATGCCCAGCGAGCAAGCCGCCGCCCTCGCGCCGCTGCAACAGCAGGCCCGGCCGCTGGCGCGCCACGCGCTGTACCAGATCTTGCGTAAGGCCTTGCAAAGCGAAGAGACCGCCATCAGTGACGCCCAGGTCGAAACAGTGGTGCCGTCCAGGCGCGGTCGGGTGTTGTTGGTGGAGGACAATCCGGTCAACCAACTGGTGGCCAAGGGCATGTTGGGGAAACTGGGCTGCGAAGTCATTGTGGCGGCCCACGGCGTCGAAGCCCTCGATCAGCTTGAGCTGCGGGTGTTCGACCTGGTGCTGATGGACTGCAACATGCCGGTGATGGATGGCTACGAAGCCAGTCGGCAGATTCGTCGCAGCGGGCGCTGGTCCGACTTGCCGATTGTCGCGCTGACGGCCAACGCGATGCCCGAGGAGCGCGAGCGCTGTCGGGCGGCCGGTATGAACGATTATCTGTCCAAGCCGTTTCGCCGCGAAGAACTGGCAGGGATCCTCAACCAGTGGGTACCGACTAGGTCAGTGCCTTGATCTGTCCCAAGAGGTGATCGAGACCGTTGCGCAATTCCGCGAGGCGGTCCAGGTCAACACCGCTGTCGCACAACAGGCGGGCCTTGAGCGGGCCCACCTGCTCACGCAAGGCACGCCCTGCCGCCGTCAGCGTCAGGTGCACCTCGCGCTCGTCCCGGGCCGAACGCTGGCGCTGGACCAGCGCCAAGTGTTCCAGACGCTTGAGCAACGGTGTCAACGTGCCGGAATCGAGCAGTAGCCGCTCGCCCAAGGCCTTGACTGTCGGCTGCTCCGGCACTGTTTCCTGCCATTCCCACAGCACCAGCATCGCCAGGTACTGCGGATACGTGAGGCCGAGCTGGTCGAGCATCGGCTTGTAGCCACGGATCACCGCCCGCGAAGCGGCGTACAGCTTGAAGCACAACTGGCTGTCGAGCTTCAGCGCATCGGCTGGCAGGTCATTCATTTGAGCAGCGCTTCGATCTCGCTGGTCAGGTCCTGGGGCTTGGTGGTCGGGGCAAACCGCTTGACCACCTGGCCGTCCTTGCCGATCAGGAACTTGGTGAAATTCCACTTGATGCCCTTGGACCCCAATACCCCGGGCGCCCGCTTCTTAAGCTGGGTGAACAGCGGATGGGCATTGGCGCCGTTAACCTCGATTTTCTTGAACAGCGGAAAACTTACACCGAAGTTCAGCTCGCAGAACTCACTGATCGCCCCCTCGCTGCCCGGCTCCTGCTTGCCGAACTGATTGCAGGGAAAGCCCAGCACCACCAGGCCCTGGTCCTTGTAGGTCTGCCACAGCGACTCCAGCCCTTTGTACTGCGGCGTGAACCCGCACTGGCTGGCCGTGTTGACGACCAGCACGGCCTTGCCGGCGAAATCGGCCAGGGTTTTTTGTTCACCCTTGATGGTGGTGCACGGGATGCTTAACAGGTTGTCGCTCATGGCAAGGCTCCAGGGGTTTGGGACTGGCGTACAAAATAGCGAGCAATTGGATTGTGTGCAATTTAATTATCCAGAGGCTTCGATGACGCTCTTGCACAAACCTGTGGGGGCAAGACCTGTCCGCGATGAAGACACCGCGCCTTTTCCAGAATCAAGGCGCTGTTTCGCGAGCACGCTTTGCTCCCACATGAAATCCCCTCGCCACAGAGGACGGCGTCGGATCTACTCGCGGGGAACCAGATCCAGGCACACCGAGTTGATGCAGTAACGCAAGCCCGTAGGCGGCGGGCCGTCGGGGAAGACGTGACCCAGGTGAGCGTCGCATCGGGCGCAGACCACTTCGGTGCGAATCATGCCGTGGCTGACATCCCGCACCTCCACCACTGCGCTGCCTTCGATCGGCGCGTAGAAACTCGGCCAGCCGCAGCCGGAATCGAACTTGGTCTGCGAATCGAACAGCGGCTCGTTGCAGCAGATGCAGTGGTACACGCCGTCGGTTCTGGTGGCGTTGTATTTACCGGAGAACGGCCGTTCGGTGCCCTTCAGCCGGCAGACGTTGTATTGCTCCGGGTCGAGCATGGCACGCCATTCTTCAAGGGTTTTATCCAACTTTTCCATCGTCCCACCTCGGCAATTGAAAAAGCCCGATCCGACGCTTTTCCGCAGATCGGGCGGCACGTATGATTGCGCCTCGTCAGACGCCAGTCTGGCAGCCACGCCATGCGCATTCAAACGGATTGTGACGCCCATACCGCGTCAGGCCTGGGCACAGGCGCAGGATTCCCAGTACGGTTGTTCATACGCCGCCTGGATCGTTCATTTTCGGGAACACATCGCCATGCAGGTCAGCAAATCGAACAAGCTCGCCAACGTCTGCTACGACATTCGCGGCCCGGTGCTCAAGCACGCCAAGCGCCTGGAAGAGGAAGGCCATCGCATCCTCAAGCTGAACATCGGCAACCCGGCCCCCTTTGGTTTCGAAGCGCCCGATGAAATCCTCCAGGACGTCATCCGCAACCTGCCGACCGCCCAGGGCTACAGCGACTCCAAGGGTCTGTTCAGCGCCCGCAAGGCCGTGATGCAGTACTACCAGCAGAAGCAGGTCGAAGGCGTCGGCATCGAGGACATCTACCTGGGCAACGGCGTGTCCGAGCTGATCGTGATGTCGATGCAGGCCCTGCTCAACAATGGCGACGAAGTACTGGTACCGGCACCGGATTACCCGCTATGGACCGCTGCCGTGAGCCTGTCCGGCGGCAACCCGGTGCATTACCTCTGTGACGAGCAGGCCAACTGGTTCCCGGACCTGGCGGACATCAAGGCCAAGATCACACCGAACACCAAGGCCCTGGTAATCATCAACCCGAACAACCCGACCGGCGCCGTGTATTCCCGGGAAGTGCTGCTGGGCATGCTGGAACTGGCCCGCCAACACAACCTGGTGGTGTTCTCCGATGAAATCTACGACAAGATCCTCTACGACGATGCCGTCCACGTGTGCACCGCGTCGCTGGCGCCAGACCTGCTGTGCCTGACCTTCAACGGCCTGTCCAAGTCCTATCGGGTCGCGGGCTTCCGCTCCGGCTGGATCGCCATCTCCGGGCCCAAGCACCATGCCCAGAGCTACATCGAAGGCATCGACATGCTGGCGAACATGCGTCTGTGTGCCAACGTGCCGAGCCAGCATGCGATCCAGACGGCGCTGGGCGGCTACCAGAGCATCAACGACCTGGTCCTGCCCCAGGGTCGGCTGCTGGAACAACGCAACCGCACCTGGGAACTGCTCAACGACATTCCCGGTGTCAGCTGCGTGAAGCCGATGGGCGCGCTGTATGCATTCCCGCGGATCGACCCGAAGGTATGCCCGATCCACAACGATGAAAAATTCGTCCTCGACCTGCTGCTGTCCGAGAAGCTGCTGGTGGTCCAGGGCACCGCGTTCAACTGGCCGTGGCCGGACCACTTCCGCGTCGTGACCCTGCCGCGGGTCGATGACCTTGACCAGGCCATCGGCCGAATCGGCAACTTCCTCAAGTCCTACCGCCAGTAAACTGCGCAGCGTGCGAGGCCCTCACCTCGCCCGCTGTCTGATTCAGCAACATATCCGTTCCGATGGCGCCGGCAGGCCTTCTACACTGAGGCCTGAGCAGTCGATGTACCGCCGCGTTCAACGTTCACGGGGGGCAGGCGCCAGATTTCTTTTCCACCGTCATTTTCAGAAAAGTCCTTCAAACATTTGGGACGTCTGTAGGACACAGTTTGAAATAGTCGCCGAGTTGAATAGCCTGCGGCAGCACCTTATATACCCGCATGACGCTACATCTTAAGCATGAGGAGATTTCCACCACCATGATGCGCATCCTGCTGTTCTTGGCCACTAACCTGGCGGTCGTGCTGATTGCCAGCATCACCCTGAGCCTCTTCGGCTTCAACGGGTTCATGGCGGCCAACGGGGTTGACCTCAACCTCAATCAGCTGCTGATCTTCTGCGCGGTGTTCGGTTTCGCCGGCTCCCTGTTCTCGCTGTTCATCTCCAAGTGGATGGCGAAGATGAGCACCGGCACCCAGATCATCACCCAGCCGCGCACCCGTCATGAACAATGGCTGCTGCAAACCGTCGAGCAGCTGTCCCGGGAAGCCGGTATCAAGATGCCGGAGGTCGGGATCTTCCCGGCCTACGAGGCCAACGCGTTTGCCACAGGCTGGAACAAGAACGACGCGCTGGTCGCCGTCAGCCAGGGCTTGCTCGAACGCTTCTCGACGGACGAAGTCAAGGCGGTGCTGGCCCACGAGATCGGCCATGTCGCCAACGGCGACATGGTGACCCTGGCGTTGATCCAGGGCGTGGTGAATACCTTCGTGATGTTCTTTGCGCGAATCATCGGCAACTTCGTCGACAAGGTGATCTTCAAGAACGAAGAAGGCCAGGGCATCGCCTACTACGTGGCAACCATCTTTGCCGAACTGGTACTGGGCATCCTCGCCAGCGCCATCGTCATGTGGTTCTCGCGCAAACGCGAGTTCCGTGCCGATGACGCCGGTGCCCGCCTGGCCGGCACCGGCGCGATGATCAGCGCCCTGCAACGCCTGCGCGCCGAACAAGGCTTGCCGGTGCACATGCCCGACACCCTGAATGCCTTCGGCATCAACGGTGGCATCAAGCAGGGCCTGGCCCGCATGTTCATGAGCCATCCTCCGCTGGAAGAGCGCATCGACGCGCTGCGTCGTCGCGGCTGACAGGCTGGAGCGTGAAGAAGCCCGCAGCGATGCGATGATCGTTCCCACGCTTTGCGTGGGAATGCCTCAACGGACGCTCCGCGTTCGGCCTTGTGGGACGCGGAGCGTCCCAGGCTTTGTTTCCACGCATAGCGTGGGAACAATCATCAGCGACTCAACGACCGGAAAGCCGATACACCCGCTCATCCAGCCTTGTCACCCCAGCCTGCAGGAACTTCCAGCTTTCCCCCAGCACGTCCTGTTCCTGCAAGATTTCCAACTGCCAGACATTCCCCAGCAGCCGCTGCACTTCCTCATCGCCCACGGAAAATGGCGGACCAGGCATTTGCGCCTGGTCGTAATCCAGGGTAATCAACAACCCTGCACACTCCGGCAAGATCGCCTGCAAATGGGCCGCGTACCGCTCTCGCATCGATCCAGGCAAGGCAATCAACGCCGCTCGATCGTATAGCGCCGCACAGTCGGCGACGTCATCCGAACTCAAGGCAAAGAAATCGCCGCAGCGGATTTCGATATCCCCGGCCCTGAACACCTTGAACGCTCCCTCCTCACTGACGCTCGGCTGCAGCTGATGCTCAAGGAAAAAATCGCTGGCGGCTTTTTCAGACAGCTCCACGCCTGCTACGGCGTAGCCCTGATGGGCAAGCCACAGCAGATCCAGGCTTTTCCCGCACAACGGCACCAGCACCCGACTGCCCTGGCTCACCCCCAGTAGCGGCCAGAAATGCTTCAGGTAAGGGTTCACTTCCGGCAAGTGAAAACCGATCTGGTTCGATGACCAGCGCTTGTGCCAAAACTCGGGTTCCATGCTTCGCTCCAAAAATTCGATCAAAACGGACTGAAACTTATATTAGATTCAGATCATTGACCTGGCGGAAGATGACGACATCTTAACGCTCAGGAGTCCGTTCATGCTGCCCAGCCTGTTTATCTCCCATGGCTCACCGATGCTTGCCCTGGAGCCTGGCGACAGCGGCCCGGCACTGGCGCGTCTCGCCGCAGAACTGCCCAGGCCCACCGCCATCGTCGTGGTGTCCGCCCATTGGGAGAGTGATGAACTGCTGGTCAACGCCAACCCACGACCACGCACCTGGCATGATTTCAGTGGTTTCCCACCGGCCCTGTACCAGGTGCAATACCCGGCGGCAGGGGATCCAACCCTGGCCGCCCAGGTAGCAGATCTGCTCAACGCCGCACATTTGCCGGCACGCCTCGATGCAGAACGACCCGCTGACCACGGCGTCTGGGTGCCCTTGTCGTTGATGTATCCTGCGGCCGACATCCCGATAGTGCAGGTGTCCCTGCCCAGCCGCCAGGGACCGGCACTGCAAACCCGGGTCGGCCAGGCCCTGGCGAGCCTGCGCCAGCAAGGTGTCTTGCTGATCGGCTCCGGCAGCATTACCCATAACCTGCGCGACCTCGATTGGAATGCCGGCCCGGAAAGCGTCGAGCCCTGGGCCCAGGCCTTTCGCGACTGGATGGTGGAGAAGCTGGCGGCCGACGACGAGTTGGCACTGCATGATTACCGTCGTCAGGCGCCCAACGCCGTGCGCAGCCATCCCAGCGATGAACATTTGTTGCCGTTGTATTTTGCCCGAGGGGCCGGTGGTGCGTTCAGTGTTGCCCATCAAGGGTTCGAGATGGGCACGCTGGGGATGGATATCTACCGGTTTGACTGACTGATGGACCAGGTCGCCCCCATCGCGAGCAAGCTCGCTCCCACAGGGGTTTGTGAGCGGTGAAAATCCAATGTGGGAGCGAGCTTGCTCGCGATGGGCGTCCACCCCACTCTCCCTGAAGAAACATCAAACAACAGGCAAAAAAATCCCCGAACCAGTCGGGGATTTTTTTGTTCGATCAATCAGCCCGTGAGCCGATCAATCTTCGCGATAGCGACGCAGCTTGAGTTGCTTGCCGGCCACACGAGTGTCCTTGAGCTTGGTCAGCAACTTCTCCAGACCATCTTCCGGCAGTTCCACCAGGCTGAAGCTGTCACGCACCTGAATGCGACCGATCGCTTCACGCGCCAGGCCACCTTCGTTGAGGATGGCACCCAGCAGGTTCTTGGCAGCGATGCCGTCACGAGCACCCAGGGCGGTACGGCAGCGAGCGCGGCCTTCGCCCAACGGGATCGGTGCACGACGCTCACGGTCACCACGGTCCGGACGGTCACCGGTACGCTCGGGACGGTCGCCACGCGGTGCGTTGTTCGGCACCAGCGGACGTTCCTTCTCGATCGCAGCCAGGGTCAGCGCCTGACCATTGGTGGCCTTGCGCAGCAGCGCAGCGGCCAGGGCACGCGGGGTGCAACCGATGTCGGCGGTCAGGCGATCAAGCAGATCACCGTGGGTCGATTCGGCGTCAGCCACCAGCGGCGACAGGCTGTTGGTGAGTTTCTTGATACGGGCATCAAGAACGGCCTGGGCGTCCGGCAGGCGAACTTCGGCCACCTTCTGACCGGTCACACGCTCGATCACTTGCAGCATGCGGCGCTCACGCGGGGTGACCAGCAACAGTGCACGACCTTCGCGACCGGCACGGCCGGTACGGCCGATACGGTGAACGTAGGATTCCGGATCGTACGGCATGTCCACGTTGAACACGTGGGTGATACGCGGGACGTCCAAGCCACGAGCAGCGACGTCGGTCGCCACAACGATGTCCAGACGGCCATCCTTGAGCGAGTCGATGACGCGCTCACGCTGGTTCTGGGCAATGTCGCCGTTCAACGCAGCGGCTTTGTAGCCTTTGGCTTCCAGGGCGCTGGCCAGGTCCAGGGTCGCTTGCTTGGTGCGTACGAACATGATCAGGGCGTCGAAATCTTCGACTTCCAGCAGGCTCAGTACGGCCGAGGTCTTCTGGTCGGCGTGAACCAACAGGTGAGCCTGTTCGATCGCGGTGACGGTCTGGGTCTTGGTCTGGATCTTGACGTGTTGCGGATCGCGCAGGTGGCGCTCGGCAATGGCCCGGATCGACTGCGGCAGGGTGGCCGAGAACAATACGGTCTGACGGGTCGCTGGAAGCGCCTTGAAGATGGCTTCCAGGTCATCCATGAAACCCAGCTTGAGCATTTCGTCGGCTTCGTCGAGAACCAAGTGGTTCACAGTGGCCAGTACTTTTTCGTCACGACGCAGGTGGTCGCACAGACGACCCGGAGTGGCGACAACGATCTGTGCACCATTACGGATGGCTTTCAGTTGCGGCCCCATCGGGGCACCGCCGTAAACGGCCACAACGGTAACGCCAGGCATTTGCTTGGCGTAGGTTTCGAAAGCGGTTGCTACTTGCAGCGCCAACTCTCGGGTTGGCGCCAGGATCAGGGCTTGCGGCTCGCGCTTGGCAGGATCGATGCAATGCAGGATCGGCAAGGCGAACGCGGCGGTTTTACCCGTACCGGTTTGCGCCTGACCAATCATGTCATGGCCGGCCATGATGATCGGGATCGATTGCTGCTGAATAGCCGAAGGTTCTTCGTAGCCGGTCGCTGCGACGGCTGCAAGAATGTTCGGATTGAGATTGAAAGCGGCGAAGCCGCCGAGTTCCTGGGTCATGGGTCTGCCTCTAAGTGCATCCGCAAAGACCCATGCTCCAAAGCTGCGCATGCCGTGTTGAGACTCAAGAGTCGCCCTGGCAGCTTTGTCGGCGGGGATTTGCGAAAACGAATGAATGAATAAGAACGTCGTGGGTGTATCCGTTGTGCGGACATGCAACCGGAGCTGGCTCCGAAAATTGCATTACCTTGACGCGGCCCGGCTAAAGGCCGGCGCGCACTATACCGGAATTCGGCCAAAAAGGGAGATATTTTTGTGGGAGCCAGAGCGGTGAGCGCGCGCCTGTGGGAGTAAAGCTTGCTCGCGACAAGAGCAACTTGATATCCCCGAAATAGGTGGCGCCTGCATCGCGGACAAGCCTTGCTCCCAACGACTCAGTTGTGACAGGTGTAGCCTTTACAGATTCAGCGTCCCGATGGACTGGCCTCAGGTTGCCGGCCGGATCGCCTTGATCAGCGGTAGCAGCGAATAGCCCAGTCGCGGCGCCAGTGCCTCGGCGCGGGCGACCAGTCCTGGCATGTCCAGTGCCTGGTCCAGGTCCGCCGGCACAATCAGGATCACGTTGCCCTCCTTCACCGGCAGTTCCCAGTAATGCCGATGGTACAAACCCCGCAGCAGTGCCGCGCCCAACGGCTTGCCATCGTCGGTGGCCCATTGGTTGATCACCAGCCAGCCACCCGGGTTGAGGCGCTTCTGGCAGTTTGCCAGGAACCCCCAGGCCAAGTGCCCGACGCCAGGGCCGACATCGGTATAGAGGTCAACGAAGATCAGGTCCGCCGGCTCGGCGGTTTCCAGCAGTTCCAAGGCGTCGCCAACGCGGATATACAACCGCGGATCGTCATCCAGCCCCAGGTATTCAATCGCCAGGCGCGGCACGTCGGGGCGCAGTTCGATGGCTTCGACGTCCTCCAGCGGCAGGAACTTGAGGCAGGCCTGGGTCAGCGTCCCGGCCCCCAGGCCCAGGAACAGCGCGCTTTCCGGCTGTTCATGGCACAACGCACCGATCAGCATGGCGCGGGTGTAATCGTATTCGAGCCAACTCGGGTCAGCCGTGAACACGCAGCTTTGCTCGATGGCATCGCCAAACTCGAGAAACCGGTAATCGGCCACTTCGAAGACCCGGATCATGCCGAACTCGTCGTGCACCTCGGCGAGCAGATGCTCGACGCGCTCCTCTGTCATTTCATCTCCTGATGGTTGCCGGACGGGCCGCGCAAAGGTGCGATTGTCGCGAAGCCACGCAAACAGGTCACGCACTAATTTGCTGATAACATGGCCGTCCGAGCGTAAATCACCTAGAGATCATGATGAGCCAACCCTGGAGCCCTGACAGCTGGCGCGCCCTGCCGATCCAGCAGCAACCCCGTTACCCCGATGCCGCGCATTTGTTGCAGGTGGAGCAGACCCTGGCCAGCTATCCACCGCTGGTGTTTGCCGGTGAGGCCCGGGAGCTGCGCCGTCAGTTCGCCGAGGTGACCCAGGGCCGGGCCTTCCTGCTGCAAGGCGGCGATTGCGCCGAAAGCTTTGCCGAGTTCTCGGCGGCGAAGATCCGCGACACCTTCAAGGTTCTGTTGCAGATGGCGATCGTCATGACCTTTGCCGCCGGTTGCCCGGTGGTCAAGGTCGGGCGCATGGCCGGGCAGTTTGCCAAGCCGCGCTCGGCCAACGACGAAACCATCGACGGCGTCACACTGCCGGCGTATCGGGGCGACATCGTCAACGGCATCGGTTTCGACGAAAAAAGCCGCGTACCGGACCCGGAGCGATTGCTGCAGTCCTACCACCAGTCCACCGCCACCTTGAACCTGTTGCGCGCCTTCGCCCAGGGTGGTTTCGCCGACTTGCATCAGGTGCACAAGTGGAACCTGGACTTCATCGCCAATTCGGCCCTGGCGGAAAAATACAGCCACCTGGCCGACCGCATCGATGAAACCCTGGCATTCATGCGCGCCTGCGGCATGGACAGCTCGCCGCACCTGCGTGAAACCAGCTTCTTCACCGCCCACGAAGCGCTGCTGCTCAATTACGAAGAAGCCTTCGTGCGCCGTGACAGCCTGACCAATGACTATTACGACTGCTCGGCCCATATGCTCTGGATCGGCGACCGTACCCGCCAGCTGGACGGCGCCCACGTCGAATTCCTGCGCGGGGTGAACAACCCGATCGGAGTCAAGGTGGGGCCAAGCATGGACCCTGACGACCTGATCCGGCTGATCGATGTGCTCAACCCGGACAACGACCCGGGTCGCCTGAACCTGATCGCCCGGATGGGCGCCAACAAGGTCGCCGATCACCTGCCGCCGCTGTTGCGCGCCGTGAAGCGTGAAGGCAAGCAGGTGTTGTGGAGCTCCGACCCGATGCACGGCAACACCATCAAGGCCAGCAGCGGCTACAAGACCCGGGACTTCGCGCAGATCCTTGGCGAAGTGAAACAGTTCTTCCAGGCCCACGCAGCGGAAGGCACTTACGCCGGCGGCATCCACATCGAAATGACCGGACAGAACGTCACCGAATGCATCGGCGGTGCACGGCCGATCACCGAAGATGGGCTGTCGGATCGATATCACACCCACTGTGACCCACGGATGAATGCCGACCAGTCGCTGGAGTTGGCGTTTTTGATTGCGGAAACGTTGAAGCAGGTCAGGCGGTAAATTTTTGTCGCCTGTCAGATCGCTATCGTGAGCAGGCTCGCTCCCACAGTTGATCGTTGGTGAACACAGGATTTGTGGGGAACACGATTAATGTGGGAGCGAGCCTGCTCGCGATAGGGCCCGCTCAGTCACCCACGAGCTGGGCCAACACCCCCGCCAACCGAACCCCACCCACCCGCTGGCAGTTGAGCTGCACCCGCTCCAACCCCAACCAGTTCGCCATGCGCCGCAGGTTCGCCGCCAGGGCCTGCACACCCTCTTCGTCCAGCCCGGGCGTTTCCTCGTGCACGGCATGCACCGCCAATCGACCCAAGGCCCGCTCCGCCCTGAGGTCGACCCGCGCAGCGATACGTTCGTTGTGCAGGAACGGCAAGACGTAGTAGCCATACACCCGCTTGTGGGCCGGCGTATAGATCTCCAGCCGGTAGCGAAAGTCGAACAACCGCTCGGTACGGCTGCGCTCCCAGACCAGCGAATCGAAGGGCGACAGCAACGCGCTGGCCGCCACTTTGCGAGGGATTTTCACTGCGGGTCGACACCAGGCCGACTGCTTCCAGCCTTGCACCTCGCAGCGCAACAGCTCACCGGCTTCCTCCAGTTCAGCCAACCGCCCGCGGCAATCCGCCGGGTCAAGGCGAAAGTAGTCGCGCAGGTCTTTTTCCGTGCCGACGCCCAAAGCCTGCGCGGCGTGCACCAGCAACGCGCGTTGGGCCTGGGCTTCGTCCGGCAGCGCTTGTTGCAGAACTTCGGCCGGGAGCACCCGCTCCGGCAAATCGTAGAGCCGCTCGAAACCCCGTCGCCCGGCCACCGTCACTTCACCCGCGGCGAACAGCCATTCCAACGCATGCTTCTCATCGCTCCAGTCCCACCAGGGCCCGGCCTTTTCCTGGCGCGTGGACAAACTGCCCGCGCCCACCGCGCCCTGCTCGCTGACGGTAGCCAGCACGCGGCGAATGACGTCCTGCCGATCCTGGCCGAAACGCGCCAATTGCTGGTAGATCCCCTCACCACGGGCCGCACGTTGCATACGCCAGCGCATCAGCGGGTACAGCGACATTGGCAGCAACGATGCTTCGTGGCCCCAGTATTCGAACAGGGTTCGACGTCGACCCTGGCTCCAGGCCGCTTGATCGAGCAGATCGGGGTTGTAGTGACCGAGACGGGAGAACAGCGGGAGATAGTGCGAGCGCACCAACGCATTGACTGAATCGATTTGCAGGACGCCGAGGCGGTCGATCAGGCGATTGAGGCGCGAGGGTTGCACCGAAGCTGGCGGCGACCGCCCATCGAATCCTTGGGCGGCCAACGCCAGGCGCCGGGCCTGTTTGAGGGTAAAGGACAGCGTCGCGGGCATGGAGATCTCCTTGTCTGCTCGCAACCTACCTCACCAATAAGGGGTTTGTGTAGGGAAGGATGGCTCATTTGTGCATTGGGTCATCCCAGAATGGCCGCACCACCTCCTGCTCCACGTCGGCACGGCTGATACCGATGTCCTTGAGCGCCTCGTCGCTCATTCCGGCAAGCAGCTCGCGTTCATGGTGCAATTCGTACCAGCGGCTAAACTTGTGCAACAGCGCGCTGACCGAGAAGCCGTGGGAGAGTTTGTCTATCAGTAGATAGCCTTTTTGACCTTTCATCGTGATGTCCTCCGTTGGGGATGGCTCAAGTCTCGCGCTAACGCTAAGATCAATCCAACGAATGTTTCTTATGCAATACATCTCGGAGATTGATCAATTGTCGAGTTACCCAAGCATCGATACGGAAGTGCTGCGTACCTTCGTCGCCATCGCCGACCAGGGCGGTTTCACCCGCGCCGGTGAATTGGTCAATCGCACCCAATCCGCCGTCAGCATGCAGATGAAGCGCCTGGAAGAAGATGTCTTGCAGCGGCGGCTGTTCGAGCGCGATGGACGCCAGGTCAAGCTCACCGCTGAAGGCCAGGTGCTGCTCGGCTACGCCCGGCGGATCCTCAAGCTGCACAGCGAGGTGTTCAACACCTTGCGCGAACCACACATGGTCGGCACGGTGCGCATCGGCACGCCGGACGACTACGTGATGCGGTTCCTGCCGGGAATCCTGCAACGCTTCGCCCAGTTCTACCCGCTGATCGAAATCGAGGTGCACTGCGAATCGTCCAAGCAGCTGTTGCTACGCCAGGACCTGGACCTGTCCATCGTCACCCGCAAACCGGGGGATGAAATCGGCCAGTTGCTACGCAAAGAACGGTTCGTCTGGGCCGAAGCCGCTTGCTTCAATGTCCATGAACAAACCCCGCTGCCACTGGCGATGTTCAACAGTGATTGCTTCTGCCGGCAGTGGGCTTGCAATGCCTTGGATGCCATGGGCCGCGAGTATCGCGTGGCGTACAACAGCTCCAGCCTGTCGGCGCTGATGGCCGTGGTCGGCGCCGGCCTGGCGATCACAGCACAACTGGAGAGCCTGTTGACCCCGGACATGCGCGTACTGGGCGAGGCCGAAGACCTGCCGGAACTGCCCGAGGCCAGCATCATGCTGATCCGCAACCTGCACAACCCTTCGCCGATCACCGAGTGCCTGGCCGAGCACATCGTCGAAGGCTTCAAACTTTAAGGGCGAGCAGCACCGCGCACAGCACCAGGAAACCGCAGAACAGCCCGCGCAGCAGCCGTTCCGGCAAGGCGTGGGCGATTTTCACCCCCCAACTGATGCTCAGCAGGCCACCGACGGCCAGCGGCAGGCCGATGCTCCAGTCCACCTCATGGTGAAAAGCATAGGTGGCGAGGGTCACGCCGGTACTCGGCAAGGCCAACGCCAGGGACAACCCCTGGGCAACCACTTGGGTGGTGCCGAACAGGCTGGTCAGGATCGGCGTCGCGACGACCGCTCCGCCGACACCGAACAAGCCTCCCATGGTGCCGGACGCCGCCCCCAATACGCCAAGCCATGGCCAGCCATGACGCATCTGCGCCGAAGCCGGCGTCGTCGCGGTGAACATACGCACAAGGTTATAGGCGGTCAGCGCGATCAGGAAGGCCACAAAGCCGATCCGCATGCTTTGCGCGTCGATGCCCACGGCCCAGATCGAACCCAGCCAGGCAAAACAGAACCCCATGGACGCCAGCGGCAGGACATGGCGTAGTTCAATGCGATTGCGCTGGTGATAGCGCCACAGCGCGAGCATGACGTTGGGTACCACCATGACCAGCGCGGTACCCTGGGCGAGCTGTTGATCAAGACCGAACCACACGCCCAGCACCGGAATTGCAATCAGCCCGCCACCGATCCCGAACAATCCCCCCATAGTGCCCAATACGGCACCGAACAGCAGAAACACCCCAAACTCGATCACAGACGGCTCCCCTTTTACCAGAACGCCTATCCTACGCAGTCGCCGCCAGCGGGGGAACGCAACTTCTGATCAGAACGCCAGAATTATCTGGCGCATTAAAGGTTCGCCCGCTAGATTCACAACGATATTCAGTTTGAAGGTTCTGCCATGAGCACTCCGCGTGACACCCCTGAAGCCTGCGAAGCCCTGTTGCTCGACAACCAGGTCTGTTTCGCCCTGCATTCCACCTCGTTGCTGATGACCAAAGTTTACAAGCCGCTGCTCCAGGCCCTGGGCCTGACGTATCCGCAATACTTGGCGATGATGGTTTTGTGGGAAAAGGATGGGCTGACCGTCGGCGAAATCAGCACGCGCCTGCTCACCGATCCCGGCTCCCTGACCCCACTGCTCAAGCGCCTGGAGGCTGAAGGCCTGTTGAGCCGCACCCGCAGCCGCGAAGACGAACGCGTGGTGATCGTCGAACTCACTGAGCAAGGCCGGGCCCTGCGTGGAAAAGCCCTCGACATCCCTCAGTGCATCCTCGCCGCCAGCGGCCAGACCCTGGAGCAACTGAAGAAGCTGCAGCTTGACTTACAAGCCTTGCGCGGCCACCTGCAAGACGCCCTGTAGCCCGCTGCCTGGCAGTTAAGCCATCACAGCGGGAGCATGGCGGCTCGCGATGGTCTCAATACAACTAACATCCCCATCCGCTGACCCACCGCCATCGCGAGCAGGCTCGCTCCCACCCTGATCTTCGATGGCCGCAAATTTCCGCTCGCCGCAAATCCCCCTGTGGGAGCGAGCCTGCTCGCGATGGCGTCAACACAGCTACCTTCCCATCCGCTGACCCACCGCTCCCAACGTCTTTGCCCAAAAAAATCCTCGCTTACAACACCTCTAAAACAAGGGTTCCAGGCCCTCCGAGATTGAAAATTCAATTTTCCTTGAAAATTTATCTTGCGCACTAATTATTAGCGCTATACATTCTCTCCACACCTACTTAGCGCGCAAACATTTAGCGCAGAATAACCACTCAAGCGAGGCTTCCAAATGCAAACTCTCTACACAGCAATCGCAACCTCCACCGGCGGCCGTGATGGTCGTGCGATCTCCAGCGACAACATTCTCGACGTCAAACTCGCCACACCTAAAGAACTCGGCGGCGCCGGCGGTGCAGCGACCAACCCTGAGCAATTGTTCGCCGCTGGCTACTCGGCCTGCTTCATCGGCGCGTTGAAATTCGTTGCCAGCCAAAGCAAACGCAAGATCCCGGATGACGCCTCGATCACCGCTCATGTCGGCATCGGCCAGATTCCTGGTGGTTTCGGTCTCGATATCGATCTGCACATCAGCTTGCCGGGCCTGGACCAGACCGACGCGCAGAGCCTGGTGGACGCAGCTCACCAGGTCTGCCCGTACTCCAACGCCACCCGTGGCAACGTTGATGTGCGCCTGCACGTCGCCGTCTAACCCCTGAGTCCGGACTCGAACCTAAGGACACGCACATGAACACGCTCAGCAAAGCCTTGACCGGTACCCTTCTCGCACTCAGCGTCAGCAGCGCCTTCGCCGACGGCATCGTCGAACACAACACCCAGGCTTTTCTGGATGCGCTGAACGCCGGTACCGGCAAGCCACTGGAGCAACTGTCGCCCAAGGACGCCCGCGCCGTGCTGGTCGGCGCGCAGGCGGGGGCCAAGCTGACCTTGCCCAAGGCCGATGTCAGCGAGAAAACCATCCAGGCCGATGGCCAGTCGATCAGCCTGACCATCGTCCGGCCAGCCGGGGTCAAGGGTGAGTTACCCGTGTTCATGTTCTTCCACGGCGGCGGCTGGGTATTGGGCGACTTCCCCACCCACGAGCGGCTGGTACGGGATCTGGTGGCGGGCTCGGGCGCCGTCGCGGTGTTCGTCAACTACACGCCTTCACCCGAGGCGCATTATCCAGTGGCGATCAACCAGGCCTACGCTGCGACGAAATGGGTGGCCGAGCATGGCAAAGAGCTCAATGTCGACGGCAAGCGCCTGGCTGTAGCGGGCAACAGCGTTGGTGGCAACATGGCGGCCGTCGTGGCGCTGATGGCCAAGGACAAAGGCACGCCGGCCATCCGCTTCCAGGCGCTGCTGTGGCCGGTGACCGATGCCAGCTTCGAGACCGCGTCCTACAACCAGTTCGCCGAAGGGCACTTCCTCAGCAAGAACATGATGAAGTGGTTCTGGGATAACTACACCACCGACGCCGGTCAGCGCGGTGAGATTTATGCCTCGCCGCTACGGGCCAGTACCGCGCAACTCAGGGGCCTGCCGCCAGCGCTGGTCCAGACCGCCGAGGCTGATGTACTGCGCGACGAAGGTGAAGCCTATGCGCGCAAACTGGACGCCGCCGGCGTGCCGGTCACGGCCGTGCGCTACAACGGCATGATCCACGACTACGGTTTGCTCAACGTGGTCAGCCAGGTGCCAGCGGTGCGTTCGGCGATGTTGCAGGTCTCTGAAGAACTCAAGCAGCACTTGAAGTAACGGACAGTGGAGGGCTGTGGGAGCAAGGCTTGCCCGCGATGAAAACAGCGCGGTATCTCTGGAACCGAGGTGCCTGCATCGCGAGCAAGCTTTGCTCCCACACAAGCTTTACCTCAGACCCTACCCTGCCACTGAACCAACATGATCCAGCAGAAATAAAAAAGCCCGACTCAATGGTCGGGCTTTTTTCATACAAAAAACTTCGCTTATTTAGCGCGGCCTTTGTAGGAACCGCCTTCGCGGGTATCGATCTCGATCATGTCGCCGATTTCGATGAAGTCAGCGACCGACAGTTCGGTACCGTTCTTCAGTTTGGCAGGCTTCATCACCTTGCCGGAAGTGTCACCGCGAGCGGAGCCTTCGGTGTAGTCAACCTGACGCACGATGGTGGTCGGCAGCTCTACGGATACCAGGCGCTCTTCGAAGAACACGGCTTCGCAGACGTCGGTCATGCCTTCTTCGATAAATGGCAGAACGCTTTCGATGTCTTCGGCGTTCAGCTCGTACATGGTGTAGTCAGTGGTGTCCATGAACGTGTAGGTGTCGCCGCTGATGAAGGACAGGGTCGCTTCCTTGCGGTCGAGGATCACGTCGTCCAGTTTGTCGTCGGCGCTGTAGACGATCTCGGTCTTGTAACCGGTCAGCAGGTTCTTCAGCTTGGTCTTCATGATCGCGCTGTTACGACCCGACTTGGTGAACTCAGCTTTCTGAACCAGCCAAGGATCGTTTTCGAGACGGATCACGGTCCCGGGTTTCAGTTCTTTACCAGTTTTCATTGCGAATATCCGAATTTGGATGGGATTTACAAAAATCTAGGCCGCGTATCATATCCAATTTCCATAAAACTTCACCAGCGCTGCGGCAAGATCGGCTCGCGAGGCCTGTTCCAGAGACCATGCCTGGGCATGTTCGGCCAGTTCCTGCTGCTGTTCGCGGCAGGCTCTCCAGTGTTCGGCCATGTCCTGGCCGGCGTTCCAGGCCCGCCAGAGACCGCTGATCGCTTTTTCCGCCGCCGCCGAAAGCCCCCGGGTGTAGAGCCGGAGAAACGCCTCGAGCTTTTCCAAGTGAACGTCCTCTTCCTGCTGGTAGATGTGCCAGAGCAGCGGCCGACCGGCCCACTGGGCACGGACGAAGGAGTCTTCGCCACGCACCGCATTGAAATCGCAGCACCACAGCAGTTGATCGTACTGATCCTGGCGAATGAACGGCAGTACCTGCACCGTCAGGGAGCCGCGTCGATGCACTGCGCCCACCGTCAGGCCATCGACCCCGAGCCAACGCTCGACATCACCCAGCACCCGGCCCTCGGGCACCACAGCATGAAACGCCTGGGTATCGGCGGCCAGGGTGTCGAACCAACTGGCCAGCCCGGCGTTTTCATAGGCAAACAGCGAGATCAGGCAAGCGTCCGGCGCCCGATCGACGCCCAGCCCTTGCAGGAAAATTCGCTGCGCCCCGGCATCCTGCTGAAATTGCCGACGGCGCTCCACAAGACCCGCCTCACGCAGCAGGCCACCGGTGCCCTGCTGGAAGCCTGGAAAAAAGAAATATTTCTGCACGTGTTTGTATTTGACCGACGGCAAGCCGTGGCATCCGATCACCCAGTCCTCGGCGCTCAAGTAATCGAGGTTCATCCACAACGGCGTGGTCGGGCGCGCAGCCATCGCATCCATATAAGCGCCCGGCAATTGGCAGGCAAAGGCCGCGATCACCACGTCGGCCGCCTCGGTGGCCGGCCACGCCTCGGGCCAGTGACGCACCTCCACCCCCTGCTGCCATTGCTCGGACAGCGTGACATCAACTTCCGGACACAGCCGCTCGAACGCCCGCAGGTCATCGACCCACAGCCGCACCGCGCATTGATGCTCGGCCACCAATTGCCGAGCCAGGCGCCAGGTGACCCCAATGTCGCCAAAGTTATCGACGACGGTGCAAAAAATATCCCAGCGCACGGCCATTCCCGACTCCCTGTGGCAAAGGCCTGATTGTCCCGAATAAACCCGGCGTGCAGAAGAGCCGACGGCGATTAATCTTCATGCGACAATCACCGCCTACCCATGCCCCTGCCAGGAAGCAGCCATGCCTGATTACCCGCCCGCCCCGCGTCTTTCAGCCCTGAAATTGACCGTCAGCATCGCCCTCGGCCTGTGGCTGGGCTTCCTTGCCATCGTCCTGACGGGCTGGTTGCTGTCGAAATACCTCCTCGGCGAGCCACTGGCGCCGGTCGCTGCGGCCGTGCATCAACTGGCGCAACCGCCGGCGGTACCAGCCGCAGTGCAACCGGCCCCGGAACCGCCTACGCCGATGTTCGAGCAGTACCAGCAAAACCTGCAGCGCAACGAGCAGCGGCAAGCCCTCGATCAGGCTCGTAACAACCCCCGCAACCTGTCCAACCCCAAGTGCCAGTTCTGGCTGCAGCAGGACCAGACCGCGCCCAATGAAAAAAGCCGCGCCAACGTCCTGCAATTCTGCGAATGATCATGAACAAGCAAACTGTCCACCAACTGATTCTCGACAAGCTCAAGATCGATCTCGAGATCGCCGAACGCGCAGCCCAAACCGCGTATGAGACCGCGACCCACGAAGAAAATGTCGCCGAGAACAAATACGACACCCTCGGCCTGGAAGCTTCCTACCTCGCCGCAGGGCAAGCCAGGCGCGTGGAAGAAATCCGCCAGGCCCTCGCCCTTTGCCAGAACCTGGTACTCAGGCCCTACGACGAGCAGCGCGGGATCCAGGTGGGGACGTTGATCGGGCTGGAAGATCAAGACGGTCGCCAGCAATGGCTGTTCCTGGGACCGGATGCGGCGGGGTTGAAGGTTTCGCTGGTGGGGCAACCGATCACCGTCATCACCCCTCGCTCGCCGCTGGGCCGAGGCCTGCTGGGCAAGTCCGAAGGGGATGAAGTGGAGATCGTCGTGGCGGGTGCCCGGCAACACTTTGCTGTCACCGAGGCGATCTAGAAACGCGGTTCAATGCACCGGCAGTTCGACGCCGTCGAACAGTTCTTCGAGTTCCTGCTTGTTGTGGCACTGGATGGCCTTGGCCATGACCTCCCGGGTCAGGTGCGGGGCGAATTTCTCGATGAAATCGCACATGAACCCCCGCAGGAAGGTGCCGCGTCGGAAGCCGATCTTGGTCACGCTGGATTCGAACAACTCGCTGGCATCGAGCACCACCAGGTCATTGTCGAGCTTGGTGTCGACGGCCATTTTCGCCACGATGCCAACGCCCAGGCCAAGGCGCACGTAGGTCTTGATCACGTCGGCGTCGGCCGCGGTGAACACCACTTTGGGGGTCAGGCCCCGGTGGCTGAAGGCTTCGTCGAGCTTCGACCGGCCGGTGAAACCGAAGACGTAGGTCACGATCGGGTATTCGGCCAGGGCTTCGAGGGTCAGCTTCGGCAACTTGGTCAGCGGGTGGCCCTGGGGCACCACCACGCAACGATTCCAGCGGTAGCACGGCATCATCACCAGGTCGCCGAACAACTCCAGGGCCTCGGTGGCAATGGCGAAGTCCACCGTGCCGTCGGCGGCCATTTCGGCGATCTGCATCGGCGAGCCCTGATGCATGTGCAACGCAACGTCCGGGTACTGCTTGATGAAATTGCTGATCACCGGCGGCAGCGCATAACGGGCCTGGGTGTGGGTGGTGGCAATCGACAGGGTGCCTTTTTTCTCGTTGGAGAATTCCTGGGCGATCTGCTTGATGCTTTCGACCTTGCGCAGGATCTCGCCCGCCGTGGTGATGATGCGCTCGCCGGCCGGGGTCACGCGGGTCAGGTGTTTGCCGCTGCGGGCGAAAACTTCGACACCGAGTTCGTCTTCCAACAGGCGGATCTGTTTGCTGATGCCGGGTTGCGACGTGTAGAGGCTCTGGGCGGTAGCGGAAACGTTGAGGTCGTGGTGCGCCACTTCCCAGATGTAGCGCAGTTGTTGAAGCTTCATATGAATCCCTCAAAGCAGTTGGACGTCACGGGCATCAGCGACGGTATATAACTATATGAAAGGTTTTGACAATAAATCTAGAACTTTTTATAAAAGGCCATCATATAGCCTCATGCCTCTCCTTGGCGTCGCCGCTGCACCAGCGGCACCAGGTAGACCGGCACCCGGGACAACTGCAGTACCCGGGCGGCGGTCCTGCCCAAGGGGCTTTCACCATCCGCCCCCTGGCAATGACTGCCGACGATCAGCAAATCGACCGAGAGTTTCGCCGCCTGCTCGAGAATGACCTGGGACGGATCACCCTGGAATACCCTGACCGATCTGATCAGTTGCAAGTCCTGCTGCCCCTCCCCCAACTCTTCGCGAAAACTGTCGAGAACCCGTTGTTCGATGTTGGCCATCACCGTATTCAGACCCTGCCGATGGAATTCGTTCAGCGCCTGCTCATCGAGATAGCTTTGCAACACCGATTCGGCGAACAACCCCATTGGCTCTACCGCATGCACCACATACAACTCGGCTTTAAACGTCCGTGCCAACGCCAAGGCATGCTGCATCACATAAGGGGCGTAGAGCCCCAGGTCTGTGGCGTACAGCATCGAACGAATCATGAGACCTCCTCGCGTGCCAGAATGGCGGAGATGGATTCAGCTTAGCAGCGCCTCGGGGTCCATGACGTTCCGCTTGGCGCCCTGAACAAGCGGCCATCAGGGCTTCAACTCATTACTGATGCCATGGGGGACGTGCCCCGTGGCGACCACTTCGCGGGCGAGCTCGCAGTGACCGGTCTGGTCGTCGAAGAACACGTCGGCGGCGAAGGCTTCGAGGAATGCCGACTTGGTCAGGCCGCCGAGGAACAGCGATTCATCCAGGCGGATATCCCACTCGCGCAAGGTACGGATGACCCGCTCGTGGGCCGGTGCCGAACGGGCCGTCACCAGCGCCGTGCGGATGGGACAGGCGTCCTCGGGAAATTCGCGCTGCAGTGCATTGAGCGCCGCCAGGAAGCCCTTGAACGGCCCGCCTCGCAAGGGCTCGCGCGCCGACTGCCGTTCGCTGGCCTGGAACGCCTCCAGACCACCGGCCTGATAGACGCGCTCCGATTCATCGGAAAACAGCACCGCGTCGCCATCGAAGGCAATCCGCAGTTCTTCGCTGGCGGCACGGCTGGCACCGCCAGACAGAATGGTCGCAGCCGCGAACCCGGCGTCCAGGGCACTGCGCACGTCCTCGGCGTGAGTGGACAAAAACAGATCGCAGCCGAACGCCTTGAGGTAGGGATAAGGACTGCGACCGCCGGCAAATGCGGCGCGCGAGATCGCCAGGCCATAGTGATGGATCGAGTTGAACACCCGCAGGCCGGTGTCGGCGCTGTTGCGCGAGACCAGGATCACCTCGACCCGGGCTCGACCCAGGTGCGCATTGAGGCTCAGCAGCTTTTGCACGAGGGCGAATGCATCCCCCGGTTCCAGCACTTCGTCTTCATGTTCGATCTGGTATTGCCGGTAGGCCTCGACGCCGCCCGACAGGTACACCTTGTGGCTTTCACTCAGGTCAAACAGCGCCCGCGACGAAATCGCCAGCACCAGCTTGTCGTCAATGTTGTTTGCCATGTCGCCCCCATTCCCCTTCAGCGGTTGCGTTGATCGACAAACGCCAACGCCTGGTACAAAGCTTCGATCCTCGGCAGCTCACACCCCACCGCTTTTGCCGCCGCCAGTGGCCGGCGATAGATGGCGTCCAGCTCCAGCGCCCGCTTGTGAGAATAATCGTGATACATGCTCGGCCAATAGTCGGGCATCTTCTCGGTCATCGAGAACAGATACTCGGCGTAACCCGGGGCGATGTGATGACCGCAGGCCTGCGCACCGCGCACCACCTCCCTCATCAGTGCCCGGATCAATTGGCGGCTGGCATCGTCGGCCATCAACGGCGTGGTGCTTGCCCCCAGCAGCACCGAAAGACCGTTGTAGGGCACATTCCACACCAGCTTCTGCCAACGGGCCTGTTGCAGGTCCGGCATGGCCTGGGAGTCGATACCGGCGCGGCGGAACAGCGCCGCAGCCTCTTCGACAATCGCCATGCGTTCAGCCTGATCGGCGCACGGACCGCTGTGGTAACCGACATTGACCGCCCCCAGCGCCTGGTGGGCGATAATGCCGGGGCCGACACGATGCACGCAGACCAGGCACAGGCCGCCCAACACGTGCAGCGATTCAGGTAACAGCGGCCGCAGGTCCTCCTCGACATCCAGGCCGTTCTGCAGCAGCAGGACTTTTGCACCGTCGGCCGCGGCCTGGAGGATGGCCGGGGCCAGGTCGGCGTTGCTGGTGGTCTTGGCGCCGACCAGCAGCCAATCGCAGGGCGGCATATCGGCTGCCGAGCGATACGCCTGGACCGGGTCGAGGGTCAGCGCGCCATGCACCGTGCTGTCGACCTGCAAGCCGCGCTCGACCACGGCTGCGAATTCGCTGCGCAGTAAAAAGTGCACATCAAAACCGGCCCGCGCCAGCAGCACGCCATAGAACCCGCCAATCGCCCCGGTGCCGATCATGCCAATCCGCGGTTTTACCCCTGCCTGCATCTTTGCGACTCCTCTGGTAAAGCGGTGAAAGCGAGCCTTGCCCGCGAGGAAGTCTACCCGTTTACCCTTGAACCGAGGTGCCTTCATCGTGGGCAAGCCTTGCGCCGGCAAAAGCTGGACAAATCCCCTTGAAACCTGCCCCTGCCCATTGTCGAGCCCCCTCGTAACGCGATAAGGTTCGGCTCCCCGACGCGCTTAACATTCGCTGTGCACCGCCGCGCGGGGATCGCTGGCGGCCGGCACCCGTGACCTGACGAGTAACACGATGGCTGATTTACCGATCAATGACCTTAACGTCGCCTCCAACGAGACCCTCATCACGCCTGACCAGCTCAAGCGCGATATTCCCCTGAGTGACGCAGCCCTGCGCACCGTGACCAAGGGCCGGGAAGTCATCCGCAACATTCTCGATAGCAACGACCATCGCCTGTTCGTGGTCATCGGGCCGTGCTCGATCCATGACATCAAGGCCGCCCACGAATACGCCGAGCGCTTGAAAGTGCTGGCCGCGGAAGTCTCCGACACCTTGTACCTGGTGATGCGCGTGTATTTCGAGAAGCCGCGGACCACCGTCGGCTGGAAAGGCCTGATCAACGACCCCTACCTGGACGACTCGTTCAAGATCCAGGACGGCCTGCACATCGGTCGCCAGTTGTTGCTGGACCTGGCGGAAATGGGCCTGCCCACCGCCACCGAAGCGCTGGACCCGATCTCCCCGCAGTACCTGCAGGACCTGATCAGCTGGTCGGCCATCGGCGCGCGCACCACCGAATCCCAGACTCACCGCGAGATGGCCTCCGGCCTGTCATCGGCAGTGGGCTTCAAGAATGGCACCGACGGCGGCCTCACGGTGGCAATCAACGCCTTGCAATCGGTTTCCAGCCCTCACCGCTTCCTGGGCATCAACCAGGAAGGCGGCGTGTCGATCGTCACCACCAAGGGCAACGCCTACGGTCACGTCGTACTGCGCGGTGGTAACGGCAAGCCGAACTATGACTCGGTCAGCGTCGCCCTGTGTGAACAGGCCCTGAACAAGGCGAAGATCAAGCCGAACATCATGGTCGATTGCAGTCACGCCAACTCCAACAAGGACCCGGCCCTGCAACCGCTGGTGATGGAGAACGTCGCCAACCAGATCCTGGAAGGCAACCAGTCGATTATCGGCCTGATGGTCGAAAGCCATCTGAACTGGGGCTGCCAGGCGATCCCGAAAGACCTGGCCGACTTGCAGTACGGCGTATCCATCACCGATGCCTGCATCGACTGGAGCGCGACCGAGAACACCTTGCGCAGCATGCACGCCAAACTCAAGGACGTGCTGCCAAAGCGCCAGCGCAGCTGATCGGCCTTCGCCAACAGATAAAAATCGACGCAAAAAAATGCCGGGCTTCTCAGCCCGGCATTTTTTATTGGGAATCCGTTATTTCAGAGCTTCGCCGCGTGCCGCTGGTGACGCTCCATGTAGCGCTCCACGTAGGAGCAGGACGGGATCACCGTGTAGCCCATTTCTTCGGCGTACTGCAGCGCCCTTTCGGTCAGCGCCGCGGCAATGCCCCTGCCGCGCAGGGCGTTGGGCACGAAAGTGCGATAGATGTCCAGGGTCTGCTTGCCCAGGTCCATATAGGTCAGATAGGCACGATGACCGTCCACATTGGTCTCGAACTGATGACCAGCCTGGTCATGGTGGATGGACAACGCCTCGCTCATCACTACTCCTCGCGGGTCTGAATGCTGACCCTACCTTACCGATGTTTTTCCGGCGAAGGAACATCTACGCCACCTGCCTTCCTGGTCACGAGCGCCAAAACCGATCCGCTCAAATCCGAGCACATCGTGAATAGTAGGCACCAATGACGCAAATGCTCAAGGCACACCTGTCATCGAAGGGGGAACCTCGTCGGTTTTATCGACCGAGCACCATCGTCGCTCTGTAGTCGGTCACGGTGCAGTAGCTGAACATCGCCAGTTGTTGAGTCTTGAGACGAGCGCCGCTAGTTAAAGTCACCGCCAACACCCAACAAAGATGCCTGGGACAGTGCGCAAAAAATGTCCAAAATGCCAGGCGAATCAACAAACAACGACGTTAGTGGCTCTAGGAGGAGTTCGCCGTGGGTGGAACTTTTCTTCCTTTACGCACTCCTGCCACGGGCTTGCGGCTGTGTATTTTTTCAACAACCGTCAGAAAAGTTGCTTGAAAAAGAATCACCGCCTACAATTTTTTTGCTTCTTGCGCTACGTCAGTTTACTTACTACAAGTAATGGGTAGTATGTACGCCGGCTAACTCCCCAGTCTGGGGAGACAGTCACTAATAGAAAGTCCTTGAAGGGGAACACGATGAACAACGTTCTGAAATTCTCTGCTCTGGCCCTGGCCGCAGTTCTGGCTACCGGTTGCAGCAGCGCATCGAAAGAAACCGAAGCACGTCTGACTGCTACCGAAGACGCAGCAGCTCGCTCCCAGGCTCGTGCAGACGAAGCTTACCGTAAAGCTGATGAAGCTCTGGCTGCTGCTCAAAAAGCACAACAGACTGCTGACGAAGCTAACGAGCGTGCTCTGCGCATGCTGGAAAAAGCTAGCCGCAAGTAATAGTCCTTCGGGATTGTTATCGAGCCGACCCATTTCATGGGTCGGCTTTTTTATTGCCCGGTATTTTCTCCAGGCGATAAAAAACCCGCCGACATCGCTGGACGCCGGCGGGTGGGTAGGGAGCGGTTACTGTTGCAGATCGATCGGTGCGCTGGAAACCATCGGCGCCGAGGTACTCGGTACAGCGATCTCGACCGGCAGGCCATCTTCGGCAGCCACCACGTCGCGCACCACGTCCCAGTTCATCCGCAGGTTGCTGGTGATGTCCTCACGCTTGAGCATCGCGTTGATCACCGCAGTGTGTTTGTCCACCACCGACGGGTTGCCCTTGTCGTCCAGCGGCGTATGGGCTTCCAGGTAAACCTTGCCACCGCTCAGGCCAAGCTTGTAGGGGTCGTTGATAATCCGCACCGACGTGCCCACCGGTACCATGCCGGCCATCTCCAGGACGTTGTTGTTGAACATCCGGAAGCAACCGTGGCTGGTCCGCATGCCAATGCCGAACTTCTTGTTCGAACCATGGATCAGGTAGCCCGGCGTGCCCAGGGTGAACTTGAACGGCCCCAGCGGGTTATCCGGGCCGGCTGGCACCACATTTGGCAGCGGGTCGCCGTCGGCGGCATGTTCGGCCTTGATCGAGGCCGGCGGGGTCCACGTCGGGTTCGGTGTCTTGGCGATGATGCTGGTGTGGGCGATCGGCGACCCCCAACCCTCACGACCAATCCCCAGCGGGAAGGTGTAGACCACGTTCCGGCCTTTGGGGAAATAGTAGAGACGGTACTCGGCCAGGTTGATCACGATGCCCTCGCGCGGGCCCGGCGGCAGGATGAAGCGGGTCGGCAGCACGATCTCCGTGCCGGCGCCCGGCAACCAGGGATCGACCCCCGGGTTGGCGGCAACCATCTCGCTGTAACCCAGGTCATAGGTCGTGCCCAGGTCGGCAAAAGTGTCTTCGTATTTGGCCTTGATGACCTGCACCTGGCCGACAATGTCTTCACCCGGCGGTGGCAAAGGCAGCTCCAGTGCTGCAACGGGGCCCGCCATGCACAGGGCGGCTAGAGACAGGCAGCGGGCGACGGCAGGCAAGCGCGGCAACATCCGGGAAATCCTTCGCAGATCGAACAGAGGGTATGTAGGCGGCGATTGTACACCGCCATCTGTTATTTCGGGGAGGGAGGCAAGGCGGCGTCCGATGCACAGCACTCTTCGGCATTCATCCCAGTCCCTGTGGGAGCTGAGCTTGCTCGCGATAGCGGTGGCTCCTGTTACATCGAAGGAATGTACCGCCGTCATCGCGAGCAAGCTCGGCTCCCACATTTATTCGGTGTCATGACGGACGGTTAGTGATTACAACTCGAACCGCAGTTCCGGCCAGATCGGCGAGGTGCCGCGCTTCTGGGATTCGAGGATCGCCCGGCACAATGAGCACAGGCGATGGTCCTGGAAGATCCGCCGATCGACGCCCGACCAGCGCGGCTGTGCCGGCAGCAGGCTGCCGCACAGTGTCCGGTCGGCCGAGCCGCCGAGTTCCAACTGCCGGGTCACCAGGTGCACCCGCACTTCCTGGCAGGCGAACAGGTCCAGCTGCTCGTCAGGCTCGATCAGTTGGTAGGCAAACAGGGACCAGGCGGGACGCGGCATCGGGGGCTCCAAATCGGGGGCGCCACATTAGCCGAAAGCCCGCCGGTAGAAAAGCGTCAAAGCAGCGGTTTCAGCGTCGGCCAGACATTTTCCAGCAGCTTGCCCTGGGCGGCGACGGACGGGTGCAATCCGTCGTCCTGCATCATCCCCGGGACACCGCCGATCTCCTTGAGGAAAAACGGCACCAGCGGGACCTTTTTCTCTTCGGCCAAGGTGCTGTAGACCTGGGCAAACGCATCGGTGTATCGCCGTCCATAGTTGGGCGGCAATTGCATGCCCAACAGCAAGACCTTGGCACCGCTGGCGCGGGCGCTGTCGATCATCGCTGCAAGGTTTTGTTGCAATTGTGTTGGCGGCTGCCCGCGCAAGCCATCGTTGCCACCCAGCTCCAGAATCACCAGGTCCGGCTTATGGGCTGCAAGCAGCGCCGGCAGCCGCGCCTGGCCTCCTGCGCTGGTGTCGCCACTGATGGACGCATTGACCACTTTGTCGTCAAAACCCTCGGCCTTGAGCCGTTGTTCGAGCAACGACACCCAGCCTTGCCGGGTATCCAGGCCGAAAGCCGCGCTGATACTATCGCCAACGATCAGGACTGTACCCGCCGCTGCGTTCTGGGCCATGCACATCAAGGCCAGGCCGGCACTCAAAAACCACACACGCATCGGATTCTCCATGGGCTCAAGCATTCTCACCGCGACGGACCTTAGCAAAGTGGTCCCCAGCGCGGAAGGTGAACTGACCATCCTGCACGAACTCAGCCTGGAACTGAACAAAGGCGACAGCCTGGCCATCGTCGGTGCGTCCGGCTCCGGCAAATCCACCCTGTTGGGCCTGCTGGCCGGTCTCGACCTGCCCAGCAGCGGTGAAGTCACCCTCGCCGGCCAGGCCCTCAGCGCGCTCGATGAAGACCAGCGGGCACGGATCCGTGCCGAGCATGTCGGTTTCGTCTTCCAGTCGTTCCAGTTGCTCGACAGCCTCAACGCCCTGGAAAACGTCATGCTGCCGCTGGAGCTGGACGGTCGCAAGGATGCTCGCGAACGCGCCACCGAATTGCTGCAGCGGGTTGGCCTGGGCCAGCGCCTGACCCACTCGCCGCGCCAGCTCTCCGGCGGTGAACAGCAACGCGTGGCGATTGCCCGCGCCTTTGCCGCCGAGCCCGACGTGCTGTTTGCCGACGAACCCACCGGTAACCTCGACAGCCACACCGGCGAGCGCATCAGCGATCTGCTGTTCGAGCTGAACAAGGAAAGCGGCACGACCCTGGTGCTGGTCACCCACGATGAACGCCTGGCCCATCGCTGCCGGCGCCTGATCCGACTTGAAGCCGGCCAGATGGTCGCGCCCCTGGAGCCTTGATGGCACGCTTGCCGCTGTTGCGCCTGTTCAGTCTTGCTGTCCGTCAATTGCTGCGCGATGCCCGCGCCGGTGAGTTGCGGGTGTTGTTCTTCGCCCTGCTGGTGGCCGTGGCGGCGAGCACCGCCATCGGCTACTTCGGGGCCCGCCTCAACGGCGCGATGATGCTGCGCGCCACCGAATTCCTCGGTGCCGACCTGCTGCTCGAAGGCAGCTCGCCAGCCCGTGCGGAACAGATTCGCAGCGGTACCGAACTGGGCCTGGAACACGCCCGGGTGGTGGAGTTCTCCAGCGTTGTCGCCACCGATAACGGCATCCAGCTGTCCAGCGTCAAGGCTGCCGACGACACCTACCCATTGCGCGGCGAACTGAAAAGCGCCGCGGCCCCATTCGCCCCGGAAGAGACCGGTGGGCGTCCGGCCCCTGGCGAGGCCTGGGTCGAAGCCCGCCTGCTGACGGCCCTGGACCTGAAGATTGGCGACCACATCGACGTCGGCAACAAGACCCTGCGCCTGAGCCGGGTGCTGACCTACGAACCCGATCGCGCCGGTAATTTCTACAGCCTCACGCCCCGGGTGATGATCAACCTCACGGACCTGGACGCCACGGGTGTGGTGCAACCCGGCAGCCGTGTCAGCTACCGTGACTTGTGGCGCGGCCCGGCCACGGCGCTGCAAACCTATCGCGACCTGGTCAAACCGGGCCTTGAGCCCAACCAGCGCCTGCAGGATGCCCGCGACGGCAACCGGCAGATCGGCGGCGCCCTGGGCAAGGCTGAGCGCTACCTGAACATGGCCAGCTTGGTGGCGGTGCTGTTATCCGGCGTTGCGGTCGCGCTGTCGGCCAACCGTTTCGCTACCCGACGTTTCGATGCCAGCGCCCTGCTGCGCTGCCTGGGTCTGTCACGCCGGGAAACCATGCTGTTGTTCAGCCTGCAGTTGGCGGTGCTCGGCCTGCTGGCGAGCATCAGCGGCGCGTTACTTGGCTGGATCGCCCAACTGGGCCTGTTCGCGCTGCTGCATGACCTGTTGCCCACGGCTGTTCCACCAGGAGGCCTGCTGCCGGCGATTGCCGGGATCGGCACCGGCCTGGTAGCCCTGGCCGGGTTCGCCCTGCCGCCACTGGCCGCACTGGGTCGGGTACCGCCGTTGCGCGTGCTGCGCCGGGACATGCTGCCGATACCCTCCAGTACCTGGATGGTCTATGGCGCCGCCTTGGGCGCGTTGGGCCTGATCATGTGGCGCCTGAGCCTGGACCTGGTCCTCACCTTCGCCCTGCTCGGTGGCGGCGTCGTTGCCGCCTTGATGCTCGGCGGCCTGCTGTTACTGCTGCTCCAGAGCCTGCGCCGTCTGCTGGCCCGCGCTGCCCTGCCCTGGCGGCTGGGCCTCGGCCAGTTGCTGCGCCATCCCCTGGCGGCGGCCGGTCAGGCCCTGGCGTTCGGTCTGATCCTGCTGTCCATGGCGCTCATTGCGCTGTTGCGCGGTGAATTGCTGGACACCTGGCAAAACCAGCTGCCGAAAAATGCCCCGAACTATTTCGCCCTGAACATCCTGCCCAACGACAAGCAGGCGTTCACCGACAAGCTGGTGGCACTGTCCGCGCAATCGGCGCCGCTCTACCCCGTGGTGCCGGGGCGACTCATCAGCATCAACGGCGAGCCGGCCACGGAGTTCGTCACCAAGGACTCCGCCGGCGACCGCGCACTGCAACGCGATCTGAGCCTGACCTGGGCCGCCGACCTGCCGGCGGGCAACGTCGTCACGGCCGGTGCCTGGTGGCCGCAGCAGCCACCGGACGACATCCCGGGAGTTTCGGTGGAAGGCAAGGTCGCCGATAACCTCAAGATCAAGCTGGGTGATCGCCTGGTGTTCAGCGTGGGCGGCGTCAACCGCGAAGCGAAGGTCACCAGCCTGCGGGAAATCAACTGGGATAACTTCCAGCCCAACTTCTTCATGATCTTCCAGCCCGGCACACTGAAGGACCTGCCGGCCACGTACCTCACCAGCTTCTACCTGGCGGCGGGCCACGACCAACAGATTGTCGACCTGTCCAGGGCCTTCCCGGCGGTAACCATCCTGCAAGTCGAAGCCCTGCTCGAACAGCTGCGCAGCATCCTGGCCCAGGTCACCCTGGCCGTGGAATATGTATTGCTGTTCGTGCTGGCGGCGGGGATGGCCGTGCTGTTCTCCGGCCTGCAAGCGACCCTCGACGAACGGATTCGCCAGGGTGCGCTGCTGCGCGCGCTGGGTGCCGAACGGCCGTTGCTGGTCAAGGCCCGACGCATCGAGTTCGGACTGCTGGGCGCGGTCAGTGGCCTGCTCGCGGCCCTGGGTTCGGAACTGGTGAGCCTGGTGCTCTACCGTTACGCCTTCGACTTGCCGTGGCATCCGCATCCGTGGCTACTGCTGTTGCCCTTGGTGGGCGCCGTGTTGATCGGCGGTGCCGGGGTGTTTGGCACCCGTCGCGCACTCAATGCCAGCCCGCTGACAGTGTTGCGCGAGGGTTGATAGACTCCCGACTTCGCAATTACAAGAACTTGCCATGAGCCGCTATCGCCCTCCCCGCACCGCCGGCACCGCGCTGATCACCCCCGAGGGTGAAGCACGGATGCGCGCCGAATTCCATGAGCTGTGGCATGTACGCCGTCCCCAGGTAACCCAGGCGGTCAGCGAAGCGGCCGCCCAGGGCGATCGTTCGGAAAATGCCGAATACACCTACGGCAAGAAAATGCTGCGGGAAATCGACAGTCGCGTGCGCTTCCTTACCAAGCGTCTTGAAGCGCTGAAGGTGGTCAGTGAAAAGCCCAGCGATCCAAACAAGGTGTACTTCGGCGCCTGGGTCACCGTCGAGGATGAGGATGGCAAGGAATCACGCTATCGCATCGTCGGTCCGGACGAGCTGGACTTGAAACAGAACCTGATCAGTATCGACTCGCCGTTGGCCCGCGCACTGATTGGCAAGGCCCTCGATGCCGAGGTCAAGGTCCAGACGCCTACCGGGGAAAAGCGGGTCTACATCGTCGACATCGCGTACCCCTAATCGGCCGCCCGCTTCGTCCGCGACCAAAGGCCGAACACCTCAACGGCGAGTGATCAATCCCTGCCGCGCGACGCGTGTCAATTGCCGGATCATTTCCGGCGCGTCCGCCGCGCAGGGGGACTGGATAACGGCCAGGTCGAAGCTGTCATTGGCGAAACGCGCCAGGGATTCACCGTCTTCGACAAACTGGATCAGGAATGCAGCGGGCCCGTGGTTGCGTCGCGGCCAACCGTCGAGATAACGCAGGAGAGTGGGCTGGTGGGTGCCGCCCAAGAGAATTTTCGGGTTGCGTTGCACAAGATTCGCCGTGATCGGCGCAAGACGTACAAGGGGACTGGGTGCGTTCATCGTGTCGTGTCTCTGCCTCAAAAGTCTGCATGGCAGGTGAGAGGCAACACCGAACCAGCGCTTTAGCGGTATTTCGAAGCCTTGTTTCTGGCTTCTGACGGTAACTGGATGAGTTACCTGGCGCCCCGCAAGTAGCTGTTTAAATCGGCGCATGAGGGGCATCGTAGAGAAGCTGGCTGGGGGGTGTCAAGAATCGGTGGCTACGGGATTGATGCTTTTTCTGTCTTCAATAGGTGGGTGTGTATATCCGTTGCTGCGGTAACGGCTGCTTAGGGTTTCGGCCAGCGTGGTTAATGGGGCGCCCCAGATCATCAGCTCGCCGAGGCGGCCTGGTAGCCGGCCTGGCTCTGGCGGTTGTACATCCGTCAGGTCTTTGGGACCTGAGCTGTTGGAGAAAATCTGTGGAGGCCAATCTGTGGGAGCAAAGCTTGCTCGCGAGACGGCCTGACAGTCGCCCTGTCACTCCAGCCATACCTCGAATTATGGGAGAGAGCGTGCTCGCGAAGGCGTCGGCACATTCAGTATTGATGCAAGCAGACCCACCGCCATCGCGAGCAGGCTCGCTCCCACAGTGGGTCGGTGCAGGGCCGGAAGAATCAGGTCGGCTGTCAGGCCGCCTCGGCGAGCTCTTGATCTGGGGCGCGGCGCTCTTCCAAAAGTGACCCGCTGGAAGAGCGAAACCCTAAGTAGCCGTTACAAAGGAAACGGATATAGATACATAACCCCGAACACCGTCAGCCCGCAACAGCGCGATCCACCGACAGCTTACCCGCACCTTCGATCAACACCGCAACACTCCCCGCCAACAACGCCAGGGCAAATTCATAACCGTTATTGGCCATGAACAAACCATTACCAATGTGCACCGAGAAAATCGCCACCAGCGACAGAAAGGCCAGGCCCAGCGCCGCCGGACGCACCAGCAGGCCGATGACCAACGCCAGCCCGGCGAAAAACTCGGTGCCGCCCGCCAATGTCGCCATCAGGTAGCCCGGCGTCAGGCCGATGCTTTCCATCCATTGCGCCGTGCCGGCCAGGCCGTAGCCACCGAACAGGCCGAAGAGTTTCTGCGAGCCGTGCGCAGCGAAGATGACGCCGACGGCGACACGCAGAACAGTCAGGCCGTAGCCGGCTCGGGTAAACATTACTTTATTGATCAACGAGTTCATGCGGGTTCATCCCAGGTGTGTGGTTGTTGGTCGCCATATTAATCAAAAACACCTATGCAAAAAGCGCAAAAAATACGACAAACCAATCAGTTTAATTGATTATTTTCGCAGGGCGACCTTTTGCCCGGCCGGTTCGAGTGACTCTCGCTCACGGTCAAAGGCCAGATAGTATTTGTTCACGCTATTAACGTAGCTGACGGCGCCCATCCCCACCTGCTCCATGGCGATGCGCTCGACCTGGAAGAACCACTGGTTGGGGTTCAATCCGCGCCGACGGGCCTCGGCGCGCATGCCCTGGACGCGCTCCGGCCCCATGTTATAGGCGGCCAGGACGAACGCCATGCGCTCGCGCTCGTTAAGCTTGGGGCTGGCGAAGAACTTGCGGCGAATCATGGCCAGGTATTTGGCGCCGGCCTGCACATTGGCGTCCAGGTTCTGGATGTTATCGACCCCGACCCGCTGGGCGGCCGATGGGGTGATCTGCATCAGGCCCGTGGGGCCACCGCCGCCGCGGCTGCTCGGTTGCAGGGCTGATTCCTTGAAGGCCAGCGCCGCCAGGTTGAGCCAGTCCATGCCCTGGGCCTCGGCATGTTTTTGCAGCACCGGGCGCAGTTTCTCCAGGCGCTGTCGATCGGCGCGCGCCAGCGGATAGTGGACTTGGTAAAGACGACGATAGATGCGCAGGAACGCCGCATCCTGGTTGTCCGGTGCCTTATAGGTCGCCAGGAAGCGGTCGATGCTGGCCCGCAGCATGCCGGCGTCACGACGAACGAACCAATATTCAGCACCCGGCTCGCCGATCAACACCTGGCGGTCGAAACGCAGCTTGGGAAGAATCTTGCCCCAGCGTTCGGCGATGGGCTGCTCGACGATGGTCAGGTGGAAGATCCCGCCCTGGACCATCTCCAACACGTCCTCCACCGCCAGGGTAGGATCGACCCATTCGATTTTCACCGGTGGCAACTTGAGCAACGCCAGTTTCTGGTTGACCTGGCTCACTGCATCCCCCGCCGCGCTGCCGTTGGGCAGGGCCAGGGTCTTGCCGGACAGTTGTTCCACACGGGTATAGCGTTTCTCGCCCTTGATGCCCACCAGCAGCAACGGCACATCGCTACGGATCGGATCGCTGGGACTGACCGCAAGGCCGGCTTGCGGCTCCAGCAGTTCGCCGGGCGCCACCAGGTCGCCCTCCCCGCGCTGCAAGGCGCCGAGTAATTGGTCCTTGGCCTTGGGAATGATCTTGAGGGTGATCTCCTGGCCATCCCGGGCGTGGCCGTTGAGGTACTGCTCGAAGGCCCGCAACCGGTGATACTCGACGCCAATGGGCTGGCCCTGGACTTCACCAGAGCTGTTGCGGCTCTGGTTGACCAGCACTTTCAACACCCGGCTGCTGCGGATTTGCGCCAGGTCGCGCACCGTACCCGGCGCCACGGTTTGCACCGGTCCAGGCAGCAGCGCCTCGGCCGGCATCGGCAAGAGCAGCGAACAACACAGCAGTAGCAACGTCTGGGGACGTGTCATCCACTCTCCGAGAGATGCTGCCGGGCGCCTTGAAAATGAGGCTGAGCCGACAGAAACAGAGCGCCTGGGGCGCTGAAAAGTGCGCAAGACTGGCACAGTGATGGCTTTTATACCAACCTGACTTGTCACGCGGCCTCAACAGACAGCCCCAACTCGTTGTAGTTCTTGGCTTTTCTTATAAATCTACAGCTCTGATATGCTTTCCAGCCTTTGGGCCGAGGTAGCACCATGCAACTCATCGATATCGGCGTCAACCTGACCAACCCCAGTTTCGCTGATAAACATCAGGCGGTGCTTGAGCGCGCCTATGCATCCGGGGTCTGCCAACTGGTGTTGACCGGCACCAGCCTCGAGGGCAGCGAACAAGCCCTGGAGTTGTGCGAGCGCCTGGACGACGGCGGGGAACGGTTATTTTCCACCGCGGGCATTCACCCCCACAGTGCCAGTGATTGGACCGCCGACAGCGCCAGGCACCTCAAGGACCTGATGATGCAAAGCCGGGTGCGTGCGGTGGGTGAATGCGGGCTGGACTTCAATCGCGATTTCTCTCCCCGGCCGCAACAGGAAAAGGTTCTGGAAGAACACCTGGCCCTGGCGGTCGAGTTGCAATTGCCGGTGTTCCTGCACGAGCGGGACGCCGACCAGCGCCTGCTGGAGATGCTGCGGGGTTTTCGCGATCAGTTGCCAGCGGCGGTGGTGCACTGCTTTACCGGTGAAAAAAAGGCCCTGTTCAACTACCTCGACCTGGATTTGCATATCGGCATTACGGGCTGGATCTGTGATGAGCGTCGGGGCACGCATTTGCATCCGTTGGTGCGCGAGATTCCCCGCGGTCGGCTGATGCTCGAAAGCGACGCGCCGTATCTGCTGCCTCGCACGCTTCGGCCCAAACCCAAGAACGGTCGCAATGAACCTGCCTACCTGACCGAGGTGCTGCGCGAAGTGGCCTTGCACCGCGGCGAAACCCAGGAAGACCTGGCGGCCCACAGCACGGCATGCGCCCGGGCGTTTTTCGGGTTGCCCTCGATTTCCTGATCAATCCGAACACCCTGTGGGAGCGAGCCTGCTCGCGATGGCGGTGTGTCAGTTACTTATCTGCAAGCTGATACATCGCTATCGCGAGCAGGCTCGCTCCCACAAGGACCCTGCTCAAGCACAAGACGCCTGGCGTCATCTCTGTTGATCCACATCAAAACCCACCTCCTCTGATAGCAGCAAAATAATGGCACCTTGCCAAAACTGTTTCCGCTATCAGAGAAGACCTTCCATGGGTGCCTGGCTTAGCAATATCTCACTGAAGTACAAATTCTGGGCGGTCAATGCGGTCGCCTTTATCACGACCTTGCTGCTGGTGCTCTACGCGGTTCACCTCGAACAGCAGGCGCGCAACCACGCCGTCCAGGCCAATGCCCAGGCTCAGGCATCCCTGTTGGGTGCCTGGCCTGCCGGGCAGTCATTGCCCAAGGCCGATGACCTCCTGGCATTTCAGCGCGACCAGATCCCGGCCGTGAACGGACAACCGCTGCCTGCGTTGGCCCAGGCCAATGGTTGGGTCGAACTGAATGCCGGGCCGATGTTTGGCGATGACCCGCTGCTGGGCGCCCAAGTGATTCGTCGTAACGATGATGGTCAACAACTCGCCGTGCTGGCCCATGGCGTCAGCTTGCGCCAAGTGTTCGGCGAACGTTTCAGCCAATACGCCATGGCGGTGTTCGTGCTGATGCTGGCGATGCTGGGCGCTTCGCAGTTGTTGATCCGCTTCTTGCTCAGTCAACTCAACACATTGAAAGACGTGATGCTGCACGTGGAAAAAACCGGCGACCTGTCCGCCCGCGTGCCCCTGGCCTGCAAGGACGAAGTGGGTCAGATGGCGGCGGCGTTCAACGCTATGCAGGCCGGTTATCAACGTGTAGTGGACACCGTCGCCAGCACGGCCCGGCAGTTGGACAGTGGTGCGGCGCGCCTGGCGTCGAGCATGACCGATGTGCGCCACGGCATGCTCGGCCAGCAGAGCGAGACCGACCAGGCGGCCACGGCGATCAACCAGATGTCGGCCACGGTTTACCACATCGCCCAGCACGCCGGCGCCACCCGCGACTTGTCAAAAACCGCCGACACCTTGGCCGGCAATGGCCACGCAGTGGTAAGCCGGGTACAGCAGTCGATCACCGGCCTGTCTTCGGGGGTGCAGCAGACCGCCGAAATGATCCAGCGCCTGGCCGACGACAGCCAGAAGATCAGCGGCGTGGTCAGCGTGATCCACAGCATCGCCGAGCAGACCAACCTGCTGGCCCTGAACGCCGCCATCGAAGCGGCGCGGGCCGGGGAAATGGGCCGGGGCTTTGCCGTGGTGGCCGATGAGGTACGCAACCTGGCCAAGCGGGTGCAGATTTCCACGGATGAAATCACCACCATGATCGCCGCCCTGCAAGCCGGCACCCGGGACGCAGTGGATTTCATGCAGGAGAGTTCGTACAAGGCCGACGATTGCGTGCAACAGGCCCGCGAGGCCGGCGAAGCGCTGGCGCAGATCACCGCAGCGGTGGCGCAGATGCGCGAGAGCAACACCCAGATCGCCGTCGCGGCCGAGCAGCAGAGCCAGGTCGCCGAGGACATGAACCGGGCAGTGGTGAGTATCCGCGACGTCACCGAAAACACCGTGCGTCAGACCGTGGACTCGGCCACCACCAGCCATGAGCTGGCGACGCTGGCGGGAGAATTGAACAAGGCGATCGGGCAACTGAAGCTCTGAAACCGCTGTCGCGAGCAAGCCGTGCCCCCACAGGTCCATGGAAACACCTGTGGGAGCAAGGCTTGCCCGCGATGAGTCTTCCTGAAATTGACTGGACGCTATCGCTTCGATAGCCAAGCACCATTCGCCGCTCCGCCTGGCCGGGCCTATTCTGGGGTCATTCGACTTCATGACCTCAAGGATTAGCATCATGGGCAAACAACACCCCGACCTCCCGGCCTGGCAATGGCGCACCCACGATCAGCGCCAACCGGCCGACCTCGTGTCGCACTTGATTGCCGTACCGCTGTTCATCATCGCGTTTCTGTTGATGGTGTCAGGGGTATTCAGCGTCAGCCCGACGGATGTCGCCATCGGCCTCATCGGCATGGTCGCTGCACTTGCGCTACAGCGTCACCGTCACTGATCAAGCGAAAATCGTCACCGTCTGCCGGCTCAGGGCGATCAAGCGGCCATCGGCGCTCCAGAACTTCGCGGCGACATGGCCGTAGCCGTCCTGGGCGTGGTCGATCTCGGCCAGGTATTTGCACCAGTCCAGCGTCGTGAGCGCCAGCAGTGGCTGGACGAACTCAATGGTCCAGGTCAGCGTACTGCCCGGGGCCATTTGTTTGAGATGAGGCAGCAAGGCCGGCGGCCAGGCGTCCACCAGGGCCAGGATATGGCCCTCGTTCAACGGCTCTTCCTTCACGTCACCGCGCAAGCGCACCCAGCCGCCCATGCTCCGGGAGGTGTTGCCCGTGAACGGCAGGCCACCGACGCTCCAGCACATCGCCAGGTGACGCATGAATTCCGGGGTGGCGCCTTTGATGTACGGCAGCTCCTGGCATTGCTCCACGCTTTTGAACTCGGGCGCGGGATCGGCTTGCACCGCCACCACGGAAGAACGCGATGCGCCGAAACTGCCCTGCACCACCGTCACCACCTGGCCGTTCTGCACCGCGCGCCCCAGTGCCTGGCTCACCGCCTTGCCTTCGCGCAGCACGTCGACTTCGAAACTGACCGGCACGTCCGGCGCCACCGGGCCGACAAAGGTGATCGCCAGCGAACGCACCGGCCGATCCGCCGGCACCCGGGCACGCATCGCTTCATACTGCAGCGCCGCCACCAACCCGCCAAACGTGGCGCGGCCCTGGCCCCATTCAGGCGCGATGATAACGGCCTCTGGTTGACGGCGCACGGCATCGATCAAATCGGAAAAGCGCATGACGACCTCGAAAGCATGGGGAGAAGAGGAAGGGATCTTAACCAGCCCCGGCGAGCGGCACAGCGCTCATTCCGGCCAAAGAGGCTGACAGATAGGCCGCCGGTTTGAGTCCACCCCAAACTCATGTGGGAGCGAGCCTGCTCGCGATAGCGGAGGATCAGTCACATAGATGCAAACTGACACTACGCTATCGCGAGCAGGCTCGCTCCCACAGGGGATTTGTGTGCAACGCTTCGGGACTATTCGAAACAGCTCGCGATCAGCTTGTCGAGCACCTTGTCGGCCTTGGCCTCGGCCTTTTCCATGGTGATCTGCCAGACCGGCACGCAGGGTTGCAGGTCCGCTTCCTCCCCGGCCCTGGCCAGCCACTGCCAGCAATCGTGCCAGTCGCCCAGCGCGCCCTGGGCGGATTTGAGTCGTGGCATGGCCGCGTCGGGCAGACGGTCGAGTTCGGGGTAGGCTTCGATGGCGTAGCGCACGCGCTTGATCAGCAGTCGCAAGCGGTGGCGGTCATGGGCCGGATCACGCAGGGCGTCACCGAGGTTTCTCCACTGTTTGTCCAGGCGCTTTTCAATGCGCTTGCGCAACCCCCTGAGCAGCCCCTCGCGCTGCGCTGCGCGAATGAAGCGTGGAAATGCGTCGAGGATCATCAGCAACTGGCCCAGCTCCGGGCTCCCTGCCACCGCAGGATAAGCGTCGTGCATCAGCGCCCGGCGTCGCTGCGCCGCCTCGACCTGGCTGTGCTGTTCAAGATACGCGGCCAACACTTCCCGGTCGCGCAGGGGCGTGGTCAGGCTGCCGATCGTCGACGCGGCGGCTTCCAGTTGCTCGACGCCAGGCAAGCCGCGCAAGGGACGAAGCAGGCTGCGCAAGCGGCGCACGGTGGTGCGCAGGTCATGCAGGGCTTCGCTGTCGGTATGGGCATTCAAGCGGGCCTGACAAGCCAGCAGGCGGACTTCCAGGCCCAGTATCCGGGCCACCAGCCTATCGATCATGGGGCGTACTCCGTACGCAGCGTCGAGCTGCAAGCTCCAAGCTGCAAGTAGAGGCATGTCGCGTGCTTTTCTCTTGCAGCTTGAAGCTCGTTACTTGCAGCTGCCGTTATCGTCCTGCGCGAGACTCGCGAATGTAGAAGCGCGCCTTCTCGGCCTTCTTGGAGCAGCCTTCGAAGGCTTCGAATTGCTGCTGGGTCTTGGCGCCGGTCAACAGCGACAGGGCCTTGGAGTAGCTGACGGTGCCGGCAAAGCCTTCGGCCTTGGCCAGGTCCAGTTCATGCCAGGCGGCGTCGAGCTGGGTGCCGCAGCTGTCACGGTAAGCGGTTTTTCCTGCGCAACCGGCCAGGGCCAGAACCATCAGGGAAGCCACCAGGGGCAGGCAGATCCGGGCTTTCATCGATTACACCTCAGTCAGGTCAACAGTCGTGCTGGTAAGACGGTCGTGCCGGCAAAAAGTGCCAAGGCCCGCCGCGTATATTCAAGTGTGGCCGAGCATACGCAAATGCCACCGCGGCGTGTCAAAAAACGACGCCTGCGCCACAACGATTGAGCCGAGCCGTCGATAAGTGCATTGTTGGGGCCTGTTCGACAAGAGGCCGGGTCATGACAAAACGTGTCGCATTGGTATTGGGTTCGGGCGGCGCCCGGGGCTATGCCCATATCGGGGTGATCGAAGAAATCGAACGACGTGGCTACGACATCGCCTGCATCGCCGGTTGTTCGATGGGCGCCGTGGTCGGTGGGATCTATGCCGCGGGCAAGCTCAAGGATTACCGCAACTGGATCGAGAGCCTCGACTACCTGGATGTCCTGCGGCTGGTGGACGTGAGCTTTCGCCTGGGAGCGATCCGCGGCGAAAAAGTCTTCGGCCAGATCCGCAAGATTGTCGGCGAGCTCAACATCGAAGACTTGCGCATCCCCTACACCGCCGTCGCCACCGACCTGACCAACCAGCAGGAAATCTGGTTCCAGGAAGGTTGCCTGCACCAGGCGATGCGCGCCTCGGCGGCAATTCCCAGCCTGTTCACCCCGGTGATGCAAGGCAACCGCATGCTGGTGGACGGCGGCTTGCTCAATCCGCTGCCGATCGTGCCAGTGGTGTCGAGCCATTGCGACCTGATCATCGCGGTCAACCTCAACGCCACCAACCAGAAACAGTACAAGCTCCCGGTGATCCAGCGCCCCGCCGCGTTCCGGCGACGCTTCGATACCCTCGTCAGCTCCCTGGGTTCACGCCTGCCGTTTCGCCGCAAGCAAGCCGAGCAACTGTTGCTGCTGGAGCTGGAAGCGTTGAAGGCCGAGGCCGCCGACATCAACCCGTGGCTCGAATCCGCTGCGCCGGAAGGTCAGCAACCGGCCGCCGCACCAGAGGCCGAAGGCGCACCGAAGTCGGCTACCGGTTCATTCATCATCGACAACGTCGGCCCGGCCTCGCTGCTGGATCTGATCAACCAGAGTTTCGAGGTGATGCAGACTTCGCTGGCCCAGTACAAGATTGCCGGTTATCCGCCGGATGTGCTGATCAACGTGCCGAAACGGGTATGCCGCTTTTTCGAGTTCTACAAGGCGCCGGAGTTGATCGCGCTGGGACGGGAGATTGCCAGTGATACGTTGGATCGGTATGAGAGTGAGCAGAACTAAGGATTTGCGGTGGCTGTCCAGGCCTCATCGCGAGCAAGCTCGCTCCCACATTGGTGTGCGGTGAACCCTGTGGGAGCGAGGCTGCTTGCGATGGCGCCAGCCCAGACAACACAGGATTAAAATCCGCCCTCCCCCAACAACCGATATCCCACCCCCGCCTCGGTCACGATGAACCGAGGCCGCGTCGGGTCGTCGGCCAGTTTCTGGCGCAGGTGACCGATCACGATCCGCAGGTAGTGGCTGTCTTCGGTATGGGTCGGGCCCCAGATGTCCTTGAGCAACTGTTGCTGGGTGATGACTCGACCCGGATGGCGCGCCAGCTGCGCCAGGACCGCGTATTCCTTGCGAGTCAGGGCGACTTCGGCACCGTCCAGCAACACCCGCCGGTACGCCAGGTCCACCGTCAGCGGGCCGAACCGCAGCGCCGCTTCCTGGGCTTCGCCCGCCGGGGCCTGGCGCAACAGGGCACGGATGCGGGCGAGGAATTCCTGGATGCCGAACGGCTTGGTCACGTAGTCATTGGCGCCGTTGTCCAGCGCCTCGACCTTCTGCGCTTCGCTGGCGCGCACCGAGAGCACCAGCACCGGCACCGTCGACCACTGGCGAAACTCGCGCAACACCTGTTGTCCGTCCATGTCCGGCAGCCCCAGGTCGAGCACCAGCAGATCGGGCTTGTTCAACGCCGCCTGGGCGAGCCCTTCCGCGCCGGTGCCAGCTTCCAGCACCTTGTAGCCTTGGGACGCCAGGCTGATGCGCAGGAACTTGCGGATTTGCGGCTCATCATCGATGACCAAAAGGGTCGCGGTCTGGCTCATGGGGCTCGTTCATGCAAGGTCAGTGACAAGTGGCGAGCATATCGCAGCGCCGCTCAGGCTTCATCGTCCATGCCCGGTTGCGTCTGCAAAGGCAAGTGCAAGGTGATGCAAGTGCCACGCCCGTCGAGGCCTTCAGCCACGCTGATGCGACCGCCATGGGCGCCGACCATGCCCTGACAGATCGCCAGCCCAAGCCCGGTGCCCTGCCCACCCCGATCGCCCCGGGCGGCGGTGTAGAACATGTCGAAGATTTTCCCGCGCTCTTCTTCAGGGATGCCGGGCCCCTCGTCGGCCACGGCAAACAACACCTCGCTGTCCGTCGTCCCGGCGCTCAGCAAAAGCCGACCCTGGACCGGCGAGAACCGTGCGGCGTTCTCCAGGACATTCACCAGGGCCTGTTCGATCAGCGCCGCATGGACGTACAGCAAAGGCAACTCGCCAGGCACTTCGACACCCAGCGCCAGCGGCGCCAACACCGCACGCAGGCGATTCAGCGCACTGCCAACGATGTCGGCCGGCGACACCCAGTCCCGTGCAAGTTTCAAGGCACCGTGCCCCAGGCGGGTCATGTCCAGCAGGTTCTGGATGTAGCGGTCCAGCCGCTCGGCCTCGTCGCGAGTGCCTTCGAGCAATTCGCGACGATCCGCCAGCGGGATCGCCTCCCCCAGCGCCAGCAGGCTGTCGATGCTGCCGCGCATGGCGGTCAGCGGCGTGCGCAAATCATGGGACACCGACGCCAACAGGGCACTGCGCAGTTGTTCGGTTTCACCGTGCAGGCGCGCCGCTTCCAGGTCCTGGGCCAGCTGCGCCCGCGCCAATGCCTGGGCCAAGGGTTGACTGAGGGCAGCCAGCAAACGACGGCGCTGACCACTCAGATGCGCGCCCTCCCTGGCGCATACGCCCAGCAACGCCAGGGGCCCGCCCTCTGCCGACAACGGCCACCACCACCAGCGTCCGGACGGCAGTGTCCCGGTGCCGGCACCGGCCGGTTGATCGTGTTGCCAGGACCAGTCCGCCGCCGCGCGCTCGGCCTCGGTGAACGGCAACGGCTCGCCGCTTTCGACCTTCCAACTGCCCTGGCCGTCACGGTTGAGCAGGCACAGTTGCAAGTCGTGCCAGCCATTGAGGTGCTGCGCCGCGGCACTGATGACGGCCTGGCGGTCGGTGGCGGCGGTGAGCCTGCGCGACAGGTCGAGCAGTTCACCGGTTTCCTGCTGGGTGTCGCGCAACGCCTGCAACTGCCGTCGCTGACGCGCCGCCAGGTTACCGGTCAGGGCGGCCATGAGCAGGAAGAACACCAGGGTCAGCACGTCTTCTTCGCGCTGGATGGTCAGCGAGAAATTCGGCGGGATGAACAGAAAGTCATAGGCCAGGAACGACAGCGCCGCACACGCCAGCGCCGGCCCGAGGCTGCTGCGTACCGCCACCAGCAGCACCGCCATCAGGAACACCAGGGAGATATTGGGCAACGCCAACAGACCCGAAATCCCCCAGGCCAGTGCGCTGGCCGCTACCGTCGCCACCAACGCCAGCCCATAATCGAAGCCCGTCTGCACGGTGCTTGAGCGCACCCGGGCCGGACGCGGTTGTTCGTCGCTGTCCAGCACGTTGATTTCCAGGCCCCGGGCATCACGCAGCAGGCGCGAAGCAAGGCCGCCCCCGAACAGCCGCCGACGCAGCCGGGGCCGGGACTGGCCCACCAGCACCAGCGTGGCACGGCGTTCGCTGGCATGCTGGATCAGCGTCCGGGCCACCTCGCCGGCCCGCAGCAGCACCACCTCTCCACCGAGCCGTTCGGCCAGTTGCTGGGCATTCTGCAAGCGCTGGCGCGAGGACTCGTCCCGGGCGCTGCCGTTGTCCACATGCACCAGGCTCCACGGCAAGTGCCGCCGCTGGGCAACGCGGCTGGCGTGGCGTACCAGGCGTTCCGCCTGAGCGTCACCGTCCACTCCCACCAGCAATCGCCCCCGCACCGCCGGAGCGGCCTGGCCCAGTTGCCGATAACCCTGGGCGAGGTCGTTATCGACCTGAGCCGCAGCCGTCTGCATCGCCAACTCACGCAATGCGGTCAGGTTGGTCTGGGTGAAGAACGCATCGATCGCTGCACGAGCCTGTTCCGGCACATAGACCTTGCCATCGCGCAGGCGCTCCAGCAGCTCGCGCGGCGGCAGGTCGATCAGCAGCAGCTCATCGGCCTCCTGCAGGACCCAGTCCGGCAACGTCTCGCGGACCTGCACGCCAGTGATACCGCGCACCTGATCGTTGAGGCTTTCCAGGTGCTGAACGTTGACGGTGGTGTAGACATCGATGCCTGCGGCGAGCAGGTCCTGGATGTCTTGCCAGCGTTTGAGGTGGCGGCTGCCCGGCGCGTTGCTGTGGGCCAGCTCATCCACCAGGACCAATGCCGGTCGGGCCGCGAGCAGGCCGTCGAGGTCCATTTCCTCGAGCATCACACCGCGATACTCCGAACGCACCAACGGCTGCTGCGCCAGGCCGCCGAGCAACGCTTCGGTTTCGCTGCGACCGTGGGTCTCGACCACGCCAGCGATGACTTTCACGCTCTGGCGCAGTTGGGTGTGGGCGGCCTGGAGCATGGCGTAGGTCTTGCCCACCCCGGGGGCGGCGCCGAGAAAGACCTTGAGCCGGCCACGGTCGCTGCGCGGTAGATGGGCTAGCAGTGCGTCGGCGCGGCCGGAGTCGCTCATGTGTGATTCTCTTGCTTTGGTATTGATGGAATGTCCACTCCCCAGGCCTGTATGAAGCCTTTGTGGGAGCGAGCCTGCTCGCGATGGCGGTGGGTCAGTGTGCAAGTGTGTGACTGATACACCGCCATCGCGAGCAGGCTCGCTC
>NZ_JAGGOF010000088.1 GCF_018614775.1 Pseudomonas fluorescens
TCAAGACAGTTGCTCCCACAAAGGACCGCATACATCAGCACCAACTCGGTCAACTGTGGGAGCGAGCTTGCTCGCGAAGAGGCCAGCCCAGACACCACAGAACCCCAGCCCCACAAAAATCCCAGACAAAAAAACGCCCCGACAAGTCGGGGCGTTTTCACATCCAGCTAAGCCTTAGCGTGGGAACGCTGGCGGGTTCACACCGGCCATGTCTTCCATTACGCGGACCACCTGGCAGCTGTAACCGAATTCGTTGTCGTACCAGACGTACAACACAACGCGGTTGTCCTGGCAGATGGTGGCTTCGGCATCCACGACACCGGCGTGGCGCGAGCCCACGAAGTCGGTGGAGACCACTTCCTGCGAGTTGACGAAGTCGATCTGCTTGTGCAGGTCGGAGTGCAGCGCCATGTAGCGCAGGTACTCGTTCATCTCTTCACGGGAGGCGGCTTTCTCAAGGTTCAGGTTGAGAATGGCCATCGACACGTTTGGCGTCGGCACGCGGATCGCGTTGCCGGTCAGCTTGCCGGCCAGCTCAGGCAGGGCCTTGGCGGCGGCGGTGGCGGCACCGGTTTCGGTGATGACCATGTTCAGCGCGGCGCTGCGACCACGGCGATCGCCCTTGTGGAAGTTGTCGATCAGGTTCTGGTCGTTGGTATACGAGTGAACCGTTTCCACGTGACCATTGACGATACCGAACTTGTCGTTCACAGCCTTGAGCACCGGCACGATGGCGTTGGTGGTGCAAGAGGCGGCAGAGACGATCTTGTCGTCTGCGGTGATTTCGCCGTGGTTGATGCCGTGGACGATGTTCTTCAGCTTGCCCTTGCCAGGTGCGGTCAGGACCACGCGGTCGATACCCGGGCATGCCAGGTGCTGGCCCAGGCCGTCGGCATCACGCCATACGCCGGTGTTGTCCACCAGCAGGGCGTCCTTGATGCCGTACTGGGTGTAGTCCACCTCGGTCGGGTTCTTCGCGTAGATCACCTGGATCAGGTTGCCGTTGGCGGTAATGGTGTTGTTTTCTTCATCGATGGTGATGGTGCCGTTGAACGAACCATGGACCGAATCGCGACGCAGCAGGCTGGCACGCTTGGTCAGGTCGTTCTCGGCGCCCTTGCGCACCACGATGGCGCGCAGGCGCAGGCCGTCGCCACCACCGGTTTTTTCGATCAGGATGCGCGCCAGCAGGCGGCCGATACGACCGAAGCCGTACAGGACCACGTCAGTGCCCTTGCGAGCCGAAACGTTTTGCTGACCAACCACATCAGCCATCTCTTCACGCACGAACTGCTCGGCGCTGCGGCCATTGCCTTCGTTGCGGAATTTGAACGCCAACTTGCCCAGATCCACCGAGGCCGCGCCGAGCTTGAGCTCGCTCATGGCTTTGAGCAGAGGGAATGTTTCGTGGACGGACAGTTCGCTGTCGTCGGAAGAGCGGTGACGAGCAAAGCGGTGGGCTTTGAGAATCGCGATGACAGACTGGTTGATCAGGCTGCGGCCATAGATCGAGCTCACCACGTTGTTATTGCGGTAGAGCTGACCGATGAGAGGGATCATCGCTTCAGCGAGTGCTTCACGATCAATCCATTCACCAAGACACTGGTCGGGCTTCTGAGTCACGGGAACCTTCCACATGTAGGGGCTGAAAAAAGGGGCTACATTATGCCGCCGAGTCCTCGGCGGAGCAATGCGCGCCTGTCGCACCGTGGTTTTCCTGTCTGCCCGGGTAGTCTGCGACTGACAGCAGCCCCCTTCCCCCGCTACACTTGTCGACTTTGTCGCAACGCTGGAGCTCAACCTTCCGTGCCCGTTCTGCGTCTTCCGCTTCTCCCTGCCGAGGCAGGTAAACAGCACTGGGGCAACCTGCCCGGTGCCGCCCTGAGCCTGGCCATTGCCGAGGCTGCCAGCGCTGCCAAGCGCTTTACCCTGCTGCTGACCGCCGACAGCCAAAGCGCCGAGCGGCTCGAGCAGGCGCTGGGTTTCTTCGCCCCGGATCTGCCCGTATTGCATTTCCCGGACTGGGAAACCCTGCCCTACGACCTGTTTTCGCCCCACCAGGACATCATTTCCCAGCGAATCGCCAGCCTTTATCGGCTGCCGGAACTCAGTCATGGCGTTTTGGTAGTGCCCATCACCACGGCCCTACATCGGCTGGCACCGACCCAATTCCTGCTCGGCAGCAGCCTGGTACTCGATATCGGCCAGAAGCTCGACGTCGAGCAAATGCGCACCCGCCTGGAAGCCAGTGGCTATCGCTGCGTCGACACGGTGTACGAGCACGGCGAGTTCGCGGTACGCGGCGCGCTGATCGACTTGTTCCCGATGGGCAGCAAATTGCCGTATCGCATCGACCTGTTCGATGACGAAATCGAGACCTTGCGCACCTTTGATCCGGAAAACCAGCGCTCCATCGACAAGGTGCAGTCGATCCGCCTGCTGCCGGCCAAGGAATTCCCGCTGCGAAAAGACGCCGTGACCCGCTTCAAGGCGCGCTTTCGCGAGCGCTTCGACGTGGATTTCCGCCGTTGCCCGATCTTTCAGGACCTGAGCAGCGGGATTACCCCCGCCGGCATCGAGTACTACCTGCCGCTGTTCTTCGAAGAAACCTCCACCCTGTTCGATTACCTGCCCCAGGACACCCAGGTGTTCTCCCTGCCGGGCATCGAACAGGCGGCGGAAAACTTCTGGAACGACGTGCGCAACCGCTACGAAGAGCGCCGTGTCGATCCTTCCCGCCCTCTATTGCCACCGGCCGAACTGTTCCTGCCGGTCGAAGACTGCTTCGCTCGCCTGAAAAACTGGCCGCGCGTGGTGGCGAGCCAGCAGGACGTGGAGCCCGGCGTCGGCCGCGAACGCTTCCCGGCCAAGCCATTGCCGGACCTGGCGATCGAAGCCAAGGCCACGCAACCGCTGGCCGCCCTGGCCGGTTTTCTCGACGAATTCCCCGGCCGGGTGCTGTTCACCGCCGAATCCGCCGGGCGTCGCGAAGTGTTGTTGGAGCTGCTTGAACGCCTGAAGCTGCGGCCCAAGACAGTCGACAGCTGGCCGGACTTTGTCGCGAGCAAGGATCGCCTGGCGATCACCATTGCCCCGCTGGACGAAGGCCTGGTACTCGACGACCCGGCGTTGGCACTGGTGGCCGAGAACCCGCTGTTCGGTCAGCGCGTCATGCAACGTCGGCGCCGCGAAAAGCGCGCCGATGCCGCCAACGACGCCGTCATCAAGAACCTCACCGAGTTGCGCGAAGGCGCCCCGGTGGTGCACATCGACCACGGCGTGGGCCGCTACCTGGGGCTCGCCACCCTGGAAATCGACAATCAGGCCGCCGAATTCCTGACCCTCGAATACGCCGAGGGCGCCAAGCTCTATGTGCCGGTGGCGAACCTGCACCTGATCGCCCGTTACACCGGCAGCGATGACGCTCTCGCCCCCTTGCACCGCCTGGGTTCGGAAACCTGGCAGAAGGCCAAGCGCAAAGCCGCCGAGCAGGTGCGCGACGTGGCCGCCGAACTGCTCGACATCTACGCCCGCCGTGCCGCCCGCGAAGGTTACGCCTTCGCCGATCCGAAAGCCGACTACGAAACCTTCAGCGCCGGTTTCCCGTTCGAAGAAACCGTCGACCAGCAAACCACCATCGAAGCCGTGCGCGCCGACATGCTCGCGCCCAAGCCGATGGACCGCCTGGTGTGCGGCGACGTGGGCTTCGGCAAGACCGAAGTGGCGATGCGCGCCGCGTTCATTGCAGTGCACGGTGGCAAGCAGGTGGCGATCCTGGTGCCGACCACCCTGCTCGCCCAACAGCATTACAACAGTTTCCGCGACCGCTTCGCCGACTGGCCGGTGACCGTGGAAGTGATGAGCCGCTTCAAGTCCACCAAGGAAGTGAACGCCGCCGTGGCCGACCTGGCCGAAGGCAGGATCGACATCGTCATCGGTACGCACAAGCTGCTGCAGGACGACGTGAAGATCAAGAACCTCGGGCTGGTGATCATCGACGAAGAACACCGCTTTGGTGTGCGCCAGAAAGAACAGCTCAAGGCCCTGCGCAGCGAAGTCGACATCCTCACCCTGACGGCCACGCCGATCCCGCGCACGCTGAACATGGCGGTGTCGGGCATGCGCGACCTGTCGATCATCGCCACGCCGCCGGCCCGTCGCCTGTCGGTGCGCACCTTCGTCATGGAGCAGAACAAGAGCACCGTCAAGGAAGCCTTGCTCCGTGAGCTGCTGCGGGGTGGCCAGGTCTATTACCTGCACAACGATGTGAAGACCATCGAGAAATGCGCCGCCGACCTCGCCGAGCTGGTGCCGGAAGCCCGTATCGGCATCGGCCACGGGCAGATGCGCGAGCGTGAACTCGAACAGGTGATGAGCGACTTCTACCACAAGCGCTTCAACGTGCTGATTGCCTCGACCATCATCGAGACCGGCATCGACGTGCCGAGCGCCAACACCATCATCATCGAGCGCGCCGACAAGTTCGGCCTGGCCCAGCTGCACCAGTTGCGCGGCCGGGTCGGTCGCAGTCACCACCAGGCCTACGCCTACCTGTTGACGCCGCCGCGCCAGCAGATCACCCCGGACGCGGAAAAACGGCTGGAGGCCATTGCCAATACCCAGGACCTGGGCGCCGGTTTCGTGCTGGCCACCAACGACCTGGAAATCCGTGGCGCTGGCGAGTTGCTGGGCGACGGCCAGAGCGGCCAGATCCAGGCCGTCGGCTTCACCCTCTATATGGAAATGCTCGAACGGGCGGTCAAGTCGATCCGCAAGGGCGAACAACCGAACCTCGACCAACCCCTGGGTGGCGGGCCGGAAATCAACCTGCGGGTGCCGGCGCTGATTCCGGAGGACTACCTGCCGGACGTCCATGCGCGGCTGATCCTCTACAAACGCATTGCCTCGGCCAGCGACGAAGAAGGCCTCAAGGACCTGCAAGTGGAGATGATCGACCGCTTCGGCCTGCTGCCGGAACCGACCAAGAACCTGGTGCGCACCACCCTGCTCAAGCTCAAGGCCGAGCAGTTGGGCATCAAGAAAGTCGATGGCGGCCCCAATGGCGGGCGCATCGAGTTCGAGGCCCAGACCCCGGTCGATCCGCTGGTGCTGATCAAGCTGATCCAGGGCCAGCCCAAGCGCTACAAGTTCGAAGGTGCCACGATGTTCAAGTTCATGGTGCCCATGGAACGCGCGGAAGAGCGTTTCAATACCGTAGAAGCGCTGTTCGAGCGCCTCACCCCGACCACTGCTTGAAGGACGCCACATGCGCCTGTTTCGCTCACTGACCTTGTTGATGACCCTGGTCGCTCCCCTGGCGTTTGCCGATGACCTGTATCAGGTTGAAATGATCCTGGTCCGGCAGAATGCCGAGCCGGCGATTGTCAGCCGCGCCGCCCCGGAAGACTGGGACGCCGGCGCGCAACGCCTGGGCGCCGACAGCCAGCGCTCGCCAGCGCTGGGCAACCTTGTGGAAAAACTCAACGCCAGCGGCCAATACACGGTGTTGATGCACAAGGCCTGGCAGCAGAACCTCGGCGAACAGGGCAGCAAGGTCGCCATCAGCGACGGCGCCGAACAGTTCGGGCAATTTCCCGTCGAGGGCACCCTGGAGCTGAAACTGGGCCGCTTCACCGACGTCGATGCCGACTTCTGGATCAACCAGATCGATGCCAATGGCCTGGTGACCGCCAGCGAACGCCTCAAACAACAGAGCCACACCAAGAACGGCCAGTTGAACTTCCTCGACAACGGCCACCTCGGCCTGCTGATCAAGATCACCTCGCTGACCGCGCCCGCGCCACGGCAGTCGCCTGACGTCATTCCGGACTGATTGCGCGCCTATGCCCTCGCCCCTGAGCAAACCCCTGGCACCTTCCTGGGTCAATCGATTCAAGGAACAGAGCCTGGAGCGTGGGCGCCGTTATGCGCTGGAAAACCGCGTGCGGATCGTCGAGGCCGGCGACAGCACCATCACCGCCAGTTGCGAAGGCTCTGGCAGCAACATCTACCGTCAGACCATTCGCCTCAAGGAGTCAGCCAAGGGCACGTTGATCCTGCTGGAGGCCGCCTGTTCCTGCCCGGTGCGCATCAACTGCAAGCACTGCGCAGCCGTCCTGCTACAGGTCCAGGAAACCCTGGCCTACCCGGCCGCCGAAAAAGACGCGCAACTGCTGGAAAAACTCCAGGCGGTGCTGGACAACCGCAGCCCCAAGGCGCCGCCGCAAGTGCTGGTGGACAATGTGCAACCGCTGCCACGCCTGTGGCTGGCAAGCATCGAGTTCAGCGCCTTCGAGCCGCGCAACGGCAAGATGCAGCGCTACATCCAGCACCGCGCCGCTCTGTCCTTCAGCTACCTGGACGAATATGTCAGCGGCCAGCGCAACACGGACGTGCTGATTCGCCAGGAAACACAGACGCTGCGGATAAAACGTCATACCGACGTGGAACAGTCCTACCGCGAACAGCTGAGAATCCTCGGTTTCAAGATCGCCACCCGGCAAAGCAAGGCCCTGCCGGAAAGCGCCGGCGAACTCTATGAGATGGTCAACGACAGCGCCTGGCTGACCTTCACCCTCAACGACCTGCCGAAATTGCGTGAGCAAGGTTGGGAATTGCAGATCGACGAGGAGTTCGGCTTCGACCTGACCGCCGTGGACGACTGGTATGCCACGGTGGAAGAAACCCCGGAGCGGGACTGGTTCGACCTGGAGCTGGGGATCATCGTCAATGGCGAGCGCCTGAGCCTGTTGCCGATCCTGTTGAACCTGATGCGCTCGCACATCGAGCTGTTCAACCCGGAACGCCTGGCCCGGCGCCGCGACGACGAACTGATTCTGGTCAACCTGCCCAACCGCCCGAATTCCGAGTTCGGCCCGCAACAAGTGGCCTTGCCCTATGGCCGCCTGAAACCGGTGCTGGCGACCCTGGGCGAGTTCTACCTGCAAGAGCCCGGCACCACCAAGCTGCGCTTGAACAGCGCGGATGCCTTGCGCCTGAACCCGCTGCAAGACATGCCCTTGAGCTGGGAAGGCGGTGAACACATTCGCGGCCTGGCCCAACGCCTGCGGGATATCAAGGACTACACCGCCACCGCGCCCGAAGGGCTGAACGCGACCCTGCGACCTTACCAACTCGAAGGCCTGAGCTGGATGCAGTCGCTGCGGCAACTGGAAGTGGGCGGCATCCTTGCGGATGACATGGGCCTGGGCAAGACCCTACAGACGCTGGCGCATATTCTCAGCGAGAAAATCGCCGGACGCCTCGACCGACCGTGCATGGTGGTGATGCCCACCAGCCTGATTCCCAACTGGCTCGACGAAGCAGCGCATTTCACCCCACAGCTCAAGGTGCTGGCGCTGTATGGTGCCGGGCGCAAGAAACACTTCGAACGGGTGGCGGACTACGACCTGGTCCTGACCACTTACGCGCTGTTGCCCAAGGACGTCGAGCGCCTGAAATCGCAGCCGTTGCACGTATTGATCCTGGATGAAGCCCAGTACATCAAGAACCCCACCAGCAAAGCCGCCCAGGCCGCCCGTGAACTCAACGCCCGGCAACGGCTGTGCCTGTCCGGTACGCCCCTGGAAAACCACCTCGGCGAACTATGGTCGCTGTTCCACTTCCTGCTGCCGGGGTGGCTTGGAGACGTCAAGAGCTTCAACCGCGATTACCGCGTGCCCATTGAAAAACGCGGCAGCGACGTAAGACTGCAACACCTCAACGGTCGGATAAAACCTTTCCTGCTGCGCCGGACCAAGGAACAAGTGGCGACCGAACTGCCGCCCAAGACCGAGATCATCCACTGGGTGGAACTCAGCGATGCCCAGCGCGATGTCTACGAAACCATGCGCCTGGCCATGGACAAGAAAGTCCGCGACGAAATCACCCGCAAGGGCGTCGCCCGCAGCCAGATCATCATCCTTGAGGCGCTGCTCAAGCTGCGTCAGGTGTGCTGCGACCTGCGCCTGATCAATGACGCGGCCCTGCCCACCCGCGGCAGCACCTCGGGCAAGCTCGACAGCCTGATGGAGATGCTGGAGGAGCTGTTTGAAGAAGGCCGCCGGGTGCTGCTGTTTTCCCAGTTCACTTCGATGCTGTCACTGATTGAAGACGAGCTGAAAAAACGCGGCGTCGACTACGCCCTCCTGACCGGGCAGACCCGCGACCGACGCACCCCCGTCAAGGAATTTCAGAGCGGCAAGCGTCAGATCTTTCTGATCAGCCTGAAGGCCGGTGGCGTAGGCCTGAACCTGACCGAAGCCGACACGGTGATTCACTACGACCCGTGGTGGAACCCGGCCACTGAAAACCAGGCGACCGACCGCGCCTATCGCATCGGCCAGGAAAAACCGGTATTCGTCTACAAACTGATTGCCCGGGGCACGGTGGAAGAGAAGATTCAGCTGCTGCAAAAGGAAAAGTCCGACCTCGCCGCCGGCGTCCTCGACGGCCGAGTGGCCGGCGACTGGAAGTTGCAGAGCGACGACATTGAAGCGCTGTTCGCACCATTGCCGGATAAGCTGGAGAAGCGCTGAGGCCGGTTGGCTGCGACGACACCTGTGGGAGCAGGCTTGCTCGCGAAGGCGGAGGATCAGTAATAATGATGTTGACTGACACTCAGTCTTCGCGAGCAAGCCCGCTCCCACAAGGAGTTGGGGCGCATAAGAAAGGCTCGTGATCCTTCGCGCGCCCATAATGATCAATAGGCAAATTCAAGCCTTGGGCAATGGCGCAAACAGTGCTTCGATATCGCTTTGCTCCAACGTCCACCCGCCCGTGGTTCCGCCATCCAGCACACTGCCCACCAACGCGGCTTTCTCCTGCTGGAGTGCCTGGATCTTTTCTTCCACCGTACCCCGGGCAATCAGCTTGTACACGAATACCGGTTTGTCCTGCCCAATCCGGTAAGCACGATCGGTCGCCTGATTTTCCACCGCCGGGTTCCACCACGGATCGAAATGGATCACCGTATCGGCCGCTGTCAGGTTGAGTCCCGTGCCACCCGCTTTCAGGCTGATGAGAAACAGTGACACCTTGCCACTCTGGAAATCCCTCACCGGCGTACGGCGATCAGTGGTCTGGCCGGTCAGCAACGAATAAGCCAGGCCGCGCTGGCAAAGCTCCTCTTCAATCAATGCGAGCATCGAGGTGAACTGGGAGAACAGCAGAATTTTGCGCCCTTCGCTGAGCAGCTCTTCGAGCATTTCCATCAAGCTGGTCAATTTGCCGCTGCCGGAACGCAGGGCCTTGGCCGTCAGCGTCGTGGTGTTGAGCAACCGCAGGTCACAGCAAACCTGGCGCAACTTGAGCAATGCATCAAGGATGATGATCTGGCTGCGGGCCACACCACTACGGGCAATTTCGTCGCGCACCTTCTTGTCCATGGCCACGCGCACGGTTTCGTAGACGTCACGCTGCCCGTCGCCGAGATCGACCCAGTGGACAATTTCGGTCTTGGGCGGCAGCTCGGTCGCGACCTGTTCCTTTTTGCGCCGCAGCAGAAACGGCTTGATTCGAGCCGCCAGGTGCCGCATTCGCTCGCTGTTGCCATGCTTTTCGATTGGAGTCCGGTAGTCCCGGTTGAAGGTTTTGCTGTCTCCCAGCCAACCGGGCAACAGGAAATGGAACAACGACCAGAGTTCACCCAAGTGATTTTCCAGCGGCGTACCCGTCAGGCACAGACGCTGCCAGGCCTTGAGTTCACGAGCAGCCTGGGCGGCCTTGCTGGTGGGGTTCTTGATGTTCTGGGCTTCATCGAGAATCAGCACACTCCAGGCTTGGGGCTGCAATACCTTCAAGTCCCGCGACAACAAGGCATAGGTCGTCAACACCAGATCGTACTGCGCAAGGCTGGCAAAATCTTTTTGCCGCGCCGCGCCGTGCAACGCCAGAACCTTGAGCTGTGGGGTAAAGCGTGCTGCCTCGTCGAGCCAATTGGGAATCAGGCTGGTGGGCATGACTGCCAGCGCCGGGATGTCCAGGTGTCCGGCTTGCTTCTCGCACAACAGGTGAGCCAGGGTCTGAAGCGTCTTGCCCAGGCCCATGTCATCGCCCAGGATCCCACCGACTTCCAGCTCCCCCAGCGTCTGCATCCAGTTGAGCCCTTCGAGCTGGTAAGGTCGCAGAACGGCCATGAGCCCTTCGGGTGCAGGAACATGCACATGGGTCGACTCACGCAAGCGTTTTGCGAACGTACGCAGTCGCTCCCCGCCATTCCATTCCAGCGGCATACCGTCGAGCGCATCCAGCCTGGCCGCATCGAAGGCATTCAGACGTATCGAGTCGCCCCGATGCTCCTTCATATACAACTCGCCAAGTGTCGCCATCAACGGCTTCACCCGTCCATACGGCAACGCAACCTTCACGCCGGGGCCGGCCATGAGTTTCCCGCCGTTGAGATCGATCAGCATCAACTGGTCATCTTTACGCTGATCCAGGTAGGCCGGATCCATCATCTGTGCATTGGTGCGAAGCAAATTGAGCAGGATGGGCAGTAGACTGCGCCGCTCCCCATTGACGATGATGCCCAACTGCAGATCGAACCATTCCCGACCGGGCGATTCCTCGATATCCGCGTACAACGCGTCTACGGGCTGAAGATTGAAATGGAAGCCGTCTTCGATATCGATCTGCCAATTGGCCGCGCGCAGTTGCTCAAGCCCTTTGTCAACGAACGCCAGCCAAGCCGCATCATCAGGCAGTTGAAGGCGCTCGCCCACACTGTCTGCCAGCGCAAGGCTCTGACGACTGGCCCTTTTGAAACCGAATTTGCGCAGGACTTTGCGCAACGCCTGTTCAGCTTCCGGCTTGCGTTGGATACGCAAGGTCTCCGTGCCAGACAGGATCGATACCTCAGTGGAAGCTTTTTCGTGAGCGACATGACCGTCATAAGTAAAGGTCAATGCTGCGCGATGCTCCGGGGCGGAGCGCCAATGACTGTAGGAAATATAACTGCCCAAGGTAAGAACCGGCTGCGGCTCGACATCGTCGATGACCCGCTCCGTCAATTCTTTCGGCGGCGGTATCTGCCGGTCCAGCGCATTGAGCCGATGACTGAACAACCCCGCGTGGCGCGCCGGAATTTCTGGAGCAAGGCACAAATGGCCCGCCAACCCATCATCCATCTCGTAGGCCAACGGCCCAAGTTCACCGCGTGCGACATCCAGATAATAAAGCGGCTCAAGCGGCAAAACGCTCTCCAGCACTTGAGCGTGGCTTTGCCACTGGGGTCGGTAATTACCATTGGGTTGCTCTGCCCAGAAGAACTGGGCAGGTCGCTCGGGTCCGGCAATCAGTGGTTGTAGTGGATCGAACGCGAGGAACAGGCGAGAGGACTGTAACGCAAGCGCCAACGCCTGGGCACCGTTGCGCCCCCGCAGCGGATAATTGCTCGAAGGGCTGCGAAAATCGTGACCGATGGCCAACAGCCGACCGATCTTCATGTCGATATCGGTTACAAAACCCGGCATTCGAACCAGCATGTCTGCAAGTGCATGGAACGCTTGCAGATCCTGAGGCTTACCTTCGTCCAGTTGATGCCCTTTGAACAGTCCCAGCGTCCAAACGCCGGAAGGCTTGTTTTCCTTGAGCCTATAGAAAATCCGCACATCGGCGCTTTTTTCAGCGAGCAACGAATCGGAGCGCTGAAGAGGAATTTTCTGAATCCAGTTTTCAAGCTCGCTGCCCAGACGCTCGCCGCCGGGGCAGTCCTGCAACGCGCTCTCATTCCCCGATAAATAGAACATAACGGCAGCGCAATGCTTGCAATCACCGCCAACCGGACAAGAGCATTCGTAACTGATTTGGTCATCACCGCGATAACGAATGAGTTCGATAACCTGCTGATAGACGTTTCTGCCGGAACCCCGACATTCGGCCAGGATTGATCGCTCGGTCACTTCCAGGATCCGGATCCGATTTTCATCGGCGTAATCGAACCCCCTAGCGAGTTCACGCTGACCGAACGACTCCAACCACTCGCAATCGTCCTCGAGAAATTCTGCAATCGAGTTCGTCATCGGGATACCTTAATCAATCAATTGCGCGGCTCTCAGCGCGCCAACCGCCGTCAGCCAGCGAGGATCCTGGCGGTACTCGGTGGAAGCGAAGCCCTGGCCGCGCATGCGTGCGATCCGCACCGAAGGTCGGATCTTCAGGCGCTGGGCGGCACCCAAGGCCAGCTCCGCGGCAGCGCGATCGTTGCACACCAGGCCCATGTCGCAGCCGGCGGTCAACGCGGCTTCGATACGACTGGCGGCATCGCCGACCACATGGGCGCCGGCCATCGACAGGTCATCACTGAAGATGACGCCATCAAACTGCAGCTCGCCACGCAGGATCTCCTGCAGCCAGCGTCGGGAAAATCCGGCCGGGCTGGGGTCAACCTGCGGATAAATGACGTGGGCCGGCATGACGGCCGCGAGCTGTTTGCTGAGTTTGGCAAAAGGGACCAGGTCGTTGGCGCGGATCTGTTCGAGGCTGCGCTCGTCGTTGGGGATCGCCACGTGGGAATCGGCTTCGGCCCAGCCATGCCCCGGGAAATGTTTGCCAGTGGCCGCCATACCGGCTGCGTTCATGCCGCGGATGAAAGCGCCGGCCAACAATGCAGCGCGCTCGGGATCCCCCTCAAAAGCACGACTGCCGACGACGGCACTGCGTTGATAATCGAGGTCCAGCACCGGGGCGAAACTCAGGTCCAGACCGACCGCCAGCACTTCAGTGGCCATGATCCAGCCACACTGCTCGGCCAGGTATTCGGCGTTGGGGTTGTCGGCAAGCGCACGCATGGCAGGCAAGCGCACGAATCCCTGGCGCAGGCGCTGGACCCGCCCGCCTTCCTGATCCACCGCCAGCAGCAGGTCGGGACGGATGGCGCGGATCGACGCACTCAGTTCACGCACCTGACGCGGGTGCTCGATATTGCGGGCAAAAATGATCAGCCCGCCCACCTCTGGCTGACGCAACAGGTGGCGATCTTCGGCCGTCAGCCAGGTACCGGCGACGTCCACCATCAACGAGCCTTGCAGGCCAGCAGTCATAGGATTTCCTTGATAAAGATGAACCCGTGCGGCGGCACGCCGGCGCCCACGCCACCGGGGGCAACTCCCGCAAGGTCGTGGCTACGCAGTGGATGATAAAACGGATTCGAAACGAGAGTCGGCATGGGCCGCTAGCTTAGCGGATGTGGGCTGTCGCGCCCACCCGTGTCCTCAAGCCTTGGCAAGGGCCGGGGCTGATTTGCTGCGTGGACGCAATTGCGCGGCAGCCATGGCCTCATCGGTGACGCCAGTCTCGGCACGCATGCCGGCGGCCAGGAACGGCACCATCAGGCGCATCACCTGCTCAATGGAGGTGTTCACGCCAAAATCGGTTTCCGCGATGGCCCGCAGGGCCTTGATACCGGACATGCTGAATGCCGCAGCGCCGAGCATGAAGTGCACGCGCCAGAACAGCTCGATAGGTGGAATGCGCGGCGCCGCCTCATTGACCAGCAGCATGTAGCGGCGGAACACCTTGCCGTACATGTCTTCCAGGTAACGCCGCAAGTGGCCCTGGCTCTGACTGAAGGCCAGGCCCAACAGGCGCATGAAGATCGACAAGTCGTTGCCGCTGCGCGGTTGCACGACCAGGGCTTGTTCGACCAGGATTTCCAGGAGTTCTTCCAGGGTCGGCTTGACGTCAGGCTTGGCCTGGCGTCGCTCCAACTCACGGTCGAGGCTCAGGCAAAACGGCCCGAGGAAGCGCGAGAACACGGCCTGGATCAAGGCCTTTTTCGAACCGAAGTGATAGTTCACCGCCGCCAGGTTGACCCCTGCCTTGCTGGTGATCAGGCGCAACGAGGTTTCGGCGAAACCTTTTTCCGCGAACAGTTGCTCGGCAGCATCGAGAATGCGTTCAACGGTTTCCGACTGGGCCATGGCTACTCCGCCTGACAAACACTTGTTTGAAACATACGTTTCAGCCTTTGGCTTGTCAAGTCCGCCGGGGCGTTTTGCGAACGCCCGGTCAGCTATTTAACCACACCTTCCGGTGGGCTGTAGCGATGCCGCATCCGACCGTCCGGCGCCTGATGGAAAAAGGAGGATTGCCAAGTGGCCTCCACTGTATATAATCCCAGTCACTGTATAAAAAGACAGAGCGATCAATATGCTAAAGCTGACGCCACGCCAAGCAGAGATTCTGGCCTTCATCAAACGTTGTCTCGAAGACAACGGCTACCCGCCGACCCGTGCAGAAATCGCTCAGGAACTGGGTTTCAAGTCTCCCAACGCGGCTGAGGAACACCTCAAGGCGCTGGCCCGCAAGGGCGCAATCGAAATGACGCCGGGGGCATCCCGTGGCATTCGCATCCCTGGCTTCGAAGCCAAGGCCGACGAAACCACCCTCCCGATCATCGGCCGCGTCGCGGCAGGCGCTCCCATCCTTGCCCAGCAACATGTCGAGGAGTCGTGCAACATCAATCCTTCATTCTTCCACCCGCGAGCTGACTACCTGCTTCGCGTGCATGGCATGAGCATGAAGGACATCGGCATCTTCGACGGCGACCTTCTGGCCGTTCACACCACCCGCGAAGCCCGCAATGGCCAGATCGTGGTAGCACGGATCGGCGATGAAGTGACCGTCAAGCGCTTCAAGCGCGATGGCAGCAAGGTCTGGCTGATTGCCGAGAACCCCGAGTTCGCGCCCATCGAAGTAAACCTGAAAGATCAGGACATGGTCATCGAAGGCTTGAGTGTCGGCGTCATACGCCGCTAAAGGAGGCTTTATGCAGTTCCCTCACACCCCACAACACACACAACTTCCGCTGTTCGAGGCATTTATGGCTCAACCGCTGGTTCCAGTCCTGAAAGAGGTCATCGAATCGCCTTGGGGCGTCGAACCCGAGGCTTTCAGCGAACTGTCGTTACGGGGTGCAGCCGGGAATTGCCTGAATCTGCTGGCGCCGATCCTGCGAGAGCTGAGCCAGGAGCAGGACGCTCGCTGGTTGACACTGATCGCGCCACCGGCCAGCGTCACTCAGGCCTGGCTGCGGGACGCCGGCCTGAACCGTGAACGCATCCTGCTACTGCAACCGCGGGGCACGCAAAGCGCCCAGCAGTTGACCTGTGAAGCGTTGCGCCTGGGCCGTAGTCATACAGTGGTCAGCTGGCTCAATCCGTTGACCGCGACCGCCCGGCAACAGTTGATCAGCGCCGCCCGCACTGGGGACGCACAAAGCCTGAATATTCGATTGGGCTAAAACGAACGCAGGGCTTCTCCAGGGCAGAGAAGCCGGTCAGTACACTGCTGAAAGGCCGACAAACGGGATCAATGAAGAACCCGTGGCCCCTCTTCCTTGTTGAATTCGCCTTCAACCAGGCGTCCTGCCATCTGAACACCCACGCTCAGCATCGCCTTGGCGACTTCGACGTGCTGGCCTTGAAGGAACACCTTGGCGTCTTCAGAGAAGTTCAAGGTCACCAGGGAACCTTCATCCTCGGCCCTGCGCAGCTCGATGCGGCCATCGGGAAGTTCGACAATTTCTAGAAAGGACGTTGGCATAAAAGTCTGTTCTCCACGAAAGGCGAGGATTATATAGTCATCGGAACGGCTTCGCTCGGTATCTTGACCAAGCGTTATCAACGAACGTAACGGGCCGAGGGAAAACTCAGCACTCGTTCAACCCGTCGCGAAAGCGTATTGCCAGGCTCTTGAGGTGCTGCCGCCAGCTTTCCAGCTCCTCCCGGCTCAGTTCCTGCTCAGGTTCCTCTTCGTCCAGGTTGACCGCCATGATCAACGGCTGGGTCACGTCGCCCTTGGGCTTGTGCGGGGCTCGTGGCGGTTGGAAGAGCGCCGCGTGGGCGGCCAATAGCTTCGCAAGCCAGGTTTCCGGGTTATGCGCCAGCTCGACCATTTCGGCCAGCTCCGGAATCGCGATGGTTTCCAGCATTTCGCGGGTTAGTAACAGCTCGGCCCGCGCGGCATTCGCTTGTGGCAGACGATAGAAACCGGCGATTTCATGGCACAACCCCAGCAACGCACCGTACAAATGAAACAGCGCGGATTCGCGTCCTGCCTGGAGCAGCGCCGGGGAATTCATCGCACGCCCGTCTTCAGCCCTGGTAAGCGCTTCGAGCGACAGGCCGGCGAAATAGATTTTCTGATTGGTACGGGTATAGAGTTCGTGGGCCATGGCGGCGTCTCCCCAACGAAATGAAAGCTTCACGCTAGTGCGACAGTGTCGTGGATCGACCGAGGCCCCGCAAGCCGAAAACAGTCAATCAAGGATCAAGCGTCCCCCTGCTCGCGATAGCGGTGTATCAGTCGACATCGATGGTGACTGACACACCGCTATCGCGAGCAGGCTCGCTCCCACAGGGGGTCCTGGTTGGCTGACAGGTGGGTGCCGGGGCACCCACCCACAATCGATCAGCGCTTGTCTTCAACCTTCCATTTACCGCCGTCGTAGAAGGCCTTCCAACCGGTCGGCTTGCCGTCGACTTCGGTCTGCACGTACTGCTCCTTGGTCTTGCGGCTGTAGCGAATGACCGCTGGACGCCCCTCCGGATCCTTCTGCGGTGCTTCGCAGAGGAAATGGTACTTCGGATCGATCTCGTCCTTGTGCGGCACGATTTCCATGACCAGCGGCGCCCGGGTTTCACGGTTTTTCGGGAACTGGCTTGCCGCCAGGAACAGGCCCGAGGCGCCATCGCGCAGGATGTAGGTGTCGTTGACCTTCTCGCACTTGAGTTCGGGCATCTTCACCGGGTCCATCTTCGGCGGCGCCGCGTCACCGCTCTTGAGCAGTTTGCGGGTGTTCTTGCAGGTCGGGTTGGTGCAACCGAAGAACTTGCCGAAACGGCCGGTCTTGAGCTGCATCTCGCTGCCGCACTTGTCGCATTCCAGGCTCGGACCTTCGTAGCCCTTGATGCGATAGGTGCCCTCTTCGATCTCGTAGCCGGCACAGTCCGGGTTGTTACCGCAGATGTGCAACTTGCGCTTTTCATCCAGCAGGTAGGCGTCCATCGCCGTGCTGCAGATCGGGCAGCGATGTTTGCCACGCAGCACCAGGGATTCGGATTCACCCTCGTCGTCCGCGGCAATTTCGTCGCCAGGCACTAGGTTGACCGTCGCCTTGCAGCGCTCCTTGGGTGGCAGGCTGTAGCCCGAGCAACCGAGGAACACGCCAGTGGATGCGGTGCGGATCTGCATCGGCCGGCCGCAGGTCAGGCACGGAATGTCGGTCATCACCGGCTGGTTGGCGCGCATGCCGCTTTCAGGGCTTTCGGCTACTTCGAGTTTTTTCTTGAAGTCGCCGTAGAACTCGTCGAGAACGTTCTTCCAGTCCCGCTCGCCCTGGGCCACATCGTCGAGGTTTTCTTCCATGCCGGCGGTGAAGCCGTAGTCCATCAGGTTCGAGAAGCTCTCGGACAAACGCTCGGTAACGATATCGCCCATCTTTTCCGAATAGAAACGACGGTTATGCAGCGCCACATAGCCACGATCCTGGATAGTGGAAATGATCGCCGCATAGGTCGAAGGACGACCGATGCCGCGTTTTTCCATCTCCTTGACCAGACTGGCTTCCGAGTAACGGGCCGGCGGCTTGGTGAAATGCTGGGTCGGATCAAGCTTGATCAGCTTCATCACGTCGCCCTGGGCCATGTCCGGCAGGACGTCGTCGTCTCCGGGCTTGGTGATCTGCGGCATGACGCGGGTGTAGCCGTCGAACTTCAGGATGCGGCCCTTGGCACGCAGCTCGAAGTCGCCGGCACCGACGCTGACGGTGGTCGACAGGTATTGCGCCGGCAACATCTGGCAGGCCAGGAACTGGCGCCAGATCAGCTCGTAGAGACGCTCGGCATCGCGCTCCATGCCCGCCAACTTGCTTGGCTCGGTATTGGCGTCTGACGGACGAATCGCTTCGTGAGCCTCTTGTGCGCCTTCCTTGCTGCTGTAGACGTTCGGCGTTTCCGGCAGGTACTTCTTGCCGAACTCGCTTTCTATATACGTGCGCGCCATCGCCACGGCATCAGCCGAGAGATTGGTCGAGTCGGTACGCATATAAGTGATGTAGCCGGCTTCGTACAGACGCTGGGCCATCATCATGGTTTTCTTCACGCCAAAGCCCAGGCGGTTGCTTGCAGCCTGTTGCAGCGTGGAGGTGATGAACGGTGCCGACGGTTTGCTGCTGGTCGGTTTGTCTTCGCGCTTGACGATGCTGTAGCTGGAAGCCTTGAGCTTCTCCAGCGCGGCCATGGCTTGGGCTTCGTTGAGCGGCTTGAAGGCTTCGCCCTTCTCGCGAGCCACGTCGAAGCGCACGGTGGCGCCCTTGGCGGTGCCGAGGTCGGCGTGGACCTCCCAGTATTCTTCTGGGATGAAGGCACGAATCTCACGCTCGCGCTCCACCACCAGCTTCACCGCGACCGACTGCACCCGACCGGCTGACAGTCCGCGGGCGATCTTGGCCCACAGCAGCGGCGAGACCATGTAGCCCACCACGCGATCCAGGAAACGCCGCGCCTGCTGGGCGTTGACCCGATCGATGTCCAGCTCGCCCGGCTGGGAGAAGGCTTCCTGGATGGCCTTCTTGGTGATTTCGTTGAACACCACGCGCTTGTAGCGGCTGTCGTCCCCACCGATGGCTTCGCGCAGGTGCCAGGCAATGGCTTCCCCCTCGCGGTCCAAGTCCGTCGCGAGATAGATGGTGTCGGCATCTTTAGCGAGCCGACGCAGTTCTTCGATGACCTTTTCCTTGCCCGGGAGGATCTCGTACTTGGCCTTCCAGCCGTGTTCCGGATCGACCCCCATGCGTGAGACCAGCTGCTTGCGCGCCTTTTCCTTAGGCGACAGCGCCGGCGCTTCGCCAGCAGCTGCCTTGCCGCGCTTGGCGGCTGGCTCCTTGCTGGCGCTAGCCGAACCGCTGGTGGGCAGGTCTCGGATATGGCCGATACTCGACTTCACCACGTATTGGTTGCCCAGATACTTGTTGATGGTCTTGGCCTTAGCCGGGGATTCCACAATGACCAGCGATTTGCCCATGGATCAGAAAATTCCTGAATGCTAAAAAGTGAAAGGCGGTTGGCGCCTGACGCGGCACCGCTATATATAGTGGCTGCAAGGTGAGGTCAAGCGCAGGGTTGCCCACCTGTTAGCCTCAAGGCCTGGGGAAAATGCTCTCCTCGGCCTGTACCAAAGCAAAGCGTGGCACCTGTTCGCCGTCAACCTCGACGGACTCCTGAAACATGCTCAAGGGGCGCACCCAAAAGCCGTAATCGCCATACAGGGCTTGATAGAAGACCACTTCTTCCTCGGTCTCGGAATGTCGCGCGAGACTGAATACGCGGTACTGCGGACCTTTGTAATGCTGGTAGAGCCCAGGTTGTATCGGCATGCTTTGGCCCTCACTGAAATCTTTTCAAAATAAAAACAAAATTTCTTTTTATAAAACCCGAAAAACAAAAACCGGGGCACTGGGCCCCGGCTTCCATCGACACAACGCTTAGACGCGTTCGAAGACAGTGGCGATGCCCTGGCCGAGGCCAATGCACATGGTGGACACGCCAAAAGTGCCGCCGTTCTGTTTCATGACGTTCAGCAGCGTGCCGGAGATACGTGCACCGGAGCAACCGAACGGGTGACCCAGGGCGATCGCGCCGCCGTGCAGGTTAACCTTCTCGTTCATCTTGTCGAGCACTTTCAAATCTTTCAGCACGGGCAGGGCCTGTGCAGCGAAAGCTTCGTTGAGCTCGAAGAAGTCGATATCGGCAATGCCCAGGCCGGCACGCTTCAAGGCTTTCTGCGTCGCCGGTACTGGACCATAGCCCATGATCGCCGGGTCCACACCCGCCACGGCCATGGAGCGAATCACCGCCATCGGCTGGATGCCCAGGTCCTGGGCACGTTGGGCCGACATCACGATCATGCACGAGGCACCGTCAGTGATCTGCGACGAAGTGCCGGCCGTCACGGTACCGCCCTTCGGATTGAAGGCCGGCTTGAGGGCCGCCAGGCTTTCCAGGGTGGTTTCCGGACGAATGGTCTCGTCGTAGTCGAACACCTTCAGGAAGCCGTTTTCGTCGTAGCCCTGCATCGGGATGATTTCATCCTTGAACTTGCCTTCCACCGTCGCCTTGTGAGCGAGCTGGTGGGAGCGCACGCCGAAGGCGTCCTGCTGCTCGCGGGTGATGCCGTGCATCTTGCCGAGCATTTCCGCGGTCAGGCCCATCATGCCCGAGGCTTTCGCCGCGTAAAGCGACATGTGCGGGTTCGGATCGACGCCGTGCATCATGCTCACGTGGCCCATGTGCTCGACACCGCCGACGACAAATACGTCACCGTTACCGGTCATGATCGCCTGGGCGGCGGTGTGCAGCGCGCTCATGGACGAACCGCACAGACGGCTGACGGTCTGGCCGGCGGCAGTGTGAGGGATCTGGGTCATCAGCGACGCCATGCGGGCGATGTTCCAGCCCTGCTCCAGGGTCTGGTTCACACAGCCCCAGATCACGTCCTCGACTTCGTTGGGGTCGACCTTGACGTTGCGTTCCAGCAGCTTGCTGATCAGGTGCGCCGACATATCTTCGGCGCGGGTGTTGCGGTGCATGCCGCCCTTGGAGCGGCCCATCGGCGTACGACCGAAGTCGACAATCACGACGTCTCTAGGATTCAAGCTCATAAATGTTCTCTCGCTCTAGTCGTTGGGCGCTTAACCGAAGAAGCTCTGGCCGTTCTTGGCCATTTCGCGCAGCTTCGCGGTCGGGTGGTACAGCGCGCCCAGATCGGCGTACTGGTCAGCCAGGGCAACGAACTCGGCCACACCGATCGAATCGATGTAGCGCAGCGCGCCGCCACGGAATGGAGGGAAACCGATGCCGTAGACCAGACCCATGTCGGCTTCGGCGGCGGTTTCGACAATGCCGTCTTCCAGGCAACGCACGGTCTCCAGGCACAGCGGGATCATCATCCAGTTGATGATGTCCTCGTCGGTGACGTCGCGTTGTTCGTAGACGATCGGCTTGAGCACTTCCAGCACCGACGAATCAGCGACTTTCTTCTGCTTGCCGCGCTTGTCGGTCTCGTAGGCGTAGAAGCCCTTGCCGTTCTTCTGGCCCAGGCGCTTGGCTTCGTAGAGCACGTCGACGGCCGAGCGGCGGTCATCTTTCATGCGGTCCGGGAAGCCCTCGGCCATGACGTCGCGACCGTGGTGGCCGGTGTCGATGCCGACCACGTCCATCAGGTACGCCGGGCCCATCGGCCAGCCGAATTTTTCCATGATCTTGTCGATGCGCACGAAGTCCACGCCCGCGCTGACCAGCTTGGCGAAACCGCCGAAGTACGGGAACAGCACGCGGTTGACCAAGAAGCCCGGGCAGTCATTGACGACGATCGGGTTCTTGCCCATTTTCTTGGCGTAGGCAACGGTAGTGGCTACGGCCAGTTCGCTGGACTTCTCGCCACGGATCACTTCCACCAGCGGCATCATGTGCACTGGGTTGAAGAAGTGCATGCCGACGAAGTTTTCCGGACGCTTGAGGGCCTTGGCCAGCAGCGAAATGGAAATGGTCGAGGTGTTCGACGCGAGGATGGTGTCCTCTTTGACCTGGTCTTCGACTTCAGCCAGCACCGCTTGCTTGACCTTAGGGTTCTCGACAACCGCTTCGACCACCAGGTCGACGTGGCCGAAATCGCCGTAGGACAGGGTCGGACGAATGCCATTGAGCACTTCGGCCATCTTCGCGGCAGTCATGCGACCTTTGTCGACGCGCCCCACCAGCAGCTTGGCGGCTTCGGCCAGGCCCTGTTCGATCCCGTGCTCGTTGATGTCCTTCATCAGGATCGGCGTGCCCTTGGACGCCGACTGATAGGCGATACCGCCGCCCATGATGCCAGCGCCAAGTACGGCGGCCTGCTTCACGTCACGGGCGATTTCGTCGTAGGCCTTGGCCTTTTTCTTCAGCTCCTGGTCATTGAGGAACAGACCGATCAGGCTTTGTGCGGCCGAGGTCTTGGCCAGTTTGACGAAGCCAGCGGCTTCGACTTCCAGGGCCTTGTCGCGACCAAAGTTCGCGGCTTTCTGGATGGTCTTGATCGCTTCGACCGGCGCCGGGTAGTTCGGGCCAGCCTGGCCGGCCACGAAACCCTTGGCGGTTTCGAAGGCCATCATCTGTTCGATGGCGTTGAGCTTGAGCTTTTCCAGCTTCGGCTGACGCTTGGCCTTGTAATCGAACTCGCCGCTGATGGCGCGCTTGATCGTTTCAAGGGCCGCAGCCTGAAGCTTGCCTGGCTCGACCACGGCATCCACGGCGCCGACTTTCAGCGCATCTTCAGCGCGGTTTTCCTTGCCGGCGGCAATCCACTCGATGGCGTTGTCGGCACCGATCAGGCGCGGCAGGCGCACGGTACCGCCAAAACCCGGGTAGATGCCAAGCTTGACTTCCGGCAGGCCGATCTTGGCTGCGCTGGACATGACGCGGTAATCCGCTGCCAGGCACATTTCCAGGCCGCCACCCAGGGCAATGCCATTGATGGCCGCAACGGTCGGTACGTTGAGGTCTTCGAAGTCGCTGAAAATACGGTTGGCTTCGAGGTTGCCAGCGATCAGTTCGGCATCGGACAGCTTGAAATTGTCGACGAATTCGGTGATGTCGGCACCGACGATAAACACGTCCTTGCCGCTGCTGACGATCACACCCTTGATCGAAGCATCTGCCTTGATAGTGTCTACGGCCTGACGCAATTCATTCAGGGTTAGACGGTTGAACTTGTTGACGGACTCACCCTTGAGATCGAACTTCAGTTCGACGATGCCACTTTCAAGAGCCGTAACCGTGATGGCTTTACCTTCGTAAATCATCAACTGATCTCCACGATATGGAAGCTGAACAGTACACGTTGAACGCTGACCACCGGTTCGGCATTGACGTTACCGTCGATGCTACGCCAATCCGCCAGGCACACCCGTCAACGCGATAGTCGGGGTTCTGTAGGAACGTTCTGAAAATACAAACGCTCAATTCATACGCCCGTTTGATTTGGGTACGTCACCTTCACGGAATTTCCGACAATTGTCAATCGCCCTAAACAGAGTGCACGAACACGACTTTACGGTCATTTCCGTACCCTACGGACTCGCAACACCCCGCCGCATGAGCAGCCATTCATAGGATCAATTATTAGAAAAGTCGCCCTAATTCCGGGCAAAGCGGATGCAGCCGGCTATGCTGTCGGACACGCAGGAAGTGTGGGAGCAAGGGCCGTTACGAACGAACGCCCGCAGATAATGTGGTTACCGGCCTGCCTGGCCAACCCGCCCGATGAGACTGTCGGGCTTTTTTACGCCTCAGGCCAGGGCCTTGAGCACGCTGGAAATGTCCTGCAAGACACTGGCTTCGCCTTTCTCGCCCCAATACAAGGCGATCATCTGCCGATCGGCTTCGACCTTGTAGACGTTAGCCGGCAATTTTTCGAAATGATCGAGCAGCGCCTCGTCCTGGCAGATCTCCCGCCATTGATTCGCCCATACGCCTGGGGCGGTTTGCCAATAGCACCAAATGTCCGGCTGCTTACCGCGGCGCGGCCGATGGTATTGGGCACAAGGGCTTGGCGGCTGCTGACCGAGCCAGTGGGGCCACTCCTGCGGCACCAACTGCATGGCCAGGCCAAGGCGCCGCGCCTCCATGCGCAAGGCCATCCGACCGCTCTGAACACGGGAAGGGCGTAACCATGCCAGGGGACTCAACACCACCAACAGGATTGACACCACGATCCAGACCGTCATATTCGTACTCCCGAATTTTGAGGAGCCATTGACCCGCGTCGCCGTCAATGCGCTTGAAACCAGCCATACTTACCGTATCGCAATTCTCTGGAGTGCTTTCCATGTACTACGAACACGTTCTGGTCGCCGTTGACCTCACTGAAGAATGCGATCCCGTCGTCAAGCGCGCCCTCGCCCTTTGCGAAGGCCGGGAGACCAAACTGTCGCTGGTGCACATCGTCGAGCCAATGGCCATGGCCTTCGGCGGTGACGTACCCATGGACCTGTCCCAGTTGCAGCAACAGCAATTCGATCAGGCCAAGGAGCGCCTCGACCGCCTGATCGTGAAATACCCGGCACTGAAGAAGGAATCCAGTCACCTGACCTATGGCCAGCCGCGCCAGGAGATCCATCACCTGGCCAAGGAACAGGGTTGCGACCTGATCGTCGTCGGCAGCCATGGTCGCCATGGCCTGGCGCTGCTGTTGGGCTCCACCGCCAACGACGTGCTGCATGGCGCACCCTGCGATGTGCTGGCGGTGCACCTGGTCAAGCGTACATAACACCTGAACTCTGTGGGAGCGAGCCTGCTCGCGATGGCGTCGGCACAGTCAACATTTCTGTAAGCTGATAACCGCTATCGCGAGCAGGCTCGCTCCAACAGGGGGACGCATTTCGAGTCAAGCGTCCAGCTCAGCCCAACGCTCGACCAGTGCATCCAGCTCGGCCTGCAACTGCTCCAGCTGCGCGATCACCTTGGCGGTTTCGGCGGCGGGCCGCTGGTAGAAACCGGCGTCAGCCATCTCGGCCTCTACCGCGGCGATCTGCTTTTCCTTCGCGTCGATATCACCCGGCAGGGCTTCCAGCTCACGCTGCAGCTTGTAGCTGAGTTTTTTCTTCGCCGGGGCCGGAGCCACCAGGGCAGGCTCGGCCTTGACCACGGCCGAGTTCAGGTCGGCCTTGCCGGACTTGCTCTCGGTCACGCCCAACAGACGCGGCGAGCCGCCCTGGCGCAGCCAGTCCTGATAACCACCGACGTATTCGCGAACCAGGCCTTCGCCTTCGAACACCAGGGTGCTGGTGACCACGTTGTCGAGGAATGCCCGGTCGTGACTGACCATCAGCACGGTGCCATTGAAGGTCAGCAGCACCTCTTCCAGCAGTTCGAGGGTTTCCACGTCCAAGTCGTTGGTCGGTTCGTCGAGCACCAGCAGGTTCGCCGGCTTGCTGAACAGCTTGGCCAGCAACAAACGGGCACGCTCACCGCCCGACAGCGCCTTGACCGGCGTGCGCGCACGCTGGGGGCTGAACAGGAAATCGCCGAGGTAGCTCAGCACGTGGCGGCTCTGACCATCGATATCGATGAAGTCGCGACCCTCGGCCACGTTGTCGATCACGGTTTTTTCCAGGTCCAACTGGTGACGCAACTGGTCGAAGTAAGCCACGTCGATCTTCGTGCCCTCTTCCACCTTGCCGCTGCTCGGCACCAAGCCACCCAGCATCAGCTTGAGCAGAGTGGTCTTGCCGGTGCCGTTGGCGCCCAGCAGGCCGATGCGATCGCCACGCTGCAGGACCATGGAGAAGTCCTTGACCAGGAACGGTCCGCCTGGATGGGCGAAACTGACGTTTTCCAGCACCATCACCTGCTTGCCGGATTTGTCGGCCGTTTCCAGCTGGATGTTGGCCTTGCCCGTGCGTTCACGGCGCTCGCTGCGCTCGACGCGCAGCGCCTTGAGGGCGCGCACGCGGCCTTCGTTACGGGTACGACGAGCCTTGATGCCCTGGCGGATCCAGACTTCTTCCTGGGCCAGGCGCTTGTCGAACAGTGCGTTGGCGGTTTCTTCGGCCGCCAGCGCCGCTTCCTTGTGCACCAGGAAACTGGCGTAGTCGCCGTTCCAGTCGATCAGGCCGCCACGGTCCAGTTCAAGGATGCGGGTCGCCAGGTTTTGCAGGAAAGAACGGTCGTGCGTGATGAACAGCACTGCGCCCTGGAAATCCTTCAGGGCTTCTTCAAGCCAGGCGATCGCGCCGATGTCCAAGTGGTTGGTCGGCTCGTCGAGCAGCAGCAGGTCCGGCTCGGACACCAGGGCCTGGGCCAGCAGGACGCGCCGACGCCAGCCGCCGGACAATTCGGCGAGGGTCTTGTCGGCCGGCAGTTGCAGGCGGCTCAGGGTGCTGTCGACCAGTTGCTGCAAGCGCCAACCGTCACGGGCCTCGAGGTCTTGCTGGACATGCATCAACTTATCCAGGTCCGCGTCGGTGACGATGTTCTGGCTCAAGTGGTGATACTCGGCCAGCAGCGCGCCGACACCGTCGAGGCCTTCGGCAACCACGTCGAACACGGTCCGCTCGTCGGCCACCGGCAGTTCCTGGGGCAATTCGCCGATTTTCAGGCCTGGCGCGCGCCAGACCGAGCCTTCATCGGGCTTCTGATCGCCCTTGACCAGCTTCATCATGCTGGACTTGCCAGTGCCGTTGCGGCCGATGATGCACACCCGCTCACCACGGGCGATCTGCCAGGACACCTTGTCCAACAACGGCATAGCGCCGAAAGCAAGGGACACATCGCTGAATTTGAGCAGGGTCATGAGCTTCTCCAAAAACCGGGCGCGCATTCTACCTGAGATGTGCCCTGCAAGGGCCGCGAATTTCATCGCCAAGGTGCTCTTTACCGGTTATGCACTACAAATGTTGCGAACTTGTACCAACGGCCCCGCAAAGCTTTCGCCGGTTGCTGGCAAAAGGCTAAGCTACAGGCAGTTACCCCGGGCTCACCCCCGGGCTTGTCATGTTTTTTCTGCCCGGATGTCTCATGCGCAGTCGCCTTTTCAGTGTTTTATCGTGTCTTTTTGTGTGTGCCACTGCCGTTCAATCCGCCCAGGCCGTGGATATTTCCACCCAGCGCCAATATTACGATGAGGCCAAGCGCGCCCTGGCCAAGGGTGATTCCGGTCCCTATTTCCGCTACAGCCAGGCCTTGAGCGACTATCCGCTGGAACCGTACCTGGCCTATGACGAACTGACCGCTCGCCTGAAGAGCGCCAGCAACGCCGAAATCGAAAAATTCCTCGCCGAGCACGGCGACCTGCCCCAGGCCAACTGGATGAAATTGCGTTGGCTGCGCTGGCTGTCCGAGCGCGGCGATTGGGATACCTTCGTCAAGTACTACGACCCCAAACTCAATTTCACCGAACTGGACTGCCTCAATGCGCAGTACCAGCTCACCCACGGATTGAAGGCCGAAGGCTACGCCAACACCGAAAAGCTCTGGCTCACCGGCAAGTCCCAGCCAGACGCCTGCGACGCCTTGTTCGGCCTGTGGGCAGCCCAGGGCCAGTTGACCGAACAGAAGCGCTGGGAGCGCGCCAAACTCGCCGCCCAGGCGCGCAATTACCCCTTGGCCAACAGCCTGGTCAACGGTCTGACCACCCTTGCCCCTCGGGGCAAGCTGCTGGTGGAGGTGGCGCAGAAACCCGAGCTGCTCAATCAACCATCACGCTTTACGCCGGCCGATGAGTCGATGTCGGATATCGTCAGCCTCGGCCTGCGTCGCCTGGCCCGCCAGGACCCGGATAAAGCCATGGCCTTGCTGGACGGCTACGCCAGCACCATGCGTTTTTCCCGAGATGAAAAAGTCGCGATCGCTCGGGAAATCGGCCTGACCCTGGCCAAGCGCTTCGACAGTCGCGCCTTGGACCTGATGACCCAATATGATCCGGAACTGCGGGACGACACTGTTTCGGAGTGGCGCCTGCGCCTGCTGCTGCGTCTGGCCCGCTGGGACGACGCCTACCAACTGACGCGCCGTCTGCCCGAGTCACTGGCGAGCACCAACCGCTGGCGGTACTGGCAGGCCCGCACCCTTGAACTGGCGCAACCGCAGAACCCCGAGGCACTGACGCTTTACAAGCACCTGGCCCGTGAACGGGATTTCTACGGCTTCCTGGCCGCCGACCGCTCCCAGTCACCGTACTCCCTCATCAACAAGCCACTGGTCATGAGCCAGGCGCTGATCAACAAAGTGCGCAACACGCCCGGCGTGCGCCGGGCACTGGAGTTTCACGCCCGGGGTGACATCGTCGACGGGCGCCGCGAGTGGTATCACGTCAGCCGTCATTTCAACCGGGACGAAATGGTTGCCCAGGCGAAACTGGCCTACGACCTGAAGTGGTATTTCCCGGCCATCCGCACCATCAGCCAGGCCAAGTACTGGGACGACCTGGACATCCGCTTCCCAATGGCCCACCGCGACACGTTGGTGCGCGAAGCCAAGGTCCGTGGGCTGCATTCGAGCTGGGTATTCGCGATCACCCGCCAGGAAAGCGCCTTCATGGACGACGCCCGCTCCGGCGTCGGCGCCGCCGGCCTGATGCAACTGATGCCCGGCACCGCCAAGGAAACCGCGCGCAAGTTCAGCATTCCCCTGGCTTCGCCACAGCAAGTGCTGGACCCGGACAAGAACATCCAGCTGGGCGCGGCCTACCTGAGCCAGGTCCACAGCCAGTTCAACGGCAACCGCGTGCTGGCGTCGGCGGCCTACAACGCCGGCCCCGGCCGCGTCCGCCAATGGCTGCGCGGTGCCGATCACCTCAGCTTCGATGTCTGGGTCGAAAGCATTCCCTTTGACGAAACCCGCCAGTACGTGCAGAACGTATTGTCGTACTCGGTCATCTACGGCCAGAAACTCAACTCGCCACAACCGCTGGTGGACTGGCATGAGCGGTATTTTGATGATCAGTGAGTGGCGCAGCGGCGAGCGCTGAGCTACAAGCGGCAAGCTGTGCCTGAATGCAAAAAAATGCCCTTATCGAAAGATGCGGGCATTTTTTGGTCGGTTACCTGACCTTGTGGGAGCGGGCTTGCTCGCGATGGCGTCGGCACATCCAACATCACTGCAAACTGACCCACCGCAATCGCGAGCAGGCTCGCTCCCACATTGGAATTCAGCGAATAATGTGTAGAGGGCTTTTAGCCGACTGCCGGCTCATGCCCCGCATTGAACTGCAACGCCGCCAACCGCGCATACAGCGCGTTGCTCGCCACCAGTTCCTGATGGGTGCCCACGGCAACGACTTTGCCCTGGTCCATCACCGCGATCCGGTCGGCGTTCTTTACCGTGGCCAGGCGGTGGGCGATGACCAGGGTGGTACGGTTTTTCATCAGGCTGGGCAAGGCTTGCTGGATCAGGTGTTCGCTTTGCGCGTCGAGGGCGCTGGTGGCTTCGTCCAGTAACAGGATCGGTGCATCCACCAGCAGCGCCCGGGCAATCGCCAGGCGCTGGCGTTGGCCGCCAGACAACCCGAGGCCACCGTCGCCCAGATGGGTTTGATAGCCATCGGGCATCTTTTCAATGAAGTCGTGGGCGTGGGCGATCTGCGCAGCTTCGCGTACTTGCTCGGAAGTCGCCTGTGGGTTGCCGTAGCGGATGTTCTCTTCAACCGTGCCGAAGAACAGCGCCGGGTTTTGCGAAACCAGGGCGAAATGGCGACGCAGGTCCAGCGGATCGAGCTGGATCAGCGGTATCTCGTCGATGAGAATCCTCCCTTGCGCCGGGTCGTAGAAACGCAGCAGCAGGTCATACACCGTCGACTTGCCTGCCCCGGACGGCCCGACAAGGGCCAGGGTCTCACCGGCCTGGACAGTCAGGTCGAGGCCATCGACCGCGTAGCTGTCCGGTCGGGACGGATAGGAAAAGCGCACACCCTCGAGGCGCAGATCACCCCGAACCCGTTCCGGCAAGGTCATCAGGCCGGCACTTGGCGGCTGGATGAGGTTCTCTGACCGCAGCAACTCGGCAATGCGCTCCGCCGCGCCGGCGGCCCGTTGCAGCTCGCCGATCACTTCGCTCAGGGTGCCAAAGGCACTGCCGACGATCAGGCTATAGAAGACGAACGCCGCCAGCTCACCGCCGGAAATCCGCCCGGCGATCACGTCCATGCCGCCAACCCAGAGCATCACGCCCACCGCCCCCAGGACCAGCACAATCACCAGGGTGATCAGCCAGGATCGCTGGGCGATGCGCTTGCGCGCGGTGTCGAAGGCCTGCTCTACCGTCACGGCAAAGCGCTGCTCATCCTGGACCTGATGATTGTAGGCCTGCACGGTCTTGATCTGACCGAGGGTTTCGGAGACATAACTGCCCACATCGGCAACGCGGTCCTGGCTCTCGCGCGACAGGCTGCGCACCCGGCGGCCGAAAATCAGGATCGGCGCCAACACCAGCGGCAGGGCAATCACTACGATGCTGGTCAGTTTAGGGTTGGTGATGAACAGCAGCACGATGCCGCCGACCACCATCAAGGCATTACGCAAAAACAACGACAGCGACGAACCGATCACCGACTGCAACAAGGTGGTATCGGCGGTCAGGCGCGACTGGATTTCCGAACTGCGGTTGTTTTCGTAGAAACCCGGGTGCAGATACACCAGGTGGTTGAAGACTTGCCGGCGGATATCGGCCACTACCCGCTCGCCGATCCACGACACCAGATAGAACCGCGCAAACGTACCGATCGCCAACCCCAGCACCAGCAACATGAACAGGCCGATGGATTGGTTGAGCAGATGCGCAGAGCGAGTCATGAAGCCTTGGTCCACCAGCAACCGGATGCCTTGCCCCATGGACAGCGTGATGCCCGCCGTGACGATCAACGCGAGCAAAGCCCCGGCGACCTGCTTGCGGTAAGGGGCGATGAAGCTGCTGGCCAGGCGTATGGCGCGGCGATGTCGGGAAGAAAGCATCAGAAACGTCCGATAATGAAGCAGGAAAAGTCTGGCAAGCAGCACCGAAGCGCAACGGAACCAAGCGGAATCAGAATGAGTCAGGTTAAATATGACCGCAACGACTAGGGGCTAGATGTTATCGGTCTAAAGCCTGGCTGGAAACGCAACTGTGTTTCTGGTTGAGTAAAGGCGCCGCCATGAACCTACAAGGAGTGTCATGGCGCGGTCACCTGGCGGCACTAAAGTAGGCACACAACCTGATGAGGAGACAGGCCATGTCCTTGCAACACAGCAGCGACGACAAGATCCAAGTAATCCGCACGCACCCGGACCAGTCCCTGGGCTGCTCGTTCATCGATGCCCAAGGGCGCGAAGTACCGATCACCGAAGACATGATCCAGAAAGCCTGCAGCGAACTGGAGAAACGACTGGTCAAGCCTGCCGAACAACAGTGATACGGCCCGTCTTCACTGAACCCGACCCTGGTGTCGGGTTTTTTATGTCATGGAAAATAAAGCATTGCCACGCCCCCTTCGACCCACCTGGAACCTGCGGCGCGCCTACAGGACAGTGGCGCCCAGCGCAGTGACAAGCTGTTGCAGGACCGGCGATTGCCCTTCGATACGCACCTTCAAACCGTCGATCTCCCGGCGTGGCGGGTAATGCTTGCGCAAGGCGTCGAACGCACTGCGCTGTTCGCTCACCGTCCCCACCAGGCTGCGGCGAAAATCCGCGTCATCGCGTCGGGGGTCGTACACGCCACGGCACAGCGCCGCCAAAGCCCAGGCCGGATCGGTGGCGGCGTCCAGAGTGATACCGCCCAGCCAGGGCCGAGGCAGCAGGTCGCCCAGGCTCACCGTAACCGGCCGTTGCAGAAATTCGCACAGGGCCTGGTAGATCTGCGCCGTGCCGCGCTGCCGGCCATCGAGGCTGTAACCGGCAATGTGCGGGGTGGCGATCACGCACAGGTCGGCCAGGTCCATGTCCACGGTCGGTTCTTGCTCCCAGACGTCCAGCACTGCCTGCAAGTCTTCGCGCTCCAACAACACCTCGCGCAGCGCCGCGTTGTCGATGACCGGGCCGCGGGCCGCATTGATCAGCCAGGTTCCGGGCTTGAGCTGGTTCAAACGCACTTCGTCGAACAGGTGCCAGGTCGGATGCTCGCCATCGCGGGTCAACGGTGTGTGCAGGCTGATGACATCGCACTGCTCAATGATCTGCTCCAGGCTCACGTACTCGCCGCCCTCGGCGGCCTGACGCGGCGGATCGCAAACCTTCACGGTCCAGCCCAACCCCTTGAGCACCTCGATCAACCGCCCGCCCACCTGGCCCGCGCCGACCACGCCGAAGGTCCGCTGCGAGAGGTCGGCGCCTTCGATTTCAGCCAGGGTCATGAGACTGCCCAGCACATAGTCCACCACACCGCGGGCGTTGCAGCCCGGCGCACTGGCCCAGCAGATACTGGCTTCGGCGAAATAATCCAGGTCGAGGTGGTCAGTGCCGATGGTGCAGGTGCCGACAAAGCGCACCTTGCTGCCCTCCAGCAACGCCCGATTGACTTGGCTGACCGAGCGCACCAGCAACACGTCGGCCTGCTCGACCATCGCCCGGTCAATGCCCCGCCCCGGCACCCGGCGGATCTCGCCGAAACCCTGAAAGAACGCATCGAGCAGGGGAATGTTTTCGTCGGCAACGATCAGCATGGCAGAGCTCCTTTGGCGGGTTGGGCAGTGTAGGCGTTCCGGTGTGTCCGTGCATTACCGGGAGTGAACCTGTGGGTTGCTCCCTCAAGGATCGTTTACAAATCCCCAACACAGGTTTTTTCCTGACCGTTGCGTCAAGGCGTAGAATCCGCCGCCTTGCGCTTAATTTTTTCGGACGCTTTGCCTGTGAAACCTGTGATCGACACACCCATCGCCCTCACCCGCCCGGCCCGGGTTCGCCTGGAACTCAAGACGCTGCTGGCCCTCGCCTTGCCGATCATGGTGGCGCAACTGGCGACCACCGCCATGGGCTTCGTCGATGCGGTAATGGCCGGCCGTGTCGGACCGCGGGACCTGGCGGCGGTGGCACTGGGCAACTCGATCTGGGTGCCGGTGTTCCTGTTGATGACCGGTACGCTGCTGGCTACCACGCCGAAAGTTGCGCAGCGCTTTGGCGCCGGTACGTTCGATGAGATCGGCCCGCTGGTGCGCCAGGCATTGTGGCTGGCATTGGTGGTGGGGCTGATCGCCACGCTGGCGCTGTTCAGCGCCGAGCCGATCCTGCACATCATGAAGGTCGATCCCGAACTGATCGGCCCTTGCATGGAATACCTGCGGGGCATCGGCACCGGCCTTCCGGCAGTGGCGCTGTATCACGTGCTGCGCTGCTTCAGCGACGGCATGGGACGCACGCGACCGGCGATGGTGCTGGGGTTGTGCGGGTTGGCCTTGAACATTCCGCTCAATTACATTTTCATCTACGGGCACCTGGGCGTGCCTGCCATGGGCGGCGTCGGTTGCGGCTGGGCCACGGCCATTGTGATGTGGGTCATGGCCCTGGGCATGGCAGGCTGGGCCCGGTGGGCGCCGGCTTATCAGTCGAGCCACTTGTTCAGCCGCTTCGACTGGCCACAATGGGCGGTCATCAAGCGGCTGCTGGGCATCGGCCTGCCGATCGGCATCGCCGTGTTTGCCGAGTCGAGTATTTTCGCGGTGATTGCGCTGTTGATCGGCAGCCTCGGTGCCACGGTGGTGGCCGGGCACCAGATCGCCCTGAACTTCAGCTCCCTGGTGTTCATGATCCCCTATTCCCTGGGCATGGCCGTGACCGTGCGGGTCGGCCAGGCGCTAGGACGCGCCCAGCCTCGTGAAGCGCGCTTCGCCGCCGGCGTCGGCATGGGCACTGCGCTGGCCTATGCGTGCTTGTCGGCGAGCCTGATGTTTGCCCTGCGTGGCCCCATCGCCGCGATCTACACCGCCGACCCGGTGGTGATCGAGGTCGCGTCGATGCTCATTGTCTACGCGGCGCTGTTTCAGTTTTCCGACGCGATCCAGGTGACGGCGGCAGGCGCATTGCGCGGCTATCAGGACACGCGGGTGACGATGATCCTGACGCTGTTCGCCTACTGGGGCATCGGCCTGCCGGTGGGCTACGCCCTGGGCCTGACCGACTGGCTCGGCGCGGCCAGCGGTCCGAGCGGGTTGTGGCAGGGCTTGATCGTCGGCTTGAGTTGCGCGGCGCTGATGCTGTCGATCCGCCTGGCCCGCAGTGCGCGCCAGCAGATCCGCATCAGCCGTTCGATGGGTTAAGCGAGTTTCTTGCGGATCCAGTAGCGGTAGGTGCCGTCCACCTCCTCCTGCCCCACCAGCTCGTGGTCGAGAAACACGCAGAACTTGGGAATGTCGCGGCGCGTCGAGGGGTCGGTGGCGATCACCTTCAGCAGGCCGCCGGGCACCAGGTCGCGGATGTGCTGGTGCAGCATCATCACCGGTTCCGGGCAATTGAGGCCCGTGGCGTCCAGCGTACCGTCGACCGGCGTGTCGTTCATTTCACTCATGTTCTACTCCTGGAACTGGCCGGCATTGTCGCGCAATGTCGGGGCGCGGTCACCCCTGGCTTAACGTAGCACCCTGGGGGAGAATTCATTGTCTTCAGAGCGCTAGCGAGACTTGGGCTTCCTGGTGTCCAGCCGCCGCAAATGACAGGTCACCTCTTCGCGGTCGTGATACAGCTGCTTGCAGCCGATCTCGACCTTGATGCCCCGGGCCTTGAAACCGTCGGCAATACGCTCAAGCAGGCGTTTGACTTCGGCATAGCGCTGTTTCATCGGCAACTTGAGGTTGACCACCGCTTCGCGGCAATGACCCTCGCCGATCCACTCCTCCAGCATCGCCGCGTTACGCGCCGGTTTCTCCACGATATCGCAGACCATCCAGTCCACCGGCTGCTTGGGCTTGAAGGTAAAGCCGTCCGCCATCAGATGCTGGACCAGTCCGGTGTCCATCAGGCTTTCGGCCATCGGACCATTGTCGATGGCCGTTACCAGCATGCCACGGTTGACCAGTTGCCAGGTCCAGCCGCCCGGCGCCGCGCCCAGGTCCACCCCGGTCATGTCGCTGTGCAGGCGCTCGTCCCACTCGTTGCGCGGGATGAAATGGTGCCAGGCTTCTTCGAGCTTGAGGGTGGAGCGGCTTGGCGCTTGACGGGGGAACTTCAGGCGCGGAATGCCCATCGGCCACATCGCCGAGTTATCGACGGATGCCAAGCCCAGAAACACTTCACGACCGCTTTTGAAGGTCAGCAACAGGCGCGGCTTGTGCGCATCGTCCACCAGTTTGCCGGCAACGGTCAGCGCCTTGCGCAGCGGGCCTTCGAACTTCTTGCAGAAATTCGACAGTTCCTTGCCATCGTTGGTGTCCACCACCTCCAGCCACAGGCTGCCGCACACCGGGAACTGCGCCATATGCGCCAGAATCACGCTGATACGGTCGGTTTCCGGCAAGTCAATGAAGGTGCCGCGCGCCCATTGGCGCGGAAAAATCAGCTCGGCGAAACGCTGGCCGCGCATCAACCGCTCGGCGCCATCCTCTTCAGTGCAGACAAATTCGGCGCAAGCACTGGCCGGTTTGGCCTTGGCGTAACCGGCCACGTTGAGTCGGGCCGCGTGTTCGGCGATCTCGGAACAGACCTCGCCTTCGAAGCCGGGCCGGCAATGCATGAAAAGCGTGTTCATTGAAACTCCGTAGCAAAGCCTGTCACGAAAACCGCCGCATGATAGCGGACTTCGGAACCCCGAACCTGCCCACGGAGTCCAGTGATTAGTCATCCGCTCAAAACAGGGCTAGGTTAAAGGCTCTGTTCGTCCCGTCAGTCCGTCGCCGCGCGGACGCAAAGGAGTGATTTCAATGCCGTCCCTCGATAGCCTGAAAACCCTTAAAACATTGCAAGTCGACGCCAGGACCTACCACTATTTCAGCCTTCCGGACGCCGCCCGCAGCCTGGGCGACCTGGACAAGCTGCCGATGTCCCTGAAAGTGCTGCTGGAAAACCTGCTGCGCTGGGAAGATGAAAAAACGGTCACCGGCGCCGACCTCAAGGCCTTGGCCGGCTGGCTCAAGGAGCGTCGTTCCGACCGCGAGATCCAGTACCGCCCGGCACGGGTATTGATGCAGGACTTCACCGGCGTCCCCGCCGTGGTTGACCTGGCCGCCATGCGCGCCGCCGTGGAAAAGGCCGGTGGCGATCCGCAGCGGATCAACCCGCTATCGCCGGTGGACCTGGTGATCGACCACTCGGTAATGGTCGACAAATTCGCCAGCAGCACGGCGTTCGAACAGAACGTCGACATCGAAATGCAGCGCAATGGCGAACGCTACGCTTTCCTGCGCTGGGGCCAAAGCGCCTTCGACAACTTCAGCGTGGTGCCCCCGGGCACCGGCATCTGCCATCAGGTCAACCTTGAATACCTGGGGCGCACCGTGTGGACCCGGGAAGAGGACGGTCGCACTTACGCGTTCCCCGATACCCTGGTGGGCACCGACTCCCATACCACCATGATCAACGGCCTCGGCGTGCTGGGCTGGGGCGTCGGCGGGATCGAGGCCGAAGCTGCGATGCTGGGCCAGCCGGTGTCGATGCTGATCCCCGAAGTCGTCGGTTTCAAACTCACCGGCAAGTTGCGCGAAGGCATCACCGCCACCGACCTGGTGCTGACGGTCACGCAGATGCTGCGCAAGAAAGGTGTCGTGGGCAAATTCGTCGAGTTCTATGGCGACGGCCTCGCCACCCTGCCCCTGGCCGACCGCGCCACCATCGCCAACATGGCCCCGGAATATGGCGCCACCTGCGGCTTCTTTCCGGTGGACGAGGTGACCCTGGACTACCTGCGCCTGTCCGGGCGCCCCGCTGAAACCGTAAAACTGGTGGAAGCCTACTGCAAGGCCCAGGGCCTCTGGCGCCTGCCCGGCCAGGAGCCGGTGTTCACCGACACCCTGGAACTGGACATGGGCAGCGTCGAAGCCAGCCTCGCCGGGCCGAAACGCCCCCAGGACCGGGTCTCGTTGCCAAACGTCGGCCAGGCCTTCAGCGATTTCCTGGGCCTGCAGATCAAACCCACCAGCAAGGAAGAAGGCCGCCTGGAGAGCGAAGGCGGCGGCGGTGTCGCGGTGGGCAACGCCGATCAGGTCGGTGAAACCGAGTATGAATTCGAAGGCCAGACCCATCGCCTGAAAAACGGCGCCGTGGTGATCGCCGCCATCACCTCCTGCACCAATACCTCCAACCCCAGTGTGATGATGGCCGCCGGGTTGCTGGCGAAAAAAGCCGTGGAAAAAGGCCTGACTCGCAAGCCTTGGGTCAAGAGTTCCCTGGCGCCCGGCTCCAAGGTGGTCACCGATTATTACAACGCGGCCGGCCTGACCAAGTACCTGGATCAACTCGGCTTTGCCTTGGTGGGCTATGGCTGCACCACCTGTATCGGCAACTCCGGACCGTTGCCGGAGCCGATCGAAAAAGCCATCCAGAAAGCCGACCTGACCGTGGCCTCGGTTCTGTCGGGCAACCGCAACTTCGAAGGCCGGGTGCATCCGCTGGTGAAAACCAACTGGCTGGCCTCGCCGCCGCTGGTGGTCGCCTATGCCTTGGCCGGCACCGTGCGCATCGATATCAGCAGCGAGCCGCTGGGGAACGACCGGGACGGTAACCCGGTGTACCTGCGGGACATCTGGCCCAGCAGCACGGAGGTGGCTGAAGCCGTGGCCCAGGTGAACACCAGCATGTTCCACAAGGAATACGCCGCCGTGTTTGCCGGTGACGAGCAATGGCAGGCCATCGAAGTGCCGCAAGCGGCGACCTACGTCTGGCAGGCCGACTCAACCTACATTCAGCATCCGCCGTTCTTCGATGGCATTGGCGGGCCGCCGCCGGCGATCAGGAACGTCGAGGGCGCCCGGGTCCTGGCCCTGCTGGGGGACTCGGTGACCACCGACCACATCTCCCCCGCCGGCAACATCAAGACCGACAGCCCCGCCGGCCGCTACTTGCGCGAGCAGGGTGTGGAGCCGCGAGACTTCAACTCCTATGGCTCAAGGCGCGGTAACCACCAGGTGATGATGCGCGGCACCTTCGCCAACATCCGCATCCGCAACGAAATGCTCGACGGCGAAGAAGGCGGCAATACGATCTACATCCCCAGCGGCGAAAGAATGCCCATCTACGACGCCGCCATGCTGTATCAGGCCATGGGCACGCCGCTGGTGGTGATTGCCGGCCAGGAATATGGCACCGGTTCGAGCCGGGACTGGGCCGCCAAAGGCACCAACCTGCTGGGGGTCAAGGCGGTCATCGCCGAAAGCTTCGAGCGTATCCACCGCTCCAACCTGGTTGGCATGGGCGTATTGCCCTTGCAATTCAAGCTCGATCAGAATCGCAAGAGCCTGAACCTCACGGGCAGGGAAACCCTGGACATTCTCGGGCTGAATGACGTCCAACTGACCCCGCGCATGAACCTGCCACTGGTCATCACCCGCGAAGACGGCCGCCAGGAGCGGATCGAGGTGCTGTGCCGGATCGATACGCTGAATGAAGTGGAGTACTTCAAGGCCGGCGGGATCTTGCACTATGTCCTGCGCCAACTGATTGCAGGTTAAAGCGCAATCTCTGTGGGAGCGAGCTTGCTCGCGAAAGCCGTGTGTCAGTCAATGCTTCAACAACCGACTGATCGCCTTCGCGAGCAAGCCCGCTTCCACAGGTCTGTCGCTTGGCGGAGCTGAACTGATCACCTGATCAATCGCCGTTCTTCGATCGATCCGTCTATAATCCCTCCCCCACTGGCGCTCAAGGATCTGAGTCAGCCAACGATCTACCCACTCCTAAGCATGAACCTGCAGGGATACAAATTGTGCTCTTTGCGCGGCATGGCGGCGTCGTAGACGCGGCGGCCATTTTTCGCCCAAAGGCTCACAGTCTAAAAGGATGTTATATGCCCGCACTGCCCTGGCCGTACCTGGCCCTCCTCTCGATTGGCTATGCACTGGCCCTGGCCTATGGACACCTGGCGTGGACCGCAGCGATCACGGTCGCATTACTGCTGTTTGCCGGCTACGCCGTTCGCCAGCAATCGATGCCGGTTGGCCGGTTTCTTGGACACAGTCTGTTCCTGGTGATGGCCCTGGCCCTGGCGCTGCACTGGATGCCGGGCTTTTTCAACGGGCGGGCCATTGCACCGCAACGCCTGACCGACGATGCCGCGCGGTTTGCGATGTACCTGAACCAGGACAAGCCCCTGATCGGCTTCTGGCTGCTGTTGGCGTGCCCGTGGATCGTCGGCCGGCGCTCGTTTCGCTTGTCTGTCTACGCCACGGCGCTGGGCCTGGGTTTGAGCGCAGTACTGGCGTTGGGCGGGGCGATGTTGCTGGGCATGATCCACTGGGCACCGAAGTGGCCGGACCAGGCGTGGATCTGGGTGGCCAACAACCTTCTATTGGTGACGCTGGTGGAGGAAGCGCTGTTTCGTGGCTACATTCAGGGAGGCCTGAGCCGGCGCTTCCAGCACCTGGGCTATGGCGACAACCTGGCGCTGCTCCTGGCCTCGCTGTTATTTGGCCTGGTGCATGCGGGCGCAGGCTGGGACTGGGTGCTGCTGTCGGGCCTGGCGGGGATCGGTTATGGCCTTGCGTACCGTTTCGGCGGCCTGGGCGCGGCGGTCGCCACGCACTTTGGCCTCAACCTGCTTCACTTCGCCCTCTTTACCTATCCGATGCTGGCGTGATGAGCAACCGGCAAAAAATAACTTCAACTAAAACCTGACTGCGCCGACAACCTCTCAAAGCCTTGCGGATCTATACACCATGCGTAACAACCAACCCGTCACACAACGCGAAAGGACCTTCCCGGCCCAACAGCGATTGATTTCCACCACCGATGCCAAGGGTGTAATCACCTATTGCAACGATGCATTCGTCGAAATCAGCGGTTTTTCCAAGGAAGAACTGATCCGTGCGCCGCATAACCTGGTGCGTCATCCCGATGTTCCTTCAGCTGTGTTCGCCCATATGTGGAACACCCTGAAACAAGGCTTGCCATGGATGGGCATCGTCAAGAATCGCTGCAAGAGCGGTGACCATTACTGGGTCAACGCCTATGTCACGCCGGTATTCGAAGGCAACCAGGTGGTCGGCTACGAGTCGGTGCGGGTCAAGGCGTCCGCCGAGCAGATCGCTCGGGCCGAAGCGCTGTATAAACGAATCAACCAAGGCAAACCCGCAGTACCGCATAGCGATAAGTGGCTGCCGATGCTGCAGGACTGGCTGCCGTTTATCCTGGTCAGTCAATTGAGCTTCGTCGTGGGTGCCTTCCTCAACTCCCACTGGGGCTTCGCCCTGGCGGCGGTGCTGTCGGTGCCGTTGGGACTGATGGGCCTGCAATGGCAGCAACGTGGGACCAAACGCCTGCTGCGCCTGGCCGAGCAAACCACCTCCGACCCGCTGATCGCCCAGATGTACACCGACAGCCGTGGCGACCAAGCGCGCCTGGAAATGTCGATTCTCAGCCAGGAAGCTCGTTTGAAAACCTGCCTGACCCGGTTGCAGGACACCGCCGAGCACCTCACTGAACAGGCGCGCCAGTCCAACACCCTGGCCCACAACAGCTCCAGCGGCCTGGAACGCCAGCGTGTGGAAACCGAACAGGTCGCCACCGCGGTCAACCAGATGGCCGCGACCACCCAGGAAGTCGCCAGCCATGTGCAACGCACCGCCGACGCGACCCAGGAAGCCAATCGCCTGACCCGTCGCGGTCGCGACATTGCCGGGGAAACCCGCGAGGCCATCGAGCGTCTGTCGGTGGTGGTCGGCGAGACCGGTCAGACCGTGACCCAGTTGGCCAAGGACAGCGATGAAATCGGTGGCGTGGTCGACGTGATCAAGGGCATCGCCGACCAGACCAACCTGCTGGCCCTCAACGCCGCCATCGAAGCGGCCCGCGCCGGTGAGATGGGTCGCGGCTTTGCCGTGGTGGCCGACGAAGTGCGGCAACTGGCACAGCGCACCAGCGAGTCCACGGGGCAGATCCACGCTCTGATTGCCAAGCTCCAGCAGACCGCCGGCAATGCCGTGCAAACCATGGACGCCGGCCATCGCCAGGCCGAAGAAGGCGTGGCGCGGGTCATGGAGGCGGATCAGGCGCTGGTGGGGATCAGCGAAGCGGTGGCCAACATCACCGACATGACCACCCAGATCGCCGCCGCCACCGAGAAGCAGAGTTCGGTGGCCGAGGAGATCAGCCGTAACATCAGCAACATCTCCGAACTGGCCGACCAGACCTCGGGCCAGGCCCACAGCTCGGCGCTGCTGAGTGAAGAACTGACCCGCACGGCCAATACCCAGTATTCGTTGGTGGAGCGGTTCAACCGCTGACTTCAGTGGAGTAGCTAAAAGCCCGGACGGTAAAAGCTTCCGGGTTTTTTGTTGCCTGGCATACCGCTATCGCGAGCAGGCTCGCTCCCACAATGGAACGCCTTCCCCCTGTGGGAGCGAGCCTGCTCGCGATAAGGCCAGACCAGACACTATCCATGCTGCAGGAGAAACCCCGCCACCTTCTTCGCCGCGGCCTCAAGATGCTGCTCATGACTGAACCCCGATGCCTTGAGCGGCTTCAGATCATGATCTCCCGCCTCCAGCCACAACACCTCGATACTCGGTGACAACGCATACCCTGCCACCGCCTCGCGATTGCCCAACGCATCGCGCTCGCCCTGGACGATCAGGGTCCGGGTCTTCAACCCCGTCAAATGCTCGACCCGCGGTTTTTCCGGCTTGCCCACTGCATAGAAGGGATAGCCCAGGCACACCAGCGCATCGCTCCCCAGCTCATCGGCCAGCAGGCTCGCCATCCGCCCGCCCATGGACTTGCCGCCGATGGCCAACCGACCCGCGACATAAGGCCGCACCACAGCGTACACCTCACGCCAGCATTCCAGCAGTTTCGGCGCCGGATTGGGTGGGCGTTTACCGCCGTCCAGGCGCCGCTGGACCATGTAGGGAAACTCGAAGCGCAACACGTTGACGCCCTGCGCAGCAAGGCATGCGGCCATTTCATCCATGAACCCGCTGTCCATCGGCGCCCCCGCGCCGTGGGCCAGGATCAGCGTCGGCGGTTCGGCGTTGCTGCCCGGTTGCGCGGCTGTCCACAACCAACCGTGCTGCGCCACGCACTGCGCCCATTGATCCCCGTCAATACTGGCCTTGTGCTGTTTGTCCATGCTTGCCTCGCTTTTAGTCTGCCTATAACTCCAGGCGAAGAACGCCGCAGGCGCTCACTTCGGCTGAACCGTGGATGGGGAACCATGAACACTTCTATCAGTACCGCCTACAACTACAAGGTGGTCCGCCAATTTGCCATTATGACGGTGGTGTGGGGCATCGTCGGCATGGGACTCGGGGTTTTTCTCGCCGCCCAATTGGTCTGGCCGCAGCTCAATTTCGATTTGCCCTGGACCAGCTTCGGCCGCCTGCGCCCGCTGCACACCAACGCGGTGATCTTCGCCTTTGGTGGCTGTGCGTTGTTCGCCAGTTCGTTCTATTCGGTGCAGCGCACCTGCCAGACCCAGCTGTTTGCGCCGAAAATCGCCGCCTTCTGCTTCTGGGGCTGGCAACTGGTCATCCTGCTAGCGGCCATCAGCCTGCCACTGGGCTACACCAGTTCCAAGGAATACGCCGAGCTGGAATGGCCGATCGACATCCTGATCACCATCGTCTGGGTGGCCTACGCCATCGTCTTCTTCGGCACCGTGGCCAAGCGCAACACCAAGCACATCTACGTCGGTAACTGGTTCTTCGGCGGGTTCATCCTCACCGTGGCGATCCTGCACATCGTCAACAACCTGGAACTGCCCGTCAGTTTCACCAAGTCCTACTCGGTGTACGCCGGGGCCACCGATGCCATGGTGCAATGGTGGTACGGGCACAACGCCGTAGGCTTTTTCCTCACCGCCGGTTTCCTCGGGATGATGTACTACTTCGTGCCGAAGCAGGCCGAGCGCCCGGTGTATTCCTATCGCTTGTCCATCGTTCACTTCTGGGCGTTGATCACCCTGTACATCTGGGCCGGTCCGCACCACTTGCACTACACCGCGCTGCCGGACTGGGCGCAATCGCTGGGCATGGTGATGTCGCTGATCCTGCTGGCACCCAGCTGGGGCGGCATGATCAACGGCATGATGACCCTGTCGGGCGCCTGGCATAAGTTGCGCAGCGACCCGATCCTGCGCTTTCTGGTGGTGTCCCTGGCGTTCTACGGCATGTCGACCTTCGAAGGTCCGATGATGGCGATCAAGACCGTCAACGCCCTCTCCCACTACACCGACTGGACCATCGGTCACGTCCACGCCGGCGCCCTGGGCTGGGTGGCGATGATTTCCATCGGCGCGCTGTACCACATGATCCCGAAAGTCTTCGGCCGGCCGCAGATGCACAGCATCGGCCTGATCAACGCGCACTTCTGGCTCGCGACCATCGGCACGGTGCTGTACATCGCCTCCATGTGGGTCAACGGCATCGCCCAGGGCCTGATGTGGCGTGCGGTGAACGAGGACGGCACGCTCACCTACTCCTTCGTCGAAACCCTGGTGGCCAGCCACCCGGGCTTCATCGTACGGCTGGTGGGCGGCGCGGTCTTCCTCAGCGGCATGCTGCTGATGGCCTACAACACCTGGCGCACCGTGCGGGCCTACCAGCCTGCCGAAGCCGCCGCTGCCGCGCAGATGGCTTGAGGAGTCCGCCATGAAACACGAAACCATTGAAAAAAACGTCGGCCTGCTGATGCTGCTGATGGTCCTGGCCGTGAGCATTGGCGGCCTGACCCAGATCGTGCCGCTGTTCTTCCAGGACGTGACCAACAAGCCGGTGGACGGCATGAAGCCCTACACCGCGCTGCAACTGGAAGGCCGCGACATCTACATCCGCGAAGGTTGCGTCGGCTGCCATTCGCAGATGATCCGTCCGTTCCGCGCCGAGACCGAGCGCTACGGCCATTATTCGGTGGCCGGCGAAAGCGTCTGGGACCACCCGTTCCTGTGGGGCTCCAAGCGTACCGGGCCGGACCTGGCCCGGGTCGGCGCCCGCTACTCCGACGACTGGCATCGCGCGCACTTGTACAACCCGCGCAACGTCGTGCCCGAGTCGAAGATGCCGGCCTACCCCTGGCTGGTGACACAGGCGGTGGACAGCAGCCACACCGAAACCAAGCTGCGTGCCATGCGCACACTGGGCGTGCCGTACACCGACGACGACATCGCCGGCAGCATGGCCTCGCTCAAGGGCAAGACCGAAATGGACGCGCTGGTGGCCTACCTGCAAGTGCTCGGCACTGCCATCAAGAGCAAGAGGTGAGCCCCATGTTTCCTGAAATGAGCACTGGAATGATCCGCGGCCTGGGCACGGTCGTGGTGTTCGTCGCCTTCGTCGGCCTGATCCTGTGGGTATTCAGCAGCAAGCGCGGCCCGGAGTTCGCCCAGGCGCGCCTGCTGCCGTTCGCCGACGAGCCTTCGGTCGACACCGCCAACCCTCAAGACCCTGCGACAAGGAGTACCCGGCCATGACCACTTTCTGGAGTACGTGGATCTGCGTACTGACCCTCGGCAGCCTGATCGGCCTGACCTGGCTGCTGGTCGGCACCCGCAAGGGCGAGACCAAGGGCAGTGTCGACCAGACCATGGGCCATAGCTTCGATGGCATCGAGGAGTACGACAACCCGCTGCCGCAATGGTGGTTCCTGTTATTCGCCGGCACCCTGGTGTTTGCCGTCGGCTACCTGGTGCTGTATCCGGGCCTGGGCAACTGGAAAGGCATCCTGCCCGGCTACGATAATGGCTGGACCGGGGTCCATGAGTGGGAAAAGGAGATGGCCAAGGCCGACGCCAGGTTCGGGCCGATCTTCGCCAAATTCGCCGCGATGCCCGTGGAAGAAGTCGCCAAGGACCCCCAGGCATTGAAAATGGGTGGCCGCCTGTTTGCCTCCAATTGCTCGGTCTGCCACGGCTCGGACGCCAAGGGCGCCTTCGGCTTCCCGAACCTGGCCGACAACAACTGGCGCTGGGGCGGCGCAGCCGACACCATCAAGGCCACCATCCTCGGCGGGCGCGTGGCAGCGATGCCGGCCTGGGGCGAAGTGCTGGGGGACGCGGGGGTGAAGAATGTCGCGGCGTATGTTCGCCACGAACTGGCCGGCCTGCCGCTGCCGGCGGACAGCGGTGCCGACCTGCAAGCCGGCCAGCAGGTCTTCAACACCACCTGCACAGCCTGCCACGGCGCAAATGGCCAGGGCACCGAAGCCATGGGCGCGCCGAACCTGACACAACCGTCCGGGTTCATCTATGGCACCAGCCTGGCCCAGTTGCAGCAGACCATTCGCCATGGCCGCCAGGGCCACATGCCGGCGCAGAGCGAACTGCTCGGCAATGACAAGGTGCAACTGCTCGCTGCTTACGTCTACAGCCTCTCGAAGGGGGAGGAGCAGTTGAGCGGCGAGCCGCAAGCTTCAAGCGTCAGGTAAAGGCCAAAGCAAGAGCTGCAAGCGACGAGTACCCACTCGCAGCTTGCAGCTCGAAACCCGTAGCTGCTTCTATTTGTCGCACCCTCCCAAGGTCTTTCTTTCGGTTCCCCCGAATCGGGTCTAAGCTTGCCTCTGCGTGCATTGGCGACTGCCGGTTTCAGGTCGACCCGACCCGATGTGTTCGACAATCGTTCGACAATAAAAGCCGCAAAGGCAAGTGAATACCGGCTTTGCGAGAATTGCCCGGCATCACTCGAACGCAGGGTTTGAACATACCCCGTTACAACCGACCCGACCCCCTCGCCTCGTTCCTTTGTCGCGACATTTTGCCAAGGGCCAATTTTGTCCCTACACGGAACATGGAAAGGCCGCAGAATCAGCTTTGGAAAGCATTGACCCAGGTCATGGCGCGTTGCAATGACCCCCCGCTTTCTCCATACTTGCGACCGATTTTTATCCTAATAAAACACCCAAACCGTGGAACCTTAGAATGAGCACAGCAATCAGTCCGACTGCTTATAACTATAAGGTAGTCCGCCAGTTCGCCATCATGACGGTGGTCTGGGGGATCCTTGGCATGGGGCTCGGTGTCTTCATCGCCTCGCAACTGGTCTGGCCGGAGTTGAACTTCGATCTGCCATGGACGACATTTGGACGCCTGCGCCCGCTGCACACCAACCTGGTGATCTTCGCCTTCGGTGGCTGTGCGTTGTTTGCCACTTCTTACTACGTCGTGCAGCGAACCTGCCAAACGCGACTGATTTCCGACGGCCTCGCCGCCTTTACCTTCTGGGGTTGGCAAGCCGTCATCGTCGGCGCGATCGTGACCTTGCCAATGGGTTTCACCACCACCAAGGAATACGCGGAACTGGAATGGCCCCTGGCTATTCTGCTGGCCATTGTCTGGGTGACCTACGGCCTGGTGTTCTTCGGCACCATCGTCAAGCGCAAGAGCAAGCACATCTATGTCGGCAACTGGTTCTACGGTGCCTTCATCGTCGTGACGGCCATGCTGCACATCGTCAACCACATGTCCCTGCCGGTCAGCCTGTTCAAGTCGTACTCGGCCTACTCGGGCGCGACCGACGCGATGATCCAGTGGTGGTACGGCCACAACGCCGTGGGCTTCTTCCTGACTACCGGTTTCCTGGGGATGATGTACTACTTCGTGCCGAAACAGGCCGAGCGTCCAATCTATTCCTATCGCCTGTCCATCGTTCACTTCTGGGCGCTGATCACCCTGTACATCTGGGCCGGTCCGCACCACCTGCACTATACCGCCCTGCCGGACTGGGCGCAGTCCCTGGGCATGGCGATGTCGATCATCCTGCTGGCGCCAAGCTGGGGCGGCATGATCAACGGCATGATGACCCTGTCGGGTGCCTGGCACAAATTGCGCACCGACCCGATCCTGCGCTTTCTGGTGGTGTCCCTGGCGTTCTACGGCATGTCGACCTTCGAAGGCCCGATGATGGCCATCAAGACCGTCAACTCCCTGAGCCACTACACCGACTGGACCATCGGCCACGTACACGCCGGTGCGCTCGGCTGGGTCGCGATGATTTCCATCGGTGCCATCTACCACATGATCCCGAAACTGTTCGGGCGTGCGCAGATGCACAGCACCCCGCTGATCAACGCGCACTTCTGGCTCGCGACCATCGGCACCGTGCTCTACATTGCCTCGATGTGGGTCAACGGCATCACCCAGGGCCTGATGTGGCGTGCAATCAACGACGACGGCACCCTGACCTACTCGTTCGTCGAAGCGCTGCAAGCCAGCCACCCGGGCTACATCGTCCGTGCCCTGGGCGGCGCGTTCTTCGCCAGCGGCATGCTGTTGATGGCCTACAACGTGTATCGCACCGTTCGTGCCTCTGACCCGGCTGAAGCTGAAGCCGCCGCCAAGATCGCCGTAGTTGGAGCTCACTGATGAAGCACGAAGCAGTAGAGAAGAATATCGGCCTGCTGGCCTTCTTCATGGTCATCGCCGTGAGCATCGGCGGCCTGACCCAGATCGTTCCGCTGTTTTTCCAGGACGTCACCAACAAGCCGGTAGAAGGCATGAAGCCGCGCACCGCCCTTGAACTGGAAGGCCGCGACGTCTACATCGCCAACGGCTGTGTCGGCTGCCACTCGCAGATGATCCGTCCGTTCCGCGCCGAGACCGAACGCTACGGCCACTATTCGGTCGCCGGTGAAAGCGTCTGGGACCACCCGTTCCTGTGGGGTTCCAAGCGCACCGGTCCGGACCTGGCCCGCGTTGGCGCCCGCTACTCCGACGACTGGCACCGTGCGCATTTGTACAACCCGCGCAACGTCGTGCCTGAATCGAAAATGCCGGCCTACCCGTTCCTCGTAGAAAACAAGCTCGACGGCAAAGACACCGCGAAAAAAATGGAAGTCCTGCGCACCCTGGGCGTGCCTTACACCGACGAAGACATCGCCGGTGCCAGGGATGCCGTCAAGGGCAAGACTGAAATGGACGCGCTGGTGGCCTATCTGCAAGGCCTGGGCACCATCATCAAAAGCAAACGGTGATTCTTAATGGATATCGGGATGATTCGCGGCCTGGGCACCGTCGTCGTAATGGTGGCTTTCATCGGCCTGGCCCTGTGGGTGTTCAGCCCCAAGCGCAAGTCGGAGTTTGACGACGCGACCTTGCTGCCGTTCGCGGATGATCCCGAAGCCATCAAGCACGTCGAGCAAGCTTCTAGGAGTAACAAAGAATGACTACGTTCTGGAGTCTGTACGTCACAGTCCTCAGCCTGGGAACGATCTTCTCCCTGACCTGGCTGCTGCTGTCGACCCGCAAGGGCCAACGCAGCGAAGCCACCGAAGAGACGGTTGGCCACTCCTTCGACGGGATCGAGGAGTACGACAACCCGCTGCCGAAATGGTGGTTCATGCTGTTCGTGGGCACCATCGTGTTTGCCCTCGGTTACCTGGTGCTCTACCCGGGCCTGGGCAACTGGAAAGGCCTGCTGCCAGGCTACAACTACCTGGACACTGAGAAGCAGACGGCTTTCGCCAACGGCCAGACCGGCTGGACCGGCGTGCACGAATGGGAAAAGGAAATGGCTCGCTCGGACGCCAAGTTCGGTCCGATCTTCGCCAAGTTCGCCTCCATGCCCATCGAAGAAGTCGCCAAGGACCCGCAAGCCCTGAAGATGGGTGGCCGCCTGTTCGCCTCCAACTGCTCGGTCTGCCACGGTTCCGACGCCAAGGGTGCCTATGGCTTCCCTAACCTGACCGACGCCGACTGGCGCTGGGGCGGTGAGCCGGAAACCATCAAGACCACCATCATGGGCGGTCGTCACGCGGTCATGCCGGGTTGGGCTGCCGTGGTCGGCGAGCAAGGTGTTGCCGACGTGGCTTCCTACCTGGTGACCGGCCTGCACGGCCGCAAACTGCCGGAAGGCGCCAAGGCCGACCCGGCCAACGGCCAGAAGCTGTTCGCAGCCAACTGCGTGGCTTGCCACGGCCCAGCCGGCAAGGGCACGCCCGCCATGGGCGCGCCTGACCTGACGCATCCGGGCGCGTTCATCTACGGTTCGAGCTTCGCGCAGCTGCAGCAGACCATCCGCTACGGTCGCCAGGGCCAGATGCCTGCCCAGGCCGATCTGCAAGGCAACGACAAGGTCCACTTGCTGGCCGCCTATGTCTACAGCCTGTCTCATGGCGAAAAGGCTCCGGCCGCTGACGCCCAGTAAGGCTTGCGACTGACACACGAAAGGCCCCGTCATTGACATTGACGGGGCCTTTTTTGTGGCCGCTCCGATACGACAAGCCCGTTTCTCTTGCCGGCCTCCAAGCACACGTAGTAACGTGCCTACATTAAGTCGAATGAGGGGCACGACCATGTCCATCACCACCATTTCCAGCCGCGAATTCAACCACGACACAAGTGGTGCCAAAAAAGCCAGCCGTGAAGGGCCGGTCATCATCACTGACCGTGGCAAGCCGGCCCATGTACTGCTAAGCATTGAGGAGTACCAGAAACTGACCGGCATCGGCGCCAGCCTGGTCGAGTTGCTGGTCATGCCCGATGCGCCGGATATCGATTTCGATACCGAGCGCGCCATCATCACTCCTAGAGCGGCAGACCTGTCCTGATGTATCTACTCGACACCAACGTCATTTCGGAATTGCGCAAACCCCAGGCCGACAAAAACGTGCAGGCCTGGGCCCGTAGCGTGCCCGCCCCCAGCCTGTATGTCTCGGCGATTACCGTATTGGAACTGGAAACCGGCGTGTTGCGCTTCGAGCGCAAGGATCCGGCGCAGGGCAGCCGCTTGCGCGCGTGGCTGGATAATCATGTCCTGCCCGCGTTTGCCGGCCGGATCCTGGCGGTGGACCGCACCGTGGCATTGCGCTGCGCTCGCCTGCACGTGCCCGATCGCAGCAACGAATGCGACGCGCTGATTGCCGCCACTGCACTGATCCACGGCCTGACGGTGGTCACCCGCAACGTTGCGAACTTTGAGGCCAGCGGGGTCACGCTGCTCAATCCGTGGGTGGCCTGACACGGCGTCGCAACGGCCCATCGATTGGCCGTGCGGGACGATTGAGCGACCGATTGCCTGGTGGACTCGAAGCTGGTCCAATGCCCCGGCACTGATACACAGGTCACGACTGACAAGGAGAATAGTGCAATGGAAGGCATCACAACGTTTGAACCTGTCACCATCAGCGGCTCCAACCGCATGAGCAGCGTGCATGTCTGACGCGCTCTGGGCTGCCCGGTTGGGCGATGCGCTGGACCACACCTCGATGATGGCCGACATCCTCGGCGGCGTCCTGGAAGTGGCAGCCAATATCGCGATCACCGCCCTGGCGACGGCTGCCGTGGTCGCGGCCACCGGTATCACCGTGGTCACTGGCGGCCTCGGCTGTTTCGTCCTCGGCCTGGTGGTTGGCACCCTTGTCGGCCTGGCCATGAGCAAGACCGGGGCCGACAAGGGCTTGAGCAATTTATGCGAGAGCATCGGCAACGCCCTTTTTCCGCCCACGGTGCAGGCCAACATCCTCACCGGTTCCACCGACACCCTGACCAACAATATTCCTGCCGCCCGCGCCGCCGGAGCCATCCAGTCCCACGACGCGCCGGCCGGCACCGAGCTGGAAGCCCCAGAGCCGCAAGCCGAGCCCAGCTACCTGGACATGGCCGAGAGCTTCTTCTCGCAGATGTGGCGCCCCACCGTCGCCACACCCGCGCCCGGCGCCGTGCCCAAGCCGCTGGACATGGTCGTCTGCATGAAGCATCCACCGATGCCGCCACAATTTTTGGCCGAAGGCTCGGACAAGGTCACCATCAACGGCCAGCCTGCCGTGCGCAGCGGCGACCGCAGCACCTGTGATGCCAAGGTCGTATCGTCCGGGTTGATTTCGTCCAATGTCACCATCGGCGGCGGTTCGGTGGTGGTGCGCGAGATCCGCAGCGGCAAGACTCCGGGCGTGGGGCTGGCCGTCACCGCGCTGCTGATGCTCAAGGGCAGCAAGGGCAAATTCTTCAGCAAGCTGCCGTGCATGCTGGTCGGCGGTGCGGTGTCCATGGCCGTCAGCAGCGCCGCGAATGCTGCCGCCAACGCCGCCCTCGGTTCATCGAATCCGGTGCACGCCGCCACCGGCGCCAAGGTACTGGGTGGCGATGAAGAACTGGATTTCGTTTTGCCTGGCCTGCTGCCGATCAATTGGCAGCGCGTCTACAACAGCCGCGACGAACGCCGCGACAGCCTGTTCGGCGCTGGCTGGAGCGTTTCCTACGAGGTCTGCGTCGAGATCCTGCCCCATCCCGAGGGCGGCGAATCCCTGGTCTACACCGACGAACAGGGCCGGCCCATCGACATGGGTTCGATCCCCCTCGGCGGCGCGGTGTTCAGCGCCGGCGAAGGGCTGGCCGTGCGCCGGCACCTCAACGGCCAGTTACTGATCGAAAGCGACGACGGCCTGTACCGTTTGTTCGAGCCGACGCCGGGCAATCGGTCGCTGCTGCGCCTGAGCCAATTGGGCGATCGCAACGACAACCGCATCCATCTCGACTATGACGAGGCCGGGCGCCTGCTGCGTCTGCGCGATACCTTCGACCTGGTTCAGGTGGAGCTGATCCGCGAACACGGACGCGTCAGCCAGATCGAACGCCTCTACCCCGACCAGCAACGCGAAGTGCTGGTCAGCTATGCCTACGACCCGGCGGGTAATCTCGCGCAAGTGCGCGATGCCAGCGGCCAGGTGCAAAGGCGCTTTTTCTACGACGCCGGCCGGCGGATGGTGGAGCATCAATTGCCCACCGGCCTGCGCTGTTTCTACGACTGGGCCCTGATCGAAAACCTGGAATGGCGTGTGGTCCGGCACTGGACTGACGAGGGCGACGCCTACCAGTTCGACTATGACCTGGCGGCCGGCATCACCCGCATCAGCGACAGCTTGCAGCGCATCAGCACCCGGCACTGGAACAGCCAGTACCAGATCACTCGGTTCAGCGACAATCTCGGCCAGACCTGGCAATTCGAGTGGAACGACGAACGCCAGCTGCTCAGCGCCATCGATCCACAGGGTGGCGCCTACACCTTCAGCTACGACGAAGCCGGCAACCTGATCAGTGAAACCGACCCGCTGGGCCGCAGCGAAACCACCCTGTGGCTGGAACACTGGGCCCTGCCGCTGACCGACACCAACGCCGCCGGCCACAGCTGGCACTACCGCTATGACCCACGCGGCAACTGCATCGCCGAGACTGACCCGCTGGGCCACGTCACCCGCTACCGCTACGACGCCCACGGCCAGGTCACCGAAATCATCGACGCCACTGGCAAAAGCAAAAAGCTGCGCTGGAGCCCGTTCGGGCAATTGGTGGAGCACATCGATTGCTCGGGTTACCCGACGCGGTTCAGCTACGACCCACGCGGCTACCTGCAGACCATCACCGACGCCCTCGGCGAACGCACCCAGTTCAGCTACGACGCCCAGGGCCGGTTGCTCAGCAGCCAATTGCCAGACGGCCGCACCGAGCACTACCAGCGCGACGCCGCCGGCCAGCTCACCGGCTACACCGACCCGGCCGGGCACACTACCCACTACCAACACAACCGTCGCGGCCAGGTCCGCCAACGCACCGACGCCCAGGGCCGGCAGGTGCAATTTGCCTATGACAGCTATGGACGGCTGCAAGCGCTGGTCAACGAGAATGGTGAAAGCTATCGGTTTGCCTGGGATGCCGGGGATCGGCTGACCGAACAACAGGACTTGGATGGCAGCGCCAAGCGCTACAGCTATGATCGGCTGGATAACATCTCGGCGGTGATCGCGATCCCGGCACCATATGGCACTGGATTGGCCGTCATCCCCGAAACCCCTCCAGCCCCCATTGTTCATCAGTTGGAACGCGACGCCGTCGGCCGACTGGTCACCAAGGTCACCGACGATGGCCGCACCGAATACGCCTACGATCCACTGGACCAGCTCACCGCCGTCACCTTCACCGACCTGCAAGGCAACGCCCAGGGCCTGAGCTTCGCCTACGACGCGACTGGCCAGTTGCTCGAAGAAAACAGCGCCGCCGGCAGCCTGCAACACCACTACGACGAACTCGGTAACCTGATCCAGACCCAATTGCCTGATGGCCGTTGGGTCAATCGGCTGTATTACGGCAGCGGCCACCTGCACCAGATCAACCTCGACGGCCAGGTCATCAGCGACTTCGAACGCGACCGCCTGCACCGTGAGGTGCTGCGCACCCAAGGGCAACTCAGTACCCGCAGCGACTACGACCGCAGCGGCCGCCTGCGCGCGCGCCAACGCCGCCACACCGGCCAACCTTCGCTGCTGCCGGCGCCGGTGCAAAAACACTTCGAATACGACCCCGCCGACAACCTCATCGGCAAACTCGACCAGCAACCTGCCGCGCAACACCGGCAACTGCGGCACTACGACAGCACCGGCCGCATCATCGCCAGCCAGGACAGCCCGCACGGCCACGGCGAAACCTTTGCCTACGACGCCGCCGCCAACCTGCTGGACG
>NZ_JAGGOF010000008.1 GCF_018614775.1 Pseudomonas fluorescens
TGATCCGACGCCATCGCGAGCAGGCTCGCTCCCACAGCGGGCCTGCGGTGAAACGCCAATTTCGTGAACGCCGGAAACAACTGTGGGAGCGTCAGAGTTCGCCGAGGCCGTCGATCAGCGCCTGGTTCTGCTCCGGTGTGCCAATGCTGATTCGCAGGAACTGGGCGATCCGTTCCTGCTTGAAGTGCCGCACGATCACGCCCTGCTCGCGCAGCTTCGCCGCTAACCCGGCGGCATCGTGCCGAGGATGACGGGCGAAGATGAAGTTGGCCGCCGAAGGCAGCACCTCAAACCCCTTGGTCTCCAACTGCGCCACCACCCATTCGCGATGCTCGATGACCAACCGGCAGGTCTGCTCGAAATACGCACGGTCGTCGAACGCCGCCGCGCCGCCGACGTTTGCCAGGCGATCCAGCGGGTAGGAGTTGAAGCTGTTCTTGATCCGCTCCAGCGCTTCGATCAGGTCAGGATGGCCCACCGCCAGGCCCACCCGCAGCCCCGCCAGCGAACGGGACTTGGACAGCGTCTGGGTGACCAGCAGGTTCGGGTAACGGTCCACCAGGCTGATGGCTGTTTCGCCGCCGAAATCGATGTAGGCTTCATCGACCACCACCACCGAATCCGGACTGGCCTTGAGGATCTGCTCCACCGCCTCCAGCGCCAGCAGGCAACCGGTCGGCGCATTCGGATTGGGGAAGATGATCCCGCCGTTCGGCTTGGCATAGTCTGCGGGGGCGATCCGGAACTGCTCATCCAGTGGCACCGCGTCGAACCGGATGCCGTACAGCCCGCAGTAAACAGGGTAAAAGCTGTAGCTGATGTCCGGGAACAGGATCGGCTGGTCGTGTTGCAGCAGGCCATGGAAGATATGCGCCAGCACTTCATCCGAACCGTTACCGAGGAACACCTGGTTACCCTGCACGCCGTAATAGCGGGCCACCGCGTTTTTCAGCTGGTCGCTGTTGGGATCCGGGTACAGGCGCAGGTTGTCGTTCAGCTCGGCCTGCATCGCCGCGAGCGCCTTGGGCGAGGGTCCGTAGGGGTTCTCGTTGGTGTTGAGCTTGACCAGCCGGGTCAGCTTCGGCTGTTCACCCGGCACGTAAGGCACCAGGTTCTTGACGAACGGGCCCCAGAATTTACTCATGTCAGTTCCCCTGCCCGTCAATCGACGGCTCATCAAGAATGCGGTACTCGGCGCTACGGGCGTGGGCGCTCAGCGATTCGCCACGGGCCAGCACCGAAGCCGTCTTGCCCAACTCGGACGCGCCCTGCTCGGAGCAGAAGATGATCGACGAACGCTTCTGGAAGTCATACACCCCCAGCGGCGAGGAGAAACGCGCGGTACCGGAAGTCGGCAACACGTGGTTGGGACCTGCACAGTAATCGCCCAGGGCTTCACTGGTGTGGCGGCCCATGAAAATTGCACCGGCGTGACGGATCTTCGGCAGCCAGGCCTGCGGATCGCCGACCGACAACTCCAGGTGCTCCGGTGCGATGCGGTTGGCAACCTCGATCGCCTGCTCCATGTCATCGACCTTGATCAACGCGCCACGGCCATTGATCGACGTGTTGATGATTTCGGCGCGATCCATGGTCGGCAGCAGCTTGTCGATGCTGGCGGCGACCTTGTCGAGAAACTCCGCGTCCGGGCTGACGAGAATGGCCTGGGCGTCTTCGTCGTGCTCGGCCTGGGAGAACAGGTCCATGGCGATCCAGTCCGGGTCGGTCTTGCCATCACACACCACAAGGATCTCCGACGGGCCGGCAATCATGTCGATACCCACCTGGCCGAACACGTGACGCTTGGCCGTGGCGACATAAATGTTGCCCGGTCCGACGACCTTGTCGACCCTCGGCACGCTTTCGGTGCCGTAAGCCAGGGCGGCCACGGCCTGGGCACCGCCGATGGTGAAAACCCGGTCCACACCGGCGATGCAGGCCGCAGCCAGTACCAGTTCGTTGATTTCACCGCGCGGGGTCGGGACGACCATGACCACTTCGGTCACGCCGGCGACCTTGGCCGGGATAGCGTTCATCAGCACCGAGGATGGGTAAGACGCCTTGCCGCCTGGCACGTACAGGCCGGCGCGGTCCAGGGGCGTGATTTTCTGGCCCAGCACCGTGCCGTCTGCCTCGGTGTAGCTCCAGGAGTCCTGCTTTTGCCGTTCGTGGTAGTCGCGCACCCGGGAGGCGGCTTTTTCCAGCGCTTCACGCTGGGGCACGGTGATCCGGGTCAGGGCCAGTTCCAGGCGCTCGCGCGGCAGAATCAGGTCGGCCATGGACGCCACCTGCAGGCCGTCGAACTTCTGGGTGAATTCCACCAACGCGGCATCGCCGCGCTCGCGCACGGCCTTGATGATGTCCAGCACCCGCTGATTGACCGAGTCGTCAGACACACTTTCCCAGCTCAGCAGATGATCCAGATGATGGGCGAAATCCGGATCGGCAGCGTTGAGTCGGCGAATCGAAGTGGGAGCGGTCATAGCGAGGGCCTCATTAATGGCAAATGCTCAGGCGCCCTAAGCTACCAGTCCATTCGCGTGGGCACCTGAGAAATTGGCTATGACACGGATAGACGGGCGCGACCGGAGTCGCGCAGGTGTATCAGCCGCGGTGTCGCGATTCCACTGCCTTGCGCAGGGTATCGATCAAAGCCTGGATACGGGCGTGCTGCATTTTCATCGAAGCCTTGTTGACGATCAGCCGGGAGCTGATATCGGCGATGAAATCCTGGGGCTCCAGGCCATTGGCCCGCAGCGTATTGCCAGTGTCGACCACGTCGATGATCTTGTCCGCCAGGCCGATCAGCGGCGCCAGCTCCATCGAACCGTACAACTTGATGATGTCGACCTGACGACCCTGTTCGGCGTAGTAACGCTTGGCGACGTTGACGAACTTGGTCGCCACCCGCAGACGCCCCTTGGGTTCGGTCGCACCGACTTTACCGGCGGTCATCAGCTTGCAGCGGGCGATCCGCAGGTCCAGCGGCTCATACAGGCCCTGGCCACCGTATTCCATCAGCACGTCCTTGCCGGCAACACCCAGGTCGGCGGCGCCGTGTTCAACGTAAGTCGGCACATCGGTGGCACGCACGATCAGCAAGCGCACATCGGCCTGGGTCGTGGGGATGATCAGCTTGCGGCTCTTGTCCGGATTCTCGGTCGGCACGATGCCCGCTTCAGCCAGAAGCGGCAGGGTGTCGTCAAGGATGCGGCCCTTGGACAGTGCGATGGTCAACATGGAAGACGTCAGTCCTTATCAAGGTACTCATGCCCGGTCGCAAACGGCGCCGAACAGACATCGAGGGTGCAAAGACACCCTCGATCTGAAACGAAATCAAGGCACATCCTTGTGCCCATGCAGCCAGGACTAGCCCGGTACGCGGCGGATCTTGGCGCCGAGCATCTGCAGTTTTTCTTCGATGCATTCGTAGCCACGGTCGATGTGGTAGATGCGGTCGATCAACGTGTCGCCCTCGGCAATCAGGGCCGAGATCACCAGGCTGGCCGAGGCCCGCAGGTCGGTGGCCATGACTGGCGCGCCCTTGAGCTTTTCGGTACCGGTAACGATGGCGGTGTTGCCTTCGACCTGGATCCTGGCGCCCATGCGGTGCAGTTCGTACACGTGCATGAAGCGGTTTTCGAAGATCGTCTCGATCACCGCGCCCGTGCCTTCGGCAATCGCGTTGAGGGAGATGAACTGGGCCTGCATGTCAGTCGGGAACGCCGGGTACGGAGCGGTCCGCACGTTGACGGCTTTTGGCCGCTTGCCGTGCATGTTCACTTCGATCCAGTCTTCGCCGCAGGTGACTTCGGCACCGGCTTCCTTGAGTTTTTCAAGAACGGCTTCAAGGATGGTCGGATCGGTGTCCTTGACCTTGACGCGACCACCGGTGACGGCAGCGGCCACCAGGTAGGTGCCGGTTTCGATCCGGTCCGGCATCACTTTATAGGTGGCTGAATGCAGGCGCTTGACGCCGTCGATGGTGATGGTGTCGGTGCCGGCGCCTTTGATCTTGGCGCCCATGGCGATCAGGAAGTTCGCCAGGTCCACCACTTCAGGCTCGCGCGCGGCGTTTTGCAGCACGCTGCGGCCTTTGGCCAGGGCCGCGGCCATCATGATGTTCTCGGTGCCGGTCACGCTGACGGTATCGAAGAAGAAGCTCGCGCCGCGCAAACCGCCTTTTGGCGCCTTGGCCTTGATGTAGCCGCCTTCGACATCGATCACCGCCCCCATGGCCTCCAGGCCGCGGATGTGCAGGTCCACCGGACGCGAGCCAATGGCGCAACCGCCCGGCAAGGCGACTTCTGCTTCACCGAAACGGGCGACCATCGGCCCCAGTACCAGGATCGACGCACGCATGGTTTTCACCAGTTCGTACGGCGCGACCAGGGTCTTGATGGTGCGCGGGTCGATTTCGACGCTGAGCTTCTCGTCGATCACCGGCTCGATGCCCATGCGACCGAACAGCTCGATCATCGTGGTGATGTCATGCAGGTGCGGCAGGTTGGCCACTGTCACCGGGCCATCGCACAGCAGGGTTGCAGCCAGGATCGGCAGGGCGGAGTTCTTTGCCCCGGAAATACGGATTTCGCCATCAAGACGAACGCCGCCGGTAATAATCAGTTTATCCATAAGAATCTCGACGCCCTTGGGCTCAGGTGCGCTCGGCCCAGGCCGCGCTGCTGAAAAATTTCATAGTGACCGCGTGGATGCTGCCATCGGTGATCCATGGGTTCAAATGGGCATAGACCCGCTGCTGGCGCTTCACCGGGCTCAACGCCGCCAGTTCGTCGCTGATCACGTTCAGCTGAAAGTTGCAGCCTTCACCTTCAACTTCCACCTGCGTATCCGGCAGTTTTTTTTCAAGGAAGCTCTTAACTTCTACAGCCTGCATGCTCAACCTCAATCGGCGCCCTGTGCGCGCGGGTCGCACATCATACAAAAAAGCCCCGCGCCTGCGAACCCCGCATGGCAGGACTCTGACAGGGGGCTTTTCCCAGGATGTGGATCAGGGGTGCGCCAACAGCTCGGCCAGCTCGCTGACCTGGGCTATTTCGCGCATGTCTTCGGGCATCTCGCGGATGCTCCACGTCTTGCCGGCCGCCTGGGCGTCCCGAATGAAGCACAGCAGCAGCGACAGGCCGACGCTGCTGGACTTCTGCACCTGCGAGCAATCGATGACCACTTCAGCGGCACCGATTGACTTGATCAGCGCCTGGCCCTGTTTGCGCAGGGCCGGGCCGGTGCGATAGTCGAGCACGCCGCTGAGCATCAGCTCGCCGGCTTCCCCCAGACAAACGACCGATTCACTCATTGCTGCTGCTTCTCTTGGGCGTCTACAGCGACTTCCTTGGCCTTGGCCACTTCACCGGCCCAGCTATCGATGGTCTTGTCCAGGTTGTTGCCATTGCGCTGCATGGCGTCGGCGAACTGATCGCGGAACAGCTTGCCGATATTGATGCCATTGATGACCACATTGCGAACCTTCCACTCGCCATTGATTTTTTCGAGTGTGTAGGACACTGGATAGACCGCGCCGTTGTTGCCCTTGACGGTCATGCCGACGCTGGTGCGCTCGCCCGACTCGTCCTTGGCAGGATCAACCGTGATGCCCTGGTTGTTATATTCCAGCAAGGCGTTGCCATAGAATTGGAACAGGCTGCGCTTGAAATTCTCCTGGAAGCGGGTCATTTGCGCCGGGGTAGCCTTGCGGGAGTACTTGACGGTCATGATGCTCTTGGAAATGCCGTCGGCGTCCACCACGGGACCGACGATACGATTCAGTGATTCGTAGAATGCGCCCGGGTCCTTCTTGTACTGCTCTTTGTTGGCGGAAAGATCCGCCAGCAACTGGTCGGTGGTGGTCTTGATGATTTCGTGGGCCGAAGGCGCGGCCACGGCGTTAGCCATCAACGGCAGCGCCGCGAGCAACACCAACAGGCTGCGTCGCAAGATAGAGATCATTCAGAAGCTCCTCATTTAGCGTCTTTGCTAACGGTATTGAGCAGGAATTTACCGATCAGGTCTTCGAGCACCAGCGACGACTGCGTGTCGTGGATGGTCCCGCCGTCCTTGAGCACGGTATCTTCACCGCCCACGCTGATACCAATGTACTTCTCGCCTAACAACCCGGCCGTGAGGATAGATGCAGTAGAGTCAGTCGGCAGATTATCCACGCGCTTTTCCAACTGCAGGGTCACCCGGCCGGTGAAGTCTTCGCGATTCAGATCGATTGCCGTGACCTTGCCGATGGTGACACCGGCCATGGTTACCTTGGCTCTGACCGTCAAACCGGCGATATTGTCAAAGTTGGCATAAAGTTTATAGGTATCGGTGCTTGCAGTTGGTGCCAGCCCACTGACCCGCAGGGCCAGCAACAGCAAGGCCAGGATGCCAGCCAGCAGGAAAAGGCCGACACCGACTTCCAGGGTGCGGTTTTGCATCAGAAATCTCCAAACATCAAGGCGGTCAGAATAAAGTCAAGGCCCAGGACCGCCAGCGAGGCGTACACCACGGTCTTGGTTGTGGCACGGCTGATTCCCTCGGACGTGGGCTCACAGTCATAGCCTTGAAACACGGCGATCCAGGTCACCACGAAGGCGAATACGGCACTTTTGATCACACCGTTGAGCACATCGTCGAGGAAATTGACGCTGTTCTGCATGTTCGACCAATAGGAGCCTTCGTAGACCCCCAGCCAGTCGACGGCCACCCACGAGCCCCCCCAGATCCCGACGACGCTGAAGATCATCGCCAGTACCGGCAGGGAAATGAAGCCGGCCCACAGGCGCGGGGCAACGATGTACTTGAGCGGGTCGACACCGATCATTTCCAGGCTGGACAGCTGTTCGGTGGATTTCATGTTACCGATCTCGGCCGTCAGCGCCGAACCGGCGCGCCCGGCGAACAGTAGCGCGGTCACCACCGGCCCGAGTTCGCGCAGCAACGTCAGGGCAACCATCTGCCCGACGGCCTGCTCCGAACCATAGCTGGACAAAATGCTGAAGCCCTGCAGCGCCAGCACCATGCCGATGAAGATCCCGGAGACCACGATGATCACCAGGGACATCACCCCCACCGAATGCAGTTGCCTGACCAGCAGGCCAAAGCCGCCGCCGGTCGAGTTGCGACCCAGCAGCGCGTGCATCAGGAACAGCGTAGAACGCCCCAGCACCGCCACCACGTCGATACCCGATCGGCCAAACAGGCGGATTCTTTCCAGTAAAGATTTCTTGCGCATCAGCGCTTCCCCAACAGATCGGTACGGTAATCCGTGGCCGGAAAATGGAACGCCACCGGACCGTCCGGATCACCCTTCATGAATTGGCGAATGCGCGGGTTGTCCGAGTCCTGAAGCTCCTGGGGCGTACCCTGCCCCAGCACCTGACCATCGCCGACCACATAGATGTAGTCGGCAATGCTGGCGGTTTCGGCCAGGTCGTGGGAGACCACGATACTGGTAATGCCCAGCGCATCGTTGAGCAGGCGGATCAGGCGCACGAGCACGCCCATGGCGATCGGGTCCTGCCCGACGAAGGGCTCGTCGTACATCAGGATCTTCGGATCGAGGGCAATGGCCCGCGCCAGCGCGACCCGGCGCTTCATGCCACCGGACAGCTCGTCCGGCATCAGGTCAAGGGCACCACGCAGCCCGACGGCCTGCAACTTGAGCAGGACGATGTCGCGGATCATCTCTTCCGGCAGGTCGGTATGGACACGCAGGGGAAAGGCCACGTTCTCGAATACGTCCAGGTCGGTAAACAGCGCACCACTCTGGAACAACACACCCATGTGCTTGCGTGCATCGAACAGATCGCTGCGCGACAGCAGGGGAAGATTCTGGCCATTGACCCAGACTTCGCCGGCACTGGGGCGCAGCTGTGCGCCCATCAGGCGCAGCAATGTGGTCTTGCCGCACCCGGAAGGCCCCATGATGCCGGTCACCTTGCCGCGTGGAATGCGAATATCGATGTCATTGAAAATGCTGCGCGTCCCTCGCCTGAAGGACAATCCCTTCAGCTCGACCGCGTAGGCGTTGTCGGCACTCATCTAAACTCCTTGCGATGCAGCCTCACATTCGAACGCCCCGGCCAGCCGACCAACGCCGGTACCGCCGGACATCCGAACCGGCGGCGAACTATATCACTGCAACCGTCCTGCGCCCAAGGCCCATGCCAGCGGCCAATCAGACCGCTGCCGGTTTAAAGAACACCGCTTGTGTCAAGCCCCGCGACTCATTCACACAAAGCATGACGAACTTACGTGAGGGAATTGTTCATTGCCGCTATAATCGGCGCCTTTTCATCGGGCTATACGATTTCTGACATGAGCCAATCCAGCGACCTGATTCAATCGGCACAACGCACCATCCGCCTCGAACTTGAAGCCGTACAAGGCTTACTGCCCCATATCGACGCTGATTTCGTGCGCGCCTGTGAGATTATTCTGGCCAGCAAGGGCCGTGTGGTCGTGGTTGGCATGGGCAAGTCCGGGCACATCGGCAACAAAATTGCCGCCACCTTGGCCAGCACCGGCACCACGGCATTTTTCGTCCATCCGGCCGAAGCCAGCCACGGTGACATGGGCATGATCACCCGCGACGACATCATCCTCGCGCTGTCCAACTCCGGCACCACCAATGAAATCATCACGCTGTTGCCGCTGATCAAGCGCCTGGGCATCCAGTTGATCAGCCTCACTGGCAATCCGGATTCACCGCTGGCCAAGGCCGCCGAAGTGAACCTCAACGTGCATGTCGAACACGAAGCCTGCCCGCTGAACCTGGCACCGACCTCCTCCACCACCGCCGCTCTGGTCATGGGCGATGCCCTGGCCGTGGCGCTGCTGGAAGCCAGGGGCTTTACCGCCGAAGACTTCGCTTTCTCTCATCCCGGTGGCGCCCTCGGCCGTCGCCTGCTGCTGAAAGTCGAAAACGTGATGCACGCAGGTCAAGCGTTGCCGCAAGTGCAGCGCGGCACGCTGCTCAAGGACGCGCTCATGGAAATGACCCGCAAGGGCCTGGGCATGACCGTGGTCCTGGAAGCCGATGGCAAACTGGCCGGGATCTTCACCGACGGTGACCTGCGCCGCACCCTGGACCGTACCGTCGATATCCACAGCGCAACCATCGACCAGGTCATGACGCCCCACGGCAAGACGGCCCGTGCCGAGATGCTCGCCGCCGAGGCCTTGAAAATCATGGAAGACCACAAGATCAGCGCCCTGGTGGTCGTCGACGACGATGACCGTCCGGTGGGCGCCCTGAACATGCACGATTTGTTGCGTGCGGGAGTCATGTAAATGAGCACAGATCTGTTGCAACGCGGCAAGGCCATCAAGCTGGCCGTATTCGATGTGGACGGCGTGCTGACCGACGGTCGCCTGTATTTCCTCGAAGACGGCAGCGAGTTCAAGACCTTCAACACCCTCGACGGCCAGGGCATCAAGATGCTCATGGCCGCCGGCGTGCAGACCGCCATCATCAGTGGCCGCAAGACCCCAGTGGTCGAGCGTCGCGCGAAGAACCTGGGCATCCCTCACCTTTACCAGGGGCGCGAAGACAAGCTCGTCGTCCTGGACGAGCTTCTGGGTCAGCTCAACCTGAGCTATGAACAGGTGGCCTACCTCGGTGACGACCTGCCGGACCTGCCGGTGATTCGCCGGGTCGGCCTGGGCATGGCGGTCGCCAATGCGGCCGGTTTCGTACGCGAACATGCCCACGGTGTGACCACGGCTCGCGGCGGCGAAGGTGCGGCCCGCGAATTCTGTGAACTGATCCTGCGCGCCCAGGGCCGTCTCGAAGCGGCCAACGCCGCGTACCTGTGAGCCATTTATGCTGAGCAAGAAAATTCGCACTATCGTGGTATTTGCCTGTATCGCGGCGATTTTTGCCGCAGTGGGCTACTGGAACATCAGCCCGGAACGGTTTCTCGACCAACCCGCGGCCGTGGTCGAGGAAAAAATCGACTGGTATGCCACCAACACCCATACCCTGCAGTACCTGCCCGACGGCAAGGTGCAGTACGAGATGACGGCCGACAAGGTCGACCATGTCAAGGCGACGGATATTACGCTGGTCACCACGCCAGACCTGAACATGTTCCGCGGCACCGCGTTTCCATGGCATGTGCAGAGCGAGCACGCCGAGGTCAACTCCGGCGGCACCGAAGTGGAACTGATCGACTCGGTGCGCGTCGCCCGGACCGATGAGAAAAACCGCACGACCATCATCACCAGCACACGCATGACCGTGTTCCCGCAGCAGCAATATGCGCAGACCGAGCAACCCGTTAGAATCGACGGTGCCGGCGGTGTATCGACCGGCACGGGCATGAAAGCGTATTTGAAGGAAAGCAGGATACACCTGCTATCGAACGTAAGAGGACAGTATGAAGCTCGCTAAAACCCTCCCTATTTTGCTCAGTCTGGGCGCAGCACTGGGAAGCGCGAGCGCCTGGGCTCTTCCCAACGACCGCGACCAACCTATCCGTATCCAGGCCGACGACGCCCAGCTGGACGACAAGAACGGCGTGGCCACCTATAAAGGTGACGTGATCATCACCCAAGGCTCGATGAAGGTGACCGGCAACACCGTCACCATCACCCGCACCCCAAATGGTGACATTGATGTGGTGACCTCGGTGGGCAACCTGGCCTACTTCGAGCAGTTGCAAACCGCCGGCGACACCAAGCCCGTGCAGGGCTACGGCGTGACCATCCAGTATCACGCGTCCCAGGACCGCGTCGTCCTGATCGACCGGGCCAAGGTCATCGACAAGGACAACAACGTCACCCAGGGCGAGAAAATCGTCTACGACACCAACAAGAAACTGGCCAGCGCCGGTCGCGCCACCGGCAGCAAGGTGACCGAGCAGCGTCCACGGATCGACATGGTGATCCAGCCTAAAAAGAAAACCGAGCAGAAGGCCCAGTAATGGCAACTCTGAAAGCTCAGCACCTGGCCAAGAGCTACAAGAGCCGTCAGGTCGTGCGTGATGTCAGCCTGTCCATCGACAGCGGCCAGATCGTCGGCCTGCTCGGCCCCAACGGCGCGGGCAAAACGACCTGCTTCTACATGATCGTCGGCCTGGTCCAGGCCGACCAGGGTCGTGTGCTGATCGACGACCTGGACGTCAGCCATCAGCCGATGCACGGTCGGGCCAAGGCGGGTATCGGCTATTTGCCGCAAGAAGCGTCGATCTTCCGCAAACTGTCGGTGGCCGACAACATCATGGCGATCCTCGAGACCCGCAAGGAACTCGACAAGGCCGGTCGTCGCCAGGAACTGGAAAGCCTGTTGCAGGAATTCCACATCAGCCACATTCGCGACAACCTGGGCATGAGCCTGTCCGGTGGCGAACGGCGCCGCGTGGAGATTGCCCGCGCGCTGGCCACCGCACCGAAGTTCATCCTGCTCGACGAACCCTTCGCTGGCGTGGACCCGATCTCGGTGGGCGATATCAAGCAGATCATCCACCACCTCAAGGCCAAGGGGATCGGCGTGCTGATCACCGACCATAACGTGCGCGATACCCTGGACATCTGCGAAACCGCCTATATCGTCAATGACGGCCAGCTGATCGCCGAGGGCGACTCCGCTGCCATCCTGGCCAACGACCTGGTCAAGGAAGTGTATCTGGGCCATGAGTTCCGCCTGTAAGCCAAAAATGCCTGGCGAAGCGCTGCGGGCATCGCCGATTTTATTATGGTGATGCCCTAGGCAAACACTTCAGTTTCAGGCATATAATTTGCTTAAGTTAGGCGCTCCGGCGCCCTGTAGTGGATGGCGCATGTGCGCCGGCGAATAAGGTGTTAAGCCCCTGCCATGAAACCATCGCTAGTCTTGAGAATGGGCCAGCAGCTGACGATGACGCCGCAGCTGCAACAGGCCATCCGCCTGCTCCAATTGTCGACCCTGGACCTGCAACAGGAAATCCAGGAGGCCTTGGAGTCCAATCCGATGCTCGAACGCCAGGAAGAAGGCGACGACTTCGATAATACCGATCCACTGGCCGACAACGTCGAGCAGAAAACCAACACCGAAATCCCTGAACCGTCGTACCAGGAGGCCGCCCCAACGGTGGATAACCTCGAGGAGGGCGAATGGAACGAGCGGATTCCCAACGACCTGCCCGTCGACACGGCCTGGGAAGACGTCTACCAGACCAGCGCCAGCAGCCTGCCGAGCAGCGATGACGACGAGTGGGACTTCACGACCCGGACCTCCGCTGGCGAGAGCCTGCAAAGCCACCTGCTGTGGCAGTTGAACCTGGCGCCGATGTCCGATACCGATCGCCTGATCGCCGTCACCCTGATCGATTGCATCAACAACCAGGGTTATCTGGACGAGACGCTCGAGGAAATCCTCGAAGCCTTCGACCCTGAGCTCGACATCGAGCTGGACGAGATCGAAGCCGTTCTCCACCGCATCCAGCAGTTCGAGCCGGCCGGCATCGGCGCCCGCAACCTGGGTGAGTGCCTGCTGCTGCAACTGCGCCAGTTGTCCGCCAAGACGCCCTGGCTGGCCGAGGCCAAGCGCTTGGTCACTGACTACATCGACCTGCTGGGCGGACGCGACTACAGCCAACTGATGCGGCGCATGAAGCTCAAGGAAGACGAACTGCGCCAGGTCATCGAGCTGGTCCAGAGCCTGAACCCGCGACCCGGCTCGCAGATCGAGTCTACCGAACCCGAATACGTGGTGCCTGACGTCATCGTGCGCAAGCACAACGACCGCTGGCTGGTGGAGCTGAACCAGGAGTCGGTGCCCAAGCTGCGGGTCAACCCCCAGTACGCCGGTTTCGTCAGGCGCGCCGACACCAGCGCCGACAACACCTTCATGCGCAACCAGTTGCAGGAAGCGCGCTGGTTCATCAAGAGCCTGCAAAGCCGCAACGAAACCCTGATGAAAGTGGCCACCCAGATCGTCGAGCACCAGCGCGGCTTCCTGGAGTACGGCGACGAAGCGATGAAACCGCTGGTCCTGCATGACATTGCCGAGGCGGTAGGCATGCACGAGTCGACGATTTCCCGGGTCACCACCCAGAAATTCATGCATACCCCACGGGGCATCTATGAATTGAAATACTTTTTCTCCAGCCACGTCAGCACCTCCGAAGGCGGCGAATGCTCGTCCACGGCCATCCGCGCGATCATCAAGAAACTGGTGGCGGCGGAAAATCAGAAAAAGCCGTTGAGTGACAGCAAGATCGCTGGTTTACTGGAGGCACAAGGCATTCAGGTGGCCCGCCGTACCGTCGCCAAATACCGCGAATCCCTCGGGATCGCACCTTCGAGCGAACGCAAGCGGTTGATGTAACAGGCCATGTCACAGCGTTCCAGTGGTAGGCATTTCTGCCTGCCGCTTTATGCACTGGCAACGAAGGAGAAGCTGTATGCAAGTCAACATCAGTGGACACCAATTGGAAGTGACCGAACCCCTGCGGACCTACATCGGCGAAAAACTCGACCGATTGGAAAGGCATTTCGACAAGATCACCAACGTGCAGGTCACGATGAACGTCGAGAAGCTGCTGCAGAAAATCGAAGCCACGTTGCATATTCCCGGCGGAGAGGTGGTTGCCAATGCGGAGCACACAGACATGTATGCCGCGATTGACCTGCTGACCGACAAGCTGGATCGCCAACTCAAAAAGCATAAGGAAAAGACCCAGAGCCTCCTCCAGGGCGCCACCGGTCGTTAACCCCCCCAATCCATGATCCGACTAGAAACCATCCTGACCCCCGGCCGTTCCCTGGTGAACGCGCCGGGCGGCAGTAAGAAAAAAGCCCTCGAACAAATTGCCAACCTGATCCACCGTGAAGTACCGGATCTGGAGATGCAGGACGTATTCGAGGCCCTGGTTGCCCGTGAAAAACTCGGTTCCACCGGTTTTGGCAACGGCATCGCCATTCCCCACTGCCGCCTGAAAGGATGCGCCTCGCCGATCAGCGCGCTGCTGCACCTTGAAGCGGCTATTGATTTTGACGCCATCGACGGCGCCCCGGTCGACCTGCTGTTCGTACTGCTGGTACCAGAGGCGGCGACCGATGCGCACCTTGAGCTGCTGCGCCAGATTGCCAGCATGCTGGATCGCAAGGAAGTGCGCGAAAAACTGCGCAGCGCACCGAGTAACGACGCCTTGTATCAGGTTGTCCTGGACGAGCAGAACGGTCATTAAACATGCGCATGATCATCGTCAGTGGTCGCTCCGGCTCCGGTAAAAGCACGGCCCTCAACGTACTTGAAGACAGTGGCTACTATTGCATCGACAACCTGCCCGCCGGCCTGCTGCCGGAACTGGCCGAGCGTGCGCTGATCCATACGGAGCTGGCGCAGCCGCTGGTGGCGGTGTCCATCGACGCGCGCAACCTGCCCAGTCATCTGTCGCGTTTCCCGGCACTGCTCGAAGAGGTGCGCAGCCGGCATATCCAGTGCGATGTCCTGTACCTGGATGCCGACGAAGAAACCCTGCTCAAGCGTTTTTCCGAAACCCGCCGGCGTCATCCGCTGAGCAACGCCAATCGCTCTTTGGCCGAAGCCATCGAGGATGAAACCCAGTTGCTGGGGCCGATCGCCGACCTGGCCGACCTGAAGGTCAATACCACGCACCTTAACCTGTATCAGTTGCGCGACACCATCAAGTTGCGCCTGCTGAACCAGCCGGAGCCAGGCACGGCGTTTCTGGTGGAATCGTTCGGTTTCAAACGCGGCATGCCCGTGGACGCCGACCTGGTGTTCGATGTGCGCTGCCTGCCCAACCCTTATTGGAAACCGGAATTGCGCGAGCAGTCCGGGCTCGACCAGCCGGTGATCGACTACCTGGCCGCACAGCCGGATGTCGAGGAGATGTACCAGGACATTTCCAGCTACCTGCTCAAGTGGTTGCCCCGCTTTGCCGCGAGCAGCCGTGCCTACGTCACGATTGCCATTGGCTGCACCGGTGGTCATCACCGCTCCGTCTACCTGACCGAACGCCTGGGTCAGCTCCTGCAACAATCCCTGAAGAATGTCCAGGTTCGCCACCGCGACCTCAGCTAAAGGATTCACATCGCGATGCCTGCTCGGGAAATAGAAATCATCAACAAGCTGGGCTTGCACGCCCGGGCTTCCGCCAAGTTTGTCGGCGTGGCGGGCCGGTTCAAGGAAACGACCATCCGCGTCGGACGGGCGCCCGAAACCGAAACCATGATCGACGGCAAGAGCATCATGGCCATGATGATGCTCGCTGCGGGCAAGGGCACAACGATTTACCTGGAAACTGAAGGCGAAGAGGCACAGGAAGCGATGGACGCCCTGGAGGCCTTGATCAACAACTATTTCGACGAAGGTGAATAACCCCCCTGCCATGTCGACTTGAGACTGGCTTTTGTGGCCCGAGACTTGTGGGAGCAAGCTTTGCTCCCACAGCTTTTTATCCGATGAAGATCAGCTACCTGCCACTGTCATCCGCTCGATCAGCACCGAACCGGTGCGGATGTTGCTGCGCAGTTCCAGGTCGTTCCCCACGGCAACGATCTGCTTGAACATGTCGCGCATGTTACCGGCGATGGTCACTTCCTGGACCGGGAACTGGATCTCGCCATTCTCGACCCAGAAACCTGCCGCGCCACGGGAATAGTCCCCGGTGACCATGTTCAGGCCATGGCCCATCAACTCAGTCACCAACAGGCCCCGGCCCATCCGCCGCAGCAGAGCGGCCTGGTCTTCTTCGCCATGGGTCACGAACAGGTTGTGCACGCCACCGGCATTGGCGGTGCTCGGCATGCCGAGCTTGCGGCCCGAATAGGTGCCGAGGATGTAGGACACCAGCTCACCGTCCTCCACGAATGGCTTGGCGTAGGTCGCCAGGCCATCGCCGTCGAACGCCGAGCTGCCCATGGCTTGCATCAGGTGCGGACGTTCGTCGATGGTCATCCATTCCGGGAACAGTTTCTGGCCCAGAGCGCCTTCCAGGAACGACGATTTGCGGTACAGGTTGCCGCCGGACACCGCCGACAGGAAGCTGCCAAACAGCCCACCGGCCAGCTCGGCGGAAAACAGCACCGGCACTTCGCAGGTCGGCACCGGCCGTGCGCCCAGGCGGCTGGCCGCTCGTTGGGCGGCTTTCCGGCCGATGCTCACCGGGTCTGCCAGCAAGGTGCCCTGGCGGCTCACGTCGTACCAATAATCGCGCTGCATCTGGCCATTGGCTTCGGCAATCATCACGCAGCTGAGGCTATGGCGCGTCGAGGCATAGCCGCCGATGAACCCGTGGCTGTTCCCATAGACGCGACAGCCCTGGTGGGTGTTGAGTGTCGTGCCATCGGCGTTCTTGATTCGCGCATCGGCCTCGAACGCCGCCGCTTCGCAACGCAGCGCCTGCTCAATGGCCTGTTCAGGGGTGATGTCCCAGGCGTGGAACAGGTCAAAGTCCCGCTGCTCCTTGCACATCAGTGCGGCATCGGCCAGGCCGGAGGCCTCGTCTTCGGAGGTGTGCTGGGCAATCGCCAGTGCCGCAGCGACGGTTTCCCGAATGGCGTCCGGGCCGCTCGCCGAGGTACTGGCCGACCCCTTGCGCTGGCCGACGTACAAGGTGATGCCGAAACCCTGGTCGCGATTGAACTCGACGGTTTCCACCTCGCGCTGGCGTACTGATGTCGACAAGCCCTGCTCCAACGACACCGCCACTTCACAGGCACAGGCGCCCTGGCGCTTGGCCTCGGCGAGGATCTGCTCGACCTGTTCCTGCAGGGCCGGCAACGCTTGCGGGCCGACACTCTGAACTGCACTCATTGGTTTTCTCCATCAAATTCTGCTTTCGGTAAGGCCTTCGAGCGACCGGGCCGGACAAGCGGCCCCCGACTGGTTATCATGGCGGCGTTTCTTTGCGGACTGCCACCATGGTTGATTCTTACGACGACTCCCTCTATGAGGGTGAAAAAAGCAAATCCCAGGTCAAACGCGAGCTGCATGCTCTGGTTGACCTCGGCGAGCGCCTGACAACACTCAAGCCTGACTTGCTGGCCAAACTGCCCCTGACCGACGCGTTGCGCCGGGCCCTGGCCGATGCGCCCAAGCACACCGCGAATATCGCGCGTAAACGGCACCTGCAATTCATCGGCAAACTGATGCGCGACCAGGACACGGACGCCATCCTGGTGCTGCTCGATCAACTCGACGCCTCCACCCGGCAGTACAACGAACGCTTCCATGGCCTGGAACGCTGGCGCGATCGTTTGATCGCAGGCGACGACGGCACCCTGGAAAAATTCGTCATCGACTACCCGGAGGCCGATCGCCAGCAACTGCGCTCCCTGATCCGTCAGGCCCAGCACGAAGTGGCGCAGAACAAGCCACCGGCCTCGAGCCGTAAAATCTTCAAGTACATCCGTGAGCTGGACGAGACTCAACGCGGTCTGCGCTGAGTCACGTACGCGGGTGGAGGTTTCGCACTCCACCCGATGCTCCTGTCATGCGCCCGTGCCACCCACGGTAATCGCATCGATCTTCAAGGTTGGCTGGCCGACGCCTACCGGCACCGATTGCCCATCCTTGCCGCATGTACCCACACCGCTGTCCAGCGACAGGTCGTTACCGACCATCGACACTTTGCTCATCGCTTCCGGTCCGTTGCCGATCAGGGTCGCACCCTTGACCGGTGCGGTGATCTTGCCGTCTTCGATCAGGTAGGCCTCGCTGGTGGAGAAGACGAATTTGCCGCTGGTGATGTCCACCTGGCCGCCGCCGAGGTTGGCGCAGTAGATGCCTTTCTTCACCGAAGCGATGATCTCCGCCGGATCGCTTTGGCCGCCCAGCATGTAGGTGTTGGTCATGCGCGGCATCGGCAGGTGCGCGTAGGACTCGCGGCGACCATTGCCGGTGCGGGCCACGCCCATCAAGCGAGCGTTGAGTTTGTCTTGCATGTAACCCTTGAGCACGCCGTTTTCGATCAGCGTGGTGCACTCCGTCGGGGTACCTTCATCGTCAACGCTCAGGGAGCCACGACGCCCGGCGAGGGTGCCGTCATCGACAATGGTGCAGAGTTTCGAGGCGACCATTTCGCCCATGCGGCCGCTGTAGGCTGAACTGCCCTTGCGGTTGAAGTCGCCTTCCAGGCCATGGCCCACGGCTTCGTGCAGCAGCACGCCGGACCAGCCGGAGCCCAACACCACCGGCAAGGTGCCCGCCGGGGCCGGGATGGCTTCCAGGTTGACCAGCGCCTGGCGCAGCGCTTCGCGGGCATAGCCCATGGCACGGTCTTCGCTGAGGAAATAACGGTAATCGGTGCGCCCGCCACCGCCGTGACCGCCGCGCTCACGGCGACCGTTCTGCTCGACGATCACGCTGACGTTGAAACGCACCAATGGCCGCACGTCCGCCGCCAGGCCGCCATCAGTGGAAGCGACCAGAATCCGCTCCCAGACCCCGGCCATGCTCACCGACACCTGCTGGATACGCGGATCGAGGGCACGGGTGGCCACGTCGATGCGCTTGAGCAGTTCGACCTTTTCGGCACGGCTCATGACTTCCAGCGGGTTGTCTGGCGCATACAACTGCGCCACGTCCTGGCTGCTGAAGGCCTGGACCGTGCCGTTCTGGCCGGCCCGGGAAATCGAACGGGCAGCGCGGGCAGCGGCGCCCAGGGCTTCGAGGGTGATGGCGTTGCTGTAGGCAAAGCCGGTTTTTTCCCCGGACTGGGCACGCACGCCCACGCCTTGGTCGAGGTTGAAGCTGCCCTCCTTGACGATGCCGTCTTCCAAAGACCACGACTCGGAGATCTGGCCCTGGAAATACAGGTCGGCCGCATCGATGCCCGGCCCGGCCAGGTCGCCCAGCACGCCTTGCAGGCTTTCGAGGGTCACGCCACCGGGGGCTAGAAGGTGTTCACTGACTGAGGACAACAACCCGCTCATATGTTTTACGCCTTGAATTCGTCGTCTTGGACAGGCCGCTGTCGAGCGCCCTGCGAGAAAAAGCGCCGATGGCTTTCCACCGGCATGCGCGCCCGGATGGACGCCTGTTCGCCGCTGTCGCGCTCGGCCAACAGCACGGCCTCGCCTTGATCCTGTTGTGACAGCACGCGGCCCCACGGGTCGACAATCGCGGCATGCCCGAACGTCTCCCGGGGCCCCGGGTGTACACCGCCCTGGGCGGCAGCCAGCACATAGCACTGGGTTTCAATGGCCCGGGCGCGAATCAGTACCTCCCAATGGGCGAAGCCCGTCACGGCGGTAAACGCCGAAGGCGCCGTGATCAGTTCGGCCCCGGCCGCCCGCAGTTCGCTGTAGAGCTCCGGGAAACGCAAGTCGTAGCAGACCGTCAAGCCAACCCGGCCCACCGGTGTATCGGCGACCACCACATTGGCGCCATAAGCATAGTCGTCCGACTCGCGGTAGCGCCCGCGATTGTCCGCCACATCCACGTCGAACAGGTGCAGCTTGTCGTAGCGCGCCACGATCTCGCCCTGATCATCGACCAGCAGCGAGCAGGCATGGACCTTGGCCTCGGGACTATCCACAGGCGGCAACGGCAGTGTGCCGGCGACAATCCATAACCTGAGGTCGCGGGCGACCTGTTTCAACCAGGGCAGGATCGGCCCCTGACCAATGGCTTCGGCGCGACCGAGGGCAGCGACGTCCCGCCAGCCCATGGCCGCGAAATTCTCGGGCAGCACCGCCAGCCTTGCGCCGCCAGCGGCAGCTTGTTCCAAGAGCACACGGGCCCGTGCCAGGTTGGCGAAGACGTCGCTCTGGCTGACCATTTGAATCACGGCGACTGGCATGGTGATTCCCCTCATCTGTCTTTCCCTGTGGGAGCGAGCCTGCTTGCGATAGCGGTGGATCAGTCCACGCTTCGACTACAGACACACTGCCATCGCGAGCAGGCTCGCTCCCACAAGGGTTCTCGTAAGCCATTAAAAAGGCTTGTCGAAGGTGATCTTCGGCTCCTTCCACGGCCCCTTGACGTCGTATCTTACGCTGGCGAAGCGTGCCACGCGGTCGCCGATCAGCTTGTCGATCAAGAACAGCGCCCCGCCCACCGCCGGTGCACCGACGATCAGCGCGGCGATCGGCAGGTTGTTGGTCACCGGCAGGGTGACCAACAGCTTGGCGTCGACCCGATCGGCGACCATGTCCAGCGTGCCATTGAGTTCCAGGTTGCTGGACGGCCCCGTCAGGGTAATCGGCTCACGGGTCACGTACACACCGTTGCTCGCCACCAGCAATCCCTTGACCCGGTCATAGCTCAGGCCCTTGCCGAACAGGTCGGAGAAGTCCAGACGCAAACGCCGGCCGATGGAGTTGAAGTTCAGCAGGCCAAAGACCCGCAGCGCCTGGGCGCTGCCTTCGACTTCGACGAATTGTCCTTTGCTCAGTGACGCATCGAGGCTGCCGGAAAAACGCTTGGTGGCGACCCACGCCGGCGAGCCGGGCCAGCGGCCATCGACGTCCAGGCGGAATTCCTGGCTGGTCACGCTCGGCGCGAATCCCCAGCCCTTGAGTACGTCGGCGAGGTTTTTACCGCTGATGCGGCCCTTGTACCAGCTGCTGGTGGAACCGGGCGCGCCTTCCCAGCCGGCACTGCCGTTCAAGACCATGCCCTTGAGGCCCATGTCCAGGTTGTTCAGCGCGATGCCCTTGGCGGTCGGACGCACTTTCAACGACCACGCGCCGACAAGATCGGGCCCCTGGAACAACTGGTCGATGGCAATATCCATGGCCGGGATTCGGGTAGGGTCGACCGAGGCCAGCGGGTCCGGTGCATTTTCATCGGCCTGGACCGTCGGGTCCACGGCCGGCAGGCGTACGTAATCGAGCTTGATCCCAATCGGTGCGGCCTTGGCATCCGGCAGGCTGACATTACCCTTGGCCTGCTGGCTGTCGAGGCGCAAGCCCCAGGCGTCCGGCTTGCGATCGAGCTGCACCGAAGCCTGGTCCAGGGTGGTACCCATGGCCGTCAGCTTGCCAACGGTCAGGTCGACACTGCTGAGCAATTGCTTGGCACTGCCGCCCGGATCTTGCCCGGCGTATTTGCTCGCCAGGTCCTGCCAGGGGCTCACGTCCAGCTCCGGCAAGGTTCCGCGCAATCGCAACCCCCTGGCGCCGGGCAACACCGCCTCGCCCGCGCCCAGCAACAGCTCGCCACGCCCCTCAGCTGTTTTCCCGCTCGGCGCGGCGTAGGTGAAACTGGCCAGGTCGCCATACCTCACCCAATAACGCCGTTCCGGCCCTTGCAGGGTCATGCGAAATACCGTGTCGCGCCCGACATCGGCGGCCATGCCAAAAGGCGCCGGCAGGTCCACCGCCACACCCTTGAGGCTGGAGTTGACCGACAACTGGCTGTCGGCCCCGTCCAGGATCACCTGCAACTGGTACGGAATCACGCCGGAGACCGGCAACGATTGGGTAACATTCAGCCAACTGGTGAGGTTCTTGACGTCCACTTGCCCGGACGCAGCGACCCGCGTGTTAAGCGCGCCGGCACGGCCCTCGGCAAAAATCTGCGCCGTCACGGGCCGGTCGAATGCGCGGGCGCTGATCCCCTTGCCACTCAGGCCTTTATGACTATCGAAGCGCAAATCACCCTTGAGCTGGGTCAGCTCCAGCACCGGCTCGCTGAGTTTCAACCGGGCCTTGTCGATGGCGAAGTCCACCAGGATCTTCGGTTGCTCGCCCTTGGCCAGCGGGATATCGAGCTTCAGGCTGCCTTGCAGATCGCCCTCGCCTTCCCAACCGGCGAAGGTCTCGGCCGTGCCGATGGGTGCCGTCTGGAGAATTTTCAAACCGTCGCCCAGGCCGCCGGCGAATCCGCTGTCCAGCAGCAGATGAGCACTTTGCCCGCTCGGTGCGTGGGGGATACTCACCGCAACATCCTTGACCCGGGTATCGAGCAACTGCCCCTGACTGGCGAAAATACGCACGCCGCTGTCTTCGACAAAGACATCGCCGCTGACCTTGCTGACCGAGGGCCAGCCCGGCTGGAACGCCAGCTCGGCGTCATGCACCTTGAAGAACAGGCTGATGCTGCGCGCCGCATCCTCGGCGCCGCGGTTCAGCGAGCCTTGGTACTGGAAGAAGCCCTGGTCCACCGCGCCCTTGACGATAGCGGTGCGCAGCCACTCATCCAGCGCCGGGCTGAGGGCCGCCGGCAGGTACTTGGCGGTGTAGCGCCCATCGCCGTCCAGCAGGCCGACCCGCAGGTCCATGTAATCTTCCTGGCTGTGATCGAAATGCAGGCGGATCAGGAAATCACCGGCAATCCGGCCTTCCTCGCCCAGCACCTTCAGGTACGGCGCGATCAGGGTGAAGCCTTGCTTGTCGAGCTTCCAGGTCAGCCGGGCGTTGGCTTGCAGGTATTGCCAGGGCTTGGCGAAGATCGGGTCCAGGTGCAGGGAAAAATCCTTGCTGTCCATGCGCAACTCACCGCCGCCCAGGTCGCCGCTGAGGCTGCCCGAGACGTTTCGCGCAGCCGGGGCACCGTGATAGGCATCAAAGCCCACGGTGTCGAGGTTGGTGGCAAAGCTGATTTTCTGGTCACCGGTGTTCTGCGGCCGGTAATCGAGCAGCACATTGCGCAGGCTACCGGTCACCTTGAGCCGGTCGACGACCGTCGCCACGCCTTCGGGCAGCGGCGCCAGGGCATTGAGCAACGGCGTCAGCGGCGTCAGGTCGAGGCGGTCGGCCTGCACATGCCAGCGTTCTTCAGCCTGCTCGGTGGCGTTGCTCTGCTGCAACACCAGCCGCGATTCCCAGCGGGTTTCCCCCAGATTCATCGCCAGGGAATCGAACGTTGCGGTGAACCCCTGGCTGCCGCGCTGGAAATAGCCGTTGAGGGCCAGGTTGTGGATTTGTACGGGCTTGCGCTCGGCATAGGCACCCTGGAGTTGCGGCGCGTTCAGGCGCATGGCCGCGCTTTGCACCGTGCCCGCGCCCCAGCTGAGCCAGAACTCGCCGCCGGCCTGGAGCTGGGCCACATTCCATTGACCGGTCAGGCGTTTCGGCAGCCATCTGGACCAGTCGCTTTGCGGCAGGCTCAGGTAGGCATCGGCCTCGCCATTCTTCCAATCGCTGGCGCGCAGGCGGGTCCGCAGGTTGATCGCCACGGGCTGGCCGTCGGGCAGGGTCAGGCGTGCGTCGAGACGCTGGCGGGTGGCGCCGGTGCGCAGGCTCAGGCCGACGTAGGTCAGGGTCAGCGGGGGGTGTTCAAGGGGTTGCAGGGTGACCTGGCTATCGAGTACCGACAGCAGGGTCACCACTTGCATGCGATCCAGCACCTGCTGCGGATCAAGCGGCTGATCGTCCTGCACCGGCAGGCCTTCGAGGGCCCACTTGCCGTCGGCACCCTCCTTGAGGCTGATTTTCAGGCCGCTGAGTTCCAGGTGAGCAATGCGCAGCTGACGCGCTACCAGGCTGCCCCACACATCAGGCACCGCCCGGACCTGGTCCAGGTGCAAGGCGTTCGGCCCGTCGCCGACCACCACGTCGTGCGCGGCCAGGATCGGCGCCAGCGCACTCCAGCCACCTTCCAGACTGCCGATGTGCACCGGCAGGCCCAGGGCTTGTCCGGCCCGGCTTTCAACCTCGGCGCGGTATTCAGCGACCAGCGGAACCAGCTCGCGACCGAGGCTGACATACAACGCCAACAGCACCAGCAGCAACGCACACAGGCCCAGCCCCCAACGGGTCAGCGCAGCCAAAAAGCGCGTCAGACGCTCCATGTCAGTGGCCTCCCCGGCAAAAAAATAAGCACATCTGCGGTCTCGCCGCTTCCCAGGCCCTTCAGAGCAACACCACGTCGTATTGTTCCTGGGAATACATGGTTTCTACCTGGAACCGAATCGTACGACCGATAAAGGCTTCCAGCTCGGCGACGTTGCCCGACTCTTCATCGAGCAGGCGATCAACCACTTTCTGGTTCGCCAACACTCTATAGCCGGTGGCCTGGTAAGCGCGCGCTTCGCGGAGGATTTCGCGGAAGATTTCGTAACACACGGTTTCCGGGGTCTTCAACTTGCCCCGCCCCTGGCAACTGCTGCAGGGTTCGCAGAGCACCTGCTCAAGGCTTTCGCGGGTACGCTTGCGGGTCATCTGCACCAGGCCCAGCTCGGTGATGCCGATGATGTTGGTCTTGGCGTGATCGCGCTCCAGCTGTTTTTCCAAGGTCCGCAGCACCTGGCGCTGGTGCTCTTCATCCTCCATGTCGATGAAGTCGATGATGATGATCCCGCCCAGGTTGCGCAGGCGCAGTTGCCGGGCGATGGCGGTAGCGGCTTCCAGGTTGGTCTTGAAGATGGTTTCTTCGAGGTTGCGGTGGCCGACGAATGCACCGGTGTTGACGTCGATGGTGCTCATGGCTTCGGCCGGATCGACGACCAGATAACCACCGGACTTGAGCGGCACTTTGCGTTCCAGGGCTTTCTGGATTTCGTCCTCGACGCCGTACAAGTCGAAGATCGGCCGCTCGCCAGGGTAATGTTCGAGACGGTCGGCGATTTCCGGCATCAGCTCGGCCACGAACTGCGTGGTCTTCTGGAACGTTTCCCGGGAATCGATGCGGATCTTCTCGATCTTCGGGCTGACCAGGTCGCGCAGGGTTCGCAACGCCAGGCCCAGGTCTTCGTAGATCACGCTGGGGGTGGCGATGGTCTTGATCTGCGCGTCGATCTGGTCCCAGAGCCTACGCAGGTAGCGGATGTCCATCAGGATTTCATCGGCTCCGGCCCCTTCGGCAGCAGTGCGCAGGATGAAACCGCCGGCCTCCTTGATGCCTTCTTTTTCCACGCAGTCGCTGACCACTTTCTTCAGGCGGTCGCGCTCGGCTTCGTCTTCGATTTTCAGCGAGATGCCGACATGGGCCGTGCGCGGCATGTACACCAGGTAGCGCGACGGAATCGACAGTTGCGTGGTCAGGCGCGCGCCTTTGGAACCGATGGGGTCCTTGGTGACCTGCACCACCAGGCTTTGCCCCTCATGGACCAGCGCGCTGATGCTCTCCACCGCCGGCCCTTCGCGCATGGAGATTTCCGACACATGGATGAATGCCGCGCGGTCCAGGCCGATGTCCACGAATGCCGCCTGCATGCCCGGCAATACCCGGACCACCTTGCCTTTGTAGATATTGCCGACGATGCCGCGCTTTTGCGTGCGTTCGACGTGAACTTCTTGCAACACGCCGTTTTCAACCACCGCCACGCGCGATTCCATCGGCGTGATGTTGATCAGGATCTCTTCACTCATGGCAGGGTCTCGTTCAGGCATGTTCACGATTATGGCCGCATCAAGTCAGACGGCGCCCGGGGCGCGCTCAAGGGATTGCCAACAGGGTATGCCGAAATCACCCAACAGTTGCGCGGTTTCGCACAGCGGCAAGCCAACCACCGCAGAATAGCTGCCCTCAAGCGCGGCGACGAACACCGCGCCCAGGCCCTGGATGCCATAGCCGCCGGCCTTGTCCCGGGGCTCGCCACTGGCCCAATAGGCCGCCGCTTCCGGCTCGCTGATGGCGCGAAAGCGCACCCGGCTGCGAACCACCCGGGATTCGCAGCGCTGGCCTTCCAGCACGGCAATGGCGGTCAGGACTTCATGCTCGCGTCCGGACAGGCTCATGAGCATCGCCAGGGCGTCAGACTGATCCAGCGGCTTGCCGAGAATCTGTCCATCCAGCACCACCGCCGTGTCGGCGCCCAATACACAGCCATCCGCCTCGGTGGGCAACGCCCGTCGCCCGGCCTCGGCTTTGCCGCAGGCCAGGCGCTCGACATAGGCCGATGGGCTTTCTTGATCCAGGGGAGTTTCGTCGATGTCCGCATTGATGGCGGTAAAGCGCACGCCGATCTGCGTGAGCAGTTCACGCCGGCGCGGCGAGCCTGAGGCGAGGTAAAGCGGTTTCATCAAGACATCTCCCGCTCAAACCCGAACGAATCAGTTGATTTTGAAACGCAGGCGCAAGCCACGCAAACCGAAGCTGACCCAGGGCCAGAGCAACGCGCTGACCAGGGCCGGCAGTACCAGCGCCAGCGTCGGCTGGCGATTGCCGGTCAATGCGCTGAGCCACAGCTGTACCAGCTGCGCCAGGCCGAAGATCACCAGGATCACCAGGCACTGCTGCCACATGGGGAACATCCGCAAGCGTTGTTGCAGCGACAGCACCAGGAAAGTAATCAACGTCAGGATCAGTGCGTTCTGGCCCAGCAGCGTGCCATAGAGCACGTCCTCGGCCAGGCCCAGGCACCACGCGGTGACCATCCCGACCTTATGCGGCAAGGCCAGCGCCCAGAATGCCAGCAACAGGGCCAGCCACAGCGGCCGCAGGATTTCCATGAACTGCGGCAGCGGCGAAACGCTGAGCAGCAGGCCGATGGCGAAGGTCAGCCAGACCATCCAGCCGTTACCGGATTTACTGCTCATTCTTCTCGTGCTCCCCTGGTGGCAGGTGCGGCGGCCGGGGCAACGGCCGGCGCGGCGGCGGGTGGCTTGGCCGCGGGCCGGGCATGCTGTGTCGCCGGCGCATGACTGGTCGACCGGGCCGGGGTCGCGACCGGCGCCGTGGCGGCTGGCGTCGTTGGCGCGGCCGGTGCAACCGCTGCAGCCACTGGCTTGGGCACGGTGGCCGGCACCGGCGCGCTTGAGGCAGCCGACTCATTGCCCTGGCGGTCCTGGGCTTCCTGGGCCACGGCGGCTTCGTTGGCGCGTTCTTCCGGCGTGCGGTTGTCGCTGAACACCAGCAGCAGGTAGCGGCTGCGGTTCAGCGCGGCGGTCGGCACGGCGCGGACGATGGCGAACGGCTGGCCGGAATCATGGATGACTTCCTTGACTGTCGCCACTGGGTAACCGGCCGGGAAGCGCTGGCCGAGGCCGGAGCTGACCAGCAGGTCGCCTTCCTTGATGTCGGCAGTGTCGGCCACGTGGCGCAGTTCCAGACGCTCCGGGTTGCCGGTGCCGCTGGCAATGGCGCGCAGGCCGTTGCGGTTGACCTGCACCGGAATGCTGTGGGTGGTGTCGGTCAGCAGCAGTACGCGGGACGTGTAAGGCATCAACTCCACCACCTGGCCCATCAGGCCACGGGCGTCGAGCACCGGCTGGCCGAGGACCACACCGTCGCGCTCGCCTTTGTTGATGAGGATGCGGTGAGTAAAGGGGTTGGGGTCCATGCCGATCAACTCGGCCACTTCGACCTTCTCGTTGACCAGCGCGGAGGAGTTGAGCAGCTCGCGCAACCTTACGTTCTGCTCGGTGAGGGCCGCCAGTTTCTGCATGCGCCCCTGCAGCAGCAGGTTTTCGGTCTTGAGTTTTTCGTTTTCGGCGACCAGTTCGGTGCGGCTGCCAAACTGGCTGGCCACACCCTGCCACAAGCGCTGCGGCAGGTCGGTGATCCAGTAGGACTCCATCAACACCAGCGACATCTGGCTGCGCACAGGCTTGAGCAGCGTGAAACGGGCATCGACCACCATCAGCGCGACCGATAGAACGGCCAGCACCAGCAGGCGCACACCCAATGAGGGGCCTTTGGCAAAAAGCGGTTTAATAGGCCGCTCCTCCCAGGCAAATGTTCTCTTTATTCATACGGCATCAAACCGGCCTGGAGTCGAATGACAAGATAAACGCCAACGGGCAGCACTGCAAAGTGCTGCCCGGAGCGAACAACATAGACTAACCAGCAAGGCTTATTCGCTGGAAAGCAGGTCCATGGTGTGTTTGTCCATCATTTCCAGGGCTCGGCCGCCGCCACGGGCCACGCAGGTCAGCGGGTCCTCGGCAACGATCACCGGCAGGCCGGTTTCCTGGGCCAGCAGTTTGTCGAGGTCACGCAACAGCGCGCCACCACCGGTCAGCACCAGGCCACGCTCGGCGATGTCGGACGCCAGTTCCGGCGGCGACTGCTCCAGGGCGCTTTTCACAGCCTGAACGATCGTCGCCAGGGACTCCTGCAGAGCCTCCAGGACTTCGTTGGAGTTCAGGGTGAATGCGCGAGGAACGCCTTCGGCCAGGTTGCGGCCGCGCACGTCGACTTCACGTATTTCGCCGCCCGGGTAGGCCGTGCCGATTTCCTGCTTGATGCGCTCGGCGGTGGATTCGCCGATCAGGCTGCCGTAGTTGCGACGCACGTAGGTGATGATCGCTTCGTCGAAACGGTCGCCGCCCACCCGCACGGATTCGGCGTAGACCACACCGTTGAGGGAGATCAGCGCGATTTCAGTGGTACCGCCACCGATGTCGACGACCATCGAACCGCGGGCTTCTTCCACCGGCAGGCCGGCACCGATGGCGGCGGCCATCGGCTCTTCGATCAGGAACACTTCGCGGGCACCGGCGCCAAGGGCCGATTCACGGATGGCGCGACGCTCCACCTGGGTGGACTTGCATGGAACGCAGATCAGCACGCGAGGGCTGGGCTGCAGGAAACTGTTTTCGTGAACCTTGTTGATGAAGTACTGCAGCATCTTTTCGCAGACGCTGAAGTCGGCGATCACGCCGTCCTTCATCGGGCGAATGGCTGCGATGTTACCCGGTGTACGGCCCAGCATGCGCTTGGCTTCGGTACCGACAGCCACGACACTTTTCTGGTTACCGTGGGTGCGGATGGCCACGACCGAGGGTTCATTCAGGACGATACCGCGCTCGCGCACGTAAATAAGGGTGTTGGCAGTGCCCAGGTCAATGGAAAGATCGCTGGAAAACATGCCACGCAGTTTCTTGAACATGGGAAAGGGACCCTAGGCAACGCGTGGGTAAAAAAGTGCGGCAAACTCTAACAACGACAGGGATTTTGGGCAAGGCGCCAATATGTTAAATTGGCCGCTTTTCTGCGCACCAAACCCTAAAATCGCGGCCGTAAGCCCGTAGAACTGCGGTAGTGTTCCGACAATCTAACACACGGACAGACTGCGTCCGTTCTGTTTTCCACTGGAGAATCCCATGGCGCTTGAACGCTCCGACGTGGAAAAAATCGCTCATCTGGCCTGCCTGGGCCTCGATGAAGCCGATCTTCCACACATCACTTCTGCCCTGAACAGCATTCTGGGGCTGGTCGACGAGATGCAGGCGGTCAATACCGACGGTATCGAACCGCTGGCCCACCCACTGGAAGCCAGCCAGCGCCTGCGCGCCGACGTCGTGACCGAATCCGATCATCGCGAGGCTTACCAGTCCATCGCACCAGCGGTCGAAAACGGCCTGTACCTGGTTCCGAAAGTCATCGACTAAAGGGAAAGAGCCTCTCATGCATCACATGACCCTGGCCGAGATCGCCCGCGGACTCGCCGATAAAACGTTTTCTTCCGAAGAGTTGACCCAGGTCCTGCTGGCGCGCATCGCCCAGCTCGATCCGCAACTCAACAGCTTCATCAGCCTCACCGAGGAGCTGGCCCTGAGCCAGGCCAAGGCCGCCGATGCCCGCCGCGCAGCCGGTGAAAGCGGCGCCCTGCTCGGCGCGCCGATTGCCCACAAGGACCTGTTCTGCACCCAGGGCATCCGCACCAGCTGCGGCTCGAAGATGCTCGACAACTTCAAGGCCCCGTACGACGCCACCGTGGTCGCCAAGCTGGCCGCCGCCGGCGCCGTGACCCTGGGCAAGACCAACATGGACGAATTCGCCATGGGTTCGGCCAACGAGTCGAGCTACTACGGCGCGGTGAAGAACCCGTGGAACCTTGAACACGTACCGGGCGGTTCGTCCGGCGGTTCCGCCGCTGCGGTGGCCGCGCGCCTGCTGCCGGCCGCCACCGCCACCGACACCGGCGGCTCGATTCGCCAGCCGGCGGCGTTCACCAACCTCACCGGCCTCAAGCCGACCTACGGCCGCGTTTCGCGCTGGGGCATGATTGCCTATGCATCGAGCCTCGACCAGGGCGGCCCACTGGCCCGCACCGCCGAAGACTGCGCGATCCTGCTGCAAGGCATGGCCGGCTTCGACCCGAACGACTCCACCAGCATCGATGAGCCGGTGCCGGACTACAGCGCCGGCCTCAACGCTTCGCTGCAAGGCCTGCGCATCGGCGTGCCGAAGGAGTACTTCAGCGCCGGCCTCGACCCGCGCATCGCCGAGCTGATCCACACCAGCATCAAAGCGCTGGAAAAGCTCGGCGCAGTGATCAAGGAAATCAGCCTGCCGAACATGCAGCACGCCATTCCCGCGTACTACGTGATCGCCCCGGCGGAAGCCTCCTCGAACCTGTCGCGTTTCGACGGCGTACGCTTCGGCCATCGCTGCGAGAACCCGCAAAACCTGATCGATCTGTACAAGCGCTCCCGTGGCGAAGGTTTCGGTGCCGAAGTGCAGCGTCGGATCATGGTCGGGGCCTACGCCCTGTCCGCCGGTTACTACGATGCCTACTACCTCAAGGCGCAGAAAATCCGCCGACTGGTGAAGAACGACTTCATGGCCGCCTTCAACGAGGTCGACATCATCCTCGGCCCGACCACGCCGAACCTGGCCTGGAAACTCGGCGCCAAGACCAGCGATCCGATCGCCGAGTACCTGGAAGACGTCTACACCATCACCGCCAACCTCGCCGGTTTGCCGGGCCTGTCCATGCCGGCCGGTTTCGTCGATGGCCTGCCGGTGGGCGTGCAGTTGCTCGCGCCGTACTTCCAGGAAGGCCGTCTGTTGAACGTTGCCCATCAGTATCAGTTACACACTGACTGGCACACCCGCACACCAACCGGCTTCTGAGGAGAAACACATGCAATGGGAAGTCGTGATCGGGCTGGAGATTCATACCCAGCTCACCACCCGGTCGAAAATCTTTTCCGGCAGTTCCACCACGTTCGGCTCCGAGCCCAACACCCAGGCCAGCCTGATCGATCTGGGCATGCCCGGCGTGCTGCCGGTGCTCAACGCCGAAGCGGTGCGCATGGCGGTGATGTTCGGTTTGGCCATTGACGCCGAGATCGGCCAGCACAACGTGTTCGCCCGCAAGAACTACTTCTACCCGGACCTGCCCAAGGGCTACCAGATCAGCCAGATGGAACTGCCGATTGTCGGCAAGGGCCATCTGGACATCGCCCTGGAAGACGGCACGGTCAAGCGCGTCGGCATCACCCGTGCGCACCTGGAAGAAGACGCTGGCAAGAGCCTGCACGAAGAGTTCAACGGCGCCACCGGCATCGACCTGAACCGTGCCGGCACGCCGCTCTTGGAAATCGTCTCCGAACCGGACATGCGCAGCGCCAAGGAAGCCGTGGCCTACGTCAAGGCGATCCACGCGCTGGTGCGTTACCTGGGCATCTGCGACGGCAACATGGCCGAAGGTTCGCTGCGCTGCGACTGCAACGTGTCGATCCGTCCCAAGGGCCAGGTCGAGTTCGGCACCCGCTGCGAGATCAAGAACGTCAACTCGTTCCGCTTCATCGAGAAGGCAATCAACAGCGAGATCCAGCGCCAGATCGAGCTGATCGAGGACGGCGGCAAGGTCATCCAGCAGACCCGCCTGTACGACCCGAACAAGGACGAAACCCGTCCGATGCGCAGCAAGGAAGAAGCCAACGACTACCGCTACTTTCCCGACCCGGACCTGCTGCCGGTGGTCATCGAGGATTCGTTCCTCAATGAAGTGCGCGCCACTCTGCCAGAACTGCCACCGCAGAAACGCGAGCGTTTCCAGGCGCAGTTCGGGCTGTCGAGCTACGACGCCAACGTGCTGGCCACCAGCCGCGAGCAGGCCGACTACTTCGAAAAGGTCGTGAGCATCGGCGGCGACGCCAAGCTGGCGGCCAACTGGGTGATGGTCGAACTGGGCAGCCTGCTGAACAAGCAAGGCCTGGAAATCGACGAGTCGCCGGTGTCGGCCGAGCAACTGGGCGGCATGCTGCTGCGGATCAAGGACAACACCATTTCCGGCAAGATCGCCAAGATGGTGTTCGAAGCCATGGCCAACGGCGAAGGCAGCGCTGACGAGATCATCGAAAAGCGCGGCTTGAAGCAAGTCACTGACACCGGGGCGATCAGCGCCGTGCTCGATGAAATGCTCGCGGCCAACGCCGAGCAGGTCGAACAATACCGTGCGGCAGACGAAGCCAAGCGCGGCAAGATGTTCGGCTTCTTCGTCGGGCAGGCCATGAAAGCTTCCAAGGGCAAGGCCAACCCGCAACAGGTCAACGAACTGCTGAAAAGCAAGCTCGAGGGCTGACTTGCAGACGGTGATCGTTCCCACGCTCTGCGTGGGAACGCCTCACTGGACGCTCCGCGTCCGCTTTTGTGACGCAGAGCGTCACGGGCTGCATTCCCACGCAGAGCATGGGAACGATCATGGGGTCATAGAATGAAGCGTCTGCTCGGCGCCTGCGCCCTGCTGTCCCTGCTGGCCGGTTGCGCCAGCCAGAGCGGGACGGTCGATCCACACGGCTACGACCAGACCGGCCTCGCCTCTTATTACGGCTCCAGGCACCACGGCAAGCGCACCGCCAGCGGCGAGCGCTTCGACCCGCACAGCCTGACGGCCGCCCATCGCCAGTTGCCGTTCGGCACACGGGTGAAAATCACCAACCTGAGCAACAATGACAGTGTCGTGGTCCGCATCAATGACCGCGGCCCGTATACTCGGGGGCGCTTGATCGACGTGTCCCGCGAAGCGGCCGAGCAACTGGGCATGTTGCGCACCGGCACCGCGCGGGTGCGCGTGCAAGCCCTCGACGATTGATAACGGAGTCCGGCCATTTCCCTACTCACCGCCCTACCGCTGCTCAGCCTGCTCGAACTGTTCGGCGGCCTGCTGTTGCTGATTGCCGGTGCCGAGCTGCTGGTGCGCGCCGCGATCGGCCTGGCGGCACGGCTGCAGGTGCGGCCGCTGATCATCGGCCTGACCGTCGTCGCCATGGGCAGCAGCGCGCCGCAGATGGCCGTCAGCCTGCAAGCGACCCTGGCGCAAAACGCCGACATCGCCGTGGGCAGTGTGATCGGCAGCAGCGTCTTCAACATCCTGGTGACCCTCGGGCTGTCGGCGCTGATCATTCCGTTGCGCGTCTCACGTCAGTTGGTACGCCTGGACATCCCACTGATGATCGGCGCCAGCCTGCTGGTGTTCGTGCTGGCCTTGAACGAAGAACTGACCCGCCTCGACGGCACGTTGCTGCTGATGGCCCTGGTGGCATACTTGGGTTTGCTGCTGCGTCAATCCCGGCATTCGGCCCGCCCCCATGCGGCGGGCGTCGACAGGGCGGCTCGGATGTCCTGGCCCAGGAGCCTGGCGCTGATCGTGCTCGGCCTGGCGATGCTGATTTTCGCCGGGCACCTGCTGCTGGGAGCTGCGGTGGAAGTGGCGACGGACCTCGGGTTGTCGGAGCGCATCATCGGCCTGACCATTGTTGCCGTCAGCACGTCGTTGCCGGAGCTTGCCACGTCGCTGATCGCCGCCCTGCGGGGCGAGCGCGATATTGCGGTGGGCAACGTGATCGGCAGCAACCTGTTCAATCTGCTGGGGGTGCTGGGGGTGACCGCCCTTATCGCACCCACGCCGCTTTCGGTCTCGCCGAATGCCCTGGATTTCGACTTGCCGGTGATGCTCGGCGTGGCCGTGTTGTGCCTGCCCGTGTTCTATTCCGGCTACCGCGTTACCCGCGCCGAAGGCCTGCTGTTCCTGGGCCTGTACCTGGCCTACGGGCTGCACGTGGTGTCGTTCACCACCGGCATGCCCTTGGCCGGTCTACTGGAACGACTGATGCTGTTCTACGTGCTGCCGGCCCTGCTCGCGTTTTTGTTGTTCACCTCCGTGCGCGCCTGGCGCCGCCAACACCACAAGAGGGATTTGCCATGACCGACACTCCGAAGACTGGCCTCGACATGCGTCGCCAGGTCATGGGCGATGCATTCGTCGACCGCGCCCTGGGCAATGCCACCGATTTCACCCAGCCCTTGCAGGACTTCGTCAACGACCATGCCTGGGGCAGCGTCTGGAGCCGCGAAGGCCTGCCGCTGAAGACCCGCAGCCTGATCACCCTCGCCGCCCTCACCGCCCTCAAATGCCCGCAGGAACTGAAGGGCCACGTGCGCGGGGCGCTGAACAACGGTTGCACGGTGGAGGAGATTCGTGAGGCGCTGCTGCATTGCGCGGTGTATGCCGGGGTGCCGGCGGCGATCGATGCGTTTCGGGCGGCGCAGGAAGTGATCGAGGCGTACGAGCCTTAGGCATAGACGGGAATCGACCACAGGCGTGAACGTGTCACGCCTATCCGGACCTATCGGGTCAGTGCCAGATTCGAACACTTTCGGCTTGGAAAAACTCGACCTTGTGAGCGCCCAGATAAGCCTGGGTCCGCCCCTTCATTAAAGTATTTTCTTCGCTGCACTCATCACCATAGACACTCACAAAAACCCGATACACCCGGCTCCATTTTATTTGATCGAAAATATGCCTGTCGTTGGCGTCGAACGAATGTCCGTAAATGAATAGCACGCCTTCTAAGCCGCCCAGCCGATCAAAACAATAGCTGAGGTAGGGGTTATGCTGGATCCTGACGCGTTTGCGTTCATGGGAAGGTTCTGAAACAAAAGTAGGGAACCTCTTGTTTTCCATGTTCCACTTCACTTGCTCGATGATAGACTCGCCTTGCTCGTTAAAAGCGTGTTTCTTGACGCCGGCCTGCGTGTCATAGATATGCAGGCCACCATGAAGAAAATGCACGTTCTGCGTAGGGGGCCCTTCCCATATCCGGCCGGATCGAAAACCATCATCTGTCTCATAATCGGGTTCGAGACGATCCTTGTTCCTGGCCCAATAGAACAGCAGGTCGTAATTCAGGGTAAACACCTCATCGAATGGCTTGAGAAACTTCCTGACCGATACGTACTGCGAATCGGTGACTTCATGGGGCAACTCGGGATGAGTTTGGGAGATAACTTCGATCAAGGCAGTCTTTATGATTTCCTGATCCCTTTGGACTTCATGTATAAGCCTGGGATCGGCATTATAGATCTTGAGGATATCCTCAGTCGCAATCAGTTTTTTCATGACCTTTTCGAAGTCAAAGGTTCTGAAATTATCGAAAATGCGCCGGATAACCTCAGTCCGCTCCCCAAAATCAGCGCTTGAAAAGAGGCTTTTATAGCTGAATATATTTTTGTTCCAAGCCTAAGAAAATCCATTGGCCAAGAGAATGGATCGGCTGTCGTCGCCGATTGACGAAAAAGCTTCTTCGAAAGTCATCACGTCTACGGATCCTTGTGGCGGTGCGGTCAAGTCCTGCCACAACAATACCAATATGCCATCACTCAGACCAACCTTTCCTCTGCGAGCCACTCTGCAGGAACTAAATCCGCTTGAGCACGGGAGGAGCACCTGCATGAGACAACGACATATCCGGACAACATCGGGGCATCAATCGAACGTGCCTATCGAAGTGTCGTGGGCCAAACTGGCGGCCCCGTTCATGGACGCTTATCCACAAGGAGCCCCTCATGCGGAAATTCCCGCTACGCCTCGTATCGGCCATCGTCATGGCGCTTGCCTCGCTTGCCTCGCTTGCCTGCGCTGCTGCCGCGCAGCCTTTTCAGCACTGCCCCGGAGCAGAATCCGCTGATTTCAGCGAGGTGCTGGCGTGTTACAAGAAAAAACAGGACAGCTACCCGCTCAATTACCATCATGTCGAAACCCAGCAGTTGCCCGGCCTGGAGAAACGCAGCTTTCGCCTGGACTCGCAGGACTGGTCCCCCCGCGAGCTGGTCAGCCCCGCACGTTGGCGGCACACGGTAGATATCTACATTCCCGGCGACGCGATCAAGCACCGCGCACTCCTGGTGACCAACAACGGCATCAGCATCCCCGCTCCAGGCAAGCCATCCGCTCCCGCGACGGACTTCACGGAAGCGACGCTGCAGGAAATCGCCCGCGAAAGTCGCACCATCGTGATTTCGGTCAGCGACGTGCCCAACCAATACCTAACCTACTCCGATGACCAGGTTCCTCGCCGCGAGGACTCCAGCGTGGCCCACAGCTGGCAACTTTTTCTCAAGGCGCCGGAATCCAATCCGTTCATGACCCTGCATTTGCCCATGGCGGCTACGGTGGTCAAGGCCATGGACCTGGCCCAGGCGGAACTGAAGGATTGGCAAATCGACACGTTTGTCGCCACCGGCACCTCGAAGCGTGCCTGGGCGGTATGGTTGGCCGCGATCGTCGACCCGCGGGTCAACGCCATCGTCCCGTTCGTGATAGACATACTGAACATGGACCATGTCCTTGAACACACCTGGCGCACCTACGGCAAACAGTGGCCAATGGCGTTTCGTGACTATCACGAGCAAGGCATTACCCGGCAACGACACACCTCCGCCTTTGCCCAACTGCGGCAAATCGAAGACCCGCTGGCCTATCTGGACAGTGCGTATGCCGAGCGCCTGTCGATCGACAAATACATCGTCAATGCCAGCGGCGACGACTTCTTCGTCCCGGATAACGCACGTTTCTATCTCGAAAGGCTGCCCGCGCCGACCGCCCTTCGCGTGGCTCCAAATAGCAGCCACTACGGCATTTCGGCATTTACCGAACAGACCTTGATCACCGCGCTGGGGCGCTGGCAGAGCGACCGGCCTTTGCCCGTCGTGCGCATCGAACAGCTTACGGTGGCGCAAAAACCGATGCTTGATGTGAAGTTTTCCGAGGCGCCGTCAACGGTCATCCAATGGACCGCACATAATCCGCTAGCCCGCGACTTCCGCCATTCTTGCGGCATCCGCTACGTATCGAAACCATTGCAGCCCGGTGGTGAACCGCTACACCTGCAAGTACCGCTTGCCACACCAGACAGCGGTTGGAGCGCCACGTTTGTCGAAGCAACATTTGCCGATGGATTCGTCTCGACCACGCCCGTCTTCATTACGCCGGACAGCTACCCTACGGTTGCTCCACCCGTGATCGAGCCCGCCTGCAAGACGTTGGCTGACCACTGAACAGGCGAGGGTCTAGATCCACCCACCCCACTGCAACACAAAAATCCCCACGTTGGTGGTGATCGCCGCCATCAACGTGGTGATGACGATGATCGCCGCCGCCAGTTCATGGTTGCCATCGGCCGCGCGGGCCATCACAAAGCTGGCGGCGGCGGTGGGGCTACCGAAGTACAGGAACAGGATCCCCAGTTCCGCGCCGCGAAAGCCCCAGAGCCAGGCGCCCAGGGTGGCCAGCGCCGGCAGGCCGACCATCTTCACCAGGCTCGAACTCATGGCCATCTTGCCGCTCTTGCGCAGCGCCGCCAGCGACAGCGTGCCGCCGATGCAGATCAGCGCCAGGGGCAAGGTCATCTGCGCCAGGTACTTGCCGGACGTCTCGAACCAGTTCGGCAGGCCGATCTGCCAATAGGCGAACGGCGCGGAGACGATCACGCTGATGATCAGCGGGTTGCTGAACACGCTTTTGCAGATGCTCCACGGGTCCGACTTGATCACCGGGCTGTACACCGCCAGCACGATGGTCGACAAGGTGTTGTAGAACAGGATCACCAGCGCCGCGAGGATCGCCCCCAGGGAAATCCCGTAGTCGCCGTACATGCTCGCCGCCAGGGCCAGGCCGATGACCCCGTTGTTGCCGCGAAATGCACCTTGGGTGTAGATGCCGCGATCTTCGCGCGGGCAACGCCAGATCGCCCAGCCCCAGGCCATGGCGAAACTCACCAGGGTGGCAATGGCGAAATAGATCAGCAGGTCGGGCTGCAACGCCGCGTGCAGGTCGGCATGGAGGATGCCGAGGAACAACAGCGCCGGCATGGTGACGTTGAACACCAGGGACGAGGCAATGTGGATGAAGTTGTCGTTGATCCAGTCGATGCGCTTGAGCAACACCCCCAGAAACAGCATGGCAAACACCGGCGCGGTGATGTTCAGGGTTTCGAGGAAAATTGCCAGCATGCCGGGAACCTTGAGAGGGGTGTCGTTAGGTGGCTAATGATAAGCCACTTTCCCACTGATCGTTCCCACGCTCTGCGTGGAAATGCCTCAACGGACGCTCCGCGTTCGGCTCTCGGGACGCAGAGCGTCCCTGGCTGCATTCCCACGCAGAGCGTGGGAACGATCGACAGCGTTGGATCAGGTAATCGGCGCTGGGTTGAACAGGGTGATGTCGTTGTAGATCCTGTGCTGCTCGGCCCAGGTCTGTTTCTTGCCGCTGGCCACGTCCAGATAGTAGTGGAACAGCTCCCAGCCCAACTCCTCGATCGAGGCACGGCCGGTAGCAATACGACCGGCGTCGATGTCAATCAGGTCTGGCCAGCGCTGGGCCAGTTCGGTGCGGGTCGAGACCTTTACCACTGGCGCCATCGCCAAGCCGTACGGCGTGCCACGGCCGGTGGTGAACACGTGCAGGTTCATCCCCGCCGCCAGTTGCAGCGTACCGCAGACAAAATCGCTGGCCGGCGTGGCGCAGAAGATCAGGCCCTTTTGCTTGAACCGCTCGCCCGGGCCGAGCACGCCGTTGATCGCGCTGCTGCCGGACTTGACGATCGAGCCCAGGGATTTTTCGACGATGTTCGACAGCCCGCCCTTCTTGTTGCCCGGCGTGGTGTTGGCACTGCGGTCCGCCTCGCCCTTGGCCAGATAACGGTCGTACCAGTCCATCTCGCGCACCAGTTCCTCGGCGACTTCCCGGGTTTGTGCCCGAGAGGTCAGCAGGTAGATCGCATCGCGCACTTCGGTGACTTCGGAAAACATCACCGTCGCCCCGGCGCGCAACAACAGGTCCGAGGCATAGCCCAGGGCCGGGTTGGCGGTGATGCCGGAAAACGCATCGCTGCCGCCGCACTGCATGCCCAGGATCAACTCCGACGCCGGCACGGTTTCGCGGCGGCGCTGGTCGAGTTTCTTCAGGCGGGTTTCGGCCAGCGCCATGATCTGCTCGATCATTTCGCTGAAGCCGTGGCTGGAGTCCTGCAAGCGATACAACCACGGCTCGCTGAGGTCCACCGAGCTGTCGTTATCGTGCATCACCTGTCCGGCCTGCAATTTCTCGCAGCCCAGACTGATCACCAGCGCCTCGCCACCCAGGTTCGGATTGCGCGCCAGGTTGCGCACGGTACGGATCGGGATGTACGCGTCGGTGGCGGTGATCGCCACGCCGCAGCCGTAGCTGTGGGTCAGCGCCACCACGTCGTCGACGTTCGGGTACTTGGGCAGCAGCTCGTCCTTGATGCGCTTGACCGCATGGTCGAGCACCCCGGTCACGCACTGCACGGTGGTGGTGATGCCGAGGATATTGCGCGTGCCGACGGTACCGTCGGCGTTGCGGTAACCCTCGAAGGTATAGCCTTCCAGCGGCGCATCGGCCACGGGCACGTCGGTGGACAGCGGCAGGCTGTCCAGCGGCGGCGCGGTGGGCATGCGCAACTGGTCTTCCTTGACCCAGCTGCCACGGGGAATCGGTTGCAGCGCATAGCCGATGACCTGGCCGTAGCGAATCACTTCGCCTCCCTCGGGGACGTCCACCAGGGTGACCTTGTGGCTCTGCGGTACGAAGTCCACGGTGACCAGGCCGTCCGGGAACTCGGTCCCGGCCGGTACGCCCTGGTCATTGACGACGATCACCACGTTGTCCCGCTCATGCAGTCGGATGTAACGCGGCGAATCGGCATGTTCAATCAGTTGCATTGACGCCGCTCCTTCAGGATTTAGCTTCAGACAGGCTGGAGATGTCGGCATCCTTGGCCGTGGGCTCCTTGAGCACGACACGCTTGATCGGCCCAACGATGACCAGGTAGCTGAACACTGCCACCAACGCGTTGCAACCGACAAACACCAACGCCCACTTGAACGAACCGGTAGCACTGATGATGTAGCCGATGACGATTGGCGTGGTGATCGAGGCCAGGTTGCCGAAGGTATTGAACAGCCCGCCACTCAAACCGGCGATCTGTTTCGGCGAGGTGTCGGACACCACGGCCCAGCCCAGTGCGCCCACGCCTTTGCCGAAGAATGCCAGGGCCATGAAGCCCACCACCATCCATTCGATCTCCACGTAGTTGCAGGCCACGATGCTGCTGGACACCAGCAGGCCGGCGATGATCGGCGCCTTGCGGGCGAAGGTCAGCGAGTGGCCCTTGCGCAGCAGGTAGTCGGAAATCACCCCACCGAGCACTCCCCCGATGAAACCGCAGATCGCCGGCAAGGACGCAATGAAGCCGGCCTTGAGGATGGTCATGCCGCGCTCCTGCACCAGGTACACCGGGAACCAGGTCAGGAAGAAGTAGGTAATGCCGTTGATGCAGTATTGACCCAGGTACACGCCGAGCATCATGCGGTTGGTCAGCAGTTGGCGGATGTAGTCCCATTTCGGACCGTCGCCTTTGGCTGTCTTGCCCTTGTCCTGGTCCATGTCGACCATCGCGCCGTTGGCAGCGATGTGGTTGAACTCGGCTTCGTTGATCATCGGGTGCTGGCGCGGGCTGTGGATCACTTTGAGCCAGATCAGCGAGAACACGATGCCGATCACGCCCATCACGATGAACACGTGCTGCCAGCCGAAGCGGTAGACGATCCAGCCCATCAGCGGTGCGAACAACACGGTGGCAAAATATTGCGCCGAGTTGAAGATCGCCGAGGCGGTGCCGCGTTCTGCAGTGGGGAACCAGGCGGCGACGATGCGTGCATTGCCCGGGAAGGACGGCGCTTCGGCCAGCCCCACCATGAAGCGCAGCATGAACAGCGCAACCACGGCCGTGGACATGCCGAATTCACCGACATAGCCTTGCAGCACGGTGAACAGCGACCAGGTGAAAATGCTCAAGGCATAGATTTTTTTCGACCCGAACCGGTCGAGCAGCCAGCCGCCCGGAATCTGTCCGGCCACGTAGGCCCAGCCGAACGCGGAGAAAATGTAGCCGAGGGTCACGGCATCGATGCCGAGGTCTTTTTGCAGGCTCGAGCCTGCGATTGCGATGGTGGCACGGTCGGCATAGTTGATCGTGGTCACCAGGAACAGCATGAGCAGGATCAAATAGCGGACGTGTGTCGGCTTGGTCGCTTGCATGTAGAAGTACTCCCACTATTTATTTTTATGCGGGTCAGCAGATTGTGCGACCGGGCTGGTTAGCCAGCCCGGTCGGTGTTGCAGTTAAGAGCCGATGTAAGAGGTCTTCACCACGGTGTAGAACTCTTGCGCGTAGCGACCTTGCTCGCGCGAACCATAGGACGAGCCTTTGCGCCCGCCGAACGGCACGTGGTAATCCACGCCGGCGGTTGGCAGGTTGACCATCACCATGCCCGCCTGGGAATGGCGCTTGAAGTGGTTGGCGTACTTCAGCGATGTGGTGGCAATACCGGCGGACAGACCGAACTCGGTGTCGTTGGCCATCGCCAGCGCCGCCTCGTAGTCGGCCACGCGCACGACGTTGGCGACCGGGCCAAAGATCTCTTCGCGGCTGATGCGCATCGACGCTTCGCTGTCGGCGAACAGAGTCGGTGCCAGGAAGTAACCTTCGGTGTCGCACGTCACCAGTCCACCACCGCTGACCAGCCGCGCACCTTCGCTCTGGCCGATGTCGATGTACTTCATGTCCTGGTTGAGCTGCGCTTCGGAAACCACCGGACCGATGTCGGTACCGGCTTTCAGCGCATGGCCGACCTTGATCGATTTCATGCGTTCAGCCATGGCTTCGACGAACTTGTCGTGGATGCCGGCGGTGACGATCAGGCGGCTGGAGGCCGTGCAACGTTGGCCGGTGGAGTAGAACGCGCTCTGCACCGCCAGTTCGACCGCCTGCTTGAGGTCGGCGTCGTCGAGGATGATCTGCGGGTTCTTGCCACCCATTTCCAACTGCACCTTGGCCTGGCGCGACACGCAGTTGACGGCGATCTGCCGGCCCACGCCCACGGAGCCGGTGAAGCTGATGCCGTCGACTTTCGGGCTGTTGACCAGTACTTCGCCGACGACGCGGCCGCTGCCCATCACCAGGTTGAACGCACCGGCCGGGAAACCGGCGCGGGAAATGATTTCCGCCAGGGCCCAGGCACAACCCGGCACCAGCTCGGCGGGTTTGATCACCACGCAGTTGCCGTAGGCCAGGGCCGGGGCGATTTTCCACGCGGGGATGGCGATCGGGAAGTTCCACGGGGTGATCAGACCGACCACGCCCAAGGCTTCGCGGGTCACTTCAACGTTGACGCCCGGGCGTACCGACGGCACATAGTCACCGGACAGGCGCAGGCATTCACCGGCGAAGAATTTGAAAATGTTGCCGGCGCGGGTCACTTCGCCAATGGCTTCGGGCAGGGTCTTGCCCTCTTCCCGGGCCAGCAGTTGGCCAAGCTCTTCACGGCGGACGAGAATCTCGCTGCCGACTTTGTCCAGCGCATCGTGACGCGCCTGGATGCCCGAGGTCGACCAGGCCGGAAAGGCGGCGCGGGCGGCTTCGATGGCGGCATTGACCTGTGCTGCGTCAGCCTTGGCGTATTCACCGATGACATCGGACAGGTCAGACGGGTTGATGTTGGTGCAATAGTCGGCACCGGCCACCCACTGACCGTTGATGTAGTTATCGAAACGCTTTGCATCTGCCACTGAGCTACTCCTCACAAAAAGCCTGTCTGGTTCCGATCGTTGGTTCCGATCGTTCCCACGCTCAGCGTGGGAACGCCTCAACGGACGCTCTGCGTTCGGCTTTTGGGGACGCAGAGCGACCCTGGCTGCATTCCCACGCAGAGCATCGGAACGAAAGCCGCTGATTGCTCAGCGGCTTTGTCGGGTCTGTTACTGCTTGCCTTGCTTGTCGATCAGCGCGGCCAGTGCTTCGTATTCTTCTGGCAGCAGGTCGGTCAGCGGCGTACGCACAGGGCCTGCGTCATAGCCGGCGATTTTCGCGCCCGCCTTGACGATGCTCACGGCGTAGCCAGCCTTGCGGTTGCGGATGTCCAGGTACGGCAGGAAGAAGTCATCGATGATCTTGCCGACGGTCTCGTGATCGTCGCGGGCAATGGCGTGGTAGAAGTCCATCGCGGTTTTCGGGATGAAGTTGAACACCGCCGAGGAGTAGACCGGTACGCCCAGAGCCTTGTAGGCCGCGGCGTAGACTTCAGCGGTCGGCAGGCCGCCCAGGTAGCTGAAACGATCGCCGAGGCGGCGACGGATCGACACCATCAGTTCGATATCGCCCAGGCCGTCCTTGTAGCCGATCAGGTTCGGGCAACGCTCGGCCAATTGTTCCAGCTGGGTAGCGTTCAGGCGGCAGACGTTGCGGTTGTACACCACCACGCCGATCTTCACCGATTTGCACACCGCTTCAACGTGTGCGGCAACGCCGTCCTGGCTGGCTTCGGTCAGGTAGTGCGGCAGCAGCAACAGACCCTTGGCGCCCAGGCGCTCGGCTTCCTGAGCGTACTCGATGGCCTGGCGGGTGGCACCGCCGACACCAGCAAGGATTGGCACGCTGGTGGCGCAGGTATCGACGGCGGTCTTGATGACTTGCGAATACTCGCTGGCGGCCAGGGAGAAGAATTCACCGGTACCGCCGGCGGCGAACAGGGCGGAGGCGCCGTACGGGGCCAGCCACTCGAGGCGCTTGATGTAGCTGTCGCGATTGAAATCGCCAAGGGCCGTGAAATCGGTGACCGGGAACGACAGCAGGCCAGACGAGAGGATGGACTTCAGTTCTTGTGGATTCATTATTCGAACACCCTGGGACGCAAATTATGTGTGAGAGAGTTAAGCTTCGGCCAGAAGTTGTAGGTCATCGTACAACTTAAATAACCTGCGTCAACTGCATTTCGTCATCAAAGGGTAAAAAAGCCAGGCGCACCGCTCGTCAGCACTGTCGACTCTGCCAGTAGGCAGCCTTCCAGGCAGTGGTCATAACTGCGCAGGTGGCCGTTCACGGCCCGATCTCACAGGGAGCGACACCATGACGACGACATTCGAAAAACCCACCCTCAAGGATTTTCCAGCCGGTTCTTCCGGGGAGGTAGCGATCAGCCTGGCGAAGGCCGGCAAGACATTGACCGTGCAGATTCCGGATTCGAACATCTCACCGAACGCATCCGTGCACCTGACCCTCGGCGCGGCCTCGAAACCGCCGGAATGGACGGGCAACCTTGAGCCGATGATGGTCAACAAGACGCCTGAGACGCACCCGGATGACTTCGAGGTGGCGGAACTGCGCAAGGGGGTGACGTTAGCGGTGCCCGGCGACACGCTGAAAACGTTCAGCGGCCGCTTGGTCGAGCTGCGCTACACGTTTACTTACGAGAGCGGCGGTGCTGATACGTCCAAGCCACTGAATGTGCGGATCAAGGCGTAGGTGCGGTGACATTCAAATCAATGCCATCCCGTGGGAGCAAAGCTGTGCTCCCACGGGCTCTGTGTTCGCCCCTGGATGGATCCGAGTGCCTCAGCCCTGCGCCTGCGCTTCTTCATGAGCCTGGCGCAACCGCTCGCGGCTGTTGGTCAGGTGCAGGCGCATGGCGGCGCGGGCCGCGTCGGAGTCCTGGCGGGCGATGGCTTCGTAGATTTCCTCGTGCTCGCGGCTCAGGCGGTCCATGTAGTGCTGCTGGTCGTCGTGGGCCAAGCGCGCCGAGTTCAGCCGGGTGCGCGGGATGATGCTGGTGCCCAGGTGGGTCATGATGTCGGTGAAGTAGCGGTTGCCGGTGGACAGGGCGATTTCCAGATGGAACGCGAAGTCCGACGCCACTGCATCGCTGGCGTGGGCCGCGCTTTCCTTCAACGCGTCGAGGGCGGCGCGCATGGTCGCCAGTTGCTCGTCACTGCGACGTTGCGCCGCCAGGCCCGCGGACTCCACCTCCAGGCTGATGCGCAATTCCAGGATCGCCAGCACATCGCGCAAAGTGACCACCGTGGCCGGATCGATGCGGAAACCGCTCGGGCTTGGCGTGTCCAGCACGAAGGTGCCGATGCCATGCCGGGTTTCCACTTGACCGGCGGCCTGCAACCGGGAAATCGCCTCCCGCACCACGGTGCGGCTGACGCCATGGGCTTCCATGATCGCCGACTCGGTGGGCAATTTATCGCCACGCTTGAGCAGGCCGTCGCGAATCTGCTCGGTCAGCACCGTCACCAGCTCCTGCGCCAGGCTGCGGCGCTTGCGGGGAAGGCGGGGTACGTCGATCGGGTTTTCCATGGGTCTGTGTCTCGGCAAGCGGCTGAATGCGCATCATCATAGCGCAAGGTGGTTGTACGATCACCGTTGATGCGGTGGTGAATGCAATGCTGAAACCGAGTTGCCTTCATCGCGAGCAGGCTCGCTCCCACAATTGGATCGGTTGTGGACATGAGCATCCGGTGCACCACAACCCCTTGTGGGAGCGAGCCTGCTCGCGATAGCGGCGGGTCAGCCACAGCAATCCGACTGATCTGCCGCTATCGCGAGCAAGCCCGCTCCCACAGGTTTTATGGTGGTCAGGCGGTTGCGGTGCGCTCCAGCAGTTGGCCATTTTCAATACGCACGTGTCGCGGATGGAAACGTTTCAAACTGCTTCGGTGGCCGACGCTGACGATACTCAGGCCCGGCAACTGGTCGATCAGCGCCTGGTACAGCGTCGCCTCATCTTCTTCATCCATCGCCGACGTCGCTTCATCCATGTACAACCACTGCGGTGCGTAAAGCAACGCGCGGGCAAAGGCCAGCCGTTGTTGCTCGCCAGGCGAAAGCATGCGCTGCCAGTGATTGCTTTCATCCAGACGCGCAATCAAGTGCGGCAACCGGCAAGTCTCCAACACCTGTGCATAACGTTCGTTGGGGTAGACGTCGCCGGCTTGTGGATAACTCAGCACCTCGCGCAGGCTGCCAATGGGCAGGTAGGGCTTTTGCGGCAGGAACAGATAGCGCGCCGACGGCAGCAGGATATTGCCATGCCCGGCCGGCCACAAATGCCCCATCGCCCGGAACAGCGTGGACTTGCCACTGCCCGACCGCCCGCTGAGCATCAGCCGCTCACCCGGTTGCACGGTCATCTCAGCGTTGCTGAGCAGATGACGACCATCAGCCAGGTCCAGCCCCAGGTTGTTCACCTTCAACACACTGCCCTGGTTCTGCACGTCGATGGCCGGCACGCGGTCTTCGTTGTCGCTCATGGCCTGGCGGAAACTCAGCAGTCGGTCGCAGGTGGCGCGCCAGGCGGCGAGTTGAGCATAGGCATCGATGAACCAGCTGAAATTCTCCTGCACATTGCCGAAGGCCGAGTTGATCTGCATCAGTTCGCCGAGCTGGATCTTGCCGGCGAAATAACGCGGCGCGGCGACGATGAACGGGAAAATGATCGCGATCTGGCCGTAGCCGGAGGTGAAGAAGGTCAGGCGCTTGGACACCCGCATGATGTCCCAGAAGTTATGCCAGACCAGCCCGAAACGTTCGCTCAAGCGCCGGTTCTCGTTGGGCTCGCCGTTGTACAGGGCAATACTCTCGGCGTTTTCGCGCACCCGCACCATGGAGAAACGCAGGTCGGCTTCGAAGCGCTGCTGGTTGTTGTTCAGGCCGATCAGGCGACGACCGATCAGGTGGGTCAACCAACTGCCCACCACCGCATACACCAGCGCGCTCCAGAACATATAGCCGGGAATGGTGTAGCCGAACACCTCGATGCTGCCGGACACGCCCCACAAAATGATCGAGAACGACACCAGGCTGACCACGGTGCGCAGCAAACCCAACCCCAGGCTCAGGGTATTGGTGGTGAAGCTGTTGAGGTCTTCGGAAATCCGCTGGTCCGGATTGTCGGTATAACCGCCCTGCTCCAGCTGGTAGTAATTCTTGTGGTTGAGCCAGCGGGCAAAATGCTGCTCGGTCAGCCAGGCCCGCCAGCGAATGGTGAGCATCTGCGTGAGGTACAGGCGATACACCGCACCGAGGATCGCCACCGCGGCGATGCCACAGAAGTACAGGATCAACTGCCAGAACGCCGTGCTGTTCTTCTCTTGCAGGGCGTTGTAGAAATCCTTGTACCAACTGTTGAGCCACACCGAAATCGCCACGCTGAACAGCGACAGCGCGATGACGGCAATCAACAGCGTCCAGGCCTTGCCCTTCTCCTCACTGCGCCAGTACGGCGTGGTCATTTGCCAGACACGGCGGAAAAACTGCCCGCGCACTGCGTCATTGACCGCGGAATATTCAGCGTTCTGATTCATGGTTAAGGCTCGATAGAAAAGAGAACAGACTCGGGCCGATCATAGTGCAACGGCCCGATTTATCGCGAGGGTGTGGGCAACATCCGTTCAGCGCAGGTTCAGCGACGCACCGGGCGCTTCTGCAATTTGCGCTGCAGGGTCCGCCGGTGCATGCCCAGGGCGCGAGCGGTGGCGGAAATGTTGCCTTCGTGCTCGGTCAGCACCCGCTGGATGTGCTCCCACTGCAGGCGATCCACCGACATCGGGTTTTCCGGCACCAGGGTGTCGAGGTCGGCATGTTCGGACAGCAGCGCCGCCAACACGTCATCGGCGTCCGCCGGTTTGCACAGGTAATTGCAGGCGCCGCGCTTGATGGCCTCGACCGCGGTGGCGATGCTCGAGTAGCCGGTGAGGATCACCACGCGCATTTCCGGGTCCAGCTCCAGCAACTTGGGCAGCAGCACCAGGCCCGAATCGCCATCCATCTTCAGGTCGAGAGCGGCGTAATCCGGCAGGTCGGCCTGGGCGATGGTCAGGCCCTCTTCGGCGGAACCGGCGGTGCTCACGCGAAAGCCGCGACGGGACATGGCCCTGGCCATGACGCGGGTGAACGTGGCGTCGTCATCTACCAGCAACAGGTGCGGCAGTTCTTCGCCGTCGACTTGGATTTCGTCACTCATGCTTCGTCTCCTCGGTCGGCATGGGGCAGGCGCAGCTCGGTCAGCGTGCCGCCGCTCTCATGGGGGTAGAGTTTCACCGAGCCGCCAGCGCGTGTCACGCTGGCTTTGCTCAAAAACAGGCCCAGGCCCAGGCCTTTGCCCTTGGTGGTATAGAACGGTTTGCCGATCTGCTCGGCAATCGCCAACGGCACACCGGCGCCGTGGTCACGAATACTGATGGTCAGCTCATAGGCGTTCCAGTCCAGCGCCACTTCCAGCCCTTCGGGGCAGGCATCGGCGGCGTTGTTCAGCAGGTTCAACAACGCCTGGGTCAAATCCGGTGGCGGCGCCATGCGCGGCACCGGCCCCTGGCCCAGGCGCTGGAAGCGATAACTGGCTTCCGGGCGCATCAGGTGCCAGCGGTTCAGGGCTTCGTCGAGCCAGTCGGTGACGTCCTGCATGTCAATGGCCAGCCGCCGATTGGCCTCGGCGGCCCGCACCAGATACTGCAGGGTCTCCTTGCAGAGCTTGACCTGATCCTGCAACACGCTGAGATCGTCCTGCAGCGCCGGGTCTGGATGGTCCTGTTGCATTTCCTTGAGCAGCACGCTCATGGTCGCCAGCGGCGTGCCCAACTCATGGGCAGCACCGGCCGCCTGGGTTGCCACGGCCAGCAACTGCTCGTCCCGCAGGCCCTCTTCACGACGAATGGCCCGCAGCTCTTCCTGGCGGCGCAACTCCTCGGCCATGCGCGCGGCAAAAAACGTGATGACCGCTGCGGCCAGGGCGAAACTCAACCACATGCCATAGACCTGCAGGTTTTCCCGGGCGATGGGGAAGGTTTCCAGGGGGTAGAAGCGCACCAGCAGCAAGGTGTACAACGCCAGGGCGATGCCGGACAGGATCAGCGAAAAGCGCCACGGCAACGTGACGGCGGCGATGGTCAACGGCACCAGGTAATAGGACACGAAGGGGTTGGTGGAGCCGCCGGAAAAATACAGCAGGGCGCTGTGGATAAACAGGTCACCGGCCAACTGCACCGCGTATTCCAGCTCGGTCACCGGCCATGAGGCCCGCAAGCGAATCGCCGTCAGCGCGCACAGCACCGAGGAACAGACCAGGGTGATCGCCAGTTGCAGCCAGGGCAGCGGCAGCAGGTTGAACCAATAGGCCAGGCCCACCGACCCGGCCTGGGCTGCCAGGACCAGAATGCGGATGAACGTCAAGCGCCAGAGGTTCTGGCGAGAAGCGGAAGTCAGTAGCAAAGGGGCGAGCATGAGCTCTCCTGATGAGCGCTCCAGGCGAATCGCACGGAGTATAACCAACGCACGGCTTGCGCAGGCAGCTCTGCGGCAAAGCGCCACAGCTGCAAGCCAGAGGCTAGACTTACACTCTTTTACTTGCAGCTTGAAGCTTGCCGCTTGAAGCTGCTCTTTTTCCAAGGAGCTTTCATGCACATGTTCAGTCGCCCCGCCGCCCTGCTCGCCCTCAGCCTCGGCACCGTCGCCAGCCTGCCGGCCCTGGCCGCCGATGAGCTGCACTACAACCAGATTTCCCTGCGTGCCGAAGCCAGCCAGGAAGTGGCCCGCGACCTGATGATCGTCACCCTCTACACCGAGGAACAAAACACCGACCCGGCCAAACTTGCCGCCGCCGTCAGCACCACGCTGAACAACGCCATCGGCCAGGCCAAGCAGGTCAAGGACATCACCCTGAGCCAGGGCAGCCGCAACAGCTACCCGATCTACGACAACAAAGGCGGGAAAATCACCGGCTGGCGCGAACGCGCCGAACTGCGCCTGGAAAGCGCCGACTTCGCCGCCCTGTCCAAACTCACCGGCGAGCTGCTGACCGACATGAAAATGGGCGGCATGGACTTCGCCATCTCCACCCCCACCCGCCAGAGCAGCGAAGACGCCTTGCTCAAGGACGCCGTCAACGCCTTCAAGGCCCGCGCCCAACTGGCCACCGAAGCCCTGGGTGGCAAGGGTTACAAAATCGTCAACCTGAACCTCAACACCAACGGCTACCCACAACCCTTCATGCGCGCCCCCATGATGATGAAAGGCGCCTCCATGGACGCCGAATCCGTCACGCCTGAAGTGGAAGCGGGCACCAGCAAAGTGAGCATGACGGCGGATGGCGCGATTGAAGTGTTGATGCAGTAACCCGCCTGATCATTCCCACGCTCCGCGTGGGAATGCCTCCTCGGACGCTCCGCGTTCGGCTTTGGAAGGGACGCAGAGCGTCCCGGACTGCATTCCTCACAGCACGTAGAACGATCAACGCACCTCGCTTTACTTCAGCAACGCCACGGCGGAGCGGGCGAGGTTGATGAACAACTCATCATCCTGCGCATCAAAATCGCCATCCCCGTCGGCGTCACCTTTTACGTCCACCTTGTCGTATTTTCCGTTCTTCGATGAAGAAGAAACCGACGTCGAAAAGTCCAGTTCCTTGCCCGTGTAGAACTCGAACAGCACCTCAGGGTTGCTGTCGCGATCAAGGTCTTCAATTGAAATGCGGATTTCTTTAGCAGCCATGGTCACACCTCATCCAGAGAATTAGGTCAGTACGGCGCCGCTACTCGGGTCAATGCGCAACGGCATTCACCATACTAACCACGCCCCCCGGGCCGTCTACTGTCAGAAATGTCAGGTGGATACCCGCACAGTGATATCCGAAGCGCTAGTGTGGCGAAGGGCTTTAACTCCTCGCCACAGGTTACTGTCTGACCTGATGCAACGCCTGCGCTACACCTCGGCCGGACTGGCTTGCGCCTCAAGCTGATCCAGCGCCTTGTCCACCAACAACTGGCACAACTCCACCAACTGCTGAATCCCCAACGCCACACTGCGCCGGGTGCCCTCCACTTCGAAAGCCAGGTCTTCGGCCATGGCTTTGACCGAGGCCAGGGTTTCGGAGGTGCTGGTCAACAGCGTGTCGGTGTCGGCTTTGGCGGTGACGGAGAACAGGCTGTCGATGCGTGGGTCGGTGGGTTGCTCTGGCGATTTGGGATTGAGGTAGTGGTCCAAGACGCGTTCGGCGGTTGCGCGGTCCTTGAGTAGATCTTCGATGGCGTCGAAGCCGGAAAGAGGATTGGTTTTGTTGAAGGGTGGGTCGGGAATCAACTTGTCCATATATGCTCCTACTAAAGATTGGAGCCATCCTTGTGTCGTTTCCACGCGACAATAAGGTGGCAGCGGTGCGCGGGGTGGAAATACCGGTTAGTAGTACCCGGCCAGACCGAAGCCTGCCCACGCACAGCTGCCGCGACGCAGTTTGCAGACGAAACGAGACGTCGGCAACACTGTTCAGCCATGCCACTACTAAGGATCAGGTTTCCACACCCGGTCGCTGATTAGGCAGCGACACTCAAAGGTTAGAGAGCCCGCTTCCGACGGACAACCTTAAAAACTCGTGGGACATTTCGTTGCGGAGCAGGTGATCCGTCCTACGCACATGAATGATTTGTACTCGGGGGGCGCTCACCGCAGGGCGGGTTCCCAGCCAATCATTACGTCCCTTAAAAAAGCTTTTGACACTGGTAAAAGCAGCGTGCGAGTGTTGTCCACGTTTTATGGAACGTGGACAACCAGAGAACAGCCTGCCATGAAAGGTCAAGATTTATGAGATTAAGGTAATTTCACTATAACGACCTCATCAGAACCTTTGGGCAGTTCCAGAAGGTACTTCCATTTCTCTAGGATCTTGCGCCACTCTTGCAAGGTAAACCTGCTGTCTGGCTGAGCGGTCCATTCTTCGTTAACCAAAATATCAACTTGTACGCCTGAGGCGCCCATGTTTAATAGGACATCATTCCCCCCTGTACTTGTCGACTCCTGCGAACCGTCTTCAACCGAAGAGAGATGAGCCAGTAACTGATCACAACGTTTCGGGGTTTGGGCGATTGCACCAAGAACACTACAGACATAAAGCTCATAGCGCTCCATATTTTCCTGACCAGGGATAACTTCCGCCACCGGATGAAACACATCTCCAGCTATTGGGTGGAACCCCATTGCCGCATGATAGAACTTCAATTCCACGTTACGTCCCTCTAATTTAAGGCTTGTACACAGGATAAACTGTTGTCCTGGGTGAAATATACCCTTGAACCGATACTCCCGAGGGCGTTACAGATCGCCACATTGTGCCCGTAACTACTTTACGAGGACTGTTCCACGCGGCATCCACTTCATGAACCAGCCTTTCCTTATCCCAAGCAGCAGGAAACATAGTATTCACCTCACCATTAGCAGGCTTGACGATCCACTGTCCAGGATTTCTTAGGTCAGGTACTTCTACGGTAGCCTCATAGACACCGTAGGGATCAGGTGCCGTTTGAGTCCCCGGCACTATCCTCACGTCACCATTCAACAAAGTATGACCGCCGGTAGGTGTGCCGTTCGTTTTATAGTCCGCTCCAATAATATGGTCGTAATCCACTGGACTGCTATACATATTCCCCGGCGATAAGCCCCCATCCACCGCAGGCGAAGTGGTGCTCCAGCCACCGTTATTCTCGATCGTACTTCCCCCGGTACTGCCAGACCCTGAAGGCAGTACGATGGAGCCACCCGAGCTAACAGGATGAAGCGAGTCGTTATTTTCTGCCGGAAAATCCAGCAAACCATATTTAGGATCAAGCAAATGAACCGGAAAAGTAGTTTTAAAAATGAACAACCACAACTCTGCCGACATGCTCAACTGTTGTTGTCCGGAGTAACCTGCCTCATCTAGAGATGATATGACTGAATTCGCCGCCACCCGCATGTTTTCTTGGTTTTGTGGTGAGCTTTCAGTTGACAGCAATGCCGCCCCTAAAGCGGCAACGGCGCCGCCGGCCAGCAGGGGAATTGGTACGAAACTTGATACTCCAGGATGAGGGTTCTGTAACCGCTGAAGCAACACCAACATCCCGTACGCCTGATCGGGATTCTGACCTGCAATGTCGGCTATTTTTTTAGCAAGAGCCCGCACCTCAGCCGTTTCCGGACCTTTAGTAATGCCGAGTAATGCATCGCCCGCGGCGGCTGCTCTGCGCTCGGCATCACGGCTACCGAGCTGGCGTTTAAAGGCTCGGACTACAGTGACTTTGTTTGCATCGTCAAAACTATGGCCCACCGCAATATTCGCAGCGCCAAAGAGCAAGTCCGTTAAAATATTTAACGACTCAAGACTATTTTCGCCGTAGTTTTCAACGCTTTTTTCCCATTTATCGAGTGTCTTTTTCGGATTGAGTACCGCTTCGACAGAAGTACCGGACGCATACAACTCCGTCCGATGCTCCTCATCCCGAGTCACCTCGTACGCCTTGCTCACATCCCGATTCAGCCCCGCTGTGGAGTCGGCGCCCGTGACCTTGTCGTCACGCACCACAATCTCGCCTTCTCCCACCGTGGCACGAAGAATCTGCTCACGGTCCTTGTTGTAGTTGTAACCCTCGACCGCCCAGCTGTTCTTCTCTTTACCTTCCATGCCTTTGTTGGGTTTGTCAGTTTGCGAGCCGCTACCGGCGTTGTAGCTACCACTGACGCTGAGGTAATAACCATGCTCGTTGTCTTTACCGGTAATATCGCGGAAACCCAACGTATCGGTATCGAATTTCAGGTTGCCGTTGTCTGCAGCCAGTACCGCCCCATCCAGTTGGGTATGGTCCTCGGTACGAATGTCGACCTTGTTCTTGCCGCTGATAACGGTCTGGTTCTCGACCCAATTGGTTTTGCCGTTGGTCTGGCCGTAGCCCACCGAGCCGCTGACAGTGACGCCATAGCTCACGGCCACTGTGAGGCTGGCATCGAACTCTTTACCCTCGGCTTTGCCTGTATTCGGTACGGACGTTACGGTGAGGTTGCGACCGACATCGCCGATTACTTCATCCCCACGCAAGGTGGCACCGGCGACGGTGGTGTCGCGACCGCTTTCGAAGTTCAGTTGGTTACCGGCGTAGAGGTACGCCTCCTGCTGCTGGACCCCTTCACGCTCAAGGTTTCCCAGGCCGATGTTGACGCTGCCATAAACACCGACACCGTCTTGCCCGAGGATGAGGCCGCCTTCGGTGCCCCAGCTGCGTCGATTGCTATCACTGCTGGAGGCATTCTGCGCAGACAGGATTTTCAGGTCGTTACCTGCCTTGAGCTTGATATCCCGCTCAGCAGTTGCCTCGGTGCCAATCAGGGTGAGGTCATTTTTGGCGTTCAGGTTGATATCACCGCCGGCATTGAGCTGCGTCGCCGTGGACGTGCCCTGCATCGACTCATCCTCGCCACCCGCGGCGCTCAGGCCGACACCCAGCTTGAAGCCACCCGTGGTCCCGCCCTTTACACCGCCCTTGCTTTGGGTTTGATGACTATCCGTACTTTGCGAACCGTGGGCCACGTCGAGTGTGATGTTGCGCCCACTCACGTTGATGTCACGTCCGGCGTCGAGCCGGCCGCCACTTGCGCTCACATCGTTGCCCGCCTCAAGGCTGACATCGTTGCCTGCCGAAAGGCTGGAGGGGCGATTAGTCAGCGAAGTTTGAGTCTGGCTCTGGCTGGTACTTGAACCGCCCATGTGCCCGTCGAACTTGGGACCGCTGAAGAACTGATCGAGGGCGTCAACGGTTTTCAGAACGCTCGAAGTTTTACTGACGCCATCTTCGCCTTTGCCCGTCCCGCCCAAGGCATCGATCGTGTTGCCAACGTTATAGGCGACAGTGGTCGTGGTGCCGTTCCGCTTTACACTTTCGGTGGTGGTGACTTGGCTCCGCTCGTTGGCGGCAAGGATGTTGATGTCGCGTGCTGCTTTCAACTTGATGTCGTTGTCAGCCTGGAGGTCGGACCCCATCTGATTGATATCGCGTTTGGCGTCAATCCGTACATCATGTCCTGCGTCAACAAGGCTGCCTGCGGCGGTATTACCGTCGGCATCACGTCCTTTCTTGATCGTTTCATTGCCGACGAACGTGGTGTAACCGTTGTTGTCGACGTCCTGCTTGATGCCGTAGCTTTTATCGGTTTTCCAATCCTTGCTTCTGTGTTGATTGGTGCCGGCAAGTATGTTCACGTCGCGCCCGGCATCAAGCGTTGCATTTCGGTCAGCGCTTACGCCGCTGCCAACGATATTGATGTCTCGGGCAGCGTCCAGCACGGCATCGTTCCCGGCGCTGATCTGACTTCCAACGCTGGTGCTGCTAACAACTTCACGGCCTTTTTTCTGCGATGAACTCAGGGTGATATCCGCGCCCGCCCCCGGCGTACCGGCAAACAGACCTACGGTGTCCTTGAGGGACAGGCCAACCTTTTTCTTGTATTCCTCAGTTCGGCTATAAGCCTGGTCATCGGCTGCGGTGAGATCGATATCGCCTGTTTTGTCGACTAGACCGGCGTGCAGCTCAGCATTGTTCTTCGCGGTGATCTCACTGGCTTGCATTGTGATGTCATGGCCGGCAACGAGGACCACGTCGTTAGCAGCGCTCAACTCGCTGCCCACCTGAGTCACGTTGGTCTGCAGTTGGCTTTTGCCACTTTTGGACAGGCCAAACAAACCGGTTTTTGTCTTTTTGCTGTACGCCCCGCTTTCTTCCGTAGCGGAGAGCACCGCCACGTCATTGGTGGCACCGACGATCAAGTCACTCCCGGCCTTCAACTCGCTGCCCATGACCGTGACATTCCGCCCGCCATTGAGACTGACGTTGCCGTCTCCGTCCAAAGCGGTATTGACGGTGAGATCTCGTCCTGCCTCGATGACAGACGCCACATTAGTACTGCTGTAACTTTGCCTCTCAGTCGTTTTGCTACGTCCGAACGAACCTTTCTTTTTCTTGTAGTAATAAGAGGAAGCCTCGTCTTGCGCGGAGGCGATGACGACGTCTTGATCGGCGTTCAGGCTGACATCATCCGTGGCCTTGATCCGGCTAGCGATGATGCCGAGGTCATTACCCGCATTCAGCGCGATGTCGCGGCCTGCATTTAATACCGACGACTGCTGGGTGACGCTATGCGTTTCATTCGCCCGCCTTTTGCTGCGCGAGACGTAATCGCTCTCGTTGGCGGCTGAAGTGATGACAATGTCATTACCGGAATCGACAATGAGATCACGCTTGGCATCCAACCGACTGGCAACAACAGCAACATCGCGATCAGCACTGATCGACAAGTCCCGTCCGGAAGTCACTTCAGCTGCATGTTGGGTAATGGTCTGGTTGAGGAAGTTGCTGCCACGGGAATCGGTACGACGGTCCTCAACCGAAGTGATATTCACATCCTGACCCGCGATAAGCTTGAGGTCTTCCCCGCTTCGCAATACCCCACCGATATTGCTGATGTTGCGCCCGGCATCGATCTTGAGATCATTGGCCGCCTCAATCCGCGCGGCATTGTTCAGGATATCCCGGTGCTGAAGCGTCCCACCGTAGTTGGTATCAAAACCGTATACGTCCCGCTGATTGATCACATCACCCTTGGTAGCGGTCAAACTGACGTCGCGGCCGGAAATGATGCCACCGGCGCTGTTGATAATGTTATTTCCAGCCTTAAGCGTCAGGCGCTCGCCAGCCTCGATCAATCCGCTGTTGGTGAGGTTGTTGCCCGCCTCGGCCGAGAGGTTGTTAGACGCACGTAGCGTGCCGGCGTTGTTCAAATCCGCACCGGCAATCAAGGTCACATCACCGCCCTGAACCAATGCACCGTTGGGGGCCAGGCGATTATTGGCCTGTGCCAGGTAGAGCACCGGCACAAGCACCTTCTCTCCATTCACTTCGTGCTCTTCGAGCCAGACGATGTCATGCGTCAGGGCTGCCACTTGCTGGGAGGACAACGTCACACCCAGGGACAGGTTGAGCTGCTCCTTGCTGGCTATGGCGTTGTTCATCAGATACTTGAACATCGCTTCATCGGAGGTTTGGCCATCAATCCAGCGCTGACCGGTGCGGGCGACCACCGCTTGTTGCACCAAACGCTGTTCGAACAGGCCATCGCCGAGACGTTTGGCGCTGGTGTCCGGGTTGTAACCCAGTTTATCCAGTAGGTAGTCCGAACTCATGAACTGCTTGAGGTCGGTCAGCGCCGGGTTGGTTTCGATCAGGTATTTTTGCGGGTTGGTGCGCACGCTGCTGTCGGGAAGCCCCTGGACATGCGTTATATCAAAAGCACCCTCGTCGCGGTTGGGCAACAGCACACCAACCGGGCCGTCGCCAGCGCTTGCATTGACATTGATAAGGGCTGTCTTATCGGCAAGGTTCAACGATGGCCGAGCGGCCAGGATCAAGTCGCGTTTGTTTATTGCAACCGGATCGTTCTGATCGAACTGCAAAGCAGTGGCAGGCCTTGCTGGATATCCAACAGAGCGCTCAGCAATCGTGCCAGTAATCGAGCCAATGGTACGGCCTTCGCCTGGAGCAGTCGTCTGCTCGCTTGCACCTTTGCCGCTGAGGCGGAACAGACCATTGTTTCCTACCGGCAGGGTGAAGCCCGGCAATGCCAGTGGATTGACTTGCTGTTGAGCCAAGTCCGGTGGCAATTGCGGGTTCAAGAAGACTATGGTTGGTTTGACGGCGCTGTTGACCCCTGTATCAGCCGAGGCTTTGGCTGTGCCATTAAAGTTGGTGTAAGGGTTGAGGTTACCGTTGTTGATCGTGGTCTTGGCGTTGATTTCTACGGTTTGTCCAGCCTGCACGATGGACGAAACGCTGCCGCCGCCGTTGGTAAAAATACGATCGTCCTTTCTTAGCTCACCAGACAAAATCTGGGTGGGTATTGCAACTTCGGAACCTATGCCGAACTTAGCGTTGACATCGTTGAGCTTCTGTTTGTCAAGCGAGTTGTATTCCCAAAAGCTGCCGCCCTTGTCCGGCTCATGCCACGTTCTAATGTAGTCATACTGATTTCTTGAGTTTCGATTTGCATAACTTTGCAGACTTGAACTAATCCAACTTGTTTGCTTATTTGGCAATCCGCCCAGTTTGTAAATCCGCGAACGGGTAAAGCTGCCAGACTGAAGGCCAAAGTTATCGAAAGTATCGACATCGAGCTTGATATTTTTGCCTGCAGAAATCAGCGATGCCGTGTTGGTAAAGGATCCGACGTTTCCGGTCAGGTTACCTGCAACGGTGAGAGACGCTTGCGGTCCCGAAATTGTCGATGTCGACTCAAAGCTCTCGTTAACGTAGAACGTACCCGCCCCGTCAAACGTAATATCCCCGGAGATAAATTTCTCTTCGCCAACTACGCCTTCGGTTTTATTGTTGAAACTATTCGCCGACAACGAAAAATCACCATCAACATTAATCGATGCGGCGAGGTTGTTGACGTTATTCGCCCGACCGCCATCCCTCCCAGCGATCGTCAGATTTCCGATACTGTAAATATCACCGGTCTGGTTGGTGAAGTCATTGGCAAACAGATTCATGTTGCCGCGGCTGAAGATCAGCCCGGTGTTATTGGCCAGGCTGGCGGTCTTGATCGTGAGCTCCTGGGCGGCGCCGAGCGTACCGGTGTTGCTCACCGCCCCGGCATTGAGCATCAAGTCGTCATTGGAGGTCAGGCGACCGCCTACGTTATTCAGCAAACCGTCCACGTTGATAGCGCCAAGCCCGCCTGAGCCGATGCTCGAAACGCTCGTCAAACCGAGCTGCGCAGCCTTGAAGGTCAGATTACCCAGGCTGCTCACGCGACCGTCGCCGCTGTAGCCGCCAGTCAGTTGGATATCCAGGCTGCCATCGCTGGCAATCAACCCGTTGTTAATCCAGTTTCCGCCTTTGCTTATAAGTTGGTTCGCAGCCAACAACTGTCCACTGGCAGTCTGCGTGAAGTTGTCGACGTTGACCGTCAGGCGCCCAGCCTGAATCACGCTACTGTTGGTCCAGCTACCTGCGTTCAGCGTCAGCCCACCACGCGTCAATAACGAACCACCGGCATTCATGACATTGACCGTGGAAATACCGAACTCTCCCAGGCCAATATGCGTGACAGCTCCACCTGCATTGAGGAGGCTCGGTGCTGTAAGGGTAAGATCAGTATTAGCGGACTCCAGTAGACCGTTACGGTTATCGAACAGGCTACCGATCTGGAAATCGGTCTTGCCGCTGCTACCTAACGCCCGCAACTTACCGCTCTGGTTGTCGAGGCTGGCGGCTCGCACGGCGAGAGTGGTGGCGCTTTCTACCAGGCCGCCAGAGTTGGTAAGGCTGCCATTGACGCCAAGTTCGATATTGCTGCCGCTGATTTGACCGGCGTTGTTGCTCAACGAACCGGCCGCGACGTTCACCCTTCCTTTGGCGTAGATTCCGCCGCCACCGTTGTCTAGCGCGTTAGTACCGGCATCGAGCAGGATGTCGCCGGTGTTGGCGGCGATGCGGCCGGCGTCACTGTAAATGCCGCCCAACGCTCGCAGGTCAAGGCGGCTGCCTTCGAGCTTGCCGCCCTGGCCGTTGCGTAGCACTCCGGTCAAGCGAGTTTGTAACAGGCCTTTCAAGCTGGACAGCACGCCGCTCCGACTGTCGAGGCTGGCGGCAGTAAGATTCAAGTCGCCGGTCTGGGCGATGATTTTGCCGCCCTGGTTGTCAATGGCGCCGCTCCCCGCGTCCACGCTCAGCTCGCCGTAGCTCTGCAACGCGCCTTTGGCATTGTTCAGTCCGACGGTGGTCAGGGCCACGCCGGCGTCACGGCTGGAGATCAGGCCATCGGCGTTGTTGTCAGCAGTGCCGTCAACGGTGAGATTCAATTGGCCGATGGCCGAAATTGTCCCACTCATGCTGTTGTTTAAATCGCCTGAAGTCAGCAGGCTCAATATGGACTGGCTGATCAACTGGCCGCCCTGGTTGTCGACGCCACTGGAGCGTTTAATGACCAGTGGGCCGGTACTGCCAAGTGCACCGTTGATGTTCGTCAGGGCGCCAAGCAAGTCGAGGGTGACGCTATCTGCCCCCACCAGAGTGCCATTGGTGTTATTCAGTTGAGAGCCCGTGAAGGTCAGCGCTTTGCTGGCGGTGACACGGCCTGACATATTATCCAAACCGGCTGCACGGATACTCAGGATGTCACCGCTTTCGATCAGGCCGTTCAAGGTGTTGGTAAGGGACCCTCCGGTGAAAGTCAGCGTCTGTTTGCCGCCGCTGGTCACGATACCGCTGGAGTTGTCGAGACTGGCCGCCGTGACGCTCAGCTCGCCCTTACCGGCTAAACCGCCTTTGCTGTGGTTGATCAACGCACCGCTGAGGTCGATGGTCAGGTTACCGAGCAAACTGGAAACCGTACCCTCCTGACTGTTATCGAGCACGCCGCCACTGATCAGCAAACCATTCCAGCCGGACACCAAGCCGCCCTGATTTTTCATCTCGGCAGCGGTGAGGCTCAGTTGATCATTGCTGATCAGATTACCGCCACGGTTATCCAGGCGGTTGCCGGTCAGGCTGTAGCTGTTGACGCTGGAGATTTCACCCATCTGGTTATCGAGGTCATGCAGATGAGCGATGCTCAATATGCCTTTGGTGTTGATCAAACCATTGCGGTTATCCAGATCTCCCGTCGCCGGCCCCAGATCGATGTCGATGCCCAACCCGCCCAGCAGCGTGCCACCCTGGTTGTTCAGGCCGACACTGTCGAGATTCAGTTGTCTTGCAGCCTTGATCGTGCCGTTGTCGTTAATTAGCAATCCATCAACGGTCACGCCAAGATCGGCGTCACTGAGCAATACACCGCCACCGCTGTTATTCAAGCTCGCTGCCCGAATTTTCAGCGCAGCAGCAGCGATCTTGCCTTTGATCGACGTCAGCGCGTTGTCGACGGTCAGCGTGAGTTTGTGATTGCTGAGCAACTGACCGCCGCTGTTGTCCAGCGACTTGGCGCCCAGATCGAAAGCCAGGTCGCTGGAAATTTCACCGCCACGGTTGTTCACTTCACCTAGATTTTTCAGCAACAACTGACCCGGCGCACCGACAAATCCGTTCTGGTTATTCAACACGCCGCCGTTCAAGTCGATGCTCAGATTGCCCTTGCTGAACAACTTGCCAGCGTTCTGATCCAGACCCTGGAGAGTGGCCACTAACGAATTGGTCGCGCCTATGCTGCCAGCGGCATTAATCACCTGACCGGCGCTTACTTCCAACTGGTCGCCGGAATAAATATTGCCCTGGCTATTGTTCAACACACCCGTGGTGATGTTCAGTTTGTTCTTGCTGCTCAGGATGCCTTTCTGTTGGTTGTCCAGCGCATTACTGTTGATCGTGAGCGTTGTGTCGGTCAGAAGTTGGCCGGCCTGGTTATTGACGGCATCGCGGGTTTCGATAGCCAAGTCCTTCGCGCTGGAGACTGTGCCGCTGTTGTTGCTCAGGCGTTGGGCATCGATCGTTAGCAAGCCTTCGCTGAAGACGCCACCCTGATCGTTATTCAGATCCGAGGACAGATTGATCGCGAGGTCACGCTGGGTGGTCAGCCGACCGCTGTTTTCCAACGTTCTCCCCGTCAGCGTCAGCCCCGTGTCGCCGGACACGAGCCCCTTGTTGCGGTTGATGATCTGCCCCACGGTCAAGGCCAGGTTTCCGCCAGCCAGGATGTAGCCGCTGTCGCTATTATCAAGCCAGGCCCCCGTCAGGGTCACGTCTGCCTTGCTTGACAGCTCGCCAGTGCGGTTATCGAGACGATCGACGGTCAGTGCCAGTGCGTTGGTCGCGCCTACCAAACCTTCTTGGCGGTTATCCAACTCAGCTGCTTTGATCGTGAGACCGTTATCAGCGATGACCACGCCTGCCTGATTGTCAAAAAAATCGGCGATGGTGAGATCGACCTCTCCTCGAGTACGGATTTGGCCGTTAGCGTTGTTCAGCGTGGTGCTGCGGCTGTCGAGGCCGGCGGAGGCAATCAATCCTTTTATATTGCTGAGCGCCTGATCGATGACGAATGTCAGCTTTTCATTGCTCAGTAATTTTCCGCCATCGTTGTTCAGGCTTTGCGCATTGATACTCCAGGCTTTTGCGCCGGAAATCTCTCCGCCGCTGTTGTTCACCTCATTGAGGTTTTTCAGAAGCAATTGACCCGGTGTATGCAGATAGCCGCGCTGGTTATTCAATAGACCGTGATTGACATCCAGGGTCAGGTCGCTGTTGCTGAACAGCTCGCCGCCATCCTGCTCCAGCGAGGTGACCGACACCTGGAGCTGTTGTTGGCTGCCGATTTTCCCGCCCGAGTTGTCGAGATGCGCCGCTGTTAGCAACAACGCGCCGTCGGTGGCGAGACTGCCACCCTGACGGTTTTTCAGCTCACCGGTGGTCAATGTTGAACTGGCCTTCGCGCTGATGAGGCCCCGGTCACTGTTGTCGAGGCTGGCGCTGTTGAACGTCAGGCCTTTTTGCGATGCGATCAGGCCGCCTTGATTAAGCGCCGCGCCGACGGATGTAAGTGCCATCGTCTCAAGGCTCGAAAGCTTACCCAAGCGATTGTTGAGGCGACCGGCGTCCAAGGTCATTTGACCTTCACTACTAATCAGGCCTTGCTGGTTGTCGAGGCTGTCATCGAAGTTCAGGGCCAGGCTGCCCTGGGTGACAATCCGCCCGCCGATATTACTCAGTCCGATACCACTGAGCGTACTTGCGCCTTTGCTGAAGAGCAGGCCATTGGTGGCGTTGATGATCTGTTCGACCTTCAGGCCCAGCGTGGTGTCGGACAGCACCTTGCCGCCCTCACTGTTGTCCATGCGAGCGCCCTGGATGTGGAGATCCAGTTGGCTGGACAGCGAGCCACCGCGATTGTCGATTTGATCGACGTTCATTGTCAGTGTCTTGAGCGATCCGACCCAACCATCCTGGCGGTTATCCAGATTCTTACCGGTCAGGACCAGATTGCCCTCAGCAACCAGCTCGCCGCCCTGTTGGGTCAAAGTGTCGATAGTCGCTTCGATATTACCCTTGCCGGAAATCCGCCCAGAACCGTTGGCCACATCTTTGGCCTTCAGGTTCATCGCACCTGTCGAAGTGATCAGCCCCCCATTACGGTTATCCAGCGTATCGCCTTCGAACGTCAATGCAGCCTTGCTTTCGATGCGGCCCTTGGCTCGGTTGTCCAGTTCATTAACCAACAGCTTCGCGGTCTGATCGGCGCGAATGAGTCCCTCGCGGTTATCGACACCGGTGCTGCTGATGGCCAGGGTATTAAGGCTGGAAATTTTGCCGGTGCGGTTATCCAAGCGAGAGGTTTGAACATCCATCGCGCCATTGGCCTGAATCAGGCCTTTCTGATTGTTGAGCTGAGCGCCGACCCGGGTGGTCAGCGTCCCTTCGCTGGTCATCTGACCCTGCTGACTGTTGTCGAGCTGTTGTGCTCGAACGGCTAACGCCTGTTTTGCACCGAGCTTGCCGTTGCTGTTGTTGATCGTATCGAGCGCGGTCAGATCCAGCAGACGCCCTGCCGTCATCAAGCCTGAGACATTATCCAGCGACGTAACCGTCAGTACGGTGTTGGTTTGGCTGGAGAGTTCACCATTACTGTTAATGAGCTGCCCGACGTTACCAGCGATATTACCGCTGCTGATGACACCGCTATTGTTCAGGATCCTACCGGCATTCAGGCTCAAGCCGTTGTCGCTCAGAACGCGCCCGGTGTTGCGGTTATCCAGCGTTTGGACGGTGACTACGGCGGCTGCCCCGCTGATCGTCCCACCCTGATTGTTCAGGGTTTGCGCCACGGTGGCCGTCAGGTTGCGGCTGGCGATCACGCTCTTGCCGTTGTTGTTGAGATTCTGCGCGATCAGGCTCACATCACCCGTAACATTACGCGTGTTATCGGCATTGACCCCGGCTTCAATAATCCCGCGGTTGGTCAGCTGCCCAGCGCTGGTCAAGCTGATCTGATCGCGCGCCGCGATGTTCTGCTGCACGTCCAGCGCACCGCTGGTTTGCACGTTGACGCTGGTGCCATAGACCGCGCCTTGCACGTTGGCACCGGCCGCCTTGACGTTGACCGCGCCCGTGGCCGAGGTATCGGCCAGGCTCAGTTGCCCGTTGGCGTCGAGCTGGATATCTCCACCGCTGGCGATCAGCTTGCCGTCG
>NZ_JAGGOF010000089.1 GCF_018614775.1 Pseudomonas fluorescens
CTTGTTGCCTCCACCCAATCAATAGATCGATGGTGATCCCGCATTTTGCGTCTACCACAGTAGATCAATGGTGAGCCTGCCTCCGCGTACACCCCAAACCCCTGTGGGAGCGAGCCTGCTCGCGATGGCGATGGGTCAGCTTGCGGCGATGTTGGATGTGCTATGGCCATCGCGAGCAGGCTCGCTCCCACAGTGGATCTGTGGTGAACCTGCGTTTTTGCGCCCACCACAGAACCCTGTGGAAGCGAGCTTGCTCGCGATGGCGTCGGTTCTGCTGGCCCCGATTCCTACTGCACCGGCGTACCGACAAACACTTCCAACCCTTCGGCATATGCCGTGAACGCGCTGATCAAGGGGAATGACTTGCCCTCCACCTGATCCGGCACCATCAGGTTGGTGAAGCTCCAGGCCACCGCCAGGGTGAGGCCGGCCTGATCCAGCGCACCGTCGGTGTCGAGCGGCTGTTGCTCCAGTTCCCGCTCCAGCATCCCATAGGCGGCGGCAAGTTGACCCTCCACTCGTTCGACCCAGGGTGCGTGCTGGATTTCTGCAGGCCGCAGGTTGCGTTCGTAGTAGATCTGCACCGACTTCTCGCACGCCGCCAACGCCAGCCCGATCAGGCGCAAGGCGCGCAACCGTGGCCCGACTTCTTTGGGCATCAGGCTTTTCCCCGGCGCGGCCAAGGCCTCGAGATAATCGATGATCAACGTCGAATCCATCAGCACGCTGCTATCGTCCAACACCAGCGTCGGGGCCTTGACCACCGGGTTGATGTGCTGGAACTGCGTGAATTGCCTGAACACCGAGACGGACTCGTGTTCCAGGCCGATGCCCAGGCATTTGGCGGAAATGGCGACGCGTCGCACATAGGGCGAGTCCAGCATGCCGATCAGTTTCATGGCTTCTCCTTCAGCGATTCATGGGGCGAAACGTTAATCCTCGAACCCGACCTGTTCATGAATTTCATCGACCTTGAGTTCCAGCCGGTACGCCACGGCGATGAACAATGCCTGGCACAGGCACAGCGTGGCGCTCAACGAGCGGAAGGCGAACGAGCTGCCTTCGTTCACCAGCAGCACCGCGTTGGCGCGCTTGGCCAGGGGCGACAGGTTGCTGTCGGTGATGATCAGGGTCTTGGCCTGGTGGTGCTGGGCAATGCGCAGGCAGTGCTGGGTTTCCTTGCCGTAGGGCGTGAAGCTGATGGCGATGACCAGGTCGTTGGCCCGCACGCTGCGCATCTGCTCGCGGTAACTGCCCCCCAGGCCGGAGACCAGGTGGATGCGCTTGTTGGTGTGTTGCAGGTTGTAGACCAGGTAGTCGGCGACCGCGAACGAACGGCGCACGCCCACCACATAGATGTTGTCGGCGTTGACCACCAGGTCCACGGCCTTTTCGAAGGCCTGGTCGTCCAGCTCCAGCCCCAGGCGCTCAATGCCCGACAGGGTGGCGTTGACGCATTCGCGGGCCAGGTCGCCGCCACTGGCTTTCTGCGACTTGTTGGCGATCATGCTGCGGATGCGCTGCTGGTAGTTCTGCACCGGCGTGGTCTTGTGGGTGTACGCCTCGCGAAACAGCGACTGCATCTCGCTGAAGCCGCTGAAGCCGAAGCGTTGCGAGAAGCGGACGATGGCCGACGGATGCACTTCGCATTCCCGGGCGATGTCGCTGATACGGTCGACCATGATCCGGTCGCTCTGCTGGCTCATGTAGCTGGCGATGCGCTTGAGCTGGCGCGGCAGGCTTTCGTATTCGTCGGTAATCAGTTGCAACAGGCGCTCGGCATTGATCGGTGGGCTCGCGAGGGCGGCTTCGGACGCACGCTCGGACGGTGCCGGCAGATCATCGGGGCGGGTCATGGAAAAATCCTTCTGGCTTGTTCTTATAGGGCCGCCGTAAAAAAAACGCCGGCCCTCGACAATAGGTTGGCTGATCGCAGTCTACAGCGTAGGCGCAGGGAAAATCATGGGCGGACAATGTTGTAGCCATGGCTGAAACGATGCACTGCGTCTGGTTCGGTTCAGTCATAGCGTATTGGAAAAAATATTCCACGTAAAAAATTTATAGAATAATTATTGATTGTTGCCCGCCGCTCGTTTTAGTCTGCATCCACCAAGAGCGTTGGCGCCGGTTCCGGCAGCCCGCGCAGGCTGATAAAAATAACAGGAGCCAGCATGGGCCAGACTCGTTTTGCCAGTGGGCGTCAATTGGATGTGATCTGCCTGGGACGCCTGGGCGTCGACCTTTACGCGCAGCAAGTCGGGGCGCGTCTGGAAGACGTCGCCAGCTTCGCCAAGTACCTGGGTGGTTCATCGGCCAACATCGCCTTCGGCACGGCGCGGCTGGGGCTCAAGTCGGCGATGCTGAGCCGGGTAGGGGACGACCACATGGGCCGCTTCCTGGTTGAATCCCTGGCGCGCGAAGGCTGCGATGTCAGTGGCATCAAGACCGATCCCGAACGCCTGACCGCGATGGTCCTGCTGGGTATCAAGGACCGGGAAACCTTTCCGCTGGTGTTCTACCGCGAAAATTGCGCGGACATGGCGCTGCGCGCCGAGGACATCGACGAATCCTTCATTGCCGCCAGCAAGGCGTTGCTGATCACCGGTACGCATTTCTCCACCGACGGCGTCTACCAGGCCAGCATCCAGGCGCTGGACTATGCGCAAAAGCATCAGGTCAAGCGTGTCCTCGACATCGATTATCGCCCCGTGCTCTGGGGGCTGACGGGCAAGGCCGACGGGCAGACCCGTTTCGTCGCCGACCAGAAGGTCAGCCAGCACGTGCAAGGCATCCTGCCGCGCTTCGACCTGATCGTCGGCACCGAGGAAGAATTCCTGATTGCCGGCGGCAGCGAAGATCTGCTCACGGCCCTGCGCACCGTGCGTTCGCTGACGGCGGCGACCCTGGTGGTCAAGCTCGGCCCCCAAGGCTGCACGGTGATCCATGGCGACATCCCGGCGCGGCTCGAAGACGGTGCGCTGTACCCGGGGGTTCGGGTCGAAGTCCTGAATGTACTGGGTGCCGGTGATGCGTTCATGTCGGGGTTCCTCGCCGGTTGGCTGGAGGAAGCCAGCGACGAACGCTGCTGCCAGCTGGCCAATGCTTGCGGTGGTTTGGTGGTCTCGCGCCACGCCTGCGCCCCGGCGATGCCGACCCGCGCGGAACTCGACTATCTGTTCAGTAGCCCGGTGCCGATCACCCGGCCGGACCAGGACGCCGTGCTGCAACGGCTGCATCAGGTCAGCGTGCCACGCAAGGCCTGGAAACAGCTGTTCATTTTCGCCTTCGACCACCGCGGGCAACTGGTGGAACTGGCGCAGAAGGGCGGTCGCGACCTGAGCAGCATCGGCGAACTCAAACAACTGTTCATCCAGGCGGTGGAACGGGTCGAAGCCGACTTGCAACGCCAGGGCATCGAGGCCGACGTCGGTCTGCTGGCCGATCAGCGTTTTGGCCAGGACTCGCTGAATGCGGCGACCGGGCGCGGCTGGTGGGTCGCACGGCCGGTGGAAGTGCAAGGCTCGCGACCGCTGGCCTTCGAACATGGGCGTTCCATCGGCAGCAACCTGATCACCTGGCCCCAGGAGCAGATCATCAAATGCCTGGTGCAATTTCACCCTGACGACGAACCGCTGCTGCGCCTTGAACAGGAAGCGCAGTTGATGGGTTTGTACAAGGCGTCCCAGGCCAGCGGTCATGAATTGCTGCTGGAAGTCATCCCGCCCAAGGATCATCCGTCGCCGCACCCGGACGTGCTGTACCGCGCCCTCAAGCGCCTCTACAACCTGGGCATCTACCCGGCGTGGTGGAAGATCGAGGCCCAGTCCTTTGATGAGTGGCAACAACTCGACGCGCTGATCCAGCAGCGCGACCCGTATTGCCGTGGCGTGGTCCTGCTGGGCCTCAACGCCCCGGCCGCAGCGCTGGCCGATGGCTTCCGCCAGGCCAGCCAGAGCACCACCTGCCGCGGATTCGCTGTCGGCCGCACGATCTTCCAGGAGCCGAGCCGGGCCTGGATGGCCGGTGAGATCGATGATGAAACGCTGATTCGCCAGGTGCAGGGCCGGTTTGTCGAACTGATCGAGGCGTGGCGTGCAGCGCGAAGCTGAATGTTGTGAACCCTGAACCTGTGGGAGCGAGCCTGCTCGCGATAGCGGACTGACAGTTAACAATCAGTTGCCTGACCCACCGCTATCGCGAGCAGGCTCGCTCCCACAGGGTTGCACATCGTTTTCAATGGTTATGTAAAAACAATAAAAGGTGCAGCCATGCCCGCTATTCGAATTGGCATCAACCCGATTTCCTGGAGCAACGACGACCTGCCTTCCCTGGGCGGCGAGACGCCGTTGAGCACCGCGCTGAGCGAAGGCAAGGCCATCGGCTACGAAGGTTTCGAGCTCAATGGCAAATTCCCCAAGGACGCCAAGGGCGTCGGTGATGTGTTGCGTCCTTATGACCTGGCGCTGGTCTCCGGCTGGTATTCCAGTCGCCTGGCCCAGCGTTCGGCTGCCGAGGAAATCGACGCCATCGCCAGCCATGTCGAGTTGCTGGCCCAGAACGGCGCGACGGTGCTGGTCTATGGGGAAGTGGCCGACTCGATCCAGGGCCAGCGCATTCCACTGGTGGAGCGGCCGCGTTTTCACAGTGACGAAGCCTGGCAAGCCTACGCCGACAAACTCACCGAACTGGCGCGGTTCACCCTGTCGCGGGGCGTGCGCCTGGCGTATCACCACCACATGGGCGCCTACGTCGAATCGCCCTCGGACATCGACAAGCTGATGGCCCTGACCGGCAGCGAGGTCGGCTTGTTGTTCGATTCGGGCCACTGCTACATGGGCGGCGGTGAACCTTTGCAAGTGTTGCGCAAACACATCGAGCGCATCTGCCACGTGCACTTCAAGGACGTGCGCAAACCGGTGGTGCAACTGGCGCGCAACAACCTCTGGAGTTTCCCCGACTGCATCATCAACGGCACCTTCACCGTGCCCGGGGACGGCGACATCGACTTCGGCGCGTTGCTGGACGTTCTGCTGGCCGCCGATTACCAGGGCTGGCTGGTGGTGGAAGCCGAACAGGACCCCGCCGTTGCGCCGAGCTATGTCTACGCCAAGAAAGGCTACGACACCCTGCGCGCCTTGCTGCAAGAAAGGAGTGCGTCATGAGCTTGTTGATCAAGAGCCAGGCCAGCGGCCGGACCATGGTCCAGCTGCCACCCGGTGAGCTGGAATACGTCGGCTTCGCCGCCTACCGCCTGAGCCTCGGTGAGACCCTGGCGGTGGCCGCCGATGACAAGGAATTGTGCCTGGTGTTGCTCAGCGGGCGCATCGGCCTCAAGGGCGAAGCGCCGGGGCAGGGCGCGTTCGATTGGGACAACCTGGGGGATCGTCAGTCGGTCTTCGAGGACAAATCGCCCTATGCCGCCTACCTGCCGCCGGGCAGCCAGGCTCAGGTCACCGCCTTGAGCGATGTGCAGATTGCGGTGTGCGCGGCGCCGGGTTCCAGCGACAACCCATATGGCCCACGGCTGATCCGGCCCGACAGCATGAAGCGCAGCGTGCGCGGCAAGGGCGCCAACACCCGCTATGTCTGCGACATCCTGCCGGACAGCGAGCCGGCCCATTCGCTGCTGGTGGTGGAAGTGCGCACGCCGTCGGGCCACTCGTCGAGCTACCCGCCCCACAAGCACGACACCGACGACCTGCCGCACCAGAGCTTCCTGGAAGAAACCTACTACCACCAGGTCAATCCGTCCCAGGGCTTCGTGTTCCAGCGGGTCTACACGGACGATCGCAGCATCGACCAGGCCATGGCCGTGGAAAACAGCGACCTGGTGGTGGTGCCCAAGGGTTATCACCCGGTCAGCGTGCCCTATGGCTACGAGTCCTATTACCTGAACGTCATGGCCGGGCCCAAGCGCGTCTGGCAGTTCCATAACGACCCGCAGCACAGCTGGCTGCTGGACCTCTGAATTGCAGCATTCCCACGGAGAACAAGAACAATGAGCGACGCCCCGGTAGTAGGCCATTACCTCAACGGACAGGTGCAGGACGGCGATGCCGTGCGGTTCAGCAACGTCTTCAACCCGGCCACCGGTGCGGTGCAGGCCCGGGTGGCGCTGGCCGAACCCGGCACCGTCGAGGCGGCGGTGGCCTCGGCACTGGCGGCGTTCCCGGCCTGGTCCGAGCAGTCGTCGTTGCGCCGCTCGCGGGTGATGTTCAAGTTCAAGGAATTGCTCGACCGCCATCACGACGAACTGGCGCAGATCATCAGCCGTGAGCACGGCAAGGTACTGTCCGATGCCCACGGCGAAGTCACCCGGGGCATCGAGATCGTCGAGTACGCCTGCGGTGCGCCAAACCTGCTCAAGACCGATTTCAGCGACAACATCGGTGGCGGCATCGACAACTGGAACCTGCGCCAGCCCTTGGGTGTGTGCGCCGGCGTCACGCCCTTCAACTTTCCGGTGATGGTGCCGCTGTGGATGATTCCCCTGGCATTGGTTGCCGGTAACTGCTTCATCCTCAAGCCCTCGGAGCGCGATCCGTCCGCCAGTCTGCTGATGGCCCGGCTGCTGACCGAAGCCGGGCTGCCGGACGGTGTGTTCAATGTCGTCCAGGGCGACAAGGTGGCGGTGGATGCGCTGTTGCAGCACCCTGACATCGAAGCGATTTCCTTTGTTGGCTCCACGCCCATCGCCGAGTACATCCACCGGCAGGGCACGGCCAACGGCAAGCGCGTCCAGGCCCTGGGCGGCGCGAAGAACCACATGATCGTCATGCCCGACGCCGACCTCGACCAGGCGGCCGATGCGTTGATCGGTGCAGCCTATGGTTCGGCCGGTGAACGTTGCATGGCGATTTCCATTGCCGTGGCGGTGGGCGAGGTGGGCGACGAGTTGATCGCCCGGTTGCTGCCGCGCATCGATCAATTGAAGGTCGGCGACGGCCAGCAGCCGGGCACTGACATGGGGCCGCTGGTCACTGCCGAGCATAAGGCCAAGGTCGAAGGTTTCATCGATTCGGGCGTCGCCGAAGGCGCTCGCCTGATTGTCGATGGGCGTGGCTTCAGGGTGCCCGGCGCCGAGCAGGGGTTCTTCGTCGGGGCGACGCTGTTCGACCACGTGACCGCCGAGATGAGCATCTACCAGCAGGAGATTTTCGGCCCGGTGCTGGGCATCGTGCGCGTGCCGGATTTCGCCACGGCGGTGGCCCTGATCAACGCCCATGAATTCGGCAACGGCGTGTCGTGCTTCACCCGTGACGGCGGCATTGCCCGGGCGTTCGCCCGCAGCATCAAGGTCGGCATGGTGGGCATCAACGTGCCGATTCCGGTGCCCATGGCCTGGCATTCCTTTGGCGGCTGGAAGCGCTCGCTGTTCGGCGATCACCATGCCTATGGCGAAGAAGGCCTGCGCTTCTATAGCCGCTACAAAAGCGTGATGCAGCGTTGGCCCGACAGCATCGCCAAGGGCCCCGAGTTCAGCATGCCGACTGCCCAATAATCCGTTTGTACACATGCCGGAGGGACAACAACAATGAACAAGCCCCTGCGTTTCGCCTTGAACCGAATGGTCGCTCCGCATCTGTCGCTGCCCGAATTCATCGACCTGGCGCTGGCGTTGAAGACCGACGCCATCGAGATCCGCAACGACCTCAAGGGCATCGAGATCGAAGACGGCATGCCGCCGGCCCGGGTACGTGAGTTGTGCGAGGAACGGGGCATCAAGGTGCTGTCGATCAATGCGCTTTATCCCTTTGATGTGTGGAACGACGAGCGCCGTGCCCAGGCGGTGCGGCTGGCTGACTACGCCCGTGAATGCGGCGCCGAAGGGCTGGTGATGTGCCCGCTCAACGACCGCGCCGACCCCCGCAGCGAGGCTGAACGGGCGGCGGGCCTGAGTACGGCTCTTGGTGAGCTGGCGCCGATTCTTCGGGCCTTCGGCATCTACGGTTTCATCGAGCCGCTGGGCTTCGTAGCCTGCTCATTGCGGCGCAAGGCCACGGCGGTGGAGGCGATCAAGGCCATTGGCGGGCTGGATGTGTTCCGCCTGGTGCACGACACTTTTCATCATCATCTGGCGGGTGAGCAGCTGTTCTTTCCCGAGCTGACCGGCCTGGTGCACCTCTCCGGCGTCGAGGATGCCCAGGCGCCGTTGGCGACCATCCGCGACGGCCATCGGGTGCTGGTGGGCGAGGCCGACATCCTTGGCAATGCCGCGCAGATCGAAGCGTTACGGGCCGGTGGCTATGACGGCTACCTGTCCTTCGAACCGTTTGCCCAGAGCGTCCATGAACTGGCCGACATCCGCCAGGCGCTGGGGGCGAGCATGAATCACCTGCAAAATCCGCAGGCCTCCAAACAATAGGGAACCCCTGTGGGAGCGAGCCTGCTCGCGATGGCGGTATGTCAGTCAGCACTGTGACAACTGATCCACCGCCATCGCGAGCAGGCTCGCTCCCACAGGGGCATGAGCCGACCGCCAGATTTGCGTTTGAAAAAGGTGCAAGCATGACCACAACACGACTGACCATGGCCCAGGCCCTGGTGAAATTCCTCGATAACCAGTACGTCGAGGTCGACGGCGTCCAGAGCAAATTCGTCGCCGGGGTCTTTACCATTTTCGGCCACGGCAATGTGCTCGGGCTGGGCCAGGCGCTGGAACAGGATGCCGGCGACTTGGTGGTGCACCAGGGCCGTAATGAGCAGGGCATGGCCCACGCCGCCATCGGGTTTGCCAAGCAACAGCTGCGGCGCAAGGTCTACGCCTGTACCTCGTCGGTCGGCCCCGGCGCGGCGAACATGCTGACCGCAGCCGCCACGGCCACGGCCAACCGGATCCCGTTGCTGCTGTTGCCCGGCGACGTCTACGCCAGCCGCCAACCGGACCCGGTGCTGCAACAGATCGAACAGTTCCATGACCTGAGCATCAGCACCAACGACGCGTTCAAGGCCGTGAGCAAATACTGGGACCGCATCAATCGCCCCGAGCAATTGATGAGTGCCGCGATCCAGGCCATGCGCGTGCTCACCGACCCGGCTGAAACCGGCGCGGTGACGCTGGCGCTGCCCCAGGACGTGCAAGCCGAAGCCTACGATTACCCGGATTACTTCCTGCAAAAACGCGTGCATCGTATCGACCGCCGTCCGGCCACCGAGGCGATGCTCGGCGACGCCCTGGCGCTGTTCAAGGGCAAGCGCAAGCCGCTGATCATCTGCGGTGGCGGCGTCCGGTATTCCGGGGCCAACGCCGCCTTGCAGGCGTTTGCCGAGCGCTTCGACATTCCCTTCACCGAGACCCAGGCCGGCAAGAGCGCGCTGGTCTCCAGCCATCCGCTGAACGTCGGTGGCGTCGGTGAAACCGGCTGCCTGGCGGCGAACCTGCTGGCCGCCGAGGCGGACCTGATCATCGGTATCGGCACCCGCTACAGCGATTTCACCACGGGCTCGAAATGGTTGTTTCGCCAGCCGGGCGTGCAGTTCCTCAACCTCAACATCAGCCCGTGCGATGCCTTGAAGCTCGACGGCGTGCAACTGTTGGCCGATGCCCGTTCCGGGCTGGAGGCATTGTCTGCCGCGTTGGGCGACTATCGCGCCGAATGGGGTGGGCAGGTCGCCGATGCCAAGGCGCAACTGGACGCCGAAGTGGACCGGGTCTACCAGGCCGATTATCAGCTTGAGGATTTCGTCCCGGAAATCAACGATCACATGGACCCGGCGGTGTTCCGCGAATTCATCGAGCTCACCGGCTCCTGCCTGACCCAGAGCCGTGTACTGGGCACGCTCAACGAGGTCCTGGCCGATGATGCAATCATCGTCGCCGCGGCCGGCAGCCTGCCCGGTGACTTGCAGCGCAGTTGGCGCAGCAAGGGGGTGAACACCTATCACCTTGAGTACGGCTATTCGTGCATGGGTTACGAAGTGAATGCGGCGCTCGGGGTGAAACTCGCCGAGCCGGATAAAGAGGTTTATGCGCTGGTGGGGGACGGCTCCTACATGATGCTGCATTCGGAGCTGGCGACCTCGATCCAGGAGCGGCGCAAGATCAACGTGGTGTTGCTGGACAACATGACCTTCGGCTGCATCAACAACTTGCAGATGGGGAACGGCATGGACAGCTTCGCCACCGAGTTCCGTTTCCGCAGCCCGGAGACTGGCAAGCTCGACGGCGGCTTTGTGCCGGTGGACTTCGCCATGAGCGCGGCGGCCTACGGTTGCAAGACCTATAAGGTGAAGACCCTCGACGAACTGCACGCCGCCCTGGCCGATGCGCGTTTGCAGACGGTCTCCACCCTGATCGACATCAAGGTCCTGCCCAAGACCATGATCCACAGCTATCTGTCCTGGTGGCGGGTGGGCGTGGCGCAAGTCTCCACCAGCGCCCGCACCGATGCCGTCGCCAAGACCCTCAATGAACGACTGGCCCAGGCCCGTCAGTATTAATGCGCGATTCCTTAAGGAGTTCTACATGTCTTTGAAGCTGGGCGTCATCGGCACCGGGGCCATCGGCCAGGACCATATCCGTCGTTGCAGCCAGACCTTGCTCAACAGCCAGGTGGTGGCGGTGACCGACATCAACCTCGCTCAGGCCGCCAAGGTAGTGGCTGATCTGAACCTGACCGCCGAGGTCTACCCGGACGGGCATGCGCTGATCAAGGCGCCGGAGGTGGAAGCGATCCTGGTCACCTCCTGGGGGCCGAGCCATGAAGAGTTCGTGCTGGCGGCGATTGCGGCGGGTAAACCGGTGTTCTGTGAAAAGCCCCTGGCGGTCACCGCCGAAGGCTGTCGCAGGATCGTCGACGCCGAAGTGGCCCATGGCAAGCGCCTGGTGCAGGTCGGCTTCATGCGCCCATACGACGAAGGCTACCGGGCGCTCAAGGCCGTGATCGACAACGGCCAGATCGGCGAACCGCTGATGCTGCACTGCGCCCACCGCAACCCGCGGGTGGGTGAGAACTACAAGACTGACATGGCGATCACCGACACCCTGATCCACGAGCTGGATGTGCTGCGCTGGCTGTTGGCCGATGATTACGTCTCGGTGCAGGTGGTGTTCCCGCGCAAGACCAGCAAGGCCCTGGCGCACCTGCGCGACCCGCAGATCGTCCTGTTGGAAACCGTCAGGGGCACGCGCATCGACGTGGAGGTGTTCGTCAACTGTCAGTACGGCTACGACATCCAGTGCGAAGTGGTGGGGGAGACCGGCATCGCCAAGCTGCCAGAACCCTCCCAGGTGCAACTGCGCAGCGGTGCCAAGTTGTCCAACGCGATCCTGATGGACTGGAAGGACCGCTTCATCGCCGCGTATGACGTCGAACTGCAAGCGTTCATCGACGGCGTGCGCGCCGGGCAGGTCGGCGGGCCGTCGGCCTGGGATGGCTTCGCGGCGGCCGTGGCGGCCGATGCCTGTATCGAAGCGCAGCAGAGTGGGCAGATCGTCAAGGTCGACTTGCCTGAGCGCCCACGTTTCTACGGCTAACCCCAATCCTCCTTGTGGGAGCAACTGTCTT
>NZ_JAGGOF010000090.1 GCF_018614775.1 Pseudomonas fluorescens
CAGCTTGTTTGAACGCCCATTGAGCATCGAACAGCTTGAATACCGAAGGCAAAAGCGAACAGAGCTGAAGGCTGCCCAAGGCAGCCTTCAGCTCTGAAAGGTTTTACCGGACACTAGTGACGCAGAGCGTGGGAACGATCGAATGCTGACACTTTTACGCTTCGTTTTGGCTACCCGCGCCGCAATGGCGCCCCTTGCCCCCAGCGCTCGCGAATCCAGCCGTAGCCGCTGACCAGCAAGATACCGCTCAGCACCAGAACGGCGCCGGCAATGAAGTTCGGCTCCAGCGGCTCGTTCAGCAGCCACACACCAAAGCCGATGCCGTACAACGGTGTCATGAACGACAGCACGCCCAGTTGCGAGGCCAGGTAACGGCGCAGCAGCGAAAACCAGATCAGGAAACTGGCGAACGACACCAGCAGCACCTGGAACGCCAGGCTGGCCAGCAGTTGCGGCGTAGGGTTGATCGTCGTCGCTTGCCCGAGGATCGCCGCCAGTGCGATGAGCACGACACCAGCGCCGACCAGTTGATACAGCAGCGTCTGGCTGGCGGGCAGGTCCGTCAATCGCGAACAGCGCACCGTTACTGTGGTCGCGCCCCAGAGCACGCCGGCCAGCAGGCCCATGCCATCACCGAGCAGCGAGCTGCCGTTCGCCGCACCCGACCCGCCACTGAAGGCCACCACGACCCCGGCGAACGCCACGCCGATGCCCGTCCACTGCAAAGGCTTGAGGCGTTCGCTGGGCAGTTTCCAGTGCAGCCCAAGGGCGGCGAACATTGGCGCGGTGTAGAGGAAGATCACCATGTGCGACGCCGTCGTGTGGCGCAGGCCTTCGCCCACCAGCACGAACTCCAGGGCAAACAGCAAGCCCACCAGCAACCCCGGGCGCCAACTGCCATCGGCCAGGGACAGGCGCTCGCCACGGGCCCGCACCAGCAGCCAGACCAGCACCGCAGCGATGGCAGAGCGCAGGCCCAGTTGCAGCATCGGCGCCATGTCGGCAGCGCTGGCCTTGATCGCAACTTGCTGGAAACCCCAGATGGCGCAGAGGCCGGTCATCAGGGCACAGACCTGGCCATCCAAGGCGCGGCGAGTGGTCATGGGAACAGTCCTTGGTTGAATTCGATGAAAGGATTGTCTGCCTGACAGCTTTGCTGGATATAGTGATTACCCGACAAGCCATCCCGGTATTCCGTCAGAGCCGTCGATATGTCCATGCCTGCCCAGCACGTGAAGATCCCGCCGTTCGAAACGGCCCTGCCCGTGCCGATTTATTTTCGCAGCGCCTGCATGCCCGCACATGCCACCTACCCCCGCCACCGGCATGCCTGGGGCGAATTCGTCTATTCCTACAGCGGGGTCATGGAGATCGAGACCGCCGGGCACCATTACCTGGCGCCACCGCAGTACGGTATCTGGCTGCCGCCGGACCTGGAACATGTCGGGTTCAATCGGCATGAGGCCTGTCACTGCTCGTTGTATCTGGCGGCGGAACTGTGCGCTGCGTTGCCGACCGAGGCTTGCGCGTTGACCTTGAGCCCGTTGATCCGCGCACTGCTCGAAGAACTGCGCAGCGACCCGCCGGGCCAGTCGCAAACGCCCGAACAGCAGCGGCTGCTTCAGGTGCTGGTGGACAAGCTAACCCAGGCGCCCCATGTCGGCAGCTACCTGCCCTCCTCCGACGACCCGTTGTTGGGCTCGGTATTGCGGACATTGGAGGCCAACCCCGGCGATCCACGTTCGCTGCCGGAACTGGCTCGCGCCGCCCACACCACCGAGCGCACGCTGATGCGCCGGGCACAGCGGGATCTGGGCATGTCATTGATGGAATGGCGCCAGCGCCTGAAAGTCATCGAAGCCCTGGCCCGGCTCGAACGGGGCCAGACCGTGGAAACCATCGGCCTGGACCTGGGCTACAACAGCGCCTCGGCGTTCATCAGCATGTTCCGCAAGATGATGGGCACCACGCCGGACGAGTATCGGCGGCGGCATATGGCGTGAGCCTGCCTTGATGGCGGCGGTGTGGCGGATATCGCCATCGCGAGCAGGCTCGCTCCCACATTGATCAGCCACACTGGCATGGACCCTTGTGGGAGCGGGCTTGCTCGCGAAGGCGGCGGTTCGGCCAGCATTGGTGTCGACTGACACGACGTCTTCGCGGGCAAGCCCGCTCCCACAGGGTTTCGGGGTGTTCGTGGAGTCTGCGGTCAACGCAATTCCACTGTGGGAGCGAGCCTGCTCGCGATAGCGTCAGCCGGCGCGACATCCCTCTCGACGTTAACGCCAAACCGCCGCGCAATTTCCTTGCGACCGCTGGCGGTCAACCCCAGCGCCCGGCTGTCCCGGTCCTGAATCAGCCACTTGCGTTTGATCGCCACGTGCAGCAACGCCGCCCCCAAGGCGCCGCCCAGGTGTGGACGGCGCATGCTCCAGTCCAGGCAGGGGCAGGCAAATCGGCGCCGTTGGGTGGCGAGCACCTGTACGTCAATGCCCAACCCCTCGAACAACTTTTCGCCCGACTCACTCAGCCGATAACCTGGCCCGTCCACCTCCACCAGCCATCCAGCCTCCAGCAGGCGGTCATGCAGCCGCACGGCCAAAGTACCGGCCATGTGGTCGTAGCAGGTACGGGCAAATTGCAGGCGATCCGGTGTGCGCGAGGTGAAGGTCGGCGCGGCGTCCTGGCCGATCACCATCAACGCCTCAAGGGCCTGGGCGACGCGCTTGTCCGCCAGGCTGTAGTAGCGATGACGGCCCTGGACATGCAGGCGCACCAGGGCCAGGTCCTTGAGCTTCGCCAAGTGGGCGCTGGCGGTGGACGCGCTGACGTCGGCGATGCTGGCCAACTCCGTGCTGGTCCGAGCATGACCATCCATCAATGCACAGAGCATTCGAGTGCGGGCCGGCTCGGCAATGGCCGCGGCCACTTGAGAGACGCCCCGGTCATGTAGTTCTGCGTCCATATTTCGCTCCCCGACGAATCAAGCCATGCAGCGTCTGGGGATAGTAGCAACACTTTCTCCATCACGAACAGGCAGCGCTCCATGGACCCGATCACCGCCGCGACGCACAGCGATCCCTACCCTTTCTACGCCACGTTGCGCAGCGCCGGTGGCCTGGCATTCGATCCCGAACTCAACCTGTGGATCGCCAGCAGCGCCGAGGCGGTGTGCGCCGTGCTGCGCCATCCGGCCTGCCAGGTGCGCCCCACTCACGAGCCGGTGCCCAAGGCAATTGCCGCGGGTCCTGCCGGCCAGGTGTTCGGGCGACTGATGCGGATGAACGAAGGAGACCGGCAGCGTTGCCCGAGGGCGGCGATTGCGCCAGGGTTACAGGACATCGATCCCCATCAGGTCGAGGCGCTGGTCAGGACGCGTTTTCTCAGGGACGGCGCCGCAGGCCTGCACCATGCGCAGTTCATTTGGCCGACCAGCGTGGTGGCGACATTGCTGGGCTTCAACCCGGCGGACAGTCGCCTGGTCAGCGAACTGACGGGGCGTTTCGTCGCCTGTCTGTCGCCCCTCAGCCACGCCACGCAGTTGGACGCCGCACACCGGGCCACCGAGCAATTGATCACGTTGTTCCAGGCGCGGATCGATGCGCGGGACAGCCTTTTGTCAGCGCGCATCTGCCAAGATTTCAAAGAGGCCGATCCGGACGGCCTCATTGCCAACCTGATCGGCCTGCTCGCACAGACCTATGAAGCCACGGCCGGCCTGATCGGCAACACAGTGCTGGCGCTGATCCACCATCCGGCGCTGTATCAGGCGATCAGGAATGAGCCCAAGCAAATCAGCTCGCTGCTGGCGGAAGTCCAACGCTTCGACCCACCGGTGCAAAACACTCGCCGATTCGTCGCCACCCCCTGCGAGATCCTCGGGAGGGTTTTGCACCCCGGCGATGCGATCCTGGTGCTGCTGGCCTCGGCCAACCGCGATCCACTGCTCAACCCGCAACCCGACGCCTTACTGCTGGACCGCCCGAACCGCCGCAGCTTCAGTTTCGGGACCGGGCAGCACGAATGCCCCGGTCAACACCTGGCACTGCTCATCGCCCAAGCCGCGCTAGGGACGATACTCCAGCGAGCACCAGGCCTGGCTCAGTTGGCCTGGCGCTACCGCCCCTCTGTCAACGGTCGCATCCCGTTGTTCAGCGATCCCCCGGCGTTGTAACGTCCTGATCGACCGGCGCCGTTCAATCGTCCCGGGTCAGCACTTCCAACAGCTCGATTTCAAAGATGAGATTGGCATTGGGCTTGATGTGGGCGCCCACGGAACGTTCGCCGTAGGCCAGGTGCGCCGGCACTTTCAGCTGACGCTTGCCGCCGACCCGCATGCCCATCAACCCGATGTCCCACCCCTTGATCACGCGGCCGGTGCCGATCACGCACTGGAACGGTTTGCCACGGCTGTAGGATGAATCGAATTCGGTGCCGTCTTCGAGCGTGCCACGGTATTGGGTGGTGATCAGCGCGCCTTTGACTACGCTTTTACCATCGCCCTGTTGCAGGTCGATGATGTGCAGTTCTTCGTTCATGGAGCATTTCCGTGTGGTTCGAGGCGCGGGTTTTCGCAGAAATCGGCGTGTCTGGCAAGCTTTGCGCCTACCGCATGGTTTGTGCCCCATCAGTGGGGAACCGCTGGAACCACTTCGGTTCACATGGGTATCGCCCTGCCGTTCAGATAAGGATTTTCTGATGTTCGACTCTCGCCCGATTCACAGTTTCATTCCTCCGTACATCCTCAATCGCATCATTGCCCATGGCTCCGAGCAACAGCGTTCCAGCGCCCTCGGCACGCTGACCCACGTGCGCAACCTGCGGCACAACCCTGGCCCGCCGAGCACGCCACCGGCCGCCGCGAAACTGCCCAAGCCGGGCCAGGCCGGGCACCCGCAACGCAGCGTGCATGATGCCCGGAACAGCATGGAACTGCCCGGCCAGCCGATACGCCTGGAAGGCCAGCCGGCCAGTGGCGACCCAGCCGTCGACGAGGCCTACGATGCCCTCGGCGCCACCTATGATTTTTTCTGGAAAGTCCTGGGCCGCGACTCCATCGACAACAAGGGCTTCGCCCTGGTGGGCAGCGTGCATTATGGCCAGGGTTACCAGAACGCCTTTTGGAATGGCGCGCAAATGGTATTCGGCGACGGCGATGGCGAAATCTTCCAGCGCTTCACTCGTTCCCTGGACGTGGTGGCCCACGAACTGACCCACGGCGTCACCGAAAGTGAAGCCGGGTTGGTCTACGCCAACCAGTCCGGCGCGTTGAACGAGTCTGTCTCCGACGTGTTCGGCGTGCTGGTCAAGCAGTTCGTGCTCGAACAGACCGCCGACCAGGCGGACTGGCTGATCGGCGCCGACCTGCTCACCGACAAGATCAACGGTGACGGCCTGCGCAGCATGTCCAACCCCGGCACTGCCTACAATGACCCGCTGCTGGGCAAGGACCCACAGCCGGCGCACATGCGCGAGTTCGTCATCACCCGCGAGGACAACGGCGGCGTGCACATCAACTCGGGCATCCCCAACCGCGCCTTTTATCTGGTGGCGACCACGCTGGGCGGATTTGCCTGGGAAAAAGCCGGCCGGATCTGGTATGAAACCTTGTGCGATAGAAGACTGGCCAACGACGCCTCCTTCAGCGACTTCGCCCGCCTGACCGTCGAGCACGCCCGCCAGCGCTTTGGTATCCGGGAGGTGCAAGCGGTGCAGAACGGCTGGCACCAGGTCGGCGTCGACCTGACACAGGAGAGTTGATGAAAACCCTTCCAGACCTCGATGACAACGCGGTGGTACGGCTGTCACGCCAGGGCGGCGTGGCGGCCATTCACGCCTTGACCCGCCCACGGGAAATCGAATTCGCCCAGTGCGACATTACCCAGCGCACGCGCATCTGTTCCTTGCTGGAAGGTTGCCTGCCACTGGCCGCGCCTGCGCCCGGTCGTGGCGATCAGCGCTTTTTCCAGATCGAGGTGCGCTACCGCGCCAACGACCAGGATGACGAAATGGTGCTCAAGGTGCCTGAGGACCAGGCACCCGGCGAGCTGGTTCACCTGTGGGACAAAGGCGAAGTGCTCTGATGGCTTAACGCGTGGCGGGGGTGATCTTGAGAATCCGACCGGAGGCGATCACCACCATCACGTATTTGTCATTGATCTGCACCCATTGCGAACCCTCGTCCGGGGCTTCGAGGCCCTTTTCTTTCCAGTTCTTGATGGCTTTTTCCGAGCGCTGGTATTCGGCGGGCGTACGGTCGGCTTCCACCAATCGGCGCCCATTGTTGGGCGAATGCTCCACCGCATCTCCGGTGGCTTGCGCCGCTTGTGCCACGGGGCCGAGGGCTCCGAGACCGGCGATCAGGACCAGGCTGGCGATCAGGGGTGACTTGCGCATAGAAAAACTCCAGTTATTCAGGGTACTGAACTGGGACTTCAACGGCGGCAATTCATTCCTTTTTGCTGTGAAGGCTCCCACAGCGGTCTGTGGTAAACAGAAATTTTGTGATCCCCCGACACTGTGGGAGCGAGCCTGCTCGCGATAACGGCGGCACAGCCAACATTCTTGCAAACTGACCCACCGCTATCGCGAGCAGGCTCGCTCCCACCGGTTTTTCAGGGGCCTTTAGATGCGTGTCAGGCCATCGCCACGCGTTTCGCCTGGCGGATGTCGAGGAGGAAGCGCTCGGCCGGCAGCGGATGGCCCAGCAGGTAGCCCTGAAGCGAATCGCAGCCCAACTGGGTCAGGAAGTCCTGCTGCACGTCGGTCTCTACCCCTTCGGCCACGATCCGCAAGCCCAGGGCCTGGCCGAGGGCGACGATGGCGGAGACGATGGCCGCGTCATCGCTGTCGTGCTCCAGGTCGCGGACGAAGCCGCGATCGATCTTCAGCTCGTTGGCCGGCAGGCGCTTGAGGTACATCAGGCTGGAATAGCCGGTGCCAAAGTCGTCGATGGACAGGTCCACGCCCATATCGGACAGTTGCTGCAGCACCGTCATGCTCGCGTCTGCATCGCTCATGGCGGTAGTTTCGGTGATTTCCAGGGTCAGGCTGTTGGCCGGCAGGTGATGGGTCTCCAGTGCCTTGGCGACACTCTGCACCAACCCGGTATGACAGAACTGCAAGGCCGAAAGGTTCACTGCGATGCGCCAGTCGGTGTAACCGAGCACGTACCATTCGCGCATCTGGCGGCAGGCTTCGTTCAGCACCCATTCGCCGATGGGGATGATCAACCCGGTCTTTTCCGCCAGGTCAATGAAGGTGTCGGGCATCAGCAGGCCCTGGGTCGGATGGGTCCAGCGCAACAAGGCCTCGGCGCCTACCGGACGACCGAGGACGGCGTCGAACTTGGGTTGGTAATACAGGCTGAACTGCTGCTGTTCGACGGCGACGCGCAAGTCCTGGAGCAGTTGCAATTGCTTGCGGGCGTTGCTGTTCATCGAAGCGTCGAAAAAGCTGTAGCCGTTTTTGCCCGCGCCCTTGGCGTGGTACATCGCCGCGTCGGCATTCATCAACAGTTCTTCGGCGTTGCAGCCATTACCCGGGTACACCGCAATGCCAACGCTGGCGGAGATCTGCAGATCATGCTCGGCTACCCGGAACGTGCGGCCAATCAACCCGACCTGACGGGCGGCCAGGCGCAAGGCATCGTCGGGCTCGGCCAACTGCACCAGCAATACGAATTCATCCCCGCCGATCCGCGCCAGGGTGTCCTGGCTGCGCAAGTCTTCACGCAGACGCAGGGCCACGTCCCGCAGCAACAGATCGCCCATGTGGTGACCGAAAGCGTCGTTGACCGGCTTGAAACCATCGAGGTCGATGAACATCAAGGCAAAACAGCCCCCCTGCTCCTCCACGCGGTGCATGGCCTGGTCGATGCGGTCGGCCAGCAGCACGCGGTTGGGCAAACCGGTCAGCGGGTCGTGCAATGCCAACTGCGTCAGCTCGCGGTTGGCCAGGGTCAGGGATTGGGCCAGCTCGGCGGTGCGGGCTTCCAGGCGTGCGTCGAGGATCGAGGTCAACAAGGCGATGGCCAGTACCGCCAGGGTGGTGATCAGCACCACATTGTCCAGGCCCTTGCCGCTCAGCCCGTCCAAGGCACCACAGAAACTGCCGTCGCGAAACTGCGCCCCGGCCATCCCGGTGTAGTGCATGCCGACAATGGCGATGCCCATGAACACTGCAGCACCGGCCCGGGCCAGGCGCACGTGAGGGCTATTCTGGCGCAGACGAAAGGCAATCCACAACGCCGCCGCAGAGGCACCGACAGCAATGACCAGCGAAGCCCCGAACAGCGTCGGGTCATAGTCGATGCCCGGCTGCATCTGCAATGCAGCCATACCGGTGTAATGCATGCCACTGATGCCCGCGCCCATGATCAGCGCGCCAAAAGCCAACTGCCATGTTGGCAGACTGGGCTGGCTCACCAGCCACAAGGCAAAACCACAAGACACGATGGCGATCAGCAGCGACAGCGCAGTGATAGAAGTATCGTAGCCAAGCTCCACCGGCAAGCTGAACGCCAGCATGCCGATGAAGTGCATGGACCAGACGCCCACCCCCATCGCCAAGGCGCCCCCACCCATCCACAGGTGCGCCGCGTGTCCCTGGGTGGTGGCGATACGCCCAGCCAGGTCCAGCGCGGTGTAGGACGCCAATACGGCAACAAACAGGGAAATGGAAACGAGCGCGGGGGAATACGTACCAATGAGCATGGAGTGTTCTCGTGACGGGAGAGTCGGACTGCCTCCATGCCCGGTTGAAAGCCGCGATTGTACGCAATCACATTGCAAGCAGCCATCAAAAAGCCATCAGCGGGGAATATTTGCGACGAAAGACATTTCGCCGGTGGATGAGGGGTGGCCAATCTGAATTTTTCCACCTTGGAAAAATGTGGGAGCGACCTGCTCGCGATGGGGCCAGCACCTGCAACAACGTCGCAAGCTGACCCACCGCTATCGCGAGCAGGCTCGCTCCCACATTCAATCGTGCCATAGCCGAATATGCCTTGGCCTGAGCATACTAGGCGCCTATCTCCCGGACAGTGAGCCTCCATGCCCTTTCTCGCCCGCACCCACCCGCGTCTATCCAGCGCCATGGCCGTTGGCCTGGCAGTGGGCATCCTGGTCCCTGCGGACAGTGTCATCAGCAAAATCCTGATCGGCTGGAATGCCGGGGTCTGGATTTATCTGGCGCTCATGTCGTGGCTGACCGTGCGAGCCAAAGCACCGGACGTCAGGCGCATCGCCGAAATCGAGGATGAAAACGCCGGGCTGGTTTTGTTCACGGTCTGCATCGCGGCCTTGGCCAGCCTTGCCACCATTACCTTCGAACTGGCCGGCAGCCGCGACCTGCAGGCCACCGACAAGCTCTTGCATTACGGCTTCACGGCGATGACGGTCATCGGTTCCTGGCTGCTGATCGGGGTGATCTTCAGCGTCCACTATGCGCGACTGTATTACACCTGGGAGGGCAAGGAGCCGGCCCTGCGATTCGCAGAGGGCCTGACCACGCCCAATTATTGGGACTTCCTGTACTTCTCTTTCACCATCGGGGTCGCGGTGCAGACCTCGGACGTGGGCGTCGCCACCCGCCAGCTGCGCAAGATCGTTCTGGCGCAATCGTTGATCGGGTTCGTGTTCAACACGGCGATCCTGGGGTTTTCGATCAATATTGCGGCGGGTTTGTTCGGGTGAGGCTGGAGGGGCCGCTTCGCCATCCGACGGGAGCAAGCTCCCTCGCCACGGGGATCCTATTGATCAGGGTGATGGAGTGGGCAGCCACAGCCTGAACCGCGCCCCGCGCAGTGGCGAGGCTTCCACCGTCAAGCTACCGCCCTGGGCTTCCAGGGCGCGGCGGCTGATGGCCAGGCCAAGACCGAAACCGCCCGTGGCACGGTCGCGGCTGCGGTCCAGGCGGTAGAACGGCTCGAAGACCCGCTCGCGCTCGTCGTCCGGGATGCCGATGCCGTCATCGTCGACCCAGATTTCACAGCCTTGATCACCCACCAGCACGCCGACCTGGATCCGTCTTTCACAATAGCGCATGGCGTTGCGCAGCAGGTTCTGCAAAGCCCTCGCGGTCAGGCGCGGGTCGAGCACGAAACGTTCCAGCGAGCCGTGCAACAACACATCGATCACTACGTCCGGCGCCGCCAGGTCTTCGTCGACACTGCCCAGGATGCTGTCGATGAATTCGTCCAGCGGCACTTCGACCCGTTCGGGCAAGCGCCCGGGGTTTTGCAGACGGCTGTAGGAGAGCAACTCCAGCACCAGTTCATCCAGCTCGCGAATGTGCGCGATGAGCCCTTGCAGGCGCTCGCGACTGGCCGCCGGCAAATCGTCGGACAGCGCCAGGGCCAGGCCGAAGTCGAGCCGGGTCAGCGGCGTGCGTAGTTCATGGGAGACGGCGTTGAGCAGGTCGCGCTGCTGGTTGAGCAGCTTTTCGATATCGCCGGCCATGGTGTCGAACACATGGGCCAGGCTGCCGATGTTCGAGCTGGACGCGATCTGCGTGCGCTCGCCCAGGTGACCTTTGCCGAAGCGCTCGGCGGTGCTCCTGAGCCGCTCCAGATCGCGCCAGTGCGGCCGCAACCAGAGCAACAGGCAGGCAAGCAGCGTCGCGCCGATGAGCACGTTTATGCTCCAGTAAAGCCAGTTGACGTCGGCCGGGTCCGGCGGAACGATCATTTTGACCGCCGTGCGCTCATCCAGCGGCGCGACCGCCAGGGTTCGCCAGGCCCAGTCACCGAGGCGCACCACATTCTCACCGCGCTTGAGACGCGCCTGTTCGGCCGTGCTGAAACCCGGGTCCTCAATGGCGGCCAGCTCGATGTGCAACGGCTCGAATTCCTTGTCCATCTGTGCCGCCAGCGCCGGCCACTGCTCGCTGGGCACGGCATGGAACTGCCTGGCCATCAGGGTTTGCAGGCCACGGGAATGGTCGAGGTTGTAAGTCATGAAACGTTCGTGGAACAAGCGGATCACCAGCTCCGGCATCAGGTAGATCGCCGCGCTGTAGGACACGATGGTGACCAGGTAAAGGCGAATCAGCAGCTTCCACATCGGCTCAGCATTCCCACTCGGAGCGACTGAATAGGTAGCCCTTGCCCCACACCGTCTTGATCTTGCGCGCTTCGCCGGCGTTGTCGTCGAACTTGCGCCGCAACTTGGAGATCGCCACGTCCACCGAGCGGTCGGTGCCGTTGAATTCGATGCCGCGCAGGCGTTGCAGGATCTGGTCGCGACTCAGCACTTCGCCGGAATGACGGGCCAGCACCACCAGCAGGTTGTATTCGCCGCTGGACAGTTCCACCGGTTGCCCGCGCCAGTTCACGGTGCGCTCGGACAAGTCGATGCACAGGTTGCCCATCAGAATGCGGTCATTGGCGGTCTGTGGCTCGGTGAGGCTGCTGCGCCGCAACAAGGTCCGCACCCGTGCCAGCAAGACCCGCGGCTCGCAGGGTTTGGTGACGTAATCGTCGGCGCCCATTTCCAGGCCCAGCACCTGGTCTTGGCTGTCGTCCCGGGCGGTGAGCATCAGGATCGGCAAGGTCGCCGAATCGGCCCGCAGCAGGCGGCAAACCTGCAAGCCGTCCAGGCCTGGCAGCATCAGGTCGAGGATCACCAGATCCGGCGGACTGACCCGCGCCCGCTCACGCACGTGATCGCCACGGGCGAGCACGCTGACTTGATAGCCGTTGCGTTCCAGGTAACTGGCGATCAGCTCGGACAGCGCGGTGTCGTCTTCGACCAAGAGGATGTTGGGCATGGGGTGTATCCAGAATAGTGCTGTGGCGCCTGATCGACCGCCTTCGCGGGCAAGCCCGCTCCCACAGGGTTCACGCGAACTCCTGTGGGAGCGGGCTTGCCCGCGAAGGCGTCATGACAGTCACTGAAGAAATCAAGTTGCCAAGGATATACGCCCCCACCCAACCCGGCGCAAAACCCTTACACAATTTCACACACCCCCTACAAAGCTTTACCGATCCTCCCGCCTCTGCGCCGTAGCATGGCACCGCTCATTATTGGGGATGCACCATGCCAAAGAACTCTCTCGCCACGCTGGGCCTGCTGCTCGGGGCGCTGTCGCTGAGCGCCTGTGACAGCGCCGCGCCGCCCACGGACGAAGCGCCGCTGGCCAGCGTGGCCATCGAAACCATCGAAGCCCGGCCGCTGTCCATCAGCAGCGAGCTGAGCGGGCGGATTGCAGCGCCACGCACCGCCGAAGTGCGGGCGCGGGTGCCCGGCGTGGTGTTGCAACGGGTCTATCGCGAAGGCAGCGATGTGAAGAAAGGCGACGTGCTGTTTCGCATCGACCCGGCGCCGTACAAGGCCGACCTGGACAGCGCCGACGCGGCGTTGCGCAAGGCCGAGGCCAACGCCTTCCAGGCCCGTTTGCAGGCGCAGCGCTACTCGCGCCTGATCGAGGACAACGCCATCAGCGGCCAGGATTACGACAATGCCCGCGCCGCTGCGCGCCAGACCGCGGCGGATGTCGCCGCCAGCAAGGCAGCCGTGGAACGGGCCAGGTTGAACCTCGGTTATGCCACCGTTACCGCACCGATTGCCGGGCGCATCGGTCGGGCGCTGGTAACCGAAGGCGCACTGGTGGGGCAGAACGAAACCACCCCCCTGGCGCTCATCCAGCAGTTGAATCCGATCCATGCCGACCTGACGCAATCGACCCGCGAACTCAACGAATTGCGCCGGGCCCTGCGCGCCGGCCACCTGCAGCAAGTCGAGCCGGATCAGGCCAAGGCCACGCTGATCCAGGACGATGGCAGCCTGTACCCGCTGCCGGGCAAACTGTTGTTCGCCGACATCACCGTTGACCCGGGCACCGGCCAGATCACCTTGCGCAGCGAATTTCCCAACCCCGACCTCGACCTGCTGCCGGGCAGCTTCGTACGCGTGCGCCTGGAGCAAGCCGTCGACCGCCAAGGCATCAGCGTGCCGCAACGGGCCATCCTGCGTGACAGCGCCGGGATCGCCCAGGTGCTGCTGCTCGACGCCGAGCAGACCGTCAGCGTGCAACCGGTAGCGCTGGGCGCGGCGCAGGATGATCGCTGGATCGTCACCCAGGGCTTGAAGCCGGGCGATCGAATTGTCGTCGAAGGTCTGCAACACGCCCGGCCCGGTGAAAAAGTCCGGATCGACAACTCCCCTCTTCCACTTGCCCAGCTCCCTGGTCAGTAATCAGGTCCTTTGCCATGCCGCAGTTCTTTATCGACCGCCCGGTGTTCGCCTGGGTGGTTGCGTTGTTTATCATCCTGGCCGGTGTGCTGGCGATCCCGCAGTTGCCGGTGGCCCAGTACCCGGACGTCGCGCCCCCACAGATCGAGATCTCCGCCACCTACCCGGGCGCGTCGGCGCAAACCGTGGACCAGAGCGTGGTCAGCCTGATCGAGGAAGAACTCAACGGTGCCGATAACCTGTTGTACTTCGCTTCCCAGAGCAGCCTCGGCAGCGCCACCCTCACCGCGACGTTCCAACCCGGCACAAACCCGGAGCTGGCCCAGGTCGATGTGCAGAACCGCCTCAAGGCCGTTGAGTCGCGCTTGCCCCAGGCCGTCACCCAGCAGGGCTTGCAGGTGGACAAGGTCTCGGCCGGTTTCCTGCTGCTGATCACCCTCACCTCCAGCGACGGCAAGCTCGACGACGTGGCCCTCAGCGACTACCTGGCGCGCAACGTGATGAACGAGATCAAGCGCCTGGACGGTGTCGGCAAGGCGCAGTTGTACGGCGCCGAACGGGCGATGCGGATCTGGATCGACCCGCAGAAACTGCTCGGCTTCAACTTGACCCCAGCCGACGTCAACGCCGCCATCGTGGCGCAGAACGCCCAGGTTTCCGCGGGCAGCATCGGCGACCTGCCGGCGCGCCCCACTCAGGAAATGACCGCGACGGTGCTGGTCAAGGGGCAATTGTCGACGCCCGAAGAGTTCGCCGACATCGTGCTCAAGGCCAATACCGATGGCTCGACCGTGCGCATCGGCGACGTGGCACGGGTGGAGATCGGCAGCCAGGAGTACCAGTTTTCCACGCGGCTCAACGGCAAGCCGTCCACCGCCGTGGGCGTGCAACTCTCGCCGGGGGCCAATGCCCTCAGAACCGCAACCCTGGTGCGGGCGAAGATGGATGAACTGGCGCGCTACTTCCCGGCGGGGGTCGAGTACAAGATCCCTTACGACACCTCGCCGTTCGTCAAAGTCTCGATCACCAAAGTGGTGTATACCCTTGGCGAGGCCATGCTGCTGGTGTTCGCGGTGATGTTCCTGTTCCTGCAGAACATCCGCTATACCTTGATCCCGACGCTGGTGGTGCCGGTGGCGCTGATGGGCACGTTTGCGACCATGCTCGTCCTGGGTTTCTCCATCAATGTGCTGACCATGTTCGGCATGGTCCTGGCGATCGGCATCCTGGTGGACGACGCCATTGTGGTGGTGGAGAACGTCGAACGGATCATGGCCAGCGAAGGACTGTCGCCCAGGGAAGCGACGCGCAAGGCCATGGGGCAGATCACCGGGGCGATCATCGGCATCACACTGGTGCTAGTGGCGGTGTTTATCCCGATGGCGTTCATGCCGGGTTCGGTGGGCGTGATCTATCGGCAGTTCTCGTTGTCCATGGCAACGTCGATCCTGTTCTCGGCCTTCCTGGCCCTGAGCTTGACGCCCTCCCTCTGTGCCACCTTGCTCAAGCCGATCAACCCGGGGGAGCACCACGCCAGAGGTGGGTTCTTCGGCGGGTTCAATCGCCGCTTCGACCAGTTGGGTGAGCGCTATCAAGGCTGGGTCGCCTATGCCCTCAAGCGCAGCGGGCGCTACCTGTTGGTCTACGGTGTGCTGCTGGTGGGCATGGGCCTGCTGTTCAGTCGCCTGCCCTCTTCATTCCTGCCGGTGGAAGACCAGGGTTACACCATCACCGACATCCAGCTGCCTCCCGGTGCGAGCAAGAACCGCACGGTGCAGGTGGTCGAGCAGATCGAAGCCCACAATGCCGGCGAACCGGGCGTGGGCGACAGCACGGTGATCCTCGGTTTCAGCTTTTCCGGCAGCGGACAGAATGCGGCACTGGCGTTCACGACGCTCAAGGATTGGTCCGAGCGTGGCAGTGACGACTCGGCCGGCTCGATTGCCGACCGGGCCAACCAGGCCTTCGGTGCGATCAAGGACGCCATGGCGTTTGCCGTGCTGCCGCCACCGGTGGACGGCCTCGGAACCTCCAGTGGTTTCGAGTTCCGCTTGCAGGATCGCGGTGGCCTCGGCCATGCCACGTTGATGCAGGCCCGTGACGAACTGCTCGCCGCGGCGGGGAAAAGCCCGGTGTTGATGAACGTGCGCGAAAGCGCCCTGGCCGAGGCGCCGCAGGTGCAACTGGAAGTCGATCGCAAGCAGGCGAATGCCTTGGGGGTGTCCTTCGCCGATGTCGGCAACGTGTTGTCCACCGCGGTCGGCTCGGCCTACGTCAACGACTTCCCCAACCAGGGACGGATGCAGCGGGTGGTGGTCCAGGCGCAAGGCGACCAGCGCAGCCAGGTGGCCGACCTGCTGAACATCCATGTGCGCAACAACGCCGGGAAAATGGTGCCGCTGTCGGCGTTTGTCCAGGCCAAGTGGACTCAGGGTCCGACGCAGCTGACCCGCTACAACGGTTACCCGGCCATTGGCATTTCCGGCGAACCGGCACCCGGCCACAGCACGGGCGAGGCCATGACCGAAATCGAACGGCTGGTGGCGCGGGGGCCGACGGGCCTGGGGCAGGAATGGACCGGGTTGTCCTTGCAGGAACGCCTGTCCGGCAGCCAGGCGCCGCTGTTGCTCGGCCTGTCGCTGCTGGTGGTGTTCTTGTGTCTGGCGGCGCTGTACGAGAGTTGGTCAATCCCCACTTCGGTGCTGCTGGTGGTGCCGCTGGGGGTACTGGGCGCGGTGCTGGCGGTGTCGTTGCGTGGCATGCCCAATGATGTGTTCTTCAAGGTCGGGCTGGTGACGATCATTGGCCTTTCGGCGAAGAACGCGATCCTGATCATCGAATTCGCCAAGAGCCTGTATGACCAGGGCCATGACCTGATCGACGCCACGCTGCAGGCCGCACGCCTGCGCCTGCGGCCGATCATCATGACCTCCCTGGCCTTCATCCTCGGCGTCGTGCCCCTGGCCATCGCCACCGGGGCCAGCTCGGCGAGCCAGCAGGCCATCGGCACCGGGGTGATCGGCGGAATGATCAGCGCGACCTTGGCCGTGGTGTTCGTGCCGGTGTTTTTTGTCGGGGTGATGAGGTTGGTGCGCAAACAAAACCGCTGATCGACATGGGTCCTGTGGGAGCGGGCTTGCTCGCGAAAGCGGTGGGTCAGCTGGCATTTCTGTTGAATGTACTGCCGTCATCGCGAGCAAGCCCGCTCCCACAATTGATTCCGTGTTCACTGTAAATCCTTGTGGGAGCGAGCCTGCTCGCGATAGCGGTGGGTCAGTTGGCTGAGTGATCAGGCCCGAAGTGCCTGCAGCAGCCCCGCCGTACACGCCGCGATTCGCTGGCAGGCCTGCGCCAGTTGTGTCCGGTCGACCACCAGTCCGATGCGGATGTGCCCTGCCGCGCTGGGGCCGAAGGCTTCGCCGGCCAGCACCGAAACGCCATAGCCCTCCAGCAGGTGCTCGGCAAATCCCTGGGCATCCAGGCCGGTCTGGCGCACGTCGACCATCACGAACATCCCGCCATCCGGCCGCACCGGTTTGAGGCCCGGGCAGTCATCGAGCATCGCGCAGACCAGATCCCGGCGCTGGCGATATTCTTCATGCATGTGCGCCACTTCAGGCAAATCCTCTTCCAGGGCAACCTGGGCTGCGCGCTGGACGAAGTCCGGGAGGCCAAACAGCATGCACAACGACAGGTTGGCCAGATGCCCGGCCAAGGGCTCAGGCCCGATGACCCAACCGATACGCCAGCCGGTCATGGCGTGGGATTTGGACAGGCTGTTGATCGTCGCGGTGCGCTCGGCCATGCCCGGCAGGCTGGCCGGGCTGATGTGTTCGCCTTCGTACAGCAGGTCGCTGTAGACCTCATCGCTGATCAGCCACAGGTCATGCTCGATGCACAGCCGCGCCAACCCTTGCCAGGTCGCGAGCGGCAGGCTGGCACCGGATGGGTTGTTCGGGCTGTTGAGCAACATCGCCCGGGTGCGCGGTGTCACCCGCCGGGCCACATCAGCCGGCTCGACCCGAAAACCGTTTTCCGGGCGCACCGCCACCGGCACCACCGTCGCCCCACAGGCACCGAATACCGCTTCGTAGGTGACATACATCGGCTCGTCAACAAGCACCTCATCGCCAGGGTTGAGCAGGCATTGCGCGACCGCATACACCGCGCATTGCGCCCCAGGTAACACGGTGACGTGCTCGGCGCCCATCGCCTGGCCACAGCGCCGCTGATGACGCTGGGCAATGCTGCTGCGCAAGGCCTGCAGGCCCCGGATGTCCGAATAATGGGTATCCCCGGCCCGGAGGCTGCCCACCGCGGCGTCAACGACGGCGCGCGGTGTATCGAAGTCCGGATCGCCCACCGACAACAGCAGCACGTCCATGCCCTGTTCGCGCATGGCCAGCGCCCGGTCGTGGATCTGCCAGGCAGCGGCGCCATCGCCGGTAATGCGTTGGGTCAAGGCTGAAAAGCGCATGTAAGTCTCCTGATTGCGCGGTATCCAGCCTCAACCCTATCTCAAATCACAAACCGCGCCACCATCGCGTTCAACGCCACTGCCAGGCGCGACAGTTCATGGGTCGCGTCGCTGGTCTGTTTCGCGCCGCTGGCCGATTGGGTCGCCAGGTCGCGGATGTTGACCAGGTTGCGGTCCACTTCACGGGACACCTGGGCCTGCTCTTCCGACGCGCTGGCGATGACCAGGTTGCGTTCGTTGATCTGGTGGATCGACTGGGTGATCTGTTCCAGCGCCACGCCGGCGGCCCGGGCCATTTCCAACGTACTTTGGGTACGCTGGTTGCTTTGCTGCATCGACTGCACGGCCTGCCCCGTGCCGTTCTGAATGCCGGCGACCATCTTTTCGATTTCCTGGGTCGATTGCGCCGTGCGATGGGCCAGGGCCCTGACTTCGTCGGCCACCACCGCAAAACCGCGTCCAGCCTCCCCGGCGCGAGCGGCTTCGATGGCGGCGTTGAGGGCCAGCAGGTTGGTCTGTTCCGCAATGGCACGGATCACGTCCAACACCTTGCCGATATCGCGGCCCTGGACCGCCAGGCCTTCGATCATCGACGCGGTGGTCTGCACATCGTGGGTCATGGTCTGGATCGCGTCGACGGTTTCCACCACGCGCGAGCGACCTTCATGGGCCGCCTGGGTCGACTGGTTCGAAGCTTCGGAAGTAGAGACCGCGTTACGGGCGACTTCCTCCACCGCTGCGGTCATCTCGTTGACCGCCGTGGCGGCCTGCTCGATTTCATTGTGCTGTTGTTGCAAGCCACGGGAAGACTCCTGCGTCACCGCGCTCAGTTCTTCGGCCGCCGCGCCCAACTGGGTGGCGGAACCGGCAATCTGTTCGATGGTCTGGCGCAGGCTGCCTTGCATGTCGGCCAGGGCCTTGAGCAACCGCCCGGGTTCATCCTTGCCATCGTCCGCGATCACCTGGACCAGGTTCCCCCCGGCAATGACCCGCGCCGCCTCCAACGCACGGTTGAGCGGCGTGACAATGCTGCGCGTCAGCAGCAGCGCGAGCAGCACGGTGGCCATCGCGGCAATGACCGACACGATGACAATGCCCATGATCGCGGTGTCATAGTGCTCACCCGCGCTGGCCGAGGCCTCACCGGCACCGGCCACGTTCATTGCGATCAGCTTGTTGAGCTGCTCACCCATCAGGTCGGTGCCTTCCTTGATCCTGGTATTGATGTGGGTACGTAGCTCGTCGGCCTTGTCCTGCCGAGACAGCTCCAGCATCTTCTCCTGGTCCTTCAGGTATTTATCGAGGGTCACGGAAAAAGCCTTGTACAGCTCGGCCTCACCAGCGCTGGTCGGCAGCGCTGCGTAGGCGGCGTTGGCCTTGTTCAGCTTTTCCACCAGGACACCAATACGGGTCTCGGCTTCCTTCAGGCTGGCCGGATCGCGGTTGACCAGAACGCGGAACGAGAGGATGCGCATGCGCAGCACGTTTTCCATCACATTGGACAAGTAGCCGAGACTGGGGACCTGGGTCTGCTCCATCTCCACCGAGGCCTGGCGAATCACCGACATGCGATTGGCGGCGAAGACGCCCAGGACAATAACGAGCAGCGCAATGAAGGCGAAGCCAAGAAAGGCTCGGGGTGCGATATTCAGGTTACGAATGGACATGGGAAGACCTCGGGGTGATGGGGTCGAGCATCCATGCCAGTCAGCGTAAGATTGGATTAATTGTGTGTACGCTTACCCCGTTATCGGCCGGGGTTGAGGCTTTTTACAGGGGAATGTAAAAAAACATTTCAGAAGCCCTTATGGCGGGAGGCCCGCTCGCTATTGCAGACCGGTAATGATGCGCACGTTGACCCGCTGGGATTTCTCCGCCCCACGCGGGTGACTTCGCCTTCTTGCAGGACTCGCAACAGGCTGACCTGGGCCCCGAAAGACATGTCGCCCATTTCGTCGAGGAAGATCGTGCCACCGTCGGCCAATTCGAACTTGCCCGCGGATCCACCACGAGCCGAACCGGTGAAGGCTCCCTCGACATGCCCGAACCACTCGCTCTGCACCAGACCCCGCGGAATCGCCCCGCAATTGAGCCGAGGCCCCTTCCTCCAACTGCCGATGAACCTGTCGGCTGAGCGAAGAGGTAATTGTCGATCGGAGCGAATACACTGCGACAGCATACGACGAGGACGCTGACCGATGAAGCACGCCACTCATGACGCCGCCCCACGCTTCTGGCGCGATGCGGCCCTGCCTTTCATCGAGGCCCGGGCCATCGCCGACGGGCGCAAGGTCTGCTACTCGCGCCACTCCCACGATCATTTCTCGATCGGTGCGATCACCGCCGGGCGCAGCACGTATATTCATGAGCAGTCGAATTTCCAGGTGGCGAGCGGCACGGTGGTGCTGATGAACCCCGGGGCCGTGCATGCCTGCAACCCGATCGACGATCAACCCTGGTCCTATGTGATGCTCTACGTGGAGACCCTGTGGTTGAGGGATTTGCAGCGTCGCCTGGGTTTTGACCCGAACCTGGACTTCCAGGGCTTCGCCACTGCACACAGTCGCGATGCCGAGCTGTTCGCGGCGTTGCAAGGGTTGTATGGGCAACTGGTGGATGACCACCTCAGCCCCCTGTGCAAGCGGGCCGCTGCCGAGGCGTTTTTCACCGATCTTCAACAGCGGCTCAACCCGGCCGGGCGCCCGGACCGGGGCAGCCACCCTGGGTTGATGCGCGCAGCACAGTTTATCCACGACCATTGCACCGAGGCGTTGAAGCTCGAAGACATCTGCGCCGCAGCGAATCTCTCGGCGTCTTACCTGAGCCGCGCCTTCAAGCGCCACTACGGCATGACGCCCCATGCGTTCCTGGTCAACCGGCGGATCCAGTTCGCCCGCCAGCAATTGCGCGAAGGCAAGCTGATCGCCGACGTCGCACTGCACAGCGGGTTTGCCGACCAGGCGCACTTCCAGCGAGCGTTCAAGCAACACCTGGCGGCTACACCGGGGCAGTATCGCGGCTGATACTGGCTGAACGGGGAGCAGGGTTGCCTGTGGCGAGGGATTTATCCCCTCTCCCCATAAAAGCATGCGGGTCAAACGTCCGTGGTGTCTCAAGGCATCAACAAATACACCGCACTCGCCACCAGCAACACCGCCATCACCCGATTGAACAGGCGCATGGTCGCCGGATTGCCCAGCCAGGTGCGTAGGAAACTGCCGGCGTAAGCCCAGCAGCCCACCGAGACGTAGCAGACCACCAGGTAGATCGCCGCAAATTGCCACACCAGCCGTGCCTCGCCGTCAGCCACGAATGCCCCCATACCGGCCACACAGGCCAGCCAGGCCTTGGGGTTGAGCCATTGCATCAGCGCACCGTAGACCATCGAGGGCGCCCGCCCCTCGTCTTCGCCGCCCAAGTGCCCGTTGTCCATCGCCAGTTTCCAGGCCATGAACAACAGGAACGCGACGCCGCCCAGTTGCACCACCCGGGTCAGCCCAGGCCAGCGTTGCAACACTTCATGCAACCCGAGCCCCATCAGCACCAGCAGCAGGACAAAGCCCAGGGTTGCGCCGCCGACATGGCGCAAGGTGGCGCGAAAGCCGTACCGGGCGCCTGAGCTGAGGGCCACGATATTCACCGGTCCGGGCGTAATGGAGGCGACCAGGGCAAACGCCGCCATGGAAAAAATCAAACTCATCGCGATACCTTCTGCATGTCTGTGGGGTGCGATCAGAGTAAGTAGCCCGTGGCAGCCTGTATTGAAGAAAACTGCCTAGCGCCGGGGAGAGTCTTTTGGAACAACGCTTGCTCGCGATTCAGGCGCCTCGGTGACCTGTAGACCGCGTGGGCCGCGTGGGCCGCATCGCGAGCAAGCTTTGCTCCCACGGTGTTTTCCCAAGCGTCCGTCCCTTGAGCATCCGCAACCGTCAGGAAAAAATTCCCTGTCGATTTTCCGGTGGAGCCGTCCCGGACACGGCTCTATGCTCACACCATGAACCTACAAGACTCGCTGCTCCCGCCCCACGCCGAGATGGTCCGCGCCATGCTCGAACGAGACACCGCCTACGAGGGGGTGTTCTTCACTGCGGTCAAGACCACTGGCATCTTCTGTCGCCCCAGTTGCACGGCACGCAAGCCGAAGCCGGAGAACGTGGAGTTCTTCGCCCACGCTGACGAGGCCCTGTCGGCCGGCTACCGCGCGTGCCTGCGCTGCAAGCCGCTGGACGCTGCCGCCATCGCGCCGGACTGGATCAAGGCGTTGCTCAGCGCCGTGGACGCCGAGCCCGACCGGCGCTGGACCGACGCCCTGCTGCAGGAGCGAGGCGTCGAACCGCTGACGCTGCGGCGCTGGTTCAAGCAGCATTTCGGCATGACCTTTCACGCGTACCTGCGCACCCGCCGCCTGGGTATCGCCCTGGGCGGCATCAAGGAAGGTGCGTCCATCGACCACGCGGCGTTCGACTCCGGCTATGAGTCACTGAGCGGTTTTCGCGATGCCTTCGTGAAATCCTTCCACATCACGCCGGGCCGCGCCGCCCACAGCGAGCCCCTGCTGTTCACACGGCTGACCACGCCGTTGGGGCCGATGCTGGCGATGGCCGAACGGCGCGGCCTGGTGCTGCTGGAATTCCTCGACCGACCGGCCCTGACCAAGGAGCTGGACGAGCTGCAGCAGCGCTACGGCTACACGCTCGCGCCAGGGCACAACGCTCATTTGCAACAGATCGAAAGCGAACTGGCTGATTATTTCGCCGGCAAGCTCACGGCATTCACGGTTGCGCTGCACATGCCCGGCAGTGCCTTCGCCGTGCGCGTCTGGGCCGAACTGCAAAAGATCCCCTACGGCGAAACCCGTAGCTACGGCGGCATTGCCGCCGTTCTTGGCAGCCCCGGTGCCAGCCGCGCCGTCGGGCTGGCCAATGGGCAGAATCGCCTGGCCATCGTCATCCCCTGCCATCGGGTGATCGGTGCGGACGGCGCGTTGACCGGCTATGGTGGTGGGCAGCCGCGCAAGGCCTTTCTGCTGCGGTTGGAAAAAGCCGCCCGGCAGGTTTCGCTGCCCCTGGCGTTTTGATCGCCCCGGAGACCACCTCGTCAATGCCTGTCCCTTACCCCGACGCCAGTCTCTTCCTGGCAAACCTCGATGACGACTGGCGACGGCATGTCGAGGCGACCGGCCCCTGCCTGTTGCAACCCAAGCCGGCCCGGGATCCTTACGAGGCGCTGATGCGGGCGATTGCCTATCAGCAACTGCACGCCAGGGCCGGCGATGCCATTCTGGGTCGGCTGCTGGCGCTGTTTCCGGGTCAAACCTTCCCCACGCCTGAGCAGGTGCTGGCGACAGACGTTGCACAGCTGCGCGGTTGTGGCTTTTCCGCCAGCAAGATCGCCACCCTCCAGGGCATCGCCCAGGCGGCGCTGGACGGACAGGTGCCCGACTACGCCACGGCGCTGGCGATGGAAGATGAAGCCCTGATCGAACGCTTGATCACCTTGCGCGGTGTCGGCCGCTGGACCGTGGAGATGCTGCTGATCTACAGCCTGGAGCGACCCGATATCCTCCCGGCCGATGACTTCGGGGTGCGCGAAGGTTATCGACGGCTGAAGGGGTTGGAGCAACAGCCCAGCCGCAAGCAGATGATTGATATCGGCCTGGCCTGGAGCCCCTATCGGACGGTGGCGGCGTGGTATCTGTGGCGGATGCCCGGTCGGTGATCGCGCTATCGTTCTTCGCGAGCAGGCTCGCTCCCACAGGGTTATTTTGTTGATCAGCCATTCAGTGAACGACACAAAACCATTGTGGGAGCGAGCCTGCTCGCGATAGCGGCGTGACAAGCACCCCACTTGCACTTGACACTCCACTGCCCCGAACAAGCCCGCGCTCACAAAAAAGGCCATGCCGGATATGTACCCCTCGCTCACCGCCTTTACGCCCTGCGACCTCGACACGCTGCTCCGCAGCCTGCAAGCCGTCGCGCCACTGCTGGACACCCTCGCCGACGTGGTGTTTTTCATCAAGGACCGCGAAGCCTGCTATGCCTTCGTCAACCAGACCCTGGCCCGGCGTTGCGGCTTCAAACGCAGCAGCGAGCTGCTCGGGCTCACCGCCGAACAGGTGTTCCCCGAACGCTTCGGCCCGCTGTACACCGAACAGGATCGCAAAGTACTGGGCAGCGGACGGGAGCTGGCCGACCAACTCGAATTGCACTTGTACTATGGCAACCAGCCGGTGTGGTGCCTGACCCACAAACTGGCGTTGCGTGACCCCAGCGGCAGCATCGTCGGCCTCGCCGGCATTTCCCGCGACCTGCAACTGCCGCAATCCAGTCACCCGGCGTTCCCGAAACTGGCGGCGGTAGACGCCCATATCAAAAGCCACTTCGCCCACCCCATCAGCCTGGCCGACCTGACCGCCCTCGCCGGCTTGTCGGTGGCGCAGCTGGAACGGCACTGCAAGCGCATCTTCCAGCTCACGCCCCGGCAGATGATTCACAAGGCACGCCTGGAAGAAGCCTCCCGACTGTTACTCGACCACACCCTGCCGATCACCGAAATCGCCTTGCGCTGTGGTTACACCGACCACAGCGCCTTCAGCCGTCAGTTTCGTGCCTTGACCAGCCTGTCGCCGAGCCAGTACCGCGAGAATCAACGCTGAACCCTGTTCCCTTACGGGGCGCTACCGACCCCCTTTGCTCCCATCTGTAACACTGGAAACAACCCTCGGTCCCTGCCAACGTGCGGGGGCCAATCCACTCAACACCTCTAAATCAAACGTTTCCCGGCATTTCTACGAATAACTCGATTCGGGCACGCCGCTTGCTTATCTAATATCGTATACGAAATCCTCAATACGATATTTCACCGCATTTATTCGACAGCGAGGCATTTATGAAGAACCCTGCACTGGCCGTAGCCCTCAGCGTTGTCCTCAGCCCCTTGTTTATCGCCCACGCCCACGCCGACAAGCTCGACGACATCATCGGCTCGGGCAAACTGCGTTGTGCGGTGACCCTGGATTTCCCGCCCATGGGTTTTCGCGATGAAAGCAACAAACCGGCGGGCTTCGACGTCGACTACTGCCAAGACCTGGCGAAAGTCCTCGGCGTAGACGCCGAAGTGGTGGAAACCCCTTTCCCGGACCGCATCCCGGCACTGATCTCGGGCCGCGCCGATGTCATCGTCGCGTCCACCTCCGACACCCTGGAGCGGGCCAAGACCGTCGGCCTGACCGTGCCTTACTTCGCCTTCCAGATGGTCGTGTTGACCCGCGACAACACCGGCATCAACAGCTTCGCCGACCTCAAGGGCAAGGCCGTGGGCAATACCAGCGGCACCTATGAAGCCATCGCCCTGGAGAAAGACCAGAAAAACTGGGGCAGCGGCAGCTTCCGCGCCTACCAGTCCCAGAACGATACGCTGCTGGCCGTTGCCCAGGGGCACATCGAGGCCACCGTGGTGACCAACACCGTGGCAGCCGCCACCCTCAAGTCGGGCAAATACAAGAACCTGAAAATCGCCGGTGATGCGCCCTATGTCATCGACTACGTGTCCCTCGGCGCCAAGCGCAGCGAGTACGGCCTGATCAACTACCTCAACCTGTTCGTCAACCAGCAGGTGCGCACCGGCCGGTACAAGGAACTGTTCGTCAAATGGGTCGGCACCGACATCCCGCCGGCCAACCTGACCGTGCCACAGGTTTACTACTGAGGATCGGCGCATGCCAAGCACGCCGGTTCGTGTAAAAGGCCGCAGCCTGGTGGAGGGTGCCGCCCAGGGCGCCCTGTTGTTCGCCGATGTCGGCCTGAGTTTCTGGGGCGGGGTCAACCCGGCCAGCGGCGAAGTGATCGACCGCCACCATCCGCTGAGCGGCGAGCGCCTGGCTGGACGCGTGCTGGCGATTCCCAGCGGGCGCGGCTCCTGCACCGGCAGCAGCGTGTTGATGGAGTTGATCAGCAACGGCCATGCACCCGCGGCGCTGGTGCTGGCCGACGCGGATGAAATCCTCACGCTGGGGGTGCTGGTGGCCCAGGTGATTTTCCAGCGCTCCCTGCCGGTGGTGTGCGTGGGACAAGAGGCCTTCAACCGCTTGCGCGGCCAGGGTTTCGTGCGTATTGAAGGCGACAGCCTGACGTTGTCCGGTCGACGTCCGAACGATCACTGGCACGCAGCGGACGTTGCGCTGCAACCGCCCGCGGCGTCGTCTCTCCAGCTCACCGAACAGGATCGGGCACTGCTTGACGGCAGTTATGGCAAGGCCGCCCAGGTGGCGATGCGGATCGTGTTGCGCATGGCTGAAATCCAGGGCGCCACGCAGTTGCTGGATGTGACCCAGGCGCACATCGACGGCTGCATCTACACCGGCCCGGCCAGCCTGCGCTTTGCCGAACAACTGGTGCAATGGGGCGCCAAGGTGCGGGTGCCGACCACCCTCAATTCGATTTCCGTGGACCAGCGCCGCTGGCGGGAACTGGGCGTCGATCCAGCCTTCGGCGAGCCGGCCAGCGCCCTGGGCGATGCGTACATGGCGATGGGCGCGCTGCTGAGCTTCACCTGCGCGCCCTACCTGCTGGACACCGCGCCCAAGGCCGGCGAGCAAATCGTCTGGGCCGAATCCAATGCGGTGGTCTATGCCAATAGCGTGCTGGGGGCACGGACGCAGAAATACCCGGACTTCCTGGACATCTGCATTACCCTGTGCGGGCGCGCGCCGTTGACCGGCTGCCATCTCGATGATCAACGCAAGGCCGGGCTGATCATCGACGTGCCGGATCTGGACACTGTGGATGACAGTTTCTACCCGCTGCTGGGTTACCACGTTGGCGGCCTGACCGGCCGGCGCATCCCGCTGATACGCGGCCTGGAACACGCCGCGCCCACCCTGGACGACCTGAAAGCCTTCGGCGCGGCGTTCGCCACCACCAGCGCCGCGCCGTTGTTCCACATTGCCGGGGTGACGCCGGAAGCCCTCGACCCAGCCAATGTGCTGGAGGCACATGCGCAACTGCCGGTTGAAAGGGTCGACGCGCCGGGCCTGCTTGCCAGCTGGCGCGAACTCAACAGCGCACGGGACAACCGGGTCGATGTGGTCTCCCTGGGCAACCCGCATTTTTCCCTCAGCGAATTTGCCGCCCTGGCCGCCCTGTGCGCCGACCGGATCAAGCATCCGCACGTGGTGCTGGCGATCACCTGCGGCCGCACGGTGCTGGAGCAGGCACGTCAAGCCGGACACCTGAACGCCATCGAGGCCTTTGGCGCGGTGCTGGTGACCGACACCTGCTGGTGCATGGTCGGCGAACCCGTGATCCCGTCCCACGCCACCACCCTCATGACCAACTCCGGCAAGTACGCCCACTACGCGCCGGGCCTGGTGGGTCGGGGCGTGCATTTTGCCGCGCTCGCCGAATGCGTCGAAGCCGCGTGCACGGCGCTTGCCAGCGGTCAGCCGCCGCAGTGGCTGCAATCGATCGCCCGCACGGAGAACCGCACCGATGTTTGACTACAGCTTCCAGTGGCGCCCGGCCTTGCGCGCCTTGCCCGACATGCTCGCCGGGGCCTGGGTCACGTTCGAGACCGCGGCGCTGTCGATGATCTTCGGCGTGCTGATCGCCCTGGTATTGACCGTGATGCGCCAGGCGCGTCACCCGCTGCTGCGGGGCGTCGGCAACGGTTGGGTGTCCATCGCCCGCAACACGCCCTCGCTGTTCCAGATCTACATCCTCTACTTCGGCCTTGGCTCCCTCGGGCTGCACGTCAGCTCCTGGCTGGCGTTACTGGCCGGGATCACGTTCAACAACGCCGGCTACCTGGCGGAAAACTTTCGCGGCGGCCTCAAGGCCGTACCGGGTACGCAGATGCGTGCAGCCCGTTCCCTGGGGATGAGTGCCTTCCAGGCCTACCGGATGATCATCGTCCCGCAACTGTTGCGCATCGTGTTCTACCCGCTGACCAACCAGATGGTCTGGGCCGTGTTGATGACCTCCCTGGGCGTGGTCGTCGGCCTGAACAATGACCTCACCGGCGTCACCCAGGAATACAACGTCAAGACGTTCCGCACCTTCGAATACTTCGCCCTCGCGGCAGCGCTGTATTACCTGATCGCCAAGCTGATCGTCGGGCTCGCCCGGCTGTTGTCCTGGCGGCTGTTCCGTTATTGAGCATTCCGTTACTGAGGGCTCGTCATGTTTGCCACCAGCTTCACCGTCAATGACCTGCTGTTCCTGCTCGACGGCGCCTGGGTCACGCTGCAGTTGACTGCCTGGTCGATCCTGCTGGGCACGTTCGCCGGCTTGCTGTTCGGCCTGCTGCGGGCGCTGTTGCCCCGCGCCAGCCTGCCGTTGGCCTGGGTGCTGGATGTGTTTCGCAGCGTGCCGTTGCTGATCCAGTTCGTGCTGTTCAACTCACTGAAAAGCATTGTCGGCCTGAACCTCAGCGCGTTCGCCGTCGGTTGCATCGTGCTGGGGGTCTACGCCGCCGCCTACTTCACCGAGATTGTTCGCGGTGGTGTGCTGGCGGTGCCGCTGAGCACGCGACGGGCCAGCCGCTCCCTGGGCCTGAGTTACCTGCAGGACTTGCGTTTCATTGTCCTGCCGATTGCCACGCGCGTGGCGTTCCCCGGCTGGCTGAACCTGGTGCTCGGGGTGATGAAGGACACCGCCCTGGTGATGTGGATCGGCATCGTCGAACTGCTGCGGGCCTCGCAAACCATCGTCACGCGCATTCAGGAACCCCTGCTGGTGCTGTGCATCGCGGGCCTCATTTACTACGTCATGAGCCTGGTGGTCGCCCGCCTTGGCGCACGTCTGGAAAGAAGGTGGCAGGAAAATGATTGAGATCGAAAACGTGCACAAATCCTTCGGCGCTTTGGAAGTGGTCAAAGGCGTGAGCCTCACCGTGGACAAGGGTGAAGTGGTGTCGATCATCGGCGGATCGGGCTCCGGCAAGTCGACCCTGCTGATGTGCATCAACGGCCTGGAACCGATCCAGCAAGGCAGCATCCGCGTGGACGGCGTCGAGGTCCATGGCCACGGCACCGACCTCAATCGCCTGCGGCAGAAGATCGGCATTGTCTTCCAGCAGTGGAACGCCTTCCCGCACCTGACCGTGCTGGAAAACGTGATGCTGGCGCCGCGCAAGGTGCTCGGCAAAAGCCGGCAGGACGCCGAAGCCCTGGCGGTGAAACAGCTGGAGCATGTCGGCCTGGGGGACAAGCTCAAGGCCTTCCCCGGCAAGCTCTCCGGTGGCCAGCAACAACGCATGGCAATCGCCCGGGCCTTGGCGATGTCGCCCGATTACATGCTGTTCGACGAGGCCACCTCGGCCCTCGACCCGCAATTGGTGGGCGAAGTGCTCGACACCATGCGCATGCTCGCCGAAGACGGCATGACCATGGTGCTGGTGACCCACGAGATCCGCTTCGCCCGAGACGTGTCCGACCGCGTGGCGTTCTTCTGCAATGGCCGCGTGCATGAAATCGGGCCGCCGGACCAGGTGATCGGCAACCCGAGGCAGCCGGAGACGGCGGCGTTTCTCAAGTCGGTGAAATAACTGATAGCCCTATCGCGAGCAGGCTCGCTCCCACAGGGGACGGTGCCGCACACAAATCCCATGTGGGAGCGAGCCTGCTCGCGATGAGGCCCGAACAGACAACACAAGGAACAGCCCATGCGCTCATCAAAAATCATTCACGTGGTCAGCTGCCACGCCGAAGGCGAAGTCGGTGACGTGATCGTCGGCGGCGTCGCGCCACCGCCCGGGGCCACGGTGTGGGAACAATCGCGCTGGATCGCCCAGGACCAGGTCCTGCGCAACTTCGTCCTCAACGAGCCGCGAGGCGGCGTGTTCCGCCACGTCAACCTGCTGGTGCCGGCCAAGGATCCACGGGCGCAGATGGCCTGGATCATCATGGAACCGGCCGACACTCCGCCGATGTCCGGCTCCAACTCGCTGTGCGTGGCCACCGTGCTGCTGGACAGCGGCATCCTGCCGATGACCGAACCGCAGACCCGGCTGGTGCTCGAAGCCCCCGGCGGCCTGATCGAAGCCGTGGCCGACTGCCGCGACGGCAAGGTGCAACGGGTGGAGATCAAGAATGTGCCCTCCTTCGCCGACCGCCTCGACGCCTGGATCGAGGTCGAGGGCCTCGGCTCGCTGCAGGTGGACACCGCCTACGGTGGCGACAGTTTTGTCATCGTCGACGCCCAGCGCCTGGGCTTCGCCATCCGCCCCGATGAAGCCGCCGAGCTGGTGGCCGCGGGCCTTAAAATCACCCGCGCGGCCAATGAACAGCTGGGTTTCGTGCACCCGCTGAACCCCGACTGGTCGCACATCTCGTTCTGCCAGATCGCCGCGCCGCTGGTCATGGAGGACGGCGTCGCCACCGGCGCCAACGCCGTGGTGATCCAGCCCGGCAAGATCGACCGCTCGCCCACTGGCACCGGCTGCTCGGCGCGCATGGCGGTGCTGCAGGCCAAGGGCCTGATGCGGGTCGGCGAACGCTTTATCGGCCGCTCGATCATCGGCTCCGAATTCCATTGCCGCATCGACTCGCTGACCGACGTGGACGGCCGCCCGGCGATCTACCCATGCATCGCCGGGCGGGCCTGGATCACCGGCACCCATCAACTGCTGCTGGACCCCGCCGACCCATGGCCGCAGGGCTATCGGCTTTCAGATACGTGGCCCGGTGCATGACTCTTGAATTCACACGGCTCCTCGCCACAACACCATCACCCACTGGAGACATTCCATGAGCAAACGCATCAACTGGAGCGGCGTCTTTCCTGCCGTCACCACCCAATTCAACGATGACTTTTCCATCAACCTGGAAAAAACCCACCAGGTGATTTCCAACGTGATCCGTGACGGCGTCTCGGGCCTGGTGGTCTGCGGTTCGGTGGGGGAAAACACCTCGTTGAGCGCTGAAGAAAAAATTGCCGTGACCGAAGTCGCGGTGGACGCCTCCCGTGGCCGGGTGCCGGTGATCTGCGGCGTGGCCGAGTTCACCAGCCAGCAAGCGGCGAAGGTTGCCAATGCCGTGCGCAAGGTCGGCGTCGATGGCGTGATGCTGATGCCGGCGCTGGTCTACGGCTCCAAGCCATTCGAGACCGCCGAGCATTTCCGCTACGTGGCGCGGCATGCCGACGTGCCGTTGATGGTCTACAACAACCCGCCGATCTACAAGAACGACGTGACCCCGGACATCCTGATTTCCCTGGCCGACTGCGACAACGTGGTGTGCTTCAAGGATTCCTCCGGCGACACCCGGCGCTTCATCGACGTGCGCAACGAAGTCGGCGACCGCTTCGTGCTGTTCGCCGGTCTCGACGACGTCGTGCTGGAAAGCCTCGCCGTGGGCGCCGAAGGCTGGGTTTCCGGCATGTCCAACGTATTCCCGAAGGAAGGCGAAACCATCTTCCGCCTGGCCCGCGCCGGACGTTTTGCCGAAGCGATGCCGATCTACGAATGGCTGATGCCGATCCTGCACTTGGACGCCCGCGCCGACCTGGTGCAGTGCATCAAGCTCTGCGAAGCCATCGCCGGCCGCGGCAGCGCCCTCACCCGCCCACCGCGCCTGGCCCTGCCAGAAGTAGACCGTCGCTATGTAGAGGAAATCATGGCCAAGGCCCTGGCCAATCGCCCGGCGCTACCGGATGTGGGTCTCTAAGCCAAGCGCACCGAAAACCCTGTGGGAGCGGGCTTGCTCGCGAAAGCGGTCTGCCTGAGACGACTATGCTGGATGTGCCGCCGTCTTCGCGAGCAAGCCCGCTCCCACAGTTTTTGAAGCGAGATCGGAGAGAGGTGCAATGAACTATTTCCTGGCCCAGGCCTTGAACAACCAATGGGCCAACCACCGGTTGCTCGGCGCCTGCGCGCCGTTGAGCGAGGCCGAGTACCTGGCGCCGCGCACCGGCTTCTTCCCTTCCATACAGGGCACGCTTTGCCATATCCTGGAGGTGGACTGTTACTACCTCACCGCACTGGAAGGCGATCTTGACGGACAGTCCAGGGACTTTTCCGAGCCCCTGGCCTTTGCCGCGCTGATGCAGCGTCAGACCCAAACCGACCAGCGACTGGTCACTTTCTGCGAGGCGCTGCGAGAAAAAGACCTGGCCCGCCGCGTCGATCTGGTGCGGGTCGACGGCGTGGTGCTCGAACGGATCGACCGGTTGCTGCTCCACCTGTTCGAGCATCAGATCCATCACCGCGGGCAGGTGCACGCGATGCTCAGTGGCACCGCCATCGCACCGCCCCAACTCGACGAATTTTTCCTCGACTGCGACCGCGTGTTTCGCCAGGAAGAAGAGCAACGGCTGCAACTCGACGAAAGACGCGTCTGGCGGGACTATCGGCCTGACTGAACCGGCCTGCAGCGCAGTCACTTCTGCGCAAGCTCGTGGCGCACGCACTGCTCGTAATAGGTCTGCTTGACCGCAGCAGGCTTGAGGCGCGAGGCGCTGTTGTAGGTCTGCTCGGTAATGCCCAGGGCGGTCATGCGCATCCAGGGCCGGGAAAACTTGCGCACTTGCAGTTTCTTGCGAGCGCCGTAGAGGCTGATCCCGGACAGCTTCGAGGCCTGGGCCCCCGCCGCAATGTCCGAACCCCAGCGGCACACCGACTGCTGGTTCTGCGTCAGCGCCCTGGCCTGGACCTCAAGCGAGACGGCGGCCAGGAGAAGCGTCGTTACCACCCACATAGAAACGCGCATAGATTTGTCGCTCAACATTCTGAAATAAAAGAAGTTTGACGACGTTTCCATAAGCAAGGGGCCAGCACCCCCCTTGCCACAGGAGGGTTACTGGCCGGCCTTGGCTTCTTGCAACAACTGCTGGATCACCTGCTCCTGTTCCCCATAGCGCCCTTCGCCGAAGTGGCTGTAACGCACCTGCCCCTTGGCATCGATGAAGTAATGGGCAGGCCAGTACTGGTTGTCGAAGGCGCGCCAGATCGCATAGCGGTTGTCGATGGCCACCGGGTAACGGATGTCCAGCTTGCGCACCTGCTCACGCACGTTGTCGATGAGCTTCTCGTAGCCGTATTCCGGCGTATGGACGCCGATCACCACCAGCCCATCCTTCTCGTATTTTTTCGCCCAGCCGTTCACATAGGGCAACGTGTGCTGGCAGTTGATGCAGTCGTAGGTCCAGAAATCCACCAGCACGACCTTGCCACGCAGGGACTCGGCACTCAGCGCTGGCGAGTTCAGCCATTGCACCGCGCCGTCCAGCGACGGCATGGCGCCCTTGGCTTCGAGGTCCGGCATGGGGTTGGCGCTGGCCTTGCTGACCAGGTAATCGATCGCCTTGGGCACCTGGTCCAGCAGGCTGTGCTCCAGGCTCGCCGCCCCTTGGGACGAGGTGCCCGCCAATAACCGATCATCAGCGCCGGTGCCGATTGCCACGGCAGCCAGCAACACCACCACGCCAGTGCCGCGGCGCAGCCAGGCCGTTACCGGCAACGACAGTTTCAGGCGAGCCACCAGGCCCCGTCCGGCGAAGATCAAGGTACCCAGCGACAAGGCGCTGCCCAGGCCGTAGGCAAGCAGCAACAGGCTGGTTCCGGCGCTGGCGCCTTGCAGCATGGCCCCGGTCAGGATCACGCCCAGGATCGGTCCGGCACACGGTGCCCAGAGCAACCCGGTGGCGACGCCGATCAGCACCGATGCCAGCGGCCCGCCGGTGTGTCCTGCACCGGCATCCACCCGATTGCCCAGGCTGACCAGGGGCCGCGCCAGCCAGGAGCCGACCCGACTGAAGATCAGCGACAGGGCGAACAGCACCATCACCCCCAGGGCGACTTGCCGGCCGACGCTGCTGGCGCGCAGCACCCACTCGCTGCTGACCACCGCCAGGCTCGACACCAAGGCGAACGTCAACACCATGCCGCCGAGGGTCAGCAGCATCGAGCCCGGCGCCCGATTGGCCCGGGCGAACAGAAACGGTACCACCGGGAGAATACAAGGGCTGAGGATCGTCAGGACCCCGCCGAGAAAAGCGATCAGAAACATGGCATCACCTCAATAAAGAATCAACAGCAACGCAGGCAGGAGCTGCCGCCCTGTGGGAGCAAAGCTTGCTCGCGATGAGCGATGGAGCAGTCACTGCTGGACCGCGGCGCCTGTTTCGCGAGCAGGCTTTGCTCCCACAGGCCGCGCGCTCATGGGCTCAGTTACCGTCATTGCAGTTGTCAGCCAACTTGCGATAGTCCAGCGCCTGATGGTGGCCTGCGGAGTCCAGGTAGGTCATGTGGGCGTTGACCACGCCGCAGGCCGGCGCGGCGTCTTCGGAAAGGGACAGCACCTTCTGGATGTCCAGGTGGGTGCCGTAGGTGTAGGTGTGCGCCTGGACGTTGCTTTCGGCCCGCGCCGACAGGGAGCAGAGGTTCAGTGCGGCGAAGAGGCAAGCGGCGTAGATGGCTCTGGTGTTCATGGCGGTACCCTCGATTCATTCAATGGATGTTTCTGTCTTGGCCGGTGGGGTGGCCTCGATGAACGCCATTGAATGCCGCTGAGGTGTCGCGTCTGTATCGGGCCAACGGGCTTTTTGCATCCCTGTGTATCCGCCACGCGCCAGATACACTGCAATACAAACCGCCGCGGGCCGGGCCGGCTGGCGCCTGTAGACTGAGCACACCGAAACGCCAAGGGGACTGGACACCATGGATCATGTCGATCACGTGTTGATAGTGGATGATGATCGCGAGATCAGGGAGCTGGTGGGCAACTACCTGAAAAAGAACGGCCTGCGCACCACCGTCGTCGCCGACGGCCGGCAGATGCGGGCGTTCCTGGAAACCACCCCGGTGGACCTGATCGTGCTCGACATCATGATGCCGGGTGACGACGGCCTGGTGCTGTGTCGGGAATTGCGCGCTGGCAAACACAAGGCCACGCCCGTGCTGATGCTCACCGCCCGCAGCGACGAAACCGACCGCATCATCGGCCTGGAAATGGGCGCCGACGATTACCTGGTCAAGCCTTTCGCCGCCCGTGAGCTGCTGGCACGCATCAACGCCGTGCTGCGGCGCACCCGCATGCTGCCGCCCAACCTGGTGGTCACCGAAAGCGGCCGCCTGTTGGCATTTGGCCGCTGGCGCCTGGACACCACCGCCCGCCACTTGCTCGACAGCGACGGCACCCTGGTGGCCCTGAGCGGCGCCGAGTATCGCTTGTTGCGGGTGTTTCTCGACCATCCGCAGCGAGTCCTGAACCGCGACCAGTTGCTCAACCTGACCCAGGGCCGGGACGCCGACCTGTTCGACCGTTCCATCGACCTGCTGGTCAGCCGCCTGCGCCAGCGCCTGCTGGATGACGCCCGGGAACCGGCCTACATCAAGACCGTGCGCAGCGAAGGCTATGTTTTCTCGTTGCCGGTGGAGATCCTGGAGGCGTCGGTATGAATATGCCGCTGCGTTGGCCACGCACCCTCGCGTCGAGGCTGTCGCTGATTTTCCTGATCGGCCTGGTCCTGGCCCAGGGCCTGTCCTTCGGAGCCCAGTACTACGAGCGCTACCAGACCGCCAAGTCCACCATGCTCGACAACCTGGAAACCGATGTCGCCACCTCCGTCGCCATTCTCGACCGCCTGCCCGCCGCCGAACGCGCTGCCTGGCTGCCAACACTTGCCCGGCGCAACTATGCCTACCGACTGGAGCAAGGCCAGCCTGGCCAACCGATGGACCAGGGCGACACGCCGATCTCGGTGAGTTCCATCCAGCAGGCCATCGGCCAGGCCTATGCCCTGACCTTCACCAACCTTCCCGGGCCGCAGAAGCACTATCAGGCGCACTTGCGCCTGGGCGACGGCAGCCCGCTGACCATCGACGTACGCCCGGCGATGATGCCGCTGTCGCCCTGGCTGCCGGTGGTGTTGCTCGGGCAACTGGCCCTGCTGATCGGCTGCACCTGGCTGGCCGTGCGCATTGCCGTGGGTCCGCTCACCCGGCTGGCCCAGGCGGTGGAAAGCCTGGATCCGAACGCCCACGGTGTGCGCCTGGACGAAAAGGGCCCGACCGAAGTGGTGCACGCCGCCAAGGCCTTCAACGCCATGCAGGACCGCATCGCCGCCTACCTCAAGGAACGCATGCAACTGCTGGCGGCGATTTCCCATGATTTGCAGACGCCCATCACGCGCATGAAGTTGCGGGCCGAGTTCATGGACGACGGCATTGAAAAGGACAAACTCTGGAGTGACTTGAGCGAAATGGAACACCTGGTGCGCGAAGGCGTGGCCTACGCCCGCAGCATCCACGGCGCCACCGAGGCCAGCTGTCGCATCAACCTCGATGCGTTTCTCGACAGCCTGGTGTTCGACTACCAGGACACCGGCAACGACGTGCACTTGACCGGAAAAAACGCCGCCGTCATCGACACCCGCCCCCATGCCTTGCGCCGGGTGCTGGTCAACCTGGTGGACAACGCCCTGAAGTTCGGCGGCGCGGCCCAGCTCCAGGTGCAAACCGCTGATCACGGACAGCTGTCGATCCAGGTCCTGGACCGCGGCCCCGGCATCGATGAACACGAACTGGCCGAAGTGCTCAAGCCCTTCTACCGAGTGGAAAGCTCGCGTAACCGGGAAACCGGCGGCACGGGGCTGGGCCTCGCCATCGCCCAGCAACTGGCCATTGCCATGGGCGGCTCACTGACCCTGAGCAATCGCGACGGCGGCGGGTTGTGTGCCGAGTTGCGACTGGGCATGACACCCTCTTAACAAATCAACCCCGCTCCCACAGGGGGTTTCGCGCTGCCCCTGGAAAAAATCGAAACCTTGAACGGCCTGCGCCGGTCCAGTCCTGTATGACCGTCAACGCTGCGCACCTGCCGCAGCCTGAAAACGAGGGACAGACATGAGCATGACCGTCGGTGATTTTCTGGTGGAACGCCTTTATGAATGGGGGGTTCGGCGTATCTATGGCTATCCTGGCGATGGCATCAACGGTGTCTTTGGCGCCCTGAACCGCGCCAAGGGGAAAATCCGCTTCATCCAGGCCCGCCATGAAGAAATGGCCGCTTTCATGGCCTGTGCCCATGCCAAGTTCACGGGGGAACTGGGGGTCTGCATCGCCACCTCGGGGCCGGGTGCTTCGCACCTGATCACCGGCCTCTACGACGCCCGGATGGACCACATGCCGGTGCTCGCCATCAGCGGCCAGCAGGCCAGCACGGCCCTGGGCGGGCACTATCAGCAGGAACTGGACCTGGTCAGCCTGTTCAAGGACGTCGCCGGGGCGTTTGTGCAGCAGGCCAGCGCGCCTTCTCAGGTGCGCCATCTGCTTGACCGGGCCGTTCGCACGGCGGTGGGCGAACGCCGGGTCACGGCGCTGATCCTGCCGAACGACCTCCAGGAGATGGAATACACCGAGCCACCGCGCAAGCACGGCACGGTGCATTCCGGCGTCGGCTACCGCAAACCCAAGGTCGTGCCCTACGAAGAGGACCTGCGCCGGGCCGCCGACGTCCTCAATGCCGGCAAGAAGGTCGCGATCCTGGTGGGGGCCGGTGCACTGCAGGCCACCGACGAAGTGATCGCCATCGCCGACAGGCTCGGCGCCGGGGTGGCCAAGGCCTTGCTCGGCAAGGCCGCCGTGCCGGACGACCTGCCTTGGGTTACCGGTTCCATCGGCCTGCTCGGCACCGAACCCAGCGACAACCTGATGGCCGGCTGTGACACGCTGCTGATGATCGGCTCCGGCTTCCCCTACGCCGAATTCCTGCCGCCCGAAGGCCAGGCCCGGGGCGTGCAGATCGACATCCAGCCGGACATGCTCAGCCTGCGCTACCCCATGGAAGTCAGCTTGCACGGCGACAGCGCCGACACCCTGCGCGCCCTGCTACCGTTGCTCGAAGAAAAAACCGATCGCGCCTGGCGCAAGAAGGTCGAGCACTGGCGCGAGCGCTGGGACAAGACCCTGGAGAAGCGCGCCCTGGTCTCAGCCAAACCGATCAACCCGCAGCGCGTGACGTACGAACTGTCGCCACGGCTGCCGGACCGCGCCATCATCACCTGCGATTCCGGGTCCTGTGCCAACTGGTTCGCCCGGGATATCCAGATCCGGCGCGGCATGATGTGCTCGCTGTCCGGCGGCCTGGCGTCCATGGGCGCTGCCGTTCCTTATGCCATTGCGGCGAAATTCTGCCACCCGGACCGGCCGGTGGTCGCCCTGGTAGGCGATGGCGCCATGCAGATGAACAACATGGCCGAACTGATCACTGTCGCCAAGTACTGGCGCACCTGGGCCAACGGTACCTGGATCTGCGCAGTGTTCAACAACCGCGACCTGAACCAGGTGACCTGGGAGCAACGGGTGATGGAGGGTGATCCGAAATTCGAGGCGTCCCAGGACATTCCCGACGTGCCCTACCACCTGTTCGCCGAATCCATTGGCCTGAAGGGCATCCTGGTGCTGCATGAGGACGATGTGGCGACGGCCTGGGAACAAGCGCTGGCGGCGGACCGCCCGGTGCTGATCGAATTTCGCACCGACCCCGACGTACCACCGCTGCCGCCCCATATCAAACTGGAACAGGCGAAGAAATTTGCCTCGACCCTGCTCCAGGGCGACCCGAACGAACGCGGCATCGTGGTCGCGGCCGCCAAGCAGGTGCTGAGCGGCCTGCTGCCGGGCCATTCCAGGGACAAGGACTGAAGGCACGTCTGCTGGCCCCTTCGCTGCAACCCCGACAGCCGACACGCGCGCGCCGTGTCGGCCGTCGGGACCATTAAGTTAATTGACCCGACAGCCGATACAGAGACGTGCGGGATATTTCGCGTTTAGCTGATGGCTTGTTTATGACTGAAGATGCTGGCAACGACTCACCTGTCCTTTCCCCGGGCTCGCCAAGCCGAAGCTTCACGCGCCGCACCTTCCCGGCCATCATGCTGGTGCTGTTTTTCATGTCCGCCCTGGCCATCGCCATGCTGCTCAATATCACCGCCACCCAGGACCGGCGCGCCCGTGACCAGAGCCTGTTTTTCGCCCAACGCGCCATCGAGGGTATCCGCACCGGTATCGGCCGGGATCTGAGCGACTACTCCAAATGGAGCGACGCCTACCGCCACCTGCACATCAAGGTGGACAAGGCGTGGGCCTACGACCAGGAAAACGTCGGCAGCAGCGTCTATTCGCTCTACGGCTACCAGGCGGTGTTTGTCATTTCCCCGACCGGCAAGACCGTCTACTCGCTGATTGATGGCCAGATGAGTGACCTCTCTGCCGACACCTGGCTGACCGGCAACCTGCGGGCAATTGAAAAAAAAGCCAGCGCGGCGAAGAATCGCGATGAAGTCATCGTCGAAATGTTGCATCACGACGGCGCGCCCGCGTTCGTCGCCACGTCCGCCATCACGACGGGCACGGACAACAGTGTGCGGGAGATCCCCGGCCCGCCGAGCCTGCTGCTGTTCGTGAAGGTGCTCGATGAGCAGTCGCTGCAAAACCTGGGGCGGGACTTCGTCCTGCCCGATGCCCATATCGCCAGGACACCCGGCCCGCCCGACACCGCCCAGTTCCTGCTCAACGACCTGACCCAGGAGGCGCTGGCATGGCGGCCGCTGACCCCGGGCAATGATTTGCGCAAGGTCCTGCTGCCGTTGCTGGCGGTGGCACTGCTGGTTTTGGCGGTTCTGGCGCTGGCGGTGTTGCGTCATGCCCTGGTCATGCTGCGCGCCCAGGAACGCCAGTACGCCAGCCTGCTGGCCCACCGCAAGGCGCTGGAGCGCAGCGAAGAACGTTTCCGGGACATTGCCGAGGTGTCGTCCGACTGGTTATGGGAGGTCAACTCGGTCGGGACCCTCACCTACTTGTCGGAACGTTTTGAACAGGTGACCGGGTTCAACCCCGCGGAGTGGCTGGGCAAACCCCTGCACCGGTTGCTTCACCCCCATGAGGGATCGATTTCCATCGCCCAATGGCTGCTGGGCGGTGCCAACAGCGCCGAGTCGGCCGCGTTGCTGTGCGAGTACACCGCGCGCAATATGCGCACGCGCACCTGCAAGCTCTCGGTGCGGGCCATCGAAGCCGGCACCCTGGGCTTTCGCGGCACCGCCACCGACATCACCGAAGAGCTGCGGGCGCTGGCGCAGATCAAACACCTGTCGCTCCACGATCCGCTGACCGGGCTCGCCAACCGCAATCGGCTGTTCGATTGCCTCAGCGAACACCTGGGCCGGACCGACGCCGCACCGCTGGCCGTGCTGAACCTGGACATGGACCGGTTCAAGCCGGTCAACGATTCCCTGGGTCACGCCGTGGGCGACAAAGTCTTGAAGGAAGTCGCCCATATCCTTCAGCAAAACGTACGCAGTACCGATCTGGTGGCGCGTCTGGGGGGTGATGAATTTGTCATCGTCATGCCTGAGCCGGGCGACGCGAACGATCTTGACCAGTTGTGCGAACGCCTGATCGACTGCATGCAGCGGCCGATGCACCTGGACGGCAACACCCTGTACCTGGGTGTCAGCATCGGCGTGGCCTGGGCGCAGCCCGGCGACGAGCGTGCCCATGAATTGCTGCGTCACGCTGACATCGCCTTGTACGCCGCGAAGGCGGCGGGCCGCAACACCTGGCGCGTGTACGAAGAAGCCATGGGTAACGTGGCTCGCGACCGGCGCCGCTATGAACAGCAACTGCGCGATGCGATGCACCAGGACCAACTGGAACTGCGCTACCTGCCCCGCTTCGACATGAACGCCGAACAATTGCACGGGTTTGAAGCGCAGACGTTCTGGCATCACCCGGAGAAAGGCGAACTGGGCGGCGCCGATTTCATTCCGATTGCCGAAACGTCGGGCCAGTTGGAAGAACTGGGCACGTGGATGTTGATCAACGTCTGTGAAGAGGCGGTGACCTGGCCGGCCGCTGTCAGCGTGTCCATCGCGGTTTCGCCCAGGTGGTTCAGCAGCAACTTCTTGCTCAATCAGGTGCAAACAGCCCTCGACGCGAGCGGCCTGGCCCCCCATCGCCTGACATTGGAAGTGGCTGAGGGCGTTTTACTGGCCGACCACCGGACGGTCGCCAGTACGCTCCATGCACTCAAGGACGTGGGTGTGCGGATCAACATCGATAAGTTCGGCACCAATATCGCCTCGTTGCGCGAGGTGTTGAACCAGCCGTTCGATGGTATCCGTTTCGATCGCAATATCCTCACGCAGTTGGGTCTGGAGCACGATCGGGAGGGCGTCCTGGCGATGATCCGCCTGAGCCGCAGCGTTGGGTTGATGGTGACGGCCGAGGGCATCGAGAACGCCCGGCAATTTCGCCAGTTGCGTAGCGTGGCGTGTGACCATGTGCAGGGGCCTTACTTTGGTTCGGCGTTGGCGCGGTCGGAGATGGCTTCGTTTTTTACTACGCCTCGGTGGTTGTGAGCCCTGCAAACTGACTTGGTCTGGGTACATATCCGTTGCTGCGGTAACGGCTACTTGGGGTTCCGCCCTGACGGCGGCTCACTTTTGAACAGCCGGAATGCCGGCCCAGGCAAAAGTAAGCAAAACGCTCTTGCCCCACCACTCGGTGCCTCGCCTAGGCTCGGCATGCCCGAACGCAGGCACTGACAGCCGACTTTGCTCTTTCAGCTGTACTCACATTCCCCTGTGGGAGCGAGCCTGCTCGCGATGGGGCCGGCTCGGTCTGTTGGTCATCACAAACTCAACCGCCCCCGCTCTTCCTCGGTCAGTCGCTGGCGGGTCTGTTCGTCCAGGGGGCCGGCGCCGAGCACCTGGACCGGGCTGGTGGGGTCGTAGGCCCGTGGCGTCTGGCGGCTGGCGCCGTCGCGGGAGGGGGCCAGTTGTTCGGAGCCGAAGCTCACCACCTGCACGGTGAACACCGACGCCTGGTTCTGCCGCGCGGCGTTCTGCTGCTGGCGGGCGACATCTTCCGCCGCTTGGGTGGCCGAGGTGGCCGCCGAGCTGGCGGAGGTGATGGCGCCGGTGTTGACCGTCACCGCCAATGGCACGCCGGTGGATTTGCCCTGGGTCTGGATGTTGGCCGCGTTCACCACGGTCAGCGCCGCGATGTTGACGTTGCCCGACACCCGGATCCCCGCCTCGCCCGCATCGATGGTGCCCAATGGCGCGATCAGGTCGATGTCACCCGGGGCCACCTCGGCAATCGGGTTGAGGGTGGCGATACCGGCACCGGTACTCGGCACCGAAGGCGACAGGGTCACGTTGCCCCAGGTGTCATACAAGCGCTTGGGTGGCGTGTAGACCACGGTGGTTTTCGACCCGCGACCGGCGTTGATATCGCCCAGGGCCGACCAGCCGAGGATCGAGCCGCCAAAGGTGGTCATGATCCGGCTCTGCCCCAGCAGGATGCTGTTCCTGGCGTACAGCTGGATATCGCCCTCGCCCTGGGTGATCACCCCCGCCGTGGACGGCGGTGCGTTGCCCTCGATACCGAAGGTCTGGCCGCCGCCCGGGGTAAGCATCTGGATGCTGCCGCCGAAATCGGTGTGCACCCCTGCGCCGCCGAACATCGTGATGTCACCTTTGTAAGTAATCGCATTGCCCGCCACGTCCTTCTCCGGGAACAACAGCGCGATAGCCTCGCGCCCACGCAGATAGCTGCCCTGGCGCACGCCGCCGGCTTCGTTGTACTCACGCCCACCGGCCTTGAGCTCGGCAAAGTACACGTCACGGGCAAACACCCGTTGTTGCTCGGCCGGCAACGCCGCGAAATAGCTGCGGGCCTGCTCGCTGTCGCCGCTGAAGCCGAAGCGCTGCTCCAGCCATTCCACCAGTTCCGCTTCATAAGTCTTGGCGACCTTACCGTCCTGGCTCGCCAGGGACACGCCGGCCAGGGCCTGGTTCGCCGGGTCCAGGTACGCCTTGACGAAGCGCTCGTAATCCGCCCCATCGAGGCCCGCGCCGGCTTGCAGCACCAGGCTTGCGCCAGGGCGCGAATCCCCCGGTACCACGGCGCCGAGGCTGGTGATGCCGACCTTGTCCTCCATCAGGATGTTGCGCCCGGCGGTAATCTCCAGCAGGCCGGGGCCGGCGACGTTGAAGTTGCTGTAGAGGATGTCGCGCCCGGCCGAGACGATGGAGATGTCGGTGGGGTTGTTGTGGATGAAGAGGTTGCCGGCGACGGTGTAGTTCCCCGCTTCAGCGTTATCACTGCGCGATCCGGCCAGCGGTATTCCGCTGCTGACGATATCCCGCCCAGCCATCATCCGGACAGCTCCAGCGCCTTCATATGCAATTCGCCCAGGCCATCTGGCCGTGGAAACCGATGTCATCGACCGCCCGGTGGTGACTGCCAGCAAATCGCCTTCAAGCGCATAGAAGCGAGCAGGATCGACATTGAAGGCCCATTCGCTGGAAGCGCTGCTGGTGTCGAAGGCAAGCAGCGGCAAAATGTTCGCACTGGGGCGAGCGGGGTTGCCATCGGCTGAGAGATTGCTGATCCTGATACTGATGCCGTTGTCGACAGAAGCGGCATAGGCTGGTCGAAATGGCGTCGCCAGGGCAGTCGATGCGGCACCGGAACGGCTGACCGACATGTCGCCGCCGTAGATGGAATCGCCCGCGAGCAATTGCAACTCACTGTTGGAGCCAGGTGCGAGCAGCAGCGCCGGAAGATTGTTACCCTCGTAGATCGGGCTGCTACCTGTCACCTTGGCACTGCCGTAATACAAGCTGCCACTGGCCGCCACAGCCCGCAGGATCGAGGGGTAGACCATTGCAAGGTCCGTATCCACCCCCGACGTCAGAGGCGTCAGGTTACCCCCCGACGTCCATAGATCAATCGCCGTGTTGGCCGTCCACAGCGTAAACCAGCTCACACCCGATCCGTTAATCGCGCCACTTTTGAATGGAGACGCGCTCATCATCGGTGCCCGCCCCGGGTCGCCAACGTCTTGTACGATGAGATCGCCCAAGGTAGACAGATTGAACGTGGCGTCGCCCGGCATCAGAGTCAGCCCGCCGGCAGCCTCACCGCGTGTGGATTTGAAGGAATCGTACGCTCGTGTCTCTCGGGGGGACTGCACCGTGGGGGCGTTGCCGTAGCGAAGGTCGATTCGGCCGATGGCACCGCTGTCGATCTGGGCGTGGCCCCGCAAGTTGATGACCGCACCGTTGAGATGCCCGCTCGTGAACAAGCTCCCGGGATTCAAAGCACCGCCCACGTGCAGATTGAGATCACCGCCGCCGGTCAGTTGCAGACTGCCATCGGTGCCCACACGCCCGGTACTGCCTACGGCCAGCACCAATCCCTGGCTGCGGCTGTTGCTGCGCGGCTCAAGAAGACTACCCGCCATTTGATCGAGCACCCCGGCATCACCCGCGACCTGAACATTCAGGTTACCGCCGCCCAAGGTACCCAACCCCGTAAATCCAACCATCAAGTCAGCCTTGCCATTCTGTGCTGCGGTATAGCTCCCGAAATTGATCCACCAGGCAGCGGGTTGCGCCTGGGTACCGGTAGAAACCGAACCGTTGCCTTGCCGCCACAGCCAGTTTCCGACATTCGCAGTGTCATAACCCAAATCGCCGGGATTGGGTCGCGTATTACTGCTGCTAGTCACCACATCCATTGCATTGCCGGTCAGGCTACCGCCAACGTTCAGAGTCAGGTTGCCGCCAAAATCCGGGTACCAGGCGCGGTAAAGACTGTGGGGACCGCCATCGACAAATTGCTCGTTTTCACCGAGTGCATCGTTAAGCACCTTACCCGCCGTTCCCAGCGCCTTGGGCTGGTTGTAAGGATCATTGGCAAAAGTCGTGCTCGCCGATCTACCGGCGGTATAGACGCCGTATAGCGAATCCATTTTCAGATCGCCTGCCGAGAACAGCTCAAGATCTGCTGCGCCGGTACGAATCACGCTCCAGCGTTGGCTGCCGGCTTTGTACTCGGTTTGTCCAATGGCTTTGCAAAACGACGGGGTGTCGTCGCACATTCCAGGATACGCATCCTTTTCGAAATCAATCGGTTGCCCCACGAGGTCTGGATATCCGAAGTTTTCCGCCCCCTCTTCCGTCCATACGAAGCCGCTACTGGTCTTGCAAAACGATGGGGTGTCTTCACACATCCCCGGATAGGCAACGTTTTCAAAATCAATGAACTTGCCTTCAAGGCTCGGATCTCCGAAGTTTTCCGCCCCCTCTGCAGTCCATACCAAACCCCCACCAGCCCCAGCCTTACCAAACATACCGTAATGACTGTCCGCCAAATGAAGGTCCCCGCCAGCCGTCAGAGGCTGCACGACCCGGCTGTCCGCCGCCTGCGTGTCGGCACCCGCCACCAGGCGCAATGACCAGGACTGCGACCCCTCGGCCAGCATCGGCGCAATAGCCCAGTTGCTGCCCGCCACTTCCGGGCGCAGCTGCACCGAGTCGACCCCGGTCGGCAACTTGATGTCGGTGCCCGATGGGATCTTCGAGCCCATGCTCAGCGACAGATCGCCGCTGAGACGCTGGACATTGGTCAGGCCGTTGCTCGCATTCGCGATGCCAGGCAGCGCGACGCCCTTGGGCCAGATCAGGTTCCTTACCGTGACGCTGCTGTTCATCAGGCTACCGGCCCCGAACACCGTTCCCGCGTCAAAAGTCTGGGCCGTCGACAACAAGGTGCCTGCCGCCAACAACAGGTTACCCGAGGCGTCATGCACCGCCGCGGCCAGCACCGTACCGGCCGGCAGCAGCAGTGGCTGGTCGAGCGTTGCCGCCACCGGCAGACGCGTTCCCGCCGCCAAGGTGGTGCCCTTGAGTGGCACGTCGAAGTTGAGCACCGAGCCCGCCGGAAACGCTGTGCCATCCGCCAGCGTCACGCCCGCGCCCGGCACGACAATATCGCCTGCCGCGAAATCGATGCCTGGCAACAGGACCCAGCCCTTGTCGTCGTTGCTGGCCGGCGGCTGGGCGAAACCGTCGGTGATGCTGCCATAGATATTCAGGTCGCCCCCGGCGCGCAACGTCAGGCTGGCGGACTCGCCGGAGCCATAGACATTCTCGTCCAGTTGGTTATGCGGATTGAGGCTCTCATAGCGATAACGCGACAGGTCCAGGTCGCCTTGGACCACCAGGTCGCCATCGGCCGTCGCGCTCACCACCTCCACGCCAGGGCGCAGATGGAACACCTCGCGATAGCGGCTGTTGTCGAGGCCGGCGAGTTTGCGCTGCAACAGATCGTCGTTGGCGTGGGCCTGAGTGATGAACGCGGTGTTGTCGTCATGCACATCGTTCAACCACGCTTGATTGATGACCTGATAAGGCTTGCCGCTGGCCGCCGGTACGTTGACCAGCGGTGCATCATCGTATTGCCACATGGCCACTAGCGAGATCGAACGGGCGCCTTGGACATCCACGGCGCCGCTGGCATCGATCGCCACGTCGCCGCCTGAAACACCGCCCAGTCGTGGTGCGTTGAGCTGCAATGTTCCGCGGGCGCGACCGTCATGCAGGCCCGGCTTGCTGCCCAGCGCTACCTCGGTGCCATGGCGCAGGTCGATACGGGCACCATTGCCCAGGGTCAGCAGCCCTTGTCGTGTGGTCAGGTCCACGATGGCGCGGTTCGGTGAGTCGATGATCTTGCCGTAGCTGTCCACCCGCAGGCGTCGGCCATGGGCATCGAGCACCGCCGCGCTGCCCAGGGTCAGGGCATTGCCGGCGGCCAGATAAATACTGCCAACGCGCTCGCCGCTGGCGTCCACCTTGCCGTTGACCAGCAGGCTGCCGTTGTCCACCGACACATTGATCGACGAGGCCTTGAACCCGTCACCGATCACCAGGCTGCCCTGTTTGAGCTGGAACCCCCGGGCGCCGAACACCTGCCCATCGTTCAACCGTTGGTTCAACGCCGCGAACTGTTCGCTGAGGCTGCCGCTGTCGCCCAGGCGCTGGGCCTGGATCTCCACGCTGCCGGCCAGGTACGGCATGGCGGTGCCGCCGGCGTCATATTCGCCCGTGCTGCTGCCCAGAATCCGCCCTTGCAGGTCCACCACCCCCGCCGCCCCGTCCAAGGCCACGGCGCTGAGCCGGCCGGCCTGGTTGTTGCGGGCCGAGAAGTCGAGGGTCGAGCCATCGGCCTGGTGGATGTCGCCGTTCTGGCTTTGCAGAATCACCTCGCCACCGGCGCTGTAGCGCGTCACATCGTTGAAGGTCACCGTGCGACCCGCCACGTCGATCAGGGCCTCATCGGCCAGGGTCAGGTCACGGGTCGCGCTCAGGGTCAGCTTGCCACTGGGCAGCACCACCGCACTGGCCAGGTTGAGGCTGGCGCCCTTGAGGGACAACTCGCCACCGAGCCCGGAAACGGTGCCCGGCTTAGCGCTCGCACCCGCCACGTTGATCGCCCCACCCGCGGTGATGCGGTTGATCGAACCGGCTTCACCGGTCAACAACGGAGTGAGGATATTCAGGTTGCCGCCGCTGTAGGCGAAACCTGCTTTCGGGTCGTATGCACCCTGGGTCTGATGGACCGCCAGGCTGCCTTTGTGGTTAGCGGTCAGACGCTCGCTGGCGCTGAGGTTGACGTTGGCAAAGCCCAGGGCCAGACGGTCCAGGGTAGTGACCGAGCTCGGCTGGGCGAATTCACCATAGCCGAACTCGATGCGCTGGGCCTGGATGTCCAGGCGACCGGCGCCGGTGCCGGCCCCGCCGGCAATGACCGAGCCCGGCGCGCCGACGGCACCGTTCCAGATCAGGTTGGCGGTGCGGATGGCCGCCACGTCGTTGGCGTCGCCGGCGCCATAGATGGCCGGGGTGCTGAGCATCAGGTTGGCCAACCGCGACTTGCCCGTCGCCGAGTCATAGGTGTCGAGACTGACGGTGCCGTAGAAGTTCAACGCCTCACGAGCTGACAGTTCAAGAGTTTCCAGGGCCGGGGCACCGTATTCGGTGTCCCCGCGCAACAGGCGATCGAGTACCGTCTGGCTCAGGGTCAGACCGGCCGGCAAGACATTACGCGCCGCTGCGTCGCTCAATGCCGGGGAGGTACCGACGTTGATATTGCTCAGGGCCAGCGTCAAGTGGCGAGTGCCATAGCGCACTCGATCGTCCAGTTCCAGGCTGCCCCCGGTAGCGGCGGCGATGCTGCCTTCGGAATGAATCCGGGTGACGCCACTGCAGGGCGTCAGGCTGCATCCACCAATGTTGATCGTGCCGTTGCTGCCCGATGAGGGTGCCAGCACGTTGAGCAAGCCGTTGGAGGCGGCCAGCAAGCTCAAATTCTGGCCGTTCACATTGAGGTCATAAACAAAACCGTCACGAGCATCGTAGGCCGCCGCGCCACGGCCGATGGTGTTGATGGCCGCGCCTTGTTCCATCGACAACTCGCCGTTGGCCACCAGGAAAACTTCCGGTGCCGCTAGCGTCGCGCCTTCACGCAAGATCACTCTGGACGACGCTGCAAATGTCGGCGTGATGTAATTTGCGCCCTGACCATAGAGCGTATAGAACTGGCCGCCAATCACCTGACGCGATGCGTTCAACGCATTGAGGCTTTCGGCATTGAGTGTCACACCTTCGAAGCCAGCCGTAGCCCCGCGTCCATCAGCCACTACCTCCAGCGCGCCCCCCACATTACCCACTACCGTGACAGTGCCGCCGTAGCCACCTTTCTGAGGCGCGAACTTACCAATGCCTTTGAAGGAGAACGCTTGGTCTCCCGCCCCTGGGGCCAGCTTCAACTTCAAGGTCTTGGCGTCCACCGGCAATAGGGCCCGAGGCACACCCAGGCGTGCGGCGTCGGCTACAGCGAACTGGGCATAGCTAGTTTCGTTGTACTGCGAATAGCGACGCAGCACATCGCCTGAAGTCAGGATGATCTGGCTGGCCAGACTGTTGCGCTGCCCGGTATTGGCCACCGACAGCACCCCGGCGGTGGTCCAGGAGCCGTTGCGCATCTGCAACGCACCCGTCGTGGAACCCTGACCCGCGAGGCCGTTGACCTCCACCCGGAACGCCCCAGGCAACAAGGCATAGGTAGACGGCATCAGTGTATAGGTACCCGCGGCCAGCCCCGGCACACCGGCACCGATGGTGATTTGCTGGCCGACCCTCGGGTCGACGGCGCCGCCCTCGGGCGCCACTGGCGCGTATGCACTCTGATTACCCGGCACAATGGCATAGACCGGGTTGCTGGACAGGCCAGGCAACGTAAAGCCGCCGTTGGCACCAATTTGCACCAGCGGGTTGAAGCGCGCATCGGTGGAACCACCACGGCCGGAGATGAAACCGGCGCCGAGCAGATCACCACCACCGGAAAGATCGAGTACCGAGCCTTCCTGGGCCATTACAGACTTTCCGCCCAGAATCACGCCGATGTTCAGATCACCGTTGACAGACGGCATGGCCCCTTGCCCCAGGAACACCACCTTCTTGCCCGCGTACTCATAACTCTGACCATCGACGGTACCGCCATAAGGCAGCACCAGACCGAGGCCACTGACTGAAGTGAGACTGTTGGGCAGCAAATCCACCCGGGCAGTGACGCCAGTGATGTCATTGGTGCCGATTTCAATTAATCCCAACGGCGCCCGAACGACCCCACCCTGCTCGATCTGCGCACTGCCCAGTTGCAAGTGACCGAATGCCGAATAAGGCACTTGTGGTATGGCCTGGGTGGTTCGCCCGATAACCAGGCTGCGCGTCGGATCGTAAAGAGAGGTGCCGTTAGATGTGCCCCATCCATACCCCGCCAATACTCGAGCCCCAACCCCGGTCGCCGGATACAGTTGCGCCGCTTGCAGGATCATGTCCGAAGGGGTCACCAATTGTGTGGTAAAGCCCGTAGGCAATCCGTCGCTGGAGATCCCTGCCAGGAATCGCATATCACCGCTGCTGCTTAACTGGACCCGGTCGAACCCGGCGCGCTCAAGCCCAACCATGGTGCCATCGGCCTGTCTCAGCATGCCTTTGCTGCTGAACATCACATTGCCTTGCACATCCAACAGGTCCGCGTTGACGGAAAATAGCGCTTTGTTCGCCAATAGGGACACATCGTTGCCATCCATCACTGGTCGGGTGTAACCCTCCAAAGTCGGGCGGCTGCTCACTTTCCCCGTTGGACGCGCCAGCAAAACATGGGGGGCATTGAGTTGGACTTGGGTATCAGCTGGCGCGGCTGCGCTCAAGCCGAAGCTGCGAGCGTGCAGGCTCAGACTTTGGCCGAGAGACAACGACAGGTCACCATCGAAGCTCATCAGGCCGTTGCTCAACAGAACCAGGCTGTCGAAGCCGCCCGCCTGGACTTGCTCCACGCCCAAACGCCCATGACCGTAGACCAGGGAGTCCGCCGAGGCCTCGGCCGTATCGCCCAGCGTGCTCGCCTGGGCGGTTTGCCCCAGCACCAGCTCACGCACCTGCAAGACCCGGTTCTCGAGCGAGCTATTAAGGTAATAAGGGGTTTCGAGCGCCACCGACAACCGGCCCCCGGCGGCCCCTGTGCCGCCCGAACGTGCGCTGAAATCGCCGTTCAGGTAAAGGCCGTTGGCCGACACCAGGGAAATGCTTCCGCCATTACTCGCCACCACCGTGCGTCCCTGGCCGGGAACATCCAGCACGGCCTGGCTGCCATCCGCCTGCAGACGGGCACCGTCGCGCACCACCACAAACAGCTCGGAGGCAGACGTCGATCCTTTCGCGGCATCAATCTGGCCACCGATGACAATCTGCCCGCCATCGCGCACCAGGCCGTAGGCCTGGCCGCGCATATCCCGGGCAGTCACGGCCCGGCTGGAGACATCGATCAGCGCCTGCTCGCCCAGCCAGATGGAACGACCATGGCCCTGGGCATTGACCTGATCGCGAACCGCATCATCGACGCTCAACTCGGTAAGGCTGACCCGCCCGCCCCAGGCGTCAAGCGTGCCGTTGGCGGTCAATTGCCCGCTGCTCCGGACGTCGATGCCCTGGCCTGGATCAACGGTAATGACGCTGCCCTTGCCCAGGCTCAATACCGTGCTCGCCATGTCGACGGCGCTGGAATTCGCGGTACCGGCGGTGAGGCTCAGGCTCGCGCCACGACGCTGGGTCAGGACAGCCTTGATCGCGTCCTCCTGATACAGCTGCGGCGTCCAGCGCTGCAAGGCTGCGACCGGCTCTGCGTCGTTGCCGGTGACCAACGCCTGCTCACCAACACGGTACACCGGCATGGTCACATCGACCCGGGTCCCGTCGGCCACAGTCAGGCCCTCGTTGCCGGTGATGTCATAGGCCGAGAAACCCTTGTCGAAGAAATCGCCGCCCAGTTGCAGAGTGCCGGGTTCGAGGGGGGTGCCGCTGTTGCCGATCAGCACTTTGCTGGCGGCCAGCTTCAAGGTCCCGCCGCCACTTGCGCCGGTACCGCGCAGTTCACCTTCGAGGTTCAAGTCGCCGCTGCCGGACGATGCACCGGTACTCGCGGTCAAGGTCAAGTCCCCACCCTTGCCGCCGCGAGTCTTGCCATCGGCCATCACGGCAGCACCGGAGCTGACGTCAATCAGGCTGCCCTGCTGCACATCGATATCGCCACTGCTGCGCACGGACACGCTGCCGCCGTTGATGAACGGCAGGCCTTGGCGGTCGTTGCCGTCGAGCAGCAGATTGCTCCAGCGCCCGGCGGTGTTCAGCTTGACGCCCTCGCCCAATGTGACCGTCGCCCGCTGCCCCGTGGCGGGTGAAAGTGTGACGTCTCCCAGCTGGAAATTATCGGTCCTGACCTGTTTGAGCACGTTGCCCAGGAAAATCCGACCGCTGCGGGCCGTCAGGTCGGCGTTCACCTCGACCTGCGGGGCATAAAGCGTGATGTCGCCGCCGTCGGCGACCTTGAGTACGCCGTCGACCTTGATGCCTTCACCCGCCGCTACCTTGACCGCGCCGAGCTGGAAGCCATTGAGCAATTCATTGTCCAGCACCAGCTTGCCTTGCCGATCAGTGCCGACCACCGAAGTCAGGTCCAACCCCGCAGCAAGCTTGTCGTTCACCTTGCCAAGGGTGACCTGATCGAAGGTGGGGTTCAGGCCACTGTTGATGACGCCGCTGGTCTTGTCATGGATCGGCGTGTAGCTGCCCACCCATAATTGCGCTCGACGGGCCACTGCGTTTTGCGATTGCTGGTAGCCGTCGAGGTTGAGGTTCGGCGCCTGGGTCTGGCGTTCGCCCTGGTAGACCTCGCCGACGATCTGGCCTTCCAGCACGGCGTTGCGGGTCGACACCACCAGCTTGCCGGCATCGCGGCCGACGGTGTAGCCGGCCTCGAAACGCTCGCGCGGGGCGATCAGCGGGTTGTAGTAGTAATCGGTCTGGCCCCAGCGCTGGCTGTGGTCTTCGTAACCCTTGTAGAGACCGGTGTAGAGGATGTCGCCCGGGGCCTTGGACAGCTCATACAGACGACCATTGGCACCCATGAGCCAGGATTGGCGCAAGTACCCGCTCTGTACATCCAGGGTGCCGCCGGACAGGTTCAACTGAGCAGCCTGCTGGGTCACCACGTCGTTGCCAGCAAACGTCACGGTGCCGCCCTGGGCCGCCCACTCACCGACGCTGTGCCCACGGGTGCCGAGATAACCGCCAACTTCCAACAGACCACCTGCCGTGTACCAGCGGTCAGTGGCGTAGCCGTTGGTGCCCGCCGGGACGTAGACCAGGTCGCGCACGTCCACCCACACATCGTTGTTGGTCAGCTTGCCGCCCTCACGATTCAACGGCGCGTCACGCTGCTCGTTGCCCTGCACGTTGACCTTGATCGAGTTGGACTCCATCGCCACCTTGACGCCCACCGCACCGGAAACGTCGATCACCGCGCCATCGCGCACCAGGCTGCGACCGGCCGCGCTGACCGCAACCTGCCCGCCCGTCGCCAGGGTGATGGAACCGTTCTGGAAGTCGACGCTGCCGCCGCTGACGATCTCGACCCGGGACTGGTCGCTGCGGTCGACCACGCTGCCGAGGTTGTTGAACGGGCCGGAGATCAGGTTGTTCGGCGTGCCGTCCAGGCCGGCCGGTCCGGCGTTGCGCTGGCTGTCCAGGGCGCTGCCGCCCGCAGCGTCGAGCAGCACGGCGGTGGTGCTGCCCTGCCCCAGGGTCACGCTGGCGCTGCTGTTGCTGATGGCGTTGAGCAAATGCACGGTGCCGCGAGTGTCCACCGAACTGCTGGCCACCGCCACGCCGTTTTGCTCCACCCGGTGCCCGGTAAGAGTGATGTCACCCGCGCTCGCCTGGATCAGCCCGCTGTTGATCACCGTGCCGGCGCTGCTGCCGGGCTTGAGGGACGTCGCCACTTCGTTGCCACGGGTGGTTGAACGCAGGTTGCCGCTGGTGCCCTGGCCGCGACGGATGTAAAAACTGTCGCCGGCCGCGAGGGTGGTCTGGCCCTTGGCGGTGATGATGGAGCCGGCGTTTTCCACTTCCGAGCCCAACAGCAAGGCATAGCCGCCGCCAGCCGTGGACGTGGCGGCGCGGTGGGTTTCGATCAGCGCGCCCTGCTGCACGTCGACCTTGCCCGCCGCATCGGTGAAGGTCGGCTGGGTGCCAGTGGCATCGACGTACAACCCGCGCTGGCTGAATTGTTCGTCGCTGATGTTGGCCGCCACCGCCGCCAGGTTGCGTACGTTGACCTGGCTGCTGCCGCTGAAAACGATGCCGTTGCGGTTGACCAGCATCACCGTGCCGCTGCCCTTGATCTGGCCCTGGATCTGACTCGGGCGCGCCTGGGGGTCGTTGACCCGGTTGAGCACCGCCCAGTCCGCTTGCTGCTGGAAATCCACCGTGGTGTTGCGCCCGACGTTGAAGGTTTCCCAGTTGAGAATCGCCTTGTCGGCGGTCTGCTCGATCTTCACCGTGGTCTTGCCACCGCTCTGGGACTGCTGCGGCCCCTTGGCGTTGAGCCAGCCCTGGGTCAGGCTGTTGTCGACCTTGAGCCCGCCCTCGCCCAAGCCATCCGGCACGACCTGGACCTGCCCGAGCGCGGCTTGCCGCCCGGCAGCTTGCGCCGCCTGCTGGGCCGCGATGGCGGCCACGGTGTTGTTGAGGTTGGTCAGGGAACGCTGCAACTGCGCATTGGCCCGCTGCTGTTGCGCCAGGGGCGGCGGCATGCCGGGCTGTGCGGTGGTGGGCCGCGCCGCGCCACCGGCCTGAGTCGCGCCCTTGGCGGCAAACCAGGCCGAACTGAACGCCGTCGCCGCCTGGGCATTGCCGGCCACCATCAGCAGGGCAATGGCCTGGGCCAACGGCTTGAGCCGCAGCATCGACAATTCGCCATCGCGACGGGGGGCCTGCAGTTTCGTCTGGGGTTTGCAGCGCAGCATCCTACTCATCCTTCGGTTTGCTCTAAGGGCGCGCAACGCAGTGCCATCAAGCTGCCAGCGTTGGTTATAGGGGTTAGGCGGTTGCAGCCGTTCGGGACCGAACGGTTGTCATGAAAATTTCATGTGGCTGTGTTGATGACGGCACTACGCAAAAGTCAGCAACGGCTTTCGCCGTTGCTGACAGGTGTTACGTGTCGCTCGGATGGGGTGTTACAGCGGACGACCGATGCCGTTGCAGACGTTGGTGTTGCCGATGCTTTGAGCGCTCGAAGCGGTCAGGAAGCTGCCGCGGATGGCGGATTTCCAGGCACCTGGCAGCGGCACAAAGCGGTTGGCCGTGATAGCCGCGTCGTTGCTGCTGGCCGCAGTGGCGTTGTAGTGACGGGTGAAGAAATCACGCACCTGGGTGGTTTGAGCAGCATTGGCGTAGCACTGGCTGAAGATCACGTTGGTGAAGCCCAGGATCGGGTAGCCGGTGGTTGGGTAAGGCACGACGCTTGGATCGTTAGGGTTGGCGACGGCAGCGAACACGGGTACCCAAGCGTTCGGGTTGGCGCGGTTGGCAGCGGCGGGAACAGCTACGGCGCTGATGGCAGCCGACACGTTGGCAGGTGCTGGGGAAACACCGGCAACACGGGCAACCTTGGTGGCGTCGTCCAGACCGGCCAGAGTCGTTGCGGCGTAATCCGGGCTCATGTAGGTGATGCGGCCCTGGGCAGCGTTCACCGCAGTCATCACAGCCTGGCTGCCAGTAGCGGCTACCGCGCCAGTTGGCAGGCCACCGCTATAGCTGGAGGCGAAGGTGGTGGTGACGGCGAAAGTGCCGGTTTCAGCGCACTTGGCGTTCAGGAAACGGGTGAACAGTTCAGTGGTGCCGCTGCTTTCTGCACGATATACCACGGTGATCGCGCCGGTGCGGCCAGAACCGGTGATCTGGCTCCAGTCGGTCAGACGGCCGGAGAACACGCCGCACAGTTGGTTGACGCTCAGATCAACGTTGGCAGTGCCAGTCTTGTTGAACGGAATGGCGACCGAAGTGGCCACCGAAGGCACCTGGATCAGCGGGCCCCAGGCGGCACCGTGAGCGGTGACGTAGTTGTTCAGCTCAGTGGTGCTGAGCTTGGAGTCGCTGCCGGCCCAGTGCACGTTCTTGCTGGTGTCGCCGGCCACGAACTTGGTGTAGTCGTTGTTCAGGAACGCCAGTTTGCCGTTGCCGCTGCCCACGCCGATGTAAGGGGCGAAACCGGCGGTCAGTACACCGGAAGTCTGGTACAGCGGTTGTGGCAAGGTCGCACCACCGCCATTGACATCAGCCATGGCAGCCTGGGCGGCACAGAGGCCAGCGAGGGTCAGGGATACCGCGAGAACGTTGCGCTTAAACATGAAGAATCTCCTTTCATCGTGTTCGTACGTTAGGTAGGTGACGCATGCTTGCCGTCATGGCGCTCGGTCCGGTGCCGCAGGCGTTGGGTGAGGCCATGGGTTAGAAATTCGCAGGTTCCGGTGACAGATAAAGGAAAAAACCTCGGGAGCTGAAGGCTGATTCCGCGGGTTTTTTCTCGGGTGTTCGAGGGCTCTAGAGCGGGATTCACAGCCGGTTCGACGGCAAAGTCACAGGGGTTTGTGGTGGGGCTGGCGGCGGGTGGTCGCGGGCGGCGGAAGATGACAGAACGGGGAACCCGAGTTTGAGCCGGGTGAGGCTCGGGAGGTGTGCCGGCGGCCAGATTTTTTTTGCCTGGCCGCTTTTGTGGGGGAACCTGTGGGAGCAAAGCTTGCTCGCGATACAGGCAACTCGATTCAAGCGGGACCGCGACGATTTCATCGCGGGCAAGCCTTGCTCCCACAGGTTTTGTGTCAGCTGGGGGTGCGTGGTTATTGCACCAACTGATTGATCTCGATGATCGGCAGCAGCACCGCCATGACGATCACCAGCACCACGCCGCCCATGATCACGATCATCAGCGGTTCCAGCAGTGCGGTCATGCCCATGGCCCGGCGTTCAATGTCGCGGGACAGGGTTTGCGCGGCGCGTTCGAGCATCGGCGGCAGGCAGCCGGTTTTCTCGCCGCTGGCAATCAGGTGGATCAGTATCGGCGGGAAGACTTTTTCCACCCGCAAGGCCGCCGCCAGGTTGACCCCTTCGCGGACCTTGGCGGTGGCGTCGCTGACGCTCAGGCTCAAACGGTCATTGGATAAGGTCTGCCGTGCCGCCTCCAGCGCCCGCAGCAGCGGCACCCCCGCTCCCCCGAGGATCGCCAGGGTCGAGGCAAATCGCGCGGTATTGAGGCCCAGCACGAAACGCCCGATCAGCGGCAGGCGCAGCACCCGCGCATGCCAGTTCAGCCGTGCCGTTGGGTTGCGCAAATACATCCGCCACCCCCAGAAGCCGCCGGCCAGAACGCAGAAACACAGCCCACCCCAGGCACGGATGAAATCGCTGGCGGTGAGCATCGCCAGGGTCAGTCCCGGCAGGTCTTGCCGAGCCTGGGAGAACGCACTGACCACCTGGGGCACGACGTAGCTGAGCAGGAAAATCACGATGGCGATCGACACCAGCCCGACCACGCCCGGGTAGATGAACGCCGTGAGGATCTTGCCCCGCAGGTTGTTGCGTTCCTCGATGTAATCCGCCAGTCGCTCCATGACCTGGGCCAGGTCGCCGGACTCTTCGCCGGCGGCGATCAGCGCCCGATAGATTTCCGGAAAGTCCCGAGGCCGCGCCGCCAGCGCCTCGGCCAGGCGCATGCCGCTGCGCACATCGGCGCGTACCGCGCTCAGGGTCTGGGCGATGTGCTTGCGTTCGGCCTGTTCCACCGTGGCGCTCAGCGCCGCTTCCAGCGGCAGGCTCGCGCCCAACAGGCTCGCCAGTTGCCGGGTGGCCCAGGCCAGGTCGTTGTCCGAAAGCCTGGCGCTGAACAGCCCGCCGCCATTGGCCTGTGCGGTGTTGCGCTCGGCCTCGACCTGCAACGCGGTCAGCCCGCGACTGCGCAGCAGGCTGAACGCCGCGCTCTGGCTGTCCGCTTCCAGGTGCCCGGATTGGACCTTGCCCTGGGCGTCGGCGGCCTCGAAACGGTAGCGATTCATCAGGCGTCCCGTGTCACGCGCAGGATTTCTTCCGGCGCGGTGGCGCCGCTGCGCACCCAGCGCTCACCGTCCTCGCGCAGGCTGAACATGCCGGCTTGGCGGGCGGCGGCGCGCAGGGCCTGTTCGCCGGCGCCCTGGTGGATGAGCGTGCGGATGTCGTCGTCGATGCAGAACAACTCATGGATGCCGGTCCGGCCGCTGTAGCCGGTCTGGTTGCAACTTGCGCAGCCCACCGGGCGCCAGGTGCCGGGCGCAGCCGGATCCGGTTGCTTGCAGTTCGAACACAACCGGCGCACCAAGCGCTGGGCCAGCACGCCCAGCATCGACGAGGCCAGCAGGAACGGCTCGACGCCCATGTCGATCAGCCGGTTGACGGCCGACACCGCATCGTTGGTGTGCAGGGTCGCCAGCACCAGATGCCCGGTGAGGGACGCCTGCACGGCAATCTGTGCGGTCTCCAGGTCGCGGATCTCGCCGATCATGATGATGTCCGGGTCCTGGCGCAGGATCGCCCGCAGCGCCAGGGCGAAGGTCATGTCGATCTTGGCGTTGACCTGGATCTGGCTGATGCCCGGCAGGTCGTATTCCACCGGGTCCTCGACGGTGAGAATGTTGTGGACGCTGGCGTCCAGTCGGGCCAGGGCGGCATAGAGGCTGGTGGTCTTGCCGCTGCCGGTGGGGCCGGTGACCAGCACGATGCCGTGGGGTTGGCGAATCAGGTGATCGAGCTTGCCCAGCACGGCGGCGTCCATGCCCAGGGTTTCCAGTTGCAGGCGCCCGGCCTGCTTGTCCAGCAGGCGCATGACCACCCGTTCGCCGTGGCCGGTGGGCACCGTCGAGACCCGGATGTCGATGGGCCGCCCGGCCACGCGCAAGGCAATGCGACCGTCCTGGGGCAAGCGTTTCTCGGCGATGTCGAGCTGGGCCATGATTTTGATCCGCGACACCAGCGCGCCGTGCAGGGCCTTGCGTGGCGAGACCACGTCGCGCAGGGTGCCGTCGACCCGGTAGCGCACCACCGAATGGGTCTCGAAGGGTTCGATGTGAATGTCGCTGGCCTCGTCCCGCGCGGCCTGGGTCAGCAAGGCGTTGATCATGCGGATCACCGGTGCGCCATCCTGGGTGTCCAGCAGGTCGGTGATCTCGGGGATGTCTTGCATCAGGCGGTCGAGGTCCACCTCGTTCTCCGCCGCGCCCACCACGGCGGCGGCGCTGCCGGTGTCGGCGTAGGCCGTGTTGAGCAGGCCGTCGAGTTCCTCGTCGCGGACCCGCTCCAGGCGCACCTCGCCGAACTGACGGCGCACCTCGCTGATGGACCAGCCGGGCGTGGACGGACACACCATCAACACCGCGCCCTCGTCGCCCTGGCGCAGAACCAGGCGCTGGGCCTTGGCCCAGGCGTATGGGAGGGTGTTCATGCCATCACCTCGGGTCCAGCAATCCCCTGTGGGAGCGAGCCTGCTCGCGATACCGGTGTGTCAGCTTGCCTGGATGCTGGCTGGATGCCCCTCATCGCGAGCAGGCTCGCTCCCACAGGATTGGTGTTCATCAATGCGTACCTGCTTCAGCCGGCACCGCCTTGATCACCGCCCTTGGGGTTTGCAGGCCGGCGGGGCTAGCACCGGGGATTGCCCGGGCCGACGCCGGCAGTTGCGGTGCCTGGATGTCGGGCATGGCCCAGCTGCGTTCCGGTTGCAGCAGGCCCTGAGCGCGGCGCATGAAGTCGTAGCGGTTGAGGGTGATGCTGCGCCCCGCCGCCGTGTCGCGGATGATGTAGGGCCGCAGGAACACCATCAGGTTGGTCTTGGTGGTCTGCCGGCTTTCGTTGCGAAACAGCGCACCAATGCCGGGTATCGTCGACAACCATGGCACCGCGTCATTGCTCTGGCTGTAGCCATCCTGCAACAGCCCACCAAGGACCATGATCTGCCCGTCGTCCAGCAGGATGCTGGTGTCGATGGCGCGCTTGTTGGTGACAATCCCCGTGGTGCTCGAAGCACGGTTGTCGACGCTGCTGACCTCTTGGTAAATGTCGAGCTTGACCGTGCCGCCCTCGGAAATCTGCGGCCGGACATTCAGCTTCAAACCGACTTCTTCACGGGTCACGGTCTGGAACGGGTTGTTGCTGGTGCCCCCGCCGCCGGTGACGTAGCTGCCGCTGACGAACGGAATGGTCTGGCCGACAAAGATGCTCGCCGCTTCGTTGTCCAGGGTCAGCAGGTTCGGCGTCGACAACACATTGGTACCGCCCTTGCTCTTCAAGGCCCGCGCCAGCACCTTGAGGTCGAGGATCTTGCCGATGCCAGGGATGTCCACGGTGCCGTTGACCAGGCCCAGGTTCAGGCCCCGGGGCAGCACGTCAATGCTGGTCTTGCCATTGAGGTTGAGCCCGGTGCCACCGAGGTTGACCCCACCGATCACCCCGCTGCCGCCAAGGTTGCCGGTCTGCCACTGCACGCCGAACTCGCTGGCGTCGTCCTCACCCACTTCGACGATCAGGCTCTCGATCACCACTTGGGCGCGGCGCTGGTCGAGCAGGTCGATGACTTCGCGCAGGTTGCGGTACAGCGGGTCCGGCGCGGAGATGAGCAAGGTATTGGTGGTGGCATCCGCCTGGATGGTCACCCCACCCGCGCTGAAGGCGGTGTTCTGCTCGTTCTTGGTCGCGGACGTGGCCTGCCCGCTGCTGCCCTGGGCGTAGCCATTGCTGCCGGTGGAAGTACCCGCGTCCGTGGTGGTGCTGCCCTCGCCGCTGCCTTGGCCGCTCTGGCCGTTGGTACTGGCGCCCATGCCGCTAAGCACCGAGCGCGAGTTGTCGTTGCCCTCGCCTTCGCTTTCGCCGGTGAGCAAGCCGCGCAAGGCCTGGGCCAGTTTGCCGGCCTGGGCATTGCGCAGGTAGACCACGTGCAGGTTGCTCGGGTTGTTCTGGGCGTTATCGAGCTTGTAGATCAGGTTGCGCGCCAGCTCGGTGCGCTCGGGGCTGCCGGCACGGATGATGATCGCGTTGGAGCGCGGGTCGCCGATCACGTTGATTTTCTGGGTCTGGTCGCCGCCCTGGGTTTCCAGCAGGTCGGAGACCATCTGGGCGATGTCCACGGCGATGCCGTTCTGGATCGGCACCACGTCGGTGTCGATGGCACTCGGGGTGTCGATGCCCTCGATCAGCTGCGCGACCCGCGACAGGTTCTCGGCGTAATCGGTGACGACGATGGTGTTGTTGCCGGGGTAGGCATTGATCGGGTTGTTCGGCGACACGATCGGCCGCAGCACCGGGATCAGGTTCACCGCGTTCTCGTACTGCAGCCGGAACGTGCGGGTCAGCATGCCGTTACCGGCGGGTTTGTCGGCGCTGTAGATCGGCCCGCCCAGCAGCTTGGCGTCGGCCTCGGGCACCACTTGGGCGACGCCGCCGACGTCCACCACACTGAAGCCTTGCATGCGCAGCGCCGCCAGCAACATGTCGTAGGCCTGGCTGGCCGGCACCTGGCCCTCGGACACCAGCGTCAGGTTGCCCTTGACCCGGGGGTCCACCAGGAACTGCTGGCCGGTGGCGCGGGACAATGCGCGCACCACCGCCTGGATATCCGCCTCGACGAAGTTCAGCGTCACCGGTTGATCACCCAGCGGGGTGCGCGTGGGCGGATGACTGCGCGGCTCACGAGCGCGGGAGGTCAGGTCGACCTGATGCCGCACCGCCGGCTTGGCTTCACGCGCCGCCTGGGCGCGCTGGCGATCGAGCAAGGCATCGCCGCTGCGTTGGGTGCTGCCCAACGGCACGCCCAGCTCACTGTCCACCAGCAACGGTGGCTGCGACGCGGGCGGCGTGCTGTTGCACGCGCTCAATGCGAGCAACAACAGCGGCGCGGCCTTGCGCCAATGACGTGGGTAACGGGCCCCCTTCATGAAGCTTCCTTAGCGCCTTGCGCCTGATGCATGCGAACGGTTCCGGACAGGGTGCCGGCAGTATTGTCGAGGTGAGCGGAGCTGGCCGTGGCCGTGCGTTGCAAACGCGCTTCGATCACTTCCAGGGAAAACTGTCCGGGGTTGCTCAGTAACCAACTGATCGCCCCCTCGGCCGGCGCGTCGGTAAAGGTGAGTTGCCAGGCATCAAGGGCCCCGGTGCCGGGCCCTTGCAACTGGTAGTGCTCGTTCAGGCCGCTGGCGTCGAGGGTCTGACGCAGGGCAGCCTCCAGGGACTGGCCCGGCACCGGCCCAGCGACGTCGCGCAGCAGCACTTCGAGGGCTTCGGTCTGCGAGCGCAACTTGGGGGTTTCGGCCTGCCAGTAGGCGATGGTTTTCAGCGGCGGCTCGATCAAGCCCAGCCAGACCAGGCAACCGCCCAGCACCAGCGCGCTGACGGACACGGCGCGGCGTTCGCGCGGCGCCAGACCCTGCCAGAATGTCCGGCACCGGCTGAGCACGGTTTGCCAGCGTGCGCTCAGCGCGGCCAGGGGAGGCTTATTCATCGTCGTCTTCCGGGGTTTCATCTGCGGTGTCCGGCGCTGCCTGGTCGGTCGGTGCCATGCGCAGGATCCAGCCCTGGTCGATGGCGACGACGTCAACGCCGGCCTGGGCCAGGGAAGCTTTCCAGTCGTCCTCGCTGGACGTTTTCGGCGCATCGGCCACGACATCCAGGCGCAGTTCACCGTTCTCGAACACCAGCGCCTGGGCATTGCCGCTCATGAACGGCATGGCGCTGCCCGCCTGCCGCACCAGGCTGGCGAAGCGTTGGCCCGGATCGGTCGCCGTACCGTTCTGGCGCGCAGCGATTTGCTGGCGGGCCTGTTGCAGCGGGTTGAGAATCACCGGCACTTCAGGAAACGCCTGCTTCACCCGCAGGCTCATCTGCGCCTTGAGCCGTTGGCCTTCGGCGGCCTCACGGGCGGCGTAGAGGTTCAGCCCAGCCACCCAGATCGTCACTGCCACCGCGCAGAACGCCGCCGCCCGGCCCCAACCGCCGCGCCCGGCGACGTTGCGTCCCAGCCCGGCATGCAACCCCCAGCCCGGCGCGGCGCCGGTCCAGCGCTGGGTCTCAGCCAACGCAGTGATCGAAGCGTGAGGCGGCGGTTCGCCTATCCAGCTCAGCCCGGCGCCCGCCTCCATCAGCCACTCGCCCAACCCATCGTCCTGCAACGGCTGTACCTCGGCATGCTGTGGCCCGTGGCGCACCAGCAAGTGACCGTCGTCGATGCACGCGACAGGGCCGGCCAGCACGGGCAAGGCATAAGCGGCTGGATAAAGGCCCCGCAGCTTGAGGCCGGCCTGGTGCAGCAACTGACCCAACCGGTCGAGCGCTGCCCGCTCCAGCCAGGTGATCTGTACTTGACCGTCATCCCCCCGCGGGCTGTGAGCCACCTGCCTGTGTTCGCTGGCGCCAAGCATCAAGGCCTGGGCCGCGCACGTCACCGCTGCGGTGATTTTTGCAGGTGGCAACGGTGGCAATTCCAGGCGGGTCAGCACGCTGTCGCGGGGATGCAGAAAGCACTCCACCGCCAGGTGCTTGCCGCCCAGGCCCAACGCCTTGAGGTTGCTGCGCCCGTGCTCATGCACCTGGCCCTGGCGATCCAGCCGGGCAAACGCCACCGGGCTATCGAGGTCCAGCTCGGCCAGCGGCGCCAGTGCCACGCGCAAGCCGGTCATACGCCGACCCTCGACCAGACCACCCGCGGCAAACGGTCCTGGCTGCGTTGCAGCAGCGCGTCCAGTTCGACCCGCCGCTGACCGCTGCGCGCCTGTCCGCGCAGGCGAAACCAGTCACTGGTGATGCCAACCTTGACAGTGGCCGTCTCCAGCTCGGGCATGCGCAGGCGATTGACGAAATCCCCGCGGTTGATGAACCAGTGGCCGCCGTCCCGTTCCCGAACCAGTGCCTGGGCCCGTTGCAGCGACAGCCCCGGCACAGCAGCGGCGAGCACCGGGGCGCTGGCGGTGTTGCCGTTGAGCCAGGTATTGGCCGGCAGGACCGTCACATACGGCGCCAGGGCTTCCAACGCGGCTGGGGTGACGCCCTTGACGCTGCTCAGGTCCTGCAAGGTGCGCAGCATCGGTCGGGTCGCTGGCAGCGGCGTGTTGTCGCCCTCCGGTGAGGTGTCGCGGCCGCTGTCGAAGGTACGCCTCGTTGCTGTCCTGTCCGCCGGCTCCGGGTTCAACAGGCGCGGATACGCGTCGATCACCCGTTCGACGATGCGCGCGCGAACGCTGGCGGCGACGCCCAGCTGTTCACAGAGCCGTTCGAAGGCACGCGCCTGCTCCTTATCCACACGCTCACTGGCGACGAGGTTGCGCAGGTTGAACTTGCCTTGCTCGTCTTCCAGTTGCCCTTCGAACGGCGTGTCGATCTGGCTCGAACCGGGCATCACGATGGGTTTCGCCCAGGGTTGACCGAAGCGCGTCAGCGGGTCGCGCTGGCGGGCCTCCCACAACAACTGGCGACTCAACGCCAGACCACCGTCCATCCGCGCGGTGCCTTGAACGCGCAACTGTTCGGCTTCCAGGCTGCGGGTGAACAGGGTCTGGCGGGTCAGCATGCCGCCGGCGATCACCGCCACCACGGCGGCGATCAACAAGGCACTGATGACCGCCATGCCGCGCTGCTTCGCCGCGAGGGGCGAATCCGTTCGCATCACGGCCCTTAGAGCTGCCAGGAGCCAATGTCGGCATTCACGCCATCGCCGTCAGGCTGGCCGTCGGCCCCCAACGAGAAGATGTCGACTTCGCCGTTGGCACCGGGGTTGAGGTAGTTGTAGGGACGGCCCCAGGGGTCGTTGGGCAGGCGTTCGAGATAGGAACGCCAGGTGCTGTTTTTCGCATCGGCCGGTTTTTCCACCAGCACTTTCAAGCCCTGGTTCATGCTCGGGTAGCTGCCGTGGTCGAGGCGATAAAGCTTCAGGGCTTGCATCAGACCGCCAATGTCCTGCTTGGCCGCCGTCGCCCGGGCCTGGTCGGGACGGTCGAGCACCTTGGGCACCACCATCGCCGCCAGGATGCCAAGGATGACCACCACGACCATGATTTCGATCAGGGTGAAACCCCGCTGCCCGCGAGGGCCCTGTGTACGGGGGGTATAACGGGCGATCTGCATCTCGACGGTCCTTCGCTGGATTCGATACGAGGCGCAGTGTTGCAAGAAAATATGTCAGTGATATTGAAATTGCTCAGGAGCTTGCGTCGTCAATCGGTCACGTACGCGGGCTAGCCTTGGGGGCTGCTTTCCGCACCGAGCCCGCGCCATGCCCCGCCCTGCTCCGCAAGCCGGTTTCACCCTGATCGAAGTGCTGGTGGCCCTGGCGATCATCGCCGTGGCGATGTCGGCCGCGGTGCGCGTGGCGGCGGTGATGACCCAGAGCAACGGTCTGCTGCGCGACAAATCCATCGCCCTGCTGGCGGCCCGCAGCCAACTGGCGCAGTTGCGCCTGGAACAGCGATTTGCCCCGGGCATGAAGGTGTTCGAGTGTGACCAGGGGCGCTTGCTGCTGCGCTGCGAACAGACCCTGCGCCCGGCGGAAAATGCTCGGCTGTTGCGGGTGGAACTGACCGTGTCGGACCGCAGCCACGAGGCGCCGCCGCTGGCGCGGTTGGAGACGTTGGTAGTTCGGGAAAAGTGAACAGCGTGACGAGGTCAGTGCGGCCTGGTCAACGACGGCAAGCTCACCGTATCCGGCAGCCGTGCCAGCGCCAGCCGGGTCTGTTCGGAGCCCCGTTCGATCACCACGGCCTGCGCTTCGATCGACACCAGCCGCACGCCTTGGGCCACCCGTTCACCCACCCGGAAACTGCGCGGCGGCCCGTCGTTGAGGCTGAGGATCGCCACCGCGCCGCGAGCGCCGGCCAGCACGCCGCTGACCTTGATCTCCACCGGTGCCGGTTGGTTGGAAAACCATTGCAGTGCCGGGTTATCGACGCGCTCGGCCAGGCGTTGCGGGGCGACGTCCGGCGTGCGCGATTCGGCGGAGGTCAGCAGCAGCGACGACCAGGTTGCGACCCCGGCCAACGCCGCCAGCAACCCCAGCGCCTGGACCATTTGCGCCGGGGATATCCGTTCGAAGAACGCCATGGCCTGAATCTCCTTGTCTATTCCAGCCCCCAGCGTACCCGGCAAATCTCTCCGTTTTATTTCACATCCTTATCATCTTGCCCGTGCAGGATGGTCCGGACGCAAAGGAGCGCGCGATGGCCCGGGACACGCAACGCGGTTTTACCCTGATCGAACTGATGGTGGTGCTGGTGATCATCGGCATCGCCAGCGCCGCCGTGAGCCTGAGCATCAAGCCCGACCCGTTGAAGTTGCTGCGCGAGGACGCCGAGCGGCTGGCGCAGTTGCTGCAGTTGGCCCAGACCGAAGCCCGCAGCGACGGGCGGCCGATTACCTGGCGCGCCGACGCCAAGGGCTTCGGCTTCAGCCGCCGCAATGACCAGGGGGCCGGGCTGGATCGCTTCAAGGACGACCCGCAGTTGCATCCGCGCCGCTGGCGGAGCCCGTCGATGGAGATTCGGGTGGCGCCCCGGCAGCGGGTTGTGCTGAATGCCGAATGGCTCGGCGAGCCTTTGCAGATCCGCCTGTCAGACGGTCAGAACAGTTTGAATGTGCAACGCAGTGCCGCCGGACGGGTGCTGATCCAATGAACCGTCAGGAAACGGGCTTCACCTTGCTTGAAGTCATGGTGGCGATCCTGCTGATGGCGGTGGTCAGCCTGATTGCCTGGCGCGGGCTGGACAGCGTGACCCGTGCCGACCGCCATTTACAGGCCAGCACCGAGCAGACCGAAGCCTTGCTGCGGGTGTTGAACCAACTGGAGCGCGACGTCGCCCTGCGCGCCAGCACCGAGCTGAGCGAACCGCTCAAGCCAGGCGTCGACGACGAGCCTGCGACCGCCCCGCCCGCCCTCATCGTGCGCAGCACCGACGGCCAGGGCTTTCGCCTGGACGTGATCCGTGTGGCCGCCACACGGGACGGCGAACTGCAACGGGTGCGCTGGTGGCTCAAGGGCGACACGCTCTACCGCGCCCAGGGCCCGGCACGCGACCGCTATCCGCTGCCCGCACCGGGTAACGGGGTGGCCGTGCTCAATGAAGTCAGTTCGGCGGGACTGCGCTATTGGGACAAGGACAAAGGCTGGCGCAAGCTCAGCGGCAACCGCCAGGAAAACCCGCCGGGTATTGAGATCAGCCTGACCCGGCAGACGCCCCAGGGGGTTGAACGCTACCGGCAGGTGTTGGGGCCGTTGGAGTGAACGCGTTGGCCACACATCCGCTGGGTGGGAGCGAGCCTGCTCGCGATAGCGGTCTGTCGGCCAACATCCATGTTGAATGTGCCGCCATCGCGAGCAGGCTCGCTCCCACAGGGGTTTGTGGTGTCTGGGGGATCGTGACCTACACCAACCGCTCGATCTGCTGATGCTGCCAGACCCGCTTGTAATACACCGTCTGCAGCACCAGCATGCTCAGGTAAGCTACCGGGAACGCCATCCACACCCCTTGCAACCCGAAGCGCGCGTCCAGCAGATAGGCCGCCGGGACTTCCACGCCGACGATGCAGAAGATCGAGATCGCCACCGGCACCAGCACCGTGCCGCTGGCGCGCATGATGCCGCCGACCACGGCCTGGAAGCCGAATACCAGCAAGCTCCAGAGCATGATGTGCAACAGGTGTTCGGCCTGCACTTGCGCGACCGGGTCGGTGATGAACAGCCCCAGCAACCAGTGGGATAACAGGTAGCCCAGCACCACCAGGCCACCGGTCAGCCAGACGTTGACCAGAAGCCCGGTGCGCAGGATCGGCCCGAGGCGTTCCAGCCGTCCGGCGCCGATGGCCTGGGCGCCGAGGATCGTCGCGGTGATGGCGATCGACAGCGCCGGGAACTGCACGTAGTTGACGATCTGCGTCACCGCGCCATACGCCGCCGTGGCCTGGGAACCGTGACGGTTGACCAGCGCCAGGATCACCAGCTCCGACAGCGAGATCACCACCATCTGCAACCCGGTCGGCAGGCCGATGTTCAGCACTTTACCGAGGATCTCGCGGTCCAGGCGCATCGCCGCGAACAGCGCACGATCTGGCGCCAGGGCATGCGCGCGCCGGTTCAGCCGCCAGGCCAGCAGCGTCATTGCCGACGCCGTGCCCACCAACCCCGCCCATGCCGCGCTCTGGACGCCCATTTGCGGCAGCCCCAGCCAGCCGCGAATCAACGCCGGCGTGAGCATCAGCCCGACGCTGGTGGACACCAACAGTGCCAGCAACGGCGACAGCGTATCGCTCACCCCACGGAGCAACTGGGTGAACAGCACAAACACCAGGAGCATCGGCAGGGTCCACATCATCACCCGGGCATACGAAACGGCGTCCGCCAGCACGTCGGCCGGCGTGCCCAGGCCCTGCAATGCCTCACGCGCGAAGACGCTGCCAAGCACCGCCGCCGCCAGCCCGATGATCGCCCCCAGCAACAGCGTCGAACCGGCGACAGCTTTGACCGTACCGGTTTCACCAGCGCCGTAGGCCTGTCCGATCAGCACCCCGGCCCCCGCGCCGAGGCCAATCACCAGGGCAATGAAGAAGAACAGGATGGGAAACATCCCCGACACCGCCGCCAGGGCCTGGGTGCCGAGCATCTGGCCGATGTAGATGCTGTTGAGCGTGCCGGACATCGATTGCAGGAAGTTGGACAGGACCATGGGGGCCAGGAACAGCAGGTAGGTTTTCCAGAGGGGTTGGGTTGACATGAGGGCTCTGATGGCAGGTTCGACAGATTCGCGTGTCGGTAATTTAGCTCATCCCTGTCTGGAACGAGGGGATTTATCCAGTGGGAGGAAACTGCGGGAGCAAAGCTTGCTCGCGACGCAGACGCCGCAACACCTGAGCGAACACATCAACTTCATCGCGGGCAAGCCTTGCTCCCACGGGCAATTTCCATCTCGTCAATCCGCCTCGACATTTTCCCGACTGCGTCTAACCTGAGATAGCACAGTGCCAGGCGCTGCGTAGGCTATTGCCTACAGCGGTAAGAATCGGACGACTGGTCTTAAAGTCCGATCAGGGCGCGCAGATAACCCGTTATTGGCCAATGACCTGTTGGCAACACTGTTCAAGGACCGAACCATGACGTCGTATTCACACGGTCATCCTCTCGCCCCAACCCCGCCCCGCATCCTCTGGAACGCCGTACTTGTCGCGCTCGTCGCCAGCGTCGGCGTGCTGGTGCTCAATGGCCCGAGCGGGCAAAACATCGGTTTGAGCGCCGCGGTCCTGGCCCTGGGCATTGCGGCAGGCGCGTGGGGTGCTCGGGCGCAGCGTCTTCAGTCCAACCGTGCCTTTGCCGCCGCCATGGCCGAGCATGAACGGCACGCCGCCGAACTCCTCGCCCACAAGTCCAACGGGCAACTCAACGAAGTCATCCTCGGTGCCATGCCGATCTGGGCCAAGCAGGTGGAAAGCTCCCGGCAGCAGACCGAAACCGCGATCATCTCCTTGACCAGCCGGTTCACCGGTATTTCTTCGCGCCTGGAAGACACCGTGCAAGCCTCGCAACTGGCCGCTGGCGAACTGGCCGGCAGCGGCAGCGGCGGCGCCGTGCAAGTGCTGGCCCAGAGCGAAAGCGAGCTGGTCCAACTCATCGATATCTTGCGCACCGCCCAGACCAGCCGTGATGAAACCCTGGCCCAGGTACGCAACCTGACCGCCTACACCGGCGAGCTGCGGACCATGTCCGCAGACGTGGCAGCGATCGCCGCGCAGACCAATCTGCTGGCCCTCAACGCCGCCATCGAAGCCGCCCGAGCCGGTGAAGCCGGCCGCGGTTTTGCGGTGGTGGCCGACGCCGTGCGCAGCCTGTCGAGCAAGTCCAGCGAGACCGGCCAGCAGATGTCGGCCAAGGTCGACATCATCAACAGCGCCATCACCCAACTGGTCCAGGCTGCCTCCAGTGGTGCGGACCAGGACAGCCACTCGGTCAGCGCTTGCGAGGAAAGCATCCAGCGCGTGCTGGAGCGCTTCAAGAGCGTGACCGGGCGCCTGGCCGATTCGGCCGACCTGCTGCAACAGGAAAGCTACGGCATTCGCGACGAACTCACCGAAGTGCTGGTCAGCCTGCAATTTCAGGATCGGGTCAGCCAGATCCTCAGCCACGTGCGCGACAACATCGAGGACCTGCATGTGCATGTGCAGCAAGCCAGTCAGTCGCCCGACCAGGCCGTCACCATCGATGCGCGCCAATGGCTGGCACGCATGGAAACCACTTATGCCACCGACGAGCAACGCCGCAATCACCACGGCAACTCGGACGTGCAACACGCTTCACAGGAAATTACTTTCTTCTAGGAGAGCCGTTCATGGCTAAAAGTGTATTGGTTGTCGACGACTCCGCGAGCGTTCGGCAAGTCGTCGGCATTGCGTTGAAAAGTGCCGGCTATGACGTGATCGAGGCCAGCGATGGCAAGGATGCGTTGGGAAAACTCACCGGGCAGAAAGTGCACCTGATCATCAGTGACGTGAACATGCCGAACATGGACGGCATCACCTTCGTCAAGGAGGTCAAGAAGCTCGCCAGCTACAAGTTCACACCGATCATCATGCTCACCACTGAGTCCCAGGAATCGAAGAAACAGGAAGGCCAGGCCGCTGGCGCCAAGGCCTGGGTGGTCAAGCCGTTCCAGCCGGCGCAGATGCTGGCGGCGGTGTCCAAGCTGATTCTTCCTTGATGACCGGAGGCTGCAATGCCCTTGTTGTACGAAACCGTGGATGACACCGCCCAGGTGCAGATCGACGGCGAACTGACGATCTACACCGTCGCCGACCTGTCCGCACAATGGCTGCCGCGCCTGGGGGCGACACCGCGCATGGACGTGGATCTGTCGCAGATCACCGAAATGGACGGCGCCGGCCTGCAACTGCTGCTGATGGCACTGCGTGAGGCCGCCAAGGCCGGCACTCACCTGACGCTGACCGGGCGCAGCAAAGCCGTCACCGAAACGCTGGAGCTGTGCAACCTGGACGCCTAGCGCCCTGCACTGGCGGCCGACACGACAAAGGATATGAGCGTGAGCATCAATCTCGATCAGGCACAACAAACGTTCATCGTCGAGGCACGGGAACAGTTGCAGGCGATGGAAGAGTCCCTGCTGCAACTGGAAACCGACCCGGGCGACGATGACGCCATCGGTGCGATCTTCCGCGCGGCCCACACCATCAAGGGCTCCGCCGGGCTGTTCGGCCTGGAGCCGATCGTCAGTTTCACCCACATCGTCGAAGACGTGCTCGACCGCCTGCGCAACGGCAGCGTCGAGGTGGACACCGGCCTGATCGCCGTGCTGCTCAAGTCCAGCGATCACATGCTGGAACTGATCAACGTGGTGGCCAACCAGGGCGGGACACTGACACCGCCGGCGCTGCAGCGGGAGGTGGAGCTGTGCCAGATCCTCCAGGAGTACCAGGCGCCCCAGGCCGTCGACGCGCCCAAACCGGCGAGTAAGGTCGACGCGGATGAACCTGCTGAGAGCCGTCTATGGCAGATTTCCCTGCGCTTCGGCCCGGAGGTGTTTCGTAACGGCATGGACCCGCTGTCGTTCCTGCGCTACCTGCAAACCCTGGGCGAAATCGTCGAACTCACCACCCTGACCGACACACTGCCGGCCCTCGAAACCTGGGACGCAGAATCGTGCTACCTGGGCTTCGACATCGAATTTCGCTCGGCGGCCAGCCACGGAGCGATCAACGAAGTCTTCGATTTTGTGCGCGAAGACTGCGCGATCGAGATCGTTGCCCTGGGAAATGCCGCGCTTCCATTGAACACCGGCCTGGTGACCACCCAGCCGGAGCCGCCCGAAGAAAACACCGCGCTGGTCACCACCGGCGAGTTGCTGCCGGACCAGCGCAAGACCTCGCGGACGTCGTCCCAGGTCGCCCTCGACAAACCACCGATGACCACGGACAACAAGGCCAGGGACGGCAGTTATGTGCGGGTCAACGCCGACAAACTGGACGAGTTGATCAACCTGGTGGGCGAACTGGTCATCGCCAGCGCCGGCGCCAGCCTGCTGGCCCGTACCTGCCACAACGCGCCGTTGCAGGAATCCACGTCGACGGTGTCGGCACTGGTGGAGGAAATCCTCGACGGCGCCCTGCGCCTGCGCATGATCCCCATCGGTGAGACCTTCAACCGGTTTCGCCGGGTGGTGCGCGATGTCAGCCAGGAGCTGGGCAAGGACATTGACCTGATCATCAGCGGCGCGGAAACCGAGCTGGACAAGACCGTGGTGGAAAAAATCGGCGACCCGCTCATGCACCTGCTGCGCAACGCCATGGACCACGGCATCGAAACCGCCGAAGCGCGGTTGGCGGCGGGCAAACCGGCCAAGGGGCATTTGCACCTCAACGCCTATCACGACTCGGGCAGCATCGTGCTGGAAATCGCCGACGATGGCGCCGGCCTGAACCGCGACCGGATCCTGGAAAAAGCCCAGGAGCGCGGCCTGGTGTCCCCGGGTGCGAGCCCCACCGACCAGGAGATCTACAACCTGATCTTCGAACCGGGTTTTTCCACCGCCCAGGCGGTCACCAACCTGTCCGGACGCGGCGTGGGCATGGACGTGGTCAAGCGCAACATCACATTGCTGCGCGGCACCGTCGACCTCGACAGCCAACCGGGCCAGGGCACCGTGGTGCGCATCCGCCTGCCGCTGACGCTGGCGATCATCAACGGTTTCCTGGTGGGCATCGACCAGTCCACCTACGTCATCCCGCTGGACATGGTCCAGGAGTGCGTCGAGCTGAGCGAAGACGATGGGATGACCAGCCGCGAGCTGGGTTACCTCGACCTGCGTGGCGAGGTGCTGCCGCTGGTCTACCTGCGCGACCACTTCAACCACGAAGGCCCGGCCTCGCGCCGGCAGAACGTGGTGGTGGTGCGCTACGCCGAACTCAAGGCCGGGCTGGTGGTGGATGACCTGCTGGGGGAATTCCAGACCGTCATCAAGCCCCTGGGCAAGTTGTTTGGCGCCCTGCGCGGCATCAGCGGCTCGACCATCCTCGGCAGCGGCGCCGTGGCGCTGATCCTCGACATTCCGGCGCTGCTGACCCAAATCGCACAGTCCGAAAATCGCTACACCACCAGTCAATTACAACAAGCCACTGCTCGCTGACGCTTTAGCAATTCCATGGAGAGGTACTTCCCGATGAAATGGTTCTACGATCTTAGAATCGCCACCAAACTGGTCACGTCATTTCTCGTGGTGCTGGCCCTGACCGCCGCCATGGGGGTGTTTTCGATCATCCAGCTGGGCGAGGTGAACGGCACCACCCAGGAGATGCGCGATAACTGGATGCCGTCGATGCGCGCCGCCGCAGGCATGCGCTTTTATGGCGCAAACTACCGCCTCAAGGAAAACCGGCATATATCCGCTGACTCCGATCAAGAACGGGCCACGCTCGAGCAAGAGGCGGATGAATCCAGGAAGGCCTTCGAGACCCGTCAGGCGACTTACGGGCAGATGCTCTCCAACGACCAGGACCGTAAACTGTTCGAAGCCATCAGCGCCGAGTGGGCCGCTTACCTGACGGTTAGCAAGGACTTGCTGGCCCTGTCCCGGCAGAACCTCACCAGCGAAGCCCATGCGTTGCTCAAGGGCGAGTCCAAACGCCGGTTCGAGCTGATGACCGCCGACCTGCAGAAACTGGTAGAACTCAATGACGCCGGTGCCAGCGATGCGAGCGCCCGCGGCACGGCGCTGTTTGAAAAGTCGCGCTTGTCGATCATTGCCGTACTGGCGGCCGCCCTGTTGGTCGGCCTGGGCCTGGCGCTGTTCATCTCGCGGATCATTTCCCGTCCGTTGAAGCAGGCGGCCGCTGTCGCCGCACAATTGGCCGAAGGCAACCTGAACGCAAAAATCGAGGTCGGCTCCAAGGACGAAACCGGCATGGTGCTCAGCGCCATGCAGAACATAGTGGGCAAGCTGTCCCATATCATCGGTGAAGTGCGCAACGCGGCGGACAACCTGGCCAGCGCTTCCGAAGAAGTCAGCGCCACCGCGCAATCCATGAGCCAGGCCACCAGCGAACAGGCGGCCAGCGTCGAGGAAACCAGCGCCTCCATCGAGCAGATGAGCGCCAGCATCAACCAGAACACCGAGAACGCCAAGGTCACCGACGGCATGGCCAGCAAGGCCGCCAAGGAAGCCACCGAAGGCGGCGACTCGGTGCAGCAGACCGTGGTGGCGATGAAGAAAATCGCCCAGCGCATCAGCATCATCGACGACATTGCCTACCAGACCAACCTGCTGGCGCTCAACGCCGCCATCGAAGCAGCCCGGGCCGGTGAACACGGCAAAGGCTTTGCCGTGGTCGCCGCCGAGGTGCGCAAACTGGCCGAACGCAGCCAGGTCGCGGCCCAGGAAATAGGCGAGCTGTCGTCCAGCAGCGTCGACATGGCCGAGACCGCCGGGCACTTGCTCAATGAAATGGTCCCGTCCATCAACAAGACTTCGGACCTGGTGCAGGAAATCAGCGCCGCGTCCGAAGAGCAGGCCGCCGGCGTGGCACAGATCAACACCGCCATGACCCAGCTCAACCAAGTGACGCAGCAGAACGCCTCCAGCAGTGAAGAACTGGCCGCCACCGCCGAGGAGATGAGTAGCCAGGCCGAACAGCTGCAACAGGCCATGAGCTTCTTCACCCTGGACGGCCCGTCCAAGTTGGCCAGCCAGCCGCTGAAAGTGGACAACACCCCGGGCCCGTCCAGCCGTAAACCGGCCCGCGCCGCCGCGCCCGCCATGCCCAAGGCGTTTGCCTACAGCATGGCCAGCGCGCCGGACGAATCCGAATTCACCCGGTTCTGACGGTGGGTTTGCACAGGCTCGCTAAAAGGAGAGACAGCCATGGGCGCCATCGCGACCACACGTCAAGCCGCCGTCGCGGTTGAGGAAGAAGCGCAGTACCTGACATTCATGCTCGGCACGGAGATGTTTGCCATCGGCATCCTGTGCATCAAGGAAATCATCGAATACGGCAACCTGACGGTGGTGCCAATGATGCCGGCCTTCGTGCGCGGGGTGATCAACCTGCGCGGCGCGGTCGTGCCGGTGGTCGACCTGTCGGCGCGTTTCGGTCGGCAGAATTCGGCGATCACCCGGCGCAGCTGCGTGGTGATCATCGAAGCCAGCACCGAGGACGGCCACGCCCAGGACATCGGCCTGCTGGTGGACACGGTGTCGGCGGTGCTGGAGATCCCGGCGTCGCAGATCGAACCGCCACCGAGTTTCGGGGCGAAGATCCGCGCCGACTTCATCAGTGGCATGGCCAAGGTCGACGGCAAGTTCGTCATCGTGCTGGAGGTGGGCCGCGTACTGTCCATCGACGAAATGTCCCAACTCGCCGAAGCCAGCCCGAGCGCGCTGGAAGTGGATGCGCCGTGAACGCCGACAGTTGCAAGGAACGCACCGTGAATTCACTGGCCCTCAGTGACCGCGAGTTCAGCCAGTTTCAATCCTGGCTGTACCAGGCCGCCGGCATCAGCCTGTCCGAGGCCAAGAAAGCCCTGGTGGCCGGGCGCCTGTTCAAGCGCCTCAAGCACTATGAACTGGACAGCTACGGCGAGTATTTCAAGTTGATCATGAACGGCCAGCGCACCGGTGAACTGCAGGTGGCGCTGGACCTGCTCACCACCAACGAAACCTATTTTTTCCGCGAGCCCAAACACTTCGATTTCCTGCGCCAGCAGGTGTTGCCCAATGCGACACCGGGCAAGACCTTTCGCCTCTGGAGCGCGGCCAGTTCGTCGGGAGAAGAGCCCTACAGCCTGGCAATGACGCTCGCCGAAGGGCTGGGCACCACCCCCTGGGAAGTCATCGGCTCGGACATCAGCACCCAAGTGCTGGCCAAAGCCCGTTCCGGGCATTATCCGATGGAGCGCGCCCGTACCCTGCCCCAGCCGCTGCTGGTCAGATATTGCCTCAAGGGCACCGGCAGCCAGGAAGGCACGTTCCTCATCGACCGGGCGTTGCGCAGCCGGGTCAGCTTCGTCCAGGTCAACCTCAACGACACCCTGCCGGAGCTGGGGGAGTTCGACGTGATCTTCCTGCGTAACGTCATGATCTATTTCGACCAAGCCACCAAAAGCAAAGTGGTCGCCCGCTTGATCCCCCGGCTCAAGTCCGGCGGCTACTTCATCGTCAGCCATTCGGAAAGCCTCAACGGCGTGTCCGACGCGCTGAAGCTGGTGGCGCCCTCGATCTATCGCAAGCCATGAACGCGGCCATGAAGGAAGTGGCAGAGGCGTACCTGGCGCCGGGGGAGTTTCGCTTCGCCACGTGCCCGACCCGACTGCGCACCATCCTTGGCTCTTGCGTGGCGATCACGCTGTGGCACCCCGAACGCAGGATCGGCGGCATGTGCCACTTCATGCTGCCCAGTCGGGTGCGCTGCTCCACCGCGCTCAACGGTATGTATGCCGACGAGGCCATCGAACTGTTCATCCGCCAGGCCCGGGCCCATCACACGCAGCCCGAGGACTACCAACTCAAGCTGTTCGGCGGCGGCGAGATGTTTCCCGAACTGCAACGCCAGGTACCCTACGGCGATGTGGCGCGGCTGAACGTCAATGCCGCGCTGGAAATGGCCGCCCTCTATCGCCTCGACCTGATAGCCCAGGACATGGGCAGCACGGGCCATCGAAGCATCATCTTCGACCTGTGCAGCGGCGATGTGTGGGTCAGGCACCAACCGATAAGGAATCGGCTTTAACCATGCCAAAAAAGATCAATGTGTTGCTGGTGGATGATTCGGCGGTGGTCCGCCAGGTGTTGCTGGCGATCCTCAGCGACACGCCGGACATTCATGTGATGGGCGCTGCGTCCGACCCGATTTTCGCCATGGACAAGCTGGCCCGCGAATGGCCTGACGTGATCGTGCTGGATGTGGAGATGCCGCGCATGGATGGCATCACCTTCCTGAAGAAAATCATGAGCGAGCGTCCCACGCCAGTGGTGATCTGTTCGTCACTGACGCCCCGGGGTGCGGAAACCACGTTGCAGGCCATGGCCGCCGGCGCGGTGGAAATCATCACCAAGCCCACCACCGGCCTGAAGAATTTTCTGCTGGAGTCGGCCCCGGAGCTGGTGTCGGCGATCCGCGCCGCGGCCCAGGTCAACGTGCGCAACCTGGGCAAGCGCCCCGCCCCGGTCGCGCTGGTGCCCGCCGCCAAACTCACCGCCGACGCCATGCTCCCCGCCGCCAACGGCCATGCCATGGCGCAGACCACCGAACGCATCGTCGCCCTCGGCACGTCCACCGGCGGCACCCAGGCCCTGGAAGCGGTACTCACCGCCCTGCCCCGGGTGTGCCCGGGCATCGTCATCGTCCAGCACATGCCGGAAAAATTCACCGCCTCGTTCGCCGCCCGACTCAATAGCCTGTGCCAGATCGAAGTGCGCGAAGCCCGCAACAACGACCGCATCCACCCGGGCCTGGCGCTGATCGCGCCCGGCGGCAAGCACATGATGGTGACCCGCAGCGGCGCGTTCTACCACGTGCAAGTGGTGGACGGCCCACTGGTCAACCGTCATCGGCCGTCGGTGGATGTGCTGTTCCGCTCAGTGGCCAAATTCGCCGGCCGCAACGCCACCGGCGTGATCATGACCGGCATGGGCGACGACGGCGCCCGCGGCCTCAAGGAAATGCTCGACGCTGGCAGCAGCACCGTGGCCCAGGACGAAGCCAGCTGCGTGGTCTTCGGCATGCCCAAGGAAGCCATCAAGCTCAACGCCGCCCAGCGGGTGATCGGCTTGCAGGAGATTGCGCAGGTGATTTTGCATCGGTAGCGCCAGGCACAGGGGTTCCCGCAGCCTGTGCCTACACCGGCGAAATTGTCGCCAGCACGCCAATCAACAGGGTCAGGGCCAGAAAACCACCCAGGAAAATCGCCATCTTCGTCATGATCACTCCTGAAAAATTGCAGTATGCGGGGGCCCTGTGGGAGCGAGCCTGCTCGCGATAGCGGTCTATCAGGCGACCTCGTATTGACTGTCAGTACGCCATCGCGAGCAGGCTCGCTCCCACAGTGGATTGGTGGAGTCACACCACCGTCCCTGCCCCTCCGGCCTATTCTGGCGGCGAACCCGGGCTGCATGACAGCAGCACCTGCCAACAAAAAAAGCGGATCAGAGCAAACTCACTTGCCATCGCCTCGGATATACCAACGTATATTTTCCCGCCCTTAAGCTCAATGGTCATCGCCGCCGACACGACTTAACCTCAGCGCACTTCAACACCGACGCCATCAACGAGGTGCCCAATGCGCTCTTCATTCCGTGCCCCCGCATTGCCCTCCCTGAACGATAACGAGCCCGCTTCCTGGTGGGCCGATCTCACCCTGCTCAGCCTCATCGCCCTGTTGGCGGCCTTCATCCTCTACGGCGTCGAACAGATGAACCAGCCCCTCGGCGCCCTGGTCTCATCGCCGCTGTCCCTGGACCTGGCCCACCTGCCGGCCTACACCTTGCGCACCACCCTGCGCATGTTCATCGCATTGTTGGCGTCCGTCGTCTTCTCCATCGTCATTGCCACCCTGGCCGCAAAAAGCCGCAAGGCGGCCATCGTCATCCTGCCCGCGCTGGATATCCTGCAATCGGTCCCGGTCCTGGGTTTCCTGACCTTCACCGTGGTGTTCTTCATGGGGCTGTTTCCGGGCAAGGAAACCGGCGTGGAATGCGCGGCGATCTTCGCCATCTTCACCAGCCAGGTCTGGAACATGACCTTCAGCTTTTATCAATCGCTGCGAACCGTGCCGAACGACCTTGTCGAGGTCAGCCGACAATTCGCACTGTCGCCCTGGCAACGCTTCATCCGGCTTGAGCTGCCTTTCGCGACGCCCGGCCTGGTGTGGAACATGATGATGTCGATGTCGGGCGGCTGGTTTTTTGTGGTCGCGTCCGAGGCCATCACCGTCGGCGACACCACCGTCAGCTTGCCGGGTATCGGCTCCTGGCTGGCCCTGGCGATCGCGCAGAAAAACATCGCTGCCATTGCTTGGGCGGTCTTGGCGATGGTCGGTGTGATCCTGCTCTATGACCTGCTGTTCTTCCGGCCCATCGTCGCCTGGGCGGACCGGTTCCGCTTCGAACAGACCGCCTCGCAAAAACGCCCACGGTCCAAGGTCTATGACCTGCTGCGCTCGACCCGACTGGTGCCGTGGCTGTTGAGCGCACTGGAAGACCTCAAGGCCGTGTTGTGGCTGGACAGAATCCCCCGGCTCCCGACGCTGCACTTCAAGGCCAGCGCCCGCTTCAACCGCGTCACCGACCTGATCTGGACAGCCCTGGTGGCCGCTGCCTGCATGGCCGGCACGTATCAACTGTCGCGCTTCATCGGCAGCACGCTGAGCCTGGGGGACGTGATCGAGACATTCGGCCTGGGCCTGGCGACCCTGTTGCGCGTCGCCGTGCTCATCCTGCTGGCCAGCGTGGTCTGGGTGCCGATTGGCGTCTGGATCGGCCTGAACCCGCGCTGGGCCGAACGCCTGCAACCAGTCGCACAATTGCTGGCCGCGTTTCCCGCCAACGTGCTGTTCCCGTTCGCGGTGATCGCCATCGTGGCGCTGAAGCTCAACCCCGATGTCTGGCTGTCGCCGCTGATGATCCTGGGCACCCAGTGGTACATCCTGTTCAACGTGATTGCCGGTGCCAGTGCGTTGCCGACCGATTTGCGGGAGGCGGCGCGCAGCTTCCACGTCCGCGGTTGGCAATGGTGGCGCCAAGTCGCCCTGCCCGGGGTTTTTCCTTACTACGTCACCGGCGCCCTGACTGCGGCCGGTGGTTCCTGGAACGCCAGCATCGTCGCCGAGGCAGTGTCCTGGGGCGACGAACATCTGTACGCCTCGGGCTTGGGTTCTTTCATTGCGCGGGCCACCTCGGCGGGGGATTTGCAGCGGGTGGCGCTGGGCGTGGCGGTCATGGCGATCTTCGTCGTGGGTTTCAACCGGCTGCTGTGGCGGCCCTTGTACGGCTATGCCGAGCGCCGGCTTCGAATTGATTGAGGGTAATCCGATGGAAGTGTTCAACAAACGTTGCCTGGTCGATGTGCAGCAACTGGGGCACGTCTACGGCACGGTCGGCAGCGCCGAGCGGCTGGTGCTGGACGATGTGTGCATGCGCCTCTACGAGGGGGAAATCGTCGGCCTGCTGGGTCGCTCCGGGTCCGGCAAGTCAACCTTGCTGCGCGCCATCGCCGGTTTGATTTCAGCCACTGCGGGCGTGGTCGATTTTCCGCCGGATGCGCAGGGGATTTCGAGTTCGGTGCGCATGGTCTTCCAGAGCTTCGCCCTGTTCCCCTGGCTGACGGTGCTGCAGAACGTCGAGATCGGCCTTGAGGCGCTGCATGTAGCGGCACCCGAACGGCGTCGGCGGGCGCTGGCCGCCATCGACCTGATTGGCCTCGACGGTTTTGAAAGCGCTTTCCCGAAAGAACTGTCCGGCGGCATGCGCCAGCGCGTCGGCCTGGCGCGAGCGCTGGTGGTGGCCCCGGACGTGTTGTTGATGGACGAGCCGTTTTCCGCCCTGGACGTGTTGACGGCCGAAACCCTGCGCACCGACCTGCTGGATCTGTGGCGGGAAAAACGCATGCCGATCAAATCCATCCTGATGGTCACCCACAACATCGAAGAAGCCGTGTTGATGTGTGATCGGATCCTGATTTTTTCCTCCAATCCGGGACGGGTCATGACCGAAATCAAGGTGGACCTCAGTCAGCCGCGCAACCGTACCGACCCGGCCTTCCAGGCCTTGGTCGAACACATTTACGTGCGGATGGCCGGTGGCGGCAACCCGGGATCGCCACGCCAAGGCGTGTTTGCCGGCAGCGGCGTGGGCATGGTCTTGCCGTCGATCTCCACCAATGCGCTGGCCGGGTTGATCGAGGCGGTCCAGGACCATCCTTTTGACGGCCAGGCGGACCTGCGTGAACTGGCCGGCGTACTGCGCTACAGCGCCAGCGACCTTTTCCCGGTCGCCGAGGTGTTGCAACTGATGCGCTTGGCCGATATGCGCGACGGCCACCTCACGCTGCTGGCGGCCGGGCAACGCTACGCGGAGTCGGATGTGGACCAGCGCAAGCAATTGTTCGCCCAGCACCTGCTCCGGTATGTGCCGCTGGCGGGGCATGTGCGCCGGGTGCTGGACGACCGCCCCACGCGCACGGCTCCGGCCAGGCGCTTTCGTGACGAGCTGGAAGATTTCATGGCCGAGCACGACGCCGCCAACACCCTGGACTGCGTCACCCAATGGGGCCGCTACGCGGAGCTGTTCGCCTATGATGAAGTGGCCGATCAGTTCAGCCTGGACAATCCTTCCTGAAGCGATTCGGCGGTATAAACTGCGTCAACGATGCCTTGGCAGCCGGAGCACATGCGCGATGAACATCCAATGAGAAGAACCCAATTGACGCTTCGCCTGCTACTGTTGCTGGGCCTGGCACTCGGCATCGCCGCGATAGACACCGTCACCGACCTGGAAATCGCGGTGGGGGTCTTTCAGATCGGGGTGGTGCTGATCGCCGTTCGGCTCCTGCCGGCCCGGGCGGTGGCAGGCGTATCGGTGGTCTGCATGCTGCTGACGATCCTCAGCTATCGGTTCACCCGCTTTGGTGATTCGGAGGCCGGGTTGATCAACGTCCTGATCAGCCTCACGGCCATCGCCGGCACCACCTACCTGGCGCTGCGCTTGTCCGCCGCCATCAGCACCGTGCACCGCACCCGCGCGCACCTGGCGCACATTGCCCGGGTCAACATGCTCGGCGAACTGGCCGCCTCCATCGCCCACGAAGTGAATCAGCCACTCGCCGCGGTCGCCACCAGCAGCAGCGCGTGCCTGCGCTGGATGGCCAACGAGCCGCCCAACCTGCCTAAAGCCCGGCAGGCCGTGGAACGCATCATCGCCGACACCCACCGGGCCAGCGAAATCATCGCCCGGCTGCGCGGCATGGCCCGTCATCAGGCGCCGACCAAGCAATGGCTGAACGTGGCCGACACGGTCAATGCGGCACTGAGGTTGCTGGCCGGCGAACTGAATGAGCAGAACATTACCTTGCACGTGCACGTCCAGGAAGGCCTGCCGCCGATGCTGGTGGACGAGGTACAGATCCAGCAGGTGCTGCTGAACCTGGCGATGAACGCGGTCGACGCCATGCGCCAGGCGGAGGACGACGACCGCATCCTGGACTTCCGCGTCACGCTTGAGTCTGGTCAACTGCATTTCTCCGTGTCTGATCAGGGCAAGGGCCTGACCGGGAACGATCATGAACAGGTGTTCGACGCCTTCTACAGCACCAAGCCGGACGGCATGGGCATGGGCCTGGCTATCAGCCGCTCGATCATAGAGGCCCATGACGGGCGGATCTGGGTCGCCAGCAACCCGCAGGCCGGGGCGACTTTTCACTTCACCCTGCCGGCCGTGACAAGGGAATCCGATGATCCAGCATGATCCAGCCGAATCGAGGGTCTACATCGTCGACGATGACAGCTCCGTACGCGCCTCTCTGCAAGACCTGCTGGCCTCCGTGGGCCTGGCGAGCTTGGCCTTCGGCTCGGCCCGTGAGTTCATGGCGGCCAGCCTGCCGGACGTGCCCGCGTGCCTGATCCTCGACGTGCGCATGCCGGGCTTGAGCGGGTTGGATTTCCAGCAGGAAATGGCCCGCTTGAACCTGTTGCTCCCGGTGATATTCATCACCGCCCACGGCGACATCCCCATGTCAGTCAAAGCCATGAAGGCCGGCGCCCTGGAGTTCCTGACCAAACCGTTTCGCGAACAGGACTTGCTCGACGCCATCGCCCTGGGCCTGAGCCGTGACCGGCAACGGCGCCAGGCCGCGGCGACCGTGGATGAGCTCAAACGCAACCATGGCACCCTGACCGACGGCGAGCGCGAGGTGATGGCGCTGGTGGTGTCAGGCCTGCTGAACAAGCAAGTGGCGGCCCGGCTGGGCGTGAGCGAAGTGACCGTGAAAGTGCGGCGCGGCGCCCTGATGCGCAAGATGAATGCGGACTCGTTGGCAACCCTGGTGAAAATGTCGGAAAAACTCAAGGACACGGATCGCTAGCCGTTCCCATCACGGCTATCATGCCGTTCGCCCCGCCCTGGGCGAATTGCAGACCACCTCCAAGGACTCAGGTATGACCTTTCTGCCGTCGCGCGCCACCCTCCTCGTCTCCAGCCTCCTGTTCAGCTCGCTGTGCCCGGCCGAAGGCGAGCCGACAGACAGCGTCATCAAGGACTCCACCAAGTCCGCCGTCTCGACGTTCATCACGGCAGGCAAGAACCTGCTGGGCGGCGTCAGCGAAGGCGTACTCGACGGCCGTGAATCGGTCCAGGGCACCGACGGCGCCGCGATCATTTCCTCTGGCGAGCAAATGAAAGACCGCATCCAGGTGGAAGTGCTCAAGCTGGAGTCCGGCGAAGAAACCTACACCATCACCCTCGGTTTCAAGAACAGCACCGACACCCAACTGCGCCTGATCAACCTCGGCCAGACCGGCGCCCTGCTGGCGATCGACCAGGCCGGCTACGCCAACAGACTCACCGGCATGGAAAACCCGGACGAAGTGACTGTTCCGCCAAAAACGGCCGTGCGTCAGAAGTTCGTGTTTGAAGGCATGAACGAAGCGATGACCACCGTGCGGGTGTGGGGCAAGGATTATCCGGTCAAGAAATGATGGCTCACTTGACCAGGCGAGTATCCAGGCCAAACCGTTCCTGCGAGACCAGCCTGAAGCGGTCCGCTGCCAGATCGCAGCTTACCAGCAGGTTCCAGGAGTACCGGCTCACCGCCGAAGGGATCAGGACGAAGGGGTGCTGCGCCAGCAACGCGTCAGCGAAGTGCTGCTGATTGGGCGACGGCCGGGCCGGAGCCAGCCAGTTCGGGTTGGGCACGTCTTCGGCCTGGACCACTTTGATGAGCGCCGGGTCCAGCACCTCGAAGCAAGTCAGCAGATGGGGCACCGTGTCCAAGGCGTCGAAACCCAGGTGCGCCGCAACCTCCAGAATGGCCGTGGACGGGTCAGCCGAAGCGTAGATGACCCGTCGTCCGGGCGGGTTCCAACGGCCACCGCTTCGTTGCGCGCCGATGCCACTGTCCCAGGTATTCCTGTAGACCTCGCGATCGAGGCGCCAAGCGTGCCATCGCCCCTCCCAGGGCAGCGGATTCACTGATAGACCCCGTATTCGATTCGAGTCAGGTAATCCTCCACCACCTGAAAGCCCAGGGCGTTGTCGATCAGCTCCAACGGCACGTGACCGTCCAGATACTTGCAGGGCTTTTTCAGCCAGTCCTCAGCCAACGGCTGGCTGCCAAAGACGTTGATGGCCTGTTCCAGGGCCTGGGCGTACTGGAAAGCCACGGTACTCTGCTGCGGGTTCAGGCGTATGGGCTGGGTCTCCTTCGCCAGACGCTGGACGGTCCTGATCGACTTGCCGGTAATGCGCTGAACCAGGTCATGCTCCATGTACAGGGTGGACGTGGACAGCATTTCCTTGACGTCGCTCAGGTAGAAGCCCTCCTGCGCGTACCGGATGATCAACAAGCGCTCATCCCCCTTTCGGCCATGCAACAACACCTCGGTAGGCTTCCTGCTGGCCTTCTTCACCCTGGGTTTCCCCGTGGTTTCGACGGCAGGTGCGTCTGCTTGCTTTGCTACGGACATGACGTTGACCTCGCTACGACATATGACGCCATAGTAGCGCCAAATGTCGCAGGCGCGATAACGCCGTTCGTCGGTCTTGGCAAATATGGCTTCGGGCATCGATGTGTCCTCACGGTAGAGACTGAGCACCGGACGCCAAGTGGGGATCCGAGGTTGAGTCAAATCGTAAGGCTGGTACTTCCGAAGGCCAACCCTAAAAAGTTGTCGGAGACTTCTTCGTTTTTGGCTCAAGATTCAACGCCAGGACACTCGCCAACACGATAGCGGTCCCTGTCATGACCATCGTCGATGGGCGTTCGCCCAGGAACATGGAGGCCATCAACATCGCGGTGGGCGGTATCAGGTAAAGCGCCATTGAAGCTCGGCTCACATTGCTGTGCGCCAACACATAAGCCCAGGCGAGGTATGCCAACCCGCTGGGGAAGACACCGAGGATCAACACCGCCAGGTTCACCGATGCCGACGCCTGTCGTGCCGCGCCCAACAGGCCTGGCGCGAGCATGAACAACAGGACGGTGCCCGACCAAAGGGTGTAGCAAACCATGGTCAGTGCGTCGTAACGGTGGCAGTGGCGTTTTTGCAAAGAGAAATACAGGCTCCAGGAGAGCGCCGCCAACAAAATCAATAGCCCGTGGGCGTCCATGTCACCCAAGCCACGATCACCCATGACCACTACGGCGGCGCCCAATAGTCCACAAAACACGCAGCCCCAGCGCCAACCACAGACGTGTTCTTTGAAGACCCAATGTGCCAGCAACGTGCTGAACAGCGGCGTGGATTGGGCCAGCACACTGGCCGCCCCGGCACTGACGCCCCGCTGTCCGAAATTGAGGGTGATGTGGTGCAGGCTCACCGCAAAAAAACCCAACACCGCCAGCAACGGCACATCCCTGAGACGCGGTCGGGCGATGCCCCTCGCCATCGCCACGAAGGCCATGAACACCGAAGCGATGAGAAACCGCATCAACGCCAGCTGACCGGGTTCATAGGCCTGCAAGCCAATGTGAATACCAATCGGTGAATAGGCCCAGCAGACAATCACAAACATCGTTGCCAGTAGGACTTTCACGCTCGATGTGCGAAGACTTAGCGCGCTTTTGAACAACCAACCACGGGTTTCCATCCTGAGTTCCTGCACAGGGCCATTTGCCTGTGAGTATCGAAACCCCTCCCACCTCAGCACAAGTGACTTAAACTCACCTCATCATTCACTTTGGGTGAGCTATGGAATTGTCCCAACTGCGCATGCTCAAGACAGTCTGCGACACCGGCAGCATTGCCCGTGCCGCCGAAGCGCTGCACTGCGTTCCGTCCAACATCACCGCACGCCTCAAGTCCCTGGAGCGAGAACTGGGGACCGCGTTGTTTTTCCGTGAAGGACGCGGCCTGCGGATCAGCCCGGCGGGCGAGGTGTTTCTGGAATATGCAAAGAAAATCCTCAGCCTGACGGAAGAGGCCCGCCGCGCCGTAAACCCCAGCAGCATGCCGAGCGGACCACTGCGCATTGGCGCAATTGAATCCAGCGCCACCGGACGCCTGCCGCAATTGCTGGCGAGATACCACGCGCAATATCCGCACGTCTCGTTGGAACTGAGCACGGGCACCTGGGCCCAGTTGCTGGACGACCTCCAGCATCACCGGCTGGACGGCGTGATCGTCGCAGTCGACATCCAGCGTCCCGGGCTCAAGCGCACCGTGATGTACCGCGAAGACCTGGTGCTGATCGCGTCCGAATCCCATGGACCGTTGCGCAGCGCCGCCGACCTGCAAGGCAAGGCGATCTTCATGTGGCCCACGGGCTGCCCCTACCGCTTGGCGCTGGAGCAATGGCTGCTGCGCCACGATCAAGTGCAGACCATCATCAGCATCGCCAGCTACGGCGCCATCGTCGGCTGCGTCAGCGCCGGCGCCGGCGTCTCCCTGGTACCTCGCGGAATCTATGAACAATACCGCCAGGGCGCCGGCTGGACCGGCCATGAATTCCCCGAACTGACGGGCATCGACAACCTGTTCTACTGGCACGAAAACGCCGGCTGCCACCCCGCCCGGGAAGCATTCCTGGCGATGCTGCAAACGGAGTTCGAACAATAGCCGAGCGACCCACCCCCCTGTGGCGAGGGAGCCCATTTTTTGGCAGAGTGGTCTTTTTCCTATCCTATCGACAGCAGTACTGAAAGCGCTCAATCTGCTTTTCCGCGTTCAAGGACCGATCGCCATGTCCCACCTCCCCACATTCCAAACCCACCGCCTCATCCTGACTCCATTGCAACTGGCCGACGCCGATGCCATCCAGGCCCTGTTCCCGCACTGGGAAATAGTTCGTTATCTCGACAGCCGAATACCATGGCCCTACCCCACCGACGGCGCGTTGTGCTACGTGCGTGATCACGCCCTGCCCGCCATCGAGCGCGGCGAAGAATGGCATTGGATGATCCGGCTGGCGTCGAACCCGGCCCAGGTCATCGGCAGCATCTCCCTCTACGACCAGCCAGACAACCACCGCGGCTTCTGGCTGTCACCGCAATGGCAAGGTCACGGCTACATGCGCGAGGTCTGCGAAGTCATCAACGACTATTGGTTTGTTACGCTCGATCACGCGGTGATGGTGGTGCCCAAGGCCGTAGGGAACCAGGCCTCACGACGCATTTCGGAGCGTGAGGGGATGCGATTACTCAGGACTGAAGAGGGAAAGTTTGTCAGTGGGGCATTGGGTAAGGAGGTGTGGGCATTGGACCGTGAACACTGGCTGAACCGCACCCCGCCGACGCGGTAATCGGCTCGGATGCGCAGAAGGCAGACCCCAATCAAACCGGCGGGTTAGACCAACCCAAAGACATAGTCGCAAGGCTCGAATCGCTCACTCGTGTCCATCCGGACATTTCGCAGCTTCGCGGTTTCCAGATGCGACGCGTAGAGCCGTTCCGAAAAAAAGCCCATCAGGATCGAACGACGACGGGCACCATTGACGTTCAGACTGGCGGCGTGGACCAACTCGGCGTCGAACACCAGGATGTCCCCGGCACAACCCGAAAGCTGCACGGAGCGGGACTCATCAGTGAAGTCGAAGAGCGGCGCTTGCGGGCCGGGACGATGACTGCCGGGCACGATACGTGTCGCACCGTTCTGCGGGCCATAGTCGTCGAAAAAGGCCAGGGCAACGGCCGTGTCGCCTGGTCGCTGGGCGGACAGGTCTCGGTGCAACTGCTGATGACCGCCACCCGCCAGCGGCTCGCGCCCTTCCACCTGTGCCAGGAAAAACCGCTCGGCGATCAACTCGCCCACCACCGCCAGCAGCTGCGGCAGACGACACACCGCCTGAATCGTTGGATCACAATCCAATAGCGAATGGCGCCAGTCCCAGCCGCGAGGGGTCGGCCACTGATCCGATGGCTTCACTCCGGCATCGAATACGGTACGAAGATCGGCCAGCCATTCGGCTGGGATTGCGCCACGCAGCAGGACGTAGCCGTTTTGGTGGAGTTGATTGCGGTCGGTCATGGTGACTTCAATGTCCTTGTCGTTCACGCTTCTTCCATAGCGTCCGAAGGTCGGCCATGCGTCGGGTAATAGTAGGGAGCGGATGTTGATTTTGCGAGCCGCACTGGCATCCGACGGAAGTTCCTGTTGATCGCGGGCGGCGACGCAATGAATGATTGCGCCTGCGGCTACAGCAACTGCCCACCCGAAATGTCGAACGTCGTCCCATTGGCCCAGGCCATGTCATCGGACAGGATGGCGGCAACCGCACCGCCGATATCGTCCGGCAGACCGACGCGGCCCAGCGCAATGCCCTGTGCCACATAGGCGTTCACATCCTGGTTATCGCGCACTGCACCGCCGCCAAAATCGGTCGCGATGGCACCCGGGGCAATTGCATTCACCCGAATCTGGCGTGAACCCAGCTCTACGGCCATGTAACGGGTCAGCACTTCGACGGCGGCCTTCACCGCCGCATACACACTGTACCCCGGCAGCGTAAAGCGCACGAAGCCGGAAGAAACGTTCAGGATACGACCGCCGTCTGCTACCAGCGGCAACAGTTTCTGAGTCAGGAAAATCGGCCCGCGAAGGTGCGTCGCGACCAGTGAATCAAACTGCTCTTCGGTCGCGTCGGTAAAATTCGAAAAGAGTCCGTTGCCGGCATTGTTGACGAGAAAGTCAAAGCGCTCGCGGCCGAACTCGGTCTTCAGGAGATCAATCACTGCGCCCGAAAAAGCCTGATAGCTGGCGGTATCGGTGATGTCGAGCGGCAGCATCGCCGCCTTGCCGCCCTGCCCTTCGATTTCCCGTACCAGCGATTCGGCTTCTGCCGCACCGCTGCGATAGGTGCCGATGATACGGACGCCGCGCTTGGCGAGGTGAAGCGCCATGTTGCGGCCAAGGCCACGGCTGGCGCCTGTGATGAGTGCGATCGGATGGGTCATGGTCTGTCTCTGCTAGGTGAGGTGCGCCTTCGGCGTTTCTTGACCTGCTCAAGATAGGCAATGACCGGCTGGTAACCCACGCCCAATCAGCTCAATTTATTGCCTGATTGTATCAACCGTCTTGTGTGGCGACGGGGCGAAGGCATAATCGGCGCATGACCAACGATCTTGCTCCCCATCTCGATATAGCCCTGCGCCACGCGCCACCGGGTTTGACCGCCACGCCGATCCCGCGTGTGGACCTCTGTGTCGGCCAAGGCACGACAGACAAGGCGCCCTGCCTGTATCGCTCGATGATCTGCTTCATCCTGCAAGGATCGAAACGCGTTGCGATCAACGACAACCTCCTGAGCTACGACAGCGAGCACTATCTCATCAGCGCCCTGGACCTGCCTTTGATCGGGCAGATTCTGGACGCTGAAGGCGGGCAGCCCTACGTTGCGGTATCGCTCGTACTGGATCCGGCCATACTGGCCGAGTTGGCGTCGAACATGCCGCCGGTTCGTGAAAGCGAACAAAAAGGAATGGGCATCACGATCAACCCGATGACCGCCCCGCTCCGCGACACATTGCTCCGTTTGTTGTCATTGCTGGACACGCCCGCCGATATCCCGCTGCTCGGCCCCCTGGTCGAACGGGAATTGCTTTATCGTCTCCTGCAGGGCCCCCAAGGGCGACTGCTGCGGCAGATCGCTCAACCCGAAGGCGCTCTGGCTAGCATCCGACGGGCCGTTGCCTGGATCCGAGACCATTACAACACCCGACTTCGCATCGAGGCGTTATGCGGTGCGAGCGGCATGAGCCGGGCAAGCCTGCATCGCCATTTTCTGTCGATGACCGGCCTGAGTCCTGTCCAATACCAGAAGCAGCTCAGATTGCAGGAAGCTCGTCAGCTTTTGCTTGCCGGCGAGCATCGCGCGTCTGACGTGGCGTTCGTGGTCGGTTATGAAAGCGCCTCACAGTTCAGCCGCGAATATGCACGGCAGTTCGGCGCACCGCCCGCACGCGACGTGCGCGCGATACGGCAGTCGATCGGCGCTCCAACCAGGGCGTAGACAGCAACTTCATCCGCTGGCCTGTCGCCCCTGTCAAACCAGACGCGCGCCGCCATCGATGTTGAGCACCGCACCGTTCATGAACCCGTTGCTCATCAGGAAGACCACCGCCGCGCCCGCCTCCTCCGGCGTGCCGAGACGACGGAGCGGCAGGGCCTGCTCCATAGCGGAAACGAATGCATCACGCCCCTCCCCCAGCGCCTTGCTGAAGATCGGCGTGTCGATCGGGCCCGGGGCCAACGTATTCACCCGAATCGGTGCCAGCTCCAGTGCCAGGCCACGGGCCAGGGCTTCCATCGCCGCCGACGCGGCGCCCAGCACGGCGGTGCCATGGGCATTGGGCCGATCGGCCAGGGACCCGGAGATGAAGGTGATCGATCCATCCTTGGCCAGGCGCTCACCGAGCGCCCGAATGGCGTACAGCCCAGCCCAGATCCGCTCTTCGAATGCGCGGCGCAGGTGATCAACCTCGGCTGCCATGACGGTTCCGGCGACGAACGTGCCGGCGAGCAGCACCAGATGGTCGACCACCGGGATGTCCGCCAATGCCGCAGCCACCGCTTCGGCCTGGGTGACATCGGCGCCCCGCCAGCCATCCAGGTCGAGGTCCGCAGAAGCTTGCTCGGCCCGCGCGGCATTGGAGCCGATGACGATAACCTTGGCGCCAGCTGCTTTGGCCTGCACCGCAGCGGCCAGACCGATGCCGGAGGTACCACCGAAAATGACCACGGTGCGGTCAGTGAGGTTCGAAGCAAGCGTATGAGCGAAGTGCATGGTGTGTCTCCCGGGGGACGCCTGGATGACGTCGATGGCGTGGAGACTACGGTGCAGATCGCAGATTGATAATCATGGCTAGAGTCGCTTTAATAGTGCCATGAAGGAACAAATCGGATTGGACCGTCTTACTGGACTCATCGCGTTTGCCCGGGCAGCGTCGCTCGGCAGCTACACGGCGGCTTCGCGAGCGCTTTGAGGCGGTGGCTGTCCCTTTGCCGCGTGGCTCCGATCCTCAGTCGAGGCGATCGATGGCACGCGCAAGATTTGCCCGTGCCTGCTCTTCGAATGCGTCGAAGTACGGTGCAGTCGTGTAGATGCGCTCGCGCGCCAGGAATCCCGCCAGAACCTGGCGCCGCTTTTGGCGATAAAACAACAACGGCACATGCCGGTACTCGCGCTGGATCTGTTGGTCGTACTCCTCGAACCGCTTGAACGATGCCCCAAGGATCGCCAGGTCCGTGTCCACCAGCACCGCTTCATCCGTCGACGCCGGGACACCGTCGTGTCGCGTCACCATGACCAGGTCGTAAAGCCTGCGCCGCGTTTCATCGTCCAGGCCGCTAGCGCATGCCACCTCGTCCAGCCATTGCGCACTGCGCAACTCGTTGTCGCTGCGAAGGGGGTCGTAGATCGCGTCATGGAACCATAGCGCGAGGTCGATTTCGGCGGGGGCTTGGCAGGCTGCGTTGACGCGTCGGCGCGTCTTGAGGCACTCCTCCAAATGCTGGAGATTGTGGTACGCACGGTGCGGCTCGCAGTAGCGTCGAATGAGTTCTTCGTGCGTCTCTTGGGATGCGCATCCGACGCCAAGCTGCGCCCAGACGCTAGCCCAGCCGGCGAAATCCACGCTGTCAGGTAGGTCGAAGTTGCCGGAGGGACTGGCCGGATATAGACCGCTCTCTTCTGGCTGGTCCTTCATCGCTTTTCTTCCTCAGTGTGATGCTCTGTCCAGGCGATCAGTGCGGCGCGGCGGTTGATCGACTGAGTGTAACTGGATCCGTTAAGCAATCGGTGATGCCAACGCTGACGCTCAATTGTGCCTGACCACCAGGCTGATCAAGATCAGCCGTTGCTGAGCATGGGAACAGGTGCCGTGAATCGCCCTACGCAAGCAATCCCAGGCGATGAATCCAATGATCAGCACCTCGACCACGCCAATCAACACGTTGAATAGAAAAGATGAACAGTTGCTCCACCCGGCGTGATGCATATGTTCCTACAGAATCTGGAAGCATTGGCTCGTTTCCACATCGAACTCTCACGATTCCTACGAAGCTCTCGGAATGTCTCACCTTGTCCGCCGGAGCTGCCCAAATCTATAGTCATTCCCGTCGCCCAATGATGGCGATCAGGTTTGGCGACCTGGGATCAAGTGCAAAAGTACTGCGTTTCTGCAAAGGCTTTGGCACACTTGCACGGCTGCCCGTTACGGCAGTTGTGCGCGGGAGACCTTAGGGTCTGCCGGTTTTCGATCCCGGTTCGCCAACCTGCGTGCAACTGCCACCCAATTGTTTGGCGACGATTGAGTGGCTCAACATCACTAGATCGGAGTTTCAAACATGGAAAGATATGTCCCCATTACAGGCATCGACTGCACGCCTGCTTCCCTACTCATCGATACCCAAGCCCCGCTTGACGTCTTGCATGCGACCGCTGATTACCGCATCCGCGTGGTGACCCAGGTATTGGAAAACATCGCGTTCCGATCCGAGATCGGTAGCGACACAGTGGTACTTTCGGATTTCGCACAGCTTTTGGTGATTCCGTTGCGCGATGGGTGTGATTTGCTGGAGGTCATAGGTCGGCGGCTTCAGGCGCAGGTTGGAAGCTGATGGAGCGACGGGCGCTTGATAGCGCCCGTTTTTTGAGAGCGATGACTGACCAAGCAATTCCAGTCCCTGACTGGCAGGGAACGGCCAAAAGCAGTCATTCGTGAGTTGCCGTTTTCGACCCATTGCAGTCGGTCAGGCATCTCCACGTTGGCGCGTAAACGCTGAATCGTGATCCAATGATTTCGGCAGGTCAGTTAGCTTTTACTCAATGAATGGTGTGTTGCTCAGTTGAGCGCACAGTGCAATCAAACGGCTTTGCAACGAAGCATCGCCCGCGTCCGGATTCGATATTTTTCTGTTCATGTGGTAGAAATTTTGTCCGGTTACAAGCGCGCTCGATTCATCGCTGACGGCCAGCCAGGCCTGCGTGAGGTGCCCCTGGTTCAGATCATCGAAAGCGCTGGACCCACCCATGCGCGTCGGTACCCATCCCGGGTCGACCGTGTTCGACCTCACTGACGCCCAACTTTTAGCGACAGCAAATGCCATCATCGACACCAGCATCTTGCTCTCGCTATAGGCAGCTGATCCACTCCATGAGCGCTTCTCCCAGAGAATATCCCCCAAGGCGGACTCACCATCGGCAGACTGCTGCATGCTTGACGTCATGTAGACCAATCTTTTTGGCTTCTGGATTAAAGCGGTAAGCATGTAGGGTGCTAGTACATTGATGCTGAACAAGCGGGGCAACCCGTCGTCCGTAACAACCCGTTTGGATTCGCTATCGCCTATGGCTGCATTGTGGATGATGCTGTCAAAAAGTCCGGTTGCATTTGCTTGGCGAGCGACATCCTTTATCTGCTCGAGGCTTTGAAAGTCTCCATGCAACGCTCCCCCAGCACCTGGTATCTCTTCCAGCGCCTTTTGAGCGCTGGCCAGCGACCTTCCGTGGAGGACGACCTCGTGGCCTTGTTCAACCAACAAGCGCGCAGCCATCTGACCGAGGCCGGCAGTCGACCCAGTGATAAGCACTCTTTTTCTTTCAGTGCGGTTCTCACTGCCGATTGCAGCGGCTAGTAATGTTTTAGGCATCATCGAGACTCCAAGGGCGGCCGTGCAGAGAGTTGTCGCGTAGGCAAGGACTCGGCGACGACCTATTGTCTGATATAAATTCGCCATGTGTTCGCTCCTGCTTTTGCTCTGCTACGCGGATAAAATGTGTGGCGCGGAGCGTAGATATGCACACGCGCCCTACATGCTCTATTGAGTGTTAGAAAGCTGTGCGATGCGCTCAAGATTGCCTTGGCGACGCCCCAACCAGACGCTCATCAACAACCAGAGAATCGACAGCGGGACCGCAACCATCGAAATGCCTGTAGCGGTTAGACCGACGGCGAGCAAGCCGGCATATGACCAGCTGCCAATCTGATCTCCCGTACGGTAAATAGCGGTATCAATCAGGTTCTTGGTTTTGTACCTATCCTCTCTGCTCACCGAAGTGAACAAAATCTCCCGGGCCGGCCGTGTGAGTGCAAAATTGCAAACCCTCCGTACAACTTGCACCGCCACAAAAACACCGATTGTTGGAGCCATCGCCAAGGCGGAAAAGCCGATTACGCTTGCAAGCGGCAATAAGCAAAGGGTTGCCGTTACGCCCAGAAGCCTCAGCGTCTGACTGGCCACGAAAAGTTGGAAGACTAGGGTTATGGCGTTTACCCAGAAGTCGATACTGGCGAAGAAGGCTGTACGTGCTGCTTTGTCAGCAATGTTCGCTTCGACAATGCTCGCCTGCTGGAAATACAGGGTCGTCGAAGTGATCGAATACAACACGATGAAGGCCGCGATTCCCAGAAGGTAGGGAGATTTAGCGATGTGAGAAATACCGGAAAATATGCCTCCTCCGACGGGCTGGTGAGGATCTGGCGTTGTAAGCGAGCGCAGGAAAGAATCACTGATATTCGATAGGCGCTTGGAGGCGAAGACGGAGACTTCCAAGAGCACAACCGCCGCCGCGAGCAACCACGCCTGGCCTGTACTTTCGATGAGCCCCGCAATCAGTGCAGAGCCTGCCATTCCGCCGACTGTTGCCCCAGCGGCGAGAAAGCCGAACAACCGTTTGCCCTGTTCCGAGCTGAACACATCTACGACGAGTGACCAGAACACAGATACGACGAACAGGTTAAACACCGAGACCCAGATAAAAAATGCCCGACCTACCCAGACGTTTTGTTCAGGTGTCGCATAGGCAAGCAAGAAGGCAAAGCCTACGAGGTTCAACATGAAAAAACGATACGCGATAGCGATGAACCGCTCACGGGGCCAACTGCGTACGATGTAGGAATAAAACGGGTGCAGCACTAGCATCACTACCAACGTCCCGGTGAACAGCCAAGGGAGGTTACGGACACCGCCGGCAACCCCTAGCTCGTCCCGTATCGGTCGCAACACGTAGTAGGCAAGAAAGAGTGAAAATATGTATAGCCATGACCATCCCAGAGCCTTCATCTCCTGGGGGCGAATATCTATGAATTTTCCGATCACCTTATACATATGCAATGCTCGCGTTGCCCGAAACCGCAGTTTGATAATTATTTCGCAGGATCGACGAAGCACATGCCGGGCCGACGCGCCTCGCCTACCTCGGACAGCGGTCGGTTATTCACCTTCCGCACGGAGGTTATCCAACCGCATTGTCTTGAGCTTCCACTCGCTGCCCACCTTTTCGTAGGTCTCCACGTAATATCCGTAGCTTGTGAGCAGCTTGAAGCGTCCACCGGTCGGCATGAACAACCGTGCTGAAAAGGCCCAGATCGCGTCAGCAGCCGTGTCGCTTTTGAACGATATCTCGCTGCTGTAAAGGTGATGAGCGCTGGTATGCTGGCTCCTAGCGCCCAAACTTGCGAACCCCTCTCCCGACCAAGATTCTGCACCGTGCATGACGAAGTTCATCTCGGGCAGCAGATCCACGCCGGTCGCCGGGTCGACCCAGCACTTGCGAAAGTCCAGGACACAATCGTCCGCGAGCATCCCTCGGACCATTGCCGGGTTACCGGTATCCAGGCCACGTACATAGCGGGCCTTGGCCTGCCTAATGTCTTCAATTGCGCACAACCGTTCATATTCTTTCATCTGTTTCCCTCTCGACGGTGGCCAACGCCGTTGGCCACCGGTTAGTCAATATCAGCTTTCGCGCTTAGCGAAAATGTCCTTAGCAACACCAGCTGCTGACATAGCGTTAGGCCAGCCCGCGTAAAATGCCAAGTGAGTTACAACCTCTACTGCCTGGGCCTGGGTAAGTCCATTGTCCATGGCTTTGTTTAAGTGGTAGACAATCTGCGGGGTTTGGCCAGCCGTTACTAAAGCGGCCACTGTGACCAAACTCCGGTCACGTGGTGCCAGGCCTGGACGCAACCACAGGTCCTTAAACAACAGGTCGGTGGTGAACTGGGCGAGCGCGGGAAACACATCTCCAATAGCTTGATTCACAGCGATCACTCGCTTCGCCTCTACCTCTTCATCAAGAGGCAGAAGATCCACTGCTGCACCAGGAAGAGCTTTCGCGTCGATTCCACGCGCCGCAAACACTTCGCCAGCGACCATCACCGCCGTCGTGCCGTTGCCCCATCCGCAGTAAATGGCCAGTTGGGTGATCGTTTCAGACAACTCCGCCGGGTTGACGCCATTATCGAGCGCCAAGCCGATGTGTTTTTTCAGCTCAGTTGGATGTCCGCGGGAAATCAGCGATGCGACAGTGATCAGACTTCGGTCACGTGATGACAAGTCATCACGACGCCAGAGATCGCTCTCCACCGTTTCCGCGGTGTATCGAGCGAGCACAGGGGAGACAGCGCTAACCTGGTCAAGATTGATCTGGGGAGTGGATGGGTTGGTCATTGCATGTCCTGCATAAGTAAGTTCTAGAAAGTGAGTGGCGGCTGAGTCAGGCGCTATCAAGCGTCGGGAATCTCGAAACCGTAACTCTCAAGATTCAACGAGTCCGGGTCGGGCCCGCCCCGTACGCCAGTGTCCAACGCATCAATAGCGGCGTTTTTCAAGGTAGTT
>NZ_JAGGOF010000091.1 GCF_018614775.1 Pseudomonas fluorescens
GTTTTGTTTGATAGGAGCAAGGCTTGCCTGCGGTGAAGTCAACGCAGTCGTTAAGAAGTGTGGCGCCTGTATCGCGAGCAAGCTTTGCTCCCACAACTGCTGCCACACCACATGGGGTCGTTGAATCAGGCCAACACCGTCCACAACGCAAACCCGGCATACCAGAGCACCGCCGCACGCAACAGCAATTCCCACAGCCGATCCAGGCTGTTGAGGCCATCCGGCCCGGCCACGGGCTTGGGAATCTCGCCGGCCACCAGTCCGACCCTGTCGATGAGGTCGGCGGCGCTGATGTTCCAGTTCAACAACTCATGCAGCATGACCCGGCTGACCGCGACGAAGTTGCCCACCAGGGCGAAGCTCGCGGCGAGCAAGCGCACCGGCACCCAATCGAACGCATGGCGCATTTGCCCGGCCCGCTCGGCGACACCGGGATTCTGGCTGTGCTCGGCGGCCAGCGCCAGCAGTCGATAGCTGAGGGCCGCGACCGGGCCTAGCAGGAAGTACCAGAAAATCACCGCAAAAAAGCTCTGGTAGGCCTGCCAGAGCAAATACCCCTGGACCCGCTCCAACAATTGATCGCCGTCATCGGCTTCGATGCCCAGGTCGCGCTTGGCCACATGGGCGGCCGCTTGCAGGTCTTCACGCCGCCAGGCATCGCGAAACGGCCCCAGGCCAGCCAACAGATCGCCGCGCCCCAGGCTGTAAATCACCACCAGCAGGTGCACCGGTAGCGCCAGCAAGCCATAGGCCACCGGCTCCAGCACCCACAGTAGCAACGCCAGCAGCGCCACCGGCAGCAGTACCATCACGATCAGCACCAGCCAGGGCCGGGTGGCCCACCGTGGGCCCGTCCCGAGCCTGTTCAATTCGTGCAGCCAACCACCGTCGCGCTGGACCCGCTGGCGCAAGGCCGAGAATTTCTCGATCCAGACCGTCAGCAGCAACACCAGAAAACTCATTGTCCTTCCCCTTGTGTCAGGGCCGCACGGTAGCGCACCCAGTCGAATGCCGGTCCCGGATCAGTCTTGCGCCCCGGAGCGATGTCGCTATGTCCACAGATGCGCTGCAGCGTGATTGCTCTGAAAGCCGCTTGCAACTGCCGCGTCAATGCCAGCAAGGCGGCATATTGGGCATCGGTGTAGGCCAGATCATCGGTGCCTTCCAGCTCGATGCCCAGGGAAAAATCATTACAGGTCTCGCGCCCCTCGAAACACGAGACGCCCGCATGCCACGCCCGGTCCAGACAGGAGACAAACTGAGTGACGGCACCGTCACGTTCAATCAGGAAATGCGCAGAGACGCGCAGGTCGGCAATACCGGCAAAGTAAGGGTGTTCTGTGACATCCAGGCGATTCTGGAAGAACTCCTGCACCTTGCCCGTCGCGAATTGGGCCGGTGGCAAGCTGATGTTGTGGATCACCAGCAGGGAGATTTCGCCCTCGGGGCGCGCATTGAAGTTGGGCGAAGGGCAATGACGCACGCCCTCGCACCAGCCGCTCGCGGAGTCCAACTGCATACAGGTTCCTTCGGTGACGACATTGAATGCCGCCAGTATGCCGTGATCGGGCGACGCGATCACTTGCCGCGATTGAGCTGACGCAGATTGCCCAGCACCGACTCCAGCGCCCGGTCGAACAGCAGGGTATCGTCCAACAGGCGCGCCGCCCCCCGGCGGAACGCCAGGGCCAGGCTGGTACGGCTGTGCTCCAGCACTTTAAGGCCGGTGCGGTTGACGAAGATGTATTTACCGGTCGCCTCGATGATCGCCGCCAGCTTGCAGCGCAAGGTGTTGTCATCATCCTCCTGGAACTCGACCCAACTGCCCAGGCGCAGCTGATCGACCTGGAGCAGGCCTACGTCGTCGACCGGCAAGCGCACCGCCGCACTGTCCGCTGGCGCCTTATGGGAGCCACGTAGAACGATTTTTTCCGACACTTCGACCATGACCGGCGAATCGGACGACCTGACCTGCTCCGTTGCCTGCCCCATGCGCTCCAGGGCCTGGACGTGCAGGACCTCCAGCTCGCTGAAAAAATCGCTGGTGGCAAATGGATCGAACGCCGAACGACTCAGGCCCTCACGCAAGGCCTTGAGCAGACCCGGAACCATCTCCAGCAAACGCAGGCCGGCATCGGGTTCATCATGGGGTTGGACGCTCCAGACCAGTCGTTCCAGGGTCAAGGCGTCTGCCTGCCACTCGGCCGAATACTTGCCGTGCTTGAAACAGGTCAACAGCAGCACCTGACTCCAGGCCTGCTGGACGAATTCCACCACCGCTTGCGGCAACACCTTGCCGAGCATGACGTGGTTCAACACCCCCTCGACCCGCAGGCGAGCCAGTTCGGCCTTGGCGCGCCCCTCTTCGGCATCACGGATGCGCTGTTCCAGCAGCTCGCTACGGCGGCGCTCATCACTGGTGAAAGCGAGGAAGTCGGCCAGCAATTCAGAAAAAATCGCCGGGTCGTCGACGTACTCATTCAACAGTCGCTGCACCACTTGCTCGATGCGCAGGTAAAGACTGTCGCGCTGGTGATCATCGCAATCTCCCCAGCCCATCGCCGCCGCAGCGATTTCGTTGAGTAGCCGGCGGGCGGGATGGTTACCGCGACTGAAGAAACTCTTGTCCTGAACCGCGACCTTGAGCATCGGGATTTGCAGACGGCCGATCAAGGCCTTGAAGGAATCCGGCAGGTTGTGGTCATCGAGGATGAACTCGAACATCATCGAGATCAGGTTGATGACGTCCTCATCAGCACCTTCGACCACTCGGGATTTGCCAGTCCTGACACTTACCCGGGTCAACAGCTGCTCCAACTGACCACGCAGGTCGAACTCGTCCTGCACCGTGGGCGCGGGCACGTACTGCTGCAGATGAGAGAGCAGCCGTAGCAGGTCTCGGGTGGAAATCGGCTGGGCCGGTGCGCTGGCTTCCAGGGTCGGCGCCACGCTGCCACGCACTTGCATCAACAGCTTCTGCAAGGAGACGAACACTTCCTGCACGCTGTCGTCGACTTCGGCAGCCATGGGCTTGGTTGCGACGTCGGCCTCGGGCCTGGGACTATCGTCGGGACGATCCGAAGCGCGCCGGGACGGCGCCGCCTTGAGCTCCGGCAAAATACCGGTGGCCACCAGCAACTGATTGGCCTCGGCGTAGAGCTGATCGCACTCACTGAGCACATAACGCTCGAACAGCTTGAGCAGGATCAACTTGACCTTGATCCCTACGCCCAGGTTGCGCCCGGCCTGCAGGAAGTTCTCACACAGCAACGCAGGGCTCAGGGGGTTATGCGGGTTCGCCAACGGCCGGGCCAGCAACGCACTGAGGCGCGCCGTCAATTGTTCTAGAGAAAGGCCATCGCGCCTGAGCACCCGGGTGACCATGGCTTCCACCGCCAGATGCCGTTCCAGTTCGTCGTGAGTGGGTTGGGACGGGGGGCCAGAGGACAGCACCGGCGCAAGGGTGGCCTGGGTGAGATCGTACTGGGCAAGCCTGACGAACGCCTCGAAAAACTGCTCGATAAATTCGCGCTCGATACTTTTGCGTTTCAGGCGCAAGTCCCGCATGGCTTCGAAGAACAGATTCTGTTCGATATCGTCGCGCGCGCGGTCGGCCATTTCGAACAACGTATCGTCGGCGTTATCGAACAACCCCTGCAAACCCAGGCGCAACTGTTGAGCGGCCTTGTCGCGAACCTGGAGCAGAATCACCGGCAGGCGCGGGAGCGGCGAGCGATTCGCCTGATCGGCAGATACCTTGTGTAAAGGCACCACATTCCCGTCGTTGTGCATCCTGATCTCCTGGCACGGTGTTCTTCGGCTGGCAACGTCAAATACATGACGTCAATCGAAAGGCGGATTATGTCCAAAAGGACGCTGTGGTACCAGCGCTACTCTGTGATGCGCCTCGAAATACCGCGCAACAAGTGACCCGGAAAACACGCAAATGTTGCGAGGAGGCGACCAAATGCAGGTTCGATCCGCCACATCCCAGCATGACGACAAAAGACGACATCAAAATGGAACAGTATTTGTGAGACTGGCCACCGGTGGCCCTATAATCGGGCCACTTTGTTTGTGGAGCCCGTTATGCCGAATCTACGTCTCGCCGATCTGACCGCCGAAATCGAAGCCAATGTGCGCCGTGCGTTGCTCGAAGACATCGGCAGCGGCGACATCACCGCGCAACTGATCCCCGCCGAACGCCTGGCCAAGGCCACCATCATCACCCGCGACGCCGCCGTCATCAGCGGCACGGCTTGGGTCGATGCGGTGTTCCGGCAACTGGACCCGCGTGTCGCGGTGCATTGGCAAGTGCGCGACGGCGACCGGGTGAGCCCCGACCAGGCGTTGTTCCATCTGGAAGGCCCGGCCCGCTCGCTGCTGAGCGGCGAGCGCAGCGCACTGAACTTCCTGCAAATGCTCTCGGGCGTCGCCACCCGGGCCCGCTACCTGGCCGATTTTGTCGCCGATACCCAGGTCAAGCTGCTGGACACCCGCAAGACCCTGCCCGGGCTGCGCCTGGCGCAGAAATACGCGGTCACCTGCGGCGGTTGCCACAACCACCGCATCGGCCTGTATGACGCGTTCCTGATCAAGGAAAACCACATCGCCGCCTGCGGCGGGATCGCCCAGGCCATCGCGGCCGCCCACAAGATTGCTCCGGGCAAACCGGTGGAAATCGAAGTGGAAAGCCTGGCGGAACTGAAAGAAGCCCTGGCGGCCAATGCCGACATCATCATGCTCGACGAACTGAGCCTGGATGACATGCGTGAAGCCGTACGCCTGAACGGCGGCAAGGCGAAGCTGGAGGCCAGCGGCGGGATCAACGAAAGCACGTTACGCCCGATTGCCGAGACCGGGGTGGACTACATCTCGATCGGGGCAATGACCAAGGATGTGAAGGCTGTGGATCTGTCGATGCGGCTCAGTCTTTGAGGGGCAGCTGCAAGCCTTGAGCTACAAGCTGCAAGCTGTTCCGTGCTTGGCTTGCAGCTTGCAGCTTGTAGCTGCTTTTAAACAACCAGATTATTCATCTCGCAGTATTCATCCCACTCCACACCCAGCACCTCGGCCGCTTCCTTGTGCAACGCAAGGCGTTGCGTCTCGAATTCTTCAGGCGTGCTGGTGTATTTGAGTGTCAGTTCCCAAGGCTGCAATCCCTGGGCTTCGGCCTCGTCCTCGAACGCCCATTGAAGCTGGTCTTTCTGGTCGTCAGCGCTCAGGTTCTTGATTTCTTCCAGTAACTGAGGCGTGTCCAGGGCGTATTGGCGCAGCGCTTCTTCGTGTCTGGCTTCTTGCGTCAGTTCTTTAGCGGTCATGTCGTTCTCGTTGATCGGAGGAATGGAGGATGGATCTGGATCATCAAGGATCTCTCTGCGCAGAAAACCGTTACAAGCCCGGTTTACCTGGCCTTCAGAACCATTCGGGGATCATCTGAAAACAATGCTGTGTGTCTTTCTGGGACAAGGAATCCTAGCAGACACGCAAGCGAGTGCAACAACCGGAACCAGATGGAACAGCACATTATTTGCCTGTTACAGTTTCGCGTTTCACACGTGCTACTTCGCCCCGTATAAATATTCGGGAATTTGATGGGTAAAACCTTCTCATTGACCATCCAGGAACATGCAACTATATTCAGTCGCAACACAAGAGCACACATGTCAAAAAATGAAAAGCTACTGGCAAAGCTACTCAACGGCCAAGGCACTTTCACCTGGTCAGAGCTTGTCACCCTGTTATGTCGCCTGGGTTACTCCCAACTGGAGGGCTCGGGCAGCCGGGTCAAATTTGAGAATGGGAACCCAAGTGCGATGATCAACTTGCACAAGCCGCATCCAGGCAATGAGCTCAAAGCGTACATACGTCGCCAAATCATCGAGCAATTGAGAGCGGGAGGCCTGATTCCATGAGCGCCCAGCTGCAATACCAAGGCTATATTGGCTCAATTGAAGCAAGCACAGAGGACAAATGTCTGTTTGGAAAGCTGCTATTCATTCGGGCACTGGTGAGCTATGAGGGGCAAACAGTGGCCGAGCTGGAAACAGCTTTTCGCGAAGCAGTTGATGATTATTTGCAGACCTGTCGCCATCTCGGGCAGGAGCCAGAAATACCCTGCAAAGGGTCGTTCAATGTCCGCATTGGGCACGACCTGCATCTGGCGGTAGCTTTGGCTGCGACCCGTAAAAATGTGTCGTTGAACGATTTGACACGCCAGGCATTAAGCGAATACTTACAGCATCACGCTTAAAAAGCCAAAAGGGCCTGGTGCCCGAGACAGGAATCGAACCTGCGACCTTCGCGTTACGAGTGCGCTGCTCTACCGACTGAGCTACACGGGCGGTGAGCTAACCTAGCATCGCGCCCTGTGGACAGGCAACCTGCGCCGCAGGGTTTTTCAAGCACACAGCAAAACGCCCCGAACCAGTCGGGGCGTTTGCTTGTTCAGCGCTCAGGCGACGGGGTGATTAAACGCCCGAAGCCTTGGCCGCTGCCACGTCCTTGATGGACAGTTTGATACGGCCGCGGTTGTCCACGTCCAGTACCAGCACTTCCACTTCCTGGCCTTCCTTCAGGATGTCGGTCACTTTCTCGACGCGAGCATCGCTCAGCATGGAGATGTGAACCAGACCGTCCTTGCCCGGCAGGATGTTGACGAAGGCACCGAAGTCAACGATGCGCTCGACCTTGCCGACGTAGATCTTGCCGATCTCGGCTTCGGCGGTGATGCCCAGGACGCGCTGACGTGCTGCTTCTGCCGCTTCCTTGGATTCGCCGAAGATCTTGATCGAACCGTCGTCTTCGATGTCGATCGAAGCCTTGGTTTCTTCGCAGATCGCACGGATGGTCGCGCCGCCTTTACCGATGACATCACGGATCTTGTCGGTGTCGATCTTCATCGCGATCATGGTCGGAGCGTTTTCCGACAGTTCGGTACGGGACTGACCAATGATCTGGTTCATCTGGCCGAGGATGTTCAGGCGAGCTTCCAGGGCCTGGCCCAGGGCGATCTCCATGATTTCTTCGGTGATGCCCTTGATCTTGATGTCCATCTGCAGCGCGGTGACGCCTTTGGCGGTACCGGCCACTTTGAAGTCCATGTCGCCCAGGTGGTCTTCGTCACCGAGAATGTCGGTCAGGACGGCAAACTTCTCGCCTTCCTTCACCAGGCCCATGGCGATACCGGCAACCGGCGCCTTCATCGGTACACCGGCGTCCATCAGGGCCAGGGAGGCGCCGCAGACCGAAGCCATCGAGCTCGAACCGTTGGATTCGGTGATTTCCGATACCACGCGGATGGTGTACGGGAACACGTCGGCAGCTGGCAGCATGGCCTGGACCGAACGACGGGCCAGACGGCCGTGGCCGATTTCGCGGCGACCGGCACCACCCATGCGACCACACTCACCGACCGAGAACGGCGGGAAGTTGTAGTGCAGCATGAACGGGTCTTTTTTCTCGCCTTCCAGGGTGTCCAGCAGTTGCGCATCACGGGCGGTGCCCAGTGTTGCAACGACCAGTGCCTGGGTTTCGCCACGGGTGAACAGGGCCGAACCGTGGGTCTTTGGCAGAACGCCGACTTCGATGTTCAGCGGACGTACGGTGCGGGTGTCGCGACCGTCGATACGTGGCTTGCCGTTGACGATGTTTTCGCGAACGGTGCGGTATTCGATTTCACCGAAAGCCGCTTTGACTTCAGCGGCAGACGGCTGGCCTTCTTCACCGGACAGCTTGGCAATGACCTGGTCTTTCAACTCGCCCAGGCGCGCATAGCGGTCAGCCTTGACGGTGATGGTGTAGGCCTGAGAGATCGCTTCGCCGAACTCGGCGCGGATCGCGCCCAGCAGTTCGGTGGCTTCAGCTTGCGGCGCCCAGGTCCAGGTTGGCTTGGCGGCTTCGGCGGCCAGTTCCTTGACGGCGTTGATCACCACCTGGAACTCGTCGTGGGCGAACAGCACGGCGCCCAGCATCTGGTCTTCGGTCAGCTCCTTGGCTTCGGATTCAACCATCAGCACGGCTTCGGAAGTACCGGCAACAACCATGTCCAGGCTCGAAGCCTTCAGTTGCTCGTAGGTCGGGTTCAGCAGGTAGCCGGTGCTTTCGTGGAACGCGACGCGGGCAGCGCCGATCGGGCCATCGAAAGGAATGCCGGAGATCGCCAGCGCAGCCGAGGTACCGATCATCGCAGCGATGTCCGGATCAGTCTTCTTGCTGGTGGAAACGACGGTGCAGACAACCTGCACTTCGTTCATGAAGCCTTCCGGGAACAGCGGACGGATCGGACGGTCGATCAATCGGGAAGTCAGGGTTTCTTTCTCGGAAGGACGGCCTTCGCGCTTGAAGAAACCGCCAGGGATCTTACCGGCAGCGTAAGTCTTTTCCTGGTAGTGAACAGACAGAGGGAAGAAACCCTTGCCTGGATCAGCTTGCTTGGCACCGACAACGGTCACCAATACGCTGACGTCGTCGTCAACGGTGACCAGCACTGCGCCGGAGGCCTGACGGGCGATACGGCCAGTCTCGAGGGTAACGGTCGACTGACCGAACTGGAATTTTTTGATTACCGGGTTCACGGTGTCCTACCTTCTTTGTGGCTCTTGGGGAAACTGTCTTCTTTCGAAATTCTTGGGCAATGTCGGGAATCGGCCCAACGCCTGTCCAGGGTAAACGCGTATCCAGATAAAACTTGAGGCTGGGAGCCTGCCCTGTGCCTGCGGAAACCCGCTGACACACGGCAAACAACCAACCTCATAGCGCAATCGCTTATTAGCGACGCAGACCCAGGCGACCGATCAGAGTCTGATAGCGACCCAGATCCTTGCCTTTCAGGTAGTCCAGCAGCTTACGACGCTGGTTTACCATGCGGATCAGACCACGACGGGAGTGGTGATCCTTACCGTTGGCCTTGAAGTGACCTTGCAGTTTGTTGATGTTGTGGGTCAGCAGTGCAACTTGCACTTCTGGCGAACCAGTGTCACCAACAGCTTGCTGGTAGTCAGCAACGATTTGAGCTTTTTCTTGAACGTCGAGAGCCATGAGGCAATCCTTTTATCAGGAAACTGTTTCAGGGAAACAGCTTCAACAGGCCAGGGACAAATCCCTGTATCTATAAATGAGTAGTGACCGTGCCTGTTAACAGCCACACTCGCCAACCTGCTTTTACCCAGGCTGGTTTCCGGTCATTCCGACCGAATCAGTCGACGCGGCGCAATGCGCCCGTCTTCGCTCACTTCACCGATACCGATGAAGCGACCGTTGTGATCCTGTACCCGGACCATGCCGAACTTCGGGGCATCCGGGGCACGTACCGGCTGGCCGTTGAGCCAGTAGAACGCGCTGTGTTCCGAGAACTGCAACAGCGGCCAATCCAGCAGCCCGCTGTCCGAGGGCATCAGGAAGCGGTCGACCGCTTCGTTGCCGCCTTCGGCATGGACCGCTTCGAGTTCTTCCAGCGTGACCGTCTGGGCCAACGTGAAGGGCCCGGCCTGGGTCCGTCGCAATTCTGCCACGTACGCACCACAGCCCAACTGCTCACCGATATCTTCCACCAGGGTGCGGATATAGGTGCCTTTGCTGCAATCCACGGCTAGCCGCGCAGTATTGCCGCCAAAGGCCAGCAATTCCAAGCGCGCAATAGTAACAGAACGCGGTTCACGCTCCACTACTTCACCTGCACGGGCCAGTTTGTACAACGGCTGCCCATCACGCTTCAGGGCTGAGTACATCGGCGGTATCTGACTGATTTGCCCACGAAATCCCGGCAGCACCGCTTCGATATCAGCCTGACCAACGGTTACCGGACGTTCGAGTAGAACCTCTCCTTCGGCGTCCGCCGTGGTGGTGGTCTTGCCCAGTTGCGCCAGGGTTTCATAACCCTTGTCGGAGTCCAGCAGGTACTGGGAGAACTTGGTCGCCTCGCCAAAGCACAACGGCAGCACGCCGGTGGCCAGTGGATCAAGGCTACCGGTGTGCCCGGCTTTCTCGGCATTGAGCAGCCAGCGAACCTTCTGCAACGCGGCGTTGGAGGTGAACCCCAGCGGCTTGTCGAGCAGGATGATGCCGCTGACGTTACGGCGGATACGTTTGACCTGAGCCACCGATTACTCCTTGGAGTCTTCGGGTTCAGCCGCGTGCTGGCTGTCTTGAGCCACCGCGCGCTCGATCAGCGCCGACAGGTGGGCGCCCCGCACGACGCTTTCGTCGTAGTGGAAGTGCAACTGTGGAACGCTGCGCAGCTTCATTTCACGGGCCAATTGCATCCGCAGGAACCCGGCGGCCGCGTTGAGCACCTTGATGCTCTGGGCGATTTCCTCGGCGCCATCCTGGCCCATCACCGTAATGAAAATTTTCGCATGACCGACGTCACGGCTGACTTCCACAGCGGTAATGGTGACCAGGCCGACGCGCGGGTCTTTGATTTCGCGACGGATCAGTTGGGCCAGCTCACGCTGCATCTGATCGCCGATTCGTTGGGTACGGCTGTATTCTTTTGCCATGTCTTGTTACCTGTTACTGCCCCACGGGAAACCCGCAAGGTCTGAAAGCGGCAAACGCCCGGCCTGACAAAAGCCAGACCGGGCGTTGCGTTTAGAGTCCGCCAGCGCGGCAGCGCATGTTCATGCGGCTGCCGGTTGCGGCTCTTGAAGCATGCGAGTCAGAGGCTGCGAGCAACCTGGACCTTCTCGAAGACTTCGATCTTGTCGCCCACCTTGACGTCGTTGTAGCTCTTGACGCCAATACCGCATTCCATGCCGGCACGTACTTCGGAAGCGTCATCCTTGAAGCGACGCAGCGATTCCAGCTCGCCTTCGAAGATCACGATGTCTTCACGCAATACACGGATCGGACGGTTACGGTGAACGATACCCTCGATCACCATGCAACCGGCGATGGCACCAAATTTCGGCGAGCGGAACACGTCGCGAACTTCGGCGATACCCAGGATGTTTTCCCGAACGTCGCTGCCCAGCATACCGGTCAGGGCTTTCTTGACGTCTTCGATGATGTCGTAGATCACGTTGTAGTAACGCATATCCAGACCTTCCTGCTCGACGATCTTGCGCGCGCCGGCATCGGCACGCACGTTGAAGCCGAACACTACTGCGTTGGAAGCCAGTGCCAGGTTGGCGTCGCTCTCGGTGATACCACCGACACCGCCGCCGACCACGCGCACTTGCACTTCGTCGTTGCCCAGGCCATTCAGAGCGCCCTGCAAGGCTTCCAACGAACCACGGACGTCGGATTTGAGGACGATGTTGAGCGTCTTCTTCTCTTCCTGGCCCATGTTCTCGAAGATGTTTTCCAGCTTGCCGGCGTGAGCGCGAGCCAATTTGACTTCGCGGAACTTGCCTTGACGGAACAGAGCCACTTCACGGGCTTTCTTCTCGTCAGCCACAACACTCATCTCGTCGCCAGCGTCCGGGGTACCGTCCAGGCCGAGGATCTCGACCGGGATAGCCGGGCCAGCTTCCTTGATGGGCTTGCCGTTCTCGTCGAGCATGGCGCGCACGCGGCCATAGTTCGAGCCAACCAGCACCATGTCGCCCTGACGCAGCGTACCGTCCTGAACCAGGACCGTGGCCACCGGGCCGCGGCCCTTGTCCAGGCGCGATTCAACCACGACACCACGGCCAGGGGCCGACGGAGTGGCGGTCAGTTCGAGCACTTCGGCCTGCAGCAATACCGCTTCGAGCAACTCGTCGACGCCGGTACCCATCTTCGCCGAGACCGGTACGAATGGAGTGTCGCCACCCCACTCTTCGGAAGTCACGCCGTGCACCGACAGTTCGCTGCGGATGCGATCGAGATCAGCGCCCGGCTTGTCGATCTTGTTCACCGCAACCACCAGCGGCACGCCAGCTGCCTTGGCATGCTGAACGGCTTCGATGGTTTGTGGCATCACGCCGTCGTCCGCCGCCACCACCAGGATCACGATGTCGGTCGCCTTGGCACCACGGGCACGCATCGCGGTAAACGCGGCGTGACCCGGGGTGTCGAGGAACGTCACCATGCCGCGGTCGGTTTCAACGTGGTAGGCACCGATGTGCTGGGTGATACCGCCAGCCTCACCTGCCGCAACCTTCGCACGACGGATATAGTCGAGCAGGGAGGTTTTACCGTGGTCGACGTGGCCCATGACGGTCACGACCGGTGCACGAGAAACCGCCTCACCTTCAAACTTCAGGGACTCGGCCAGGGAATCTTCCAGGGCGGTGTCGCTGACCAGGGTCACTTTGTGGCCCAGTTCTTCAGCAACCAGTTGGGCAGTTTCCTGATCCAGTACCTGGTTGATGGTGGCTGGTGTGCCCAGCTTGAACATGAACTTGATGATTTCTGCAGCCTTGACCGACATCTGCTGGGCCAGATCGCCCACAGTGATGGTCTCGCCGATCTTCACTTCACGCACGACAGGGCCGGTTGGGCTCTGGAAACCGTGGGCGTTGCGTTTCTTCAGCTTGGCCTTGCCGCGACCGCCGCGACGGAAGCCGTCGCTCTCTTCGTCGGTGGTACGTGGCGCAACACGAGGTGCCGGCGCCTTTTCCTTGACCGAGGCACGATGCGGCGCGTTCTTGCGATCGCTATCACCACCACCGCCACCGCCACGACGGTTATCGTCGGCACGAGGCTTGTCCGGACGACGTTGTTCGTCGCGCTTGCGGGCATCCGCCGCAGGAGCCGGGGCGGCTGCCAGGACCGGTGCGCTTTCACGCACAGGCTCGGCTGCCGGGGCAGGCGCCGCAACGGCGTCGACCGAAGCGGCTTGCGCTGCAGCAGGCTGGCGACGCGCTTCTTCTTCGGCGCGACGCTTGGCTTCTTCTTCAGCCTTCTGACGTGCAGCATTTTCTACTGCGCGACGTTCTTCCAGTTCGCGCTTGCGCTCGGCTTCGATTTCTTCCGGGCTGCGTTGTACGAAGACTTTCTTCTTGCGTACTTCAACACTGATGCTTTTGCTACCGGCAACACGCAGGGTGCTGGTGGTTTTACGCTGCAGAGTGATCTTGCGTGGTTCTTCCACTTTCGCCTTGTGACTGCTCTTCAAGTGAGTCAGCAGGGATTGCTTCTCACTGTCAGTCACATGTTCCTCGGCGGCGGTGTGCGGCAGACCTGCCTCACGCATCTGCTGCAACAGGCGCTCTACCGGTGTTTTGACCTCATCGGCCAGTTGTTTCACCGTGACTTGCGTCATGCACTTCTCTCCTCAGGCCGCGCCTAATTATTCGAACCAGTGGGCTCGGGCGGCCATGATCAACTTGCCGGCACGATCATCGTCAATGCCGTCGATGTCGAGCAGATCGTCAATAGACTGCTCGGCCAGGTCTTCGCGGGTAATTACGCCGCGCACCGCCAGTTCCACCGCCAGATCCTTGTCCATGCCCTCAAGCGAGAGCAGGTCTTCGGCCGGGTGGGCGTCTGCCAGCTTTTCCTCAGTAGCGATGGCTTTGGTCAACAAACGATCCTTGGCCCGAGCGCGAAGCTCGTTGACGATTTCTTCGTCAAAGCCGTCGATGTTGAGCATCTCCTCCACCGGTACGTAGGCAATCTCTTCCAGGCTGGTAAAGCCTTCATCCACCAGCACCTGCGCCAGTTCTTCATCGACCTCAAGCTCTTCGAGGAAGTTGCGCAGGATGTCGCCGGTTTCAGCTTGCTGCTTAGCCTGGATGTCCGATTCGGTCATCACGTTCAGGGTCCAGCCAGTCAACTGGCTTGCCAGACGCACGTTCTGACCACCACGACCAATGGCCTGAGCCAGGTTGTCGGCGCCAACGGCGATGTCCATGGCATGGGCATCTTCGTCGACGATAATTGCCGCCACTTCAGCAGGCGACATGGCATTGATCACGAACTGAGCCGGGTTATCGTCCCACAGGACAATATCCACACGCTCGCCGCCCAACTCGCCGGATACGGCCTGGACACGCGAACCACGCATGCCGATGCAGGCGCCTTGCGGGTCGATGCGTTTGTCCTTGGAGCGGACCGCGATCTTGGCACGCGAACCCGGATCACGGGAGGCGGCCATGACTTCGATCAAGCCTTCAGCAATTTCCGGCACTTCGATACGGAACAACTCGATCAGCATTTCCGGCGCGGTACGCGACAGGATCAGCTGCGGGCCGCGGTTCTCGGTGCGGATTTCCTTGAGCAGCGCGCGCAAGCGCACGCCAACCCGGAAAGTTTCACGGGAAATGATGTCTTCACGAGCCAGCAACGCTTCGGCGTTGTTGCCCAGGTCGACGATCACGTTGTCGCGGGTCACTTTCTTCACGGTGCCGGAGATGATTTCCCCGAGGCGCTCGCGATAGGCGTCGACCACTTGTGCACGCTCGGCTTCGCGAACTTTCTGCACGATGACCTGCTTTGCAGTCTGTGCAGCAATCCGGCCGAACTCGATGGATTCGATTTTTTCTTCAACGACATCACCGACCTTGGCGCCCGGATGCGTTTCTGCAACCTTGCTCGGCCAGGTTTCGATAGCCGGATCGTCCAGGTCAGCTTCCTCGACCACCGTCCAGCGACGGAAAGTCTCGTAGGCACCGGTGTGGCGATTGATTTCCACACGCAAATCAACTTCGTCTTCGAACCGCTTCTTGGTAGCAGTGGCCAGGGCCAGCTCCAGCGCTTCAAAAATCACGTTAGCCGGTACGCCTTTTTCATTGGATACCGACTCAACAACCAGCAGTACTTCTTTGCTCATCGTACGCCTCGCCTTTCGCAAGCCATTGGATCCGCGGGATCCGCAGTATCTGGCACGTATCAGTCAAAACTGGGAATAATGTTGGCCTTGTCGATCATATCGATCGGCAACAGGAACTCATGGTCGTCTACCTGCACCACGACGTCCTGCTCTTCTACACCGCGCAGAAGGCCTTGAAAGTTGCGCCGACCTTCGAAAGGCGAACGCAGCTTGATCTTCACTTGTTCACCGGCAAATGAAGCGAACTGCTCAAGGGTGAACAGAGGGCGTTCCATGCCAGGCGAGGAAACTTCAAGGGTGTATTCGGAGGTGATTGGATCTTCAACATCCAGAACACCGCTGATCTGACGGCTGACGATGGCGCAATCATCCACCAATACGCCGCCTTCCTTATCGATATAAACGCGCAACAGTGAGTGGCGACCTTGAGCCGAAAACTCAACACCCCAGCATTCATAGCCAAGGGCCACGACCACCGGGGCCAACAAGGCCTGCAACTGTTCTAGCTTGCTCGACACCTGAACCCCCTCGTGCATGTTTGTGCATGCTGTGCAAATAAAAAAAAAATGGGCGAATCGCCCATCCCTGAAACGCCGTCAAACAACGGCGCTGTAAAGTGTCCAGCTAACAAAAAGCCCCTTGGAAGGGGCCTCTGAAACTGGTTGCGGGAGCCGGATTTGAACCGACGACCTTCGGGTTATGAGCCCGACGAGCTACCAGACTGCTCCATCCCGCGACAAAGCTGGGGCGGAAGTATACGACCGATCCATTACAGGGTCAATGTAACCCTTCCACCTACAAGAAAGCCCGCAATTGCGGGCTCTCCTGATAATTGGTACCGAGAAGGGGACTCGAACCCCTACACCCTATGGGCACAACCACCTCAAGGTTGCGTGTCTACCAATTCCACCACCTCGGCAATACAGCGTTTGAAACCTTCTTACTTCTGCTCTTGAGCTGGAGGTACGTCAGTCGCCGGGTTGGCCGACTTTTGCTCTTGAAGCACCGGGACATCATCAGAAGCCGGTTGTTGCTTTGGTGCTTCCAGTACCGCCGGGTTTGGCAAACCTACTTGAGTCAGCTGGTGAGCTTTCTCTTTAGCAAAGTAACCTAACCCTAAGCTGGTCATGAAGAAACCGGCGGCAAGTATAGCAGTAAACTTACTGAGAAAGGTAGAGGAACCTTGGCTTCCGAACACAGTATTTGAAGCACCTGCACCGAAAGACGCGCCAGCATCCGCACCTTTACCCTGCTGCAGCAATACGAGAGCAACAACGCCCAGTGCACCCAGCAGATGAAAAACGACTACGACTGTTTCCAGCATTTTTTCAGTTTCCCGCGGCGCGACAGATCGCACCGAACTCATCTGCATTCAGGGAAGCTCCACCAATGAGCCCCCCATCGATATCCGGCATGCCGAACAGTTCGACCGCATTGGCCGCCTTCACGCTGCCGCCGTATAGAAGCCGCACACCTCGTGCCACTTCAGAATTCTCTGCCGCCAACTGCGCGCGGATGGCGGCATGCACATCCTGCGCCTGTTGCGGCGAAGCAGTCAGCCCGGTGCCAATGGCCCAGACCGGCTCGTAAGCTATGACTGCCTTTGCAAAAGCACCGACACCCAGGTCTTCGATGATGCTGCCCAGCTGACGCCCGACAACTTCAAGGGTCTTGCCGGCTTCACGCTGCTCGAGGGTCTCCCCTACGCACAACACCGGAGTCAGACCACAAGCCTGAGCCGCAGCAAATTTGCGAATCAAGGTCTTGTCCTGCTCGCCCATGATCAGGCGACGCTCGGAATGCCCGACCAGGACCAGGGAACAACCTGCATCCACCAGCTGACTCGGCGCAACTTCACCGGTCAAAGCACCTTGCATGGATTCCACCGCAGAATTCTGCGCACCGACCGAAATCGACTTGCCTTTCAAGCCATCAACCACTTGGTTGATATACAGGCAAGGCGGGAATACCGCGACATCAACACCGCTTGGCAAGGCCAGATGACGAAGGCCATTGATCAGCTCAGCGACGCTGGCGCGGGTACCGTGCATCTTCCAGTTACCAGCTACCATAGGGCGACGCATGCTGTACCTCGTCGGTCAAAGTGGGCGCAGATGTTACCCAACCGATTCATGACTGGCAAGCCGAATTCAGGCAGAAACTTCAGTAACCAGTTTTGCCAGCTCTTCGGCGTAACCGCGGACTTGTGTTTCATCCTCGCCTTCGACCATGACACGCACCAAGGGCTCTGTGCCGGACTTGCGCAGCAGTACACGTCCGCGACCCGCCATCGCCTGTGTCACGCGCTCGCTGGCCTGCTTGACCGTCGCGTGTTCAAGGGGATTCGCACCGCCACCGAAACGCACGTTGATCAACACCTGCGGACACTTGCGCAGCGCCTGGCGCGCCTGCGCAAGCCCTTCATTGCGTGCCTTCAGCGCCATCAACACCTGCAGGGCTGCGATAATCGCATCACCTGTGGTGGTATGGTCGAAGCAAACGATATGACCGGAGTTCTCGCCACCGATCACCCAGTCGCGCTCCAGCAGCTCCGAGATCACATAGCGGTCACCCACATTAGCGCGCACGAACGGGATATCCAGGTCCGCGAGGGCCAGTTCCAGCCCAAGGTTACTCATCAGCGTACCGACGACCCCCCCTTGCAGCTTGCCGCGCTCGTGCAGGTCGCGAGCGATGATGAACAACAACTCATCACCATCGACCACCGCACCAGTGTGATCAACCATCAAGACCCGGTCGCCATCGCCGTCGAAGGCGATCCCCAGATCGGCGTGCTCGGCCAGCACCGCAGCCTGCAACGAGTCGGTATGGGTAGAACCACAGTTGTGATTGATGTTCAGGCCGTTGGGCTGGGCGGAAAGTACCACTACCTCAGCGCCCAACTCGCGGAACACGCTCGGGGCGACTTTATAAGTGGCTCCATGGGCGCAATCGACGACGATTTTCAGGCCTGCGAAGCTGGTGCCGGTCGGCACGCTGCCTTTGCAGAACTCGATGTACCGACCCGAAGCATCGTTGATCCGCGACACTTTGCCGATCTTGCTCGACTCAACGACAGTCATCGGCGTGTCCAGCAGCTCCTCGATCATCAGCTCGACTTCATCCGGCAGCTTGGTGCCCTTGCCGGAGAAAAACTTGATCCCGTTATCGTCATGCGGGTTGTGCGAAGCGCTGATCACGATACCTGCCTGCCCCTGGAAGGTACGGGTCAGGTAAGCGATGGCCGGTGTCGGCATTGGCCCCAGCAGCATCACATCGGCACCCGCCGAAGTCAGACCTGCCTCGAGAGCCGATTCGAACATGTAGCCGGAAATACGCGTGTCCTTGCCAACCAGCACCTTGCAGGCGCCCATCTTGCGGAACGCCATACCGGCGGCCCAACCGAGCTTGAGCATGAAATCCGGGGTGATAGGGTATTCACCGACCCGACCACGGATCCCGTCGGTGCCAAAGTATTTTTTGCTCATAAGTGCTCCGTCATTCTTATTCGGCTGAATCCACAGCTGCGATCATCCGCACAACATCCATCGTTTCGGCCACATCGTGAACGCGCAATATGCGCGCGCCTTTGGTTAGGGCCAAGGCTGCAAGGGCGAGACCACCATACAGGCGCTCTCCCACCGGACGCCCCAAGGCATTGCCTATCATGCTCTTTCGCGAAACACCGACCAACAGGGGACGGTCGAGCGCATGCAGGGCCTCCATGTGCTTGAACAGGCTCAGGTTGTGAGCCAACGTCTTGGCAAAGCCAAACCCGGGATCAAGAATGATCCGTTCGGCAGAGATGCCCACAGCGGCGCACTGGCTCATACGCTGCGCCAGGAACTCACCGACCTCTCGGGGCACATCATCATAATGCGGGTCATTCTGCATTGTCCCGGGCTCGCCGAGCATATGCATCAGGCAAACCGGCAAGCCGGTGGCCGCTGCCGCATCCAGGGCGCCGTCGCGCTGCAAGGACCGAACATCATTGATCAGCCCCGCCCCCAGTCGCGCCGTTTCGCGCATAACCGCCGGCGTGGACGTATCCACCGAGACAATGACATCAAGCTCGCGAGTTATACGCTCGACAATCGGTGCCACTCGCTCCAGCTCTTCGGTAGGGGAAACGGCTCGCGCACCCGGTCGGGTCGATTCGCCACCCACATCGATCAGCGTCGCACCGGCGGCCACCATGGCTTCGGCATGCCGCAACGCAGCGTCGAGCTGGCTGAATCGGCCGCCATCGGAAAAGGAATCAGGAGTGACATTGAGAATACCCATGACATGCGCATGGGCCAAATCAAGAACCCGGTTGCCGCAAAGCAACCGGGTCGAGGACTGAGCAGAAGTCATTTCAAGCCTTAGACATCAGCAGCCGGACCGCCAATCGGTGTTTCCGGACGCTCGCCCTGCACCGCCGGAGGCGTACCGGAATTACCGGTGCCACCCGACCAGTCACGGGGTTCGCGCGGCTCGCGACCCGCCATGATGTCGTCGATCTGATCGGCATCGATGGTTTCATACTTCATCAGGGCATCGGCCATGGCATCGAGCTTGTCACGGTTGTCCGTGAGGATCTGCCGGGCGGTGCCATAGCACTGATCAATGATACTACGCACTTCGGAGTCGATCAGCTTGGCCGTCTCGCCAGAGAAGCTCGCATGCTGGCCACCGCCACCACGACCGAGGAACACCTCGCCCTCTTCTTCGGCGTACATCAGCGGGCCCAGTTTCTCGGACAGGCCCCACTTGGTCACCATGTTCCGGGCAATCTGGCTGGCACGCATGATGTCGTTGGAGGCGCCAGTGGTCACACCGTCGAAGCCCAGCGTCATTTCTTCAGCGATACGACCACCGTACAGCGAACAGATCTGGCTGATCAGCGCGCGCTTGGACAGGCTGTAGCGATCCTCCTCCGGCAGGAACATGGTCACACCCAGGGCACGACCACGCGGGATGATCGAGACCTTGTAGACCGGATCATGCTCAGGCACTACACGACCGACAATCGCGTGCCCCGCCTCGTGGTACGCCGTGTTCTGCTTTTCTTTCTCGGACATGACCATGGATTTGCGCTCGGCACCCATCATGATCTTGTCCTTGGCCAGTTCGAATTCCTTCATTTCCACCACACGCTTGCCGGAACGCGCGGCAAACAGCGACGCTTCGTTGACCAGGTTCGCCAGGTCAGCGCCGGAGAAGCCAGGCGTACCACGCGCGATGACCGCCGGGGCAACGTCGTCACCCATTGGCACCTTACGCATGTGGACCTTGAGGATCTGCTCACGACCGCGAATGTCCGGCAGCCCCACCACGACCTGGCGGTCGAAGCGGCCTGGACGCAACAGCGCAGGGTCAAGCACGTCAGGACGGTTGGTGGCGGCAATCACGATGATGCCGTCATTCATTTCGAAACCGTCCATCTCCACCAGCAACTGGTTGAGGGTCTGTTCACGCTCGTCGTGACCGCCACCCATGCCGGCGCCACGATGGCGGCCGACGGCGTCGATCTCGTCGATGAAAATGATGCATGGCGCGTGCTTCTTTGCCTGCTCGAACATGTCACGAACACGGCTGGCGCCCACGCCGACGAACATTTCCACGAAGTCGGAACCGGAAATCGTGAAGAACGGCACCTTGGCTTCGCCGGCAATCGCCTTGGCCAACAAGGTCTTACCAGTACCTGGCGGGCCCACCATCAACACGCCACGGGGGATACGACCGCCCAAGCGCTGGAACTTGCCGGGATCACGCAGGAATTCAACCAGCTCGCCCACTTCTTCCTTGGCTTCGTCGCAACCCGCAACGTCAGCCAGGGTGGTTTTTACCTGGTCTTCGGAAAGCAGTCGGGCCTTGCTCTTGCCAAAGCTCATCGGCCCGCCCTTTCCGCCACCACCGCCCTGCATCTGGCGCATGAAGAACATGAACACCGCGATGATCACCAGGATCGGGAAGCTGGCGACCAGGAGCTGGGTCCAGATGCTTTGCTGCTCGGGCTGCTTGCCTTCGACCACGACATGGTTGTCCACCAGGTCGCCGATCAGGCCATTGTCCTGGATCGCCGGACGAATGGTCTTGAAGCTGTCGCCATCGGCGCGCTTGCCGGTAATCACATAGCCATCTACGGCTACGCGCTCGACCTTGCCATCCTTGACCTGCTGGATGAAGTCGGAATAGTTGAGGGTCTGCGGCTCGTTAGGGCTGGAGAAGTTGTTCATCACGGTCACAAGGACAGCGGCGATGATCAACCACAGGATCAGATTCTTTGCCATATCGTTCAATTAACTACCCTCTGAAGCAAGCTCCGCTACTGGCGCGCGCTTCGCATGATATTCACCGGCCTAACTTACTACATTACCTACGACTCTGGCAGGCGCCGTCTGTAACCCTTTGTGAAACTTTGACCGGGTAATTTTCGTTACACGGCGTTTTCAATGCGAGACAAAAAAAACTATCGCGCCTGTCAAAGACGCTCATCACTGGAGGCGCCTTCAACACCGCGAAACCCTCGCGCCAACAGGTACTGCTCGCGAGAGCGGTCACGGGACGACAATGGCTTGCGCATCTGCACCTTGTCGAACAACTTGCGCATGCCCTTGTGGTATTCGTCGAAGCCTTCACCTTGGAAGACCTTGATCAGGAAATCGCCCCCTGGACGCAGAACCCGTCCGGCAAGATCCAAGGCCAGCTCACTGAGGAACATCGCACGAGGCATGTCGACAGCCGCCAATCCACTCATATTGGGGGCCATATCGGAAATCACAAGGTCAACCTCGGTATTTCCGACGGCTTCCAGAATTTTTGCCAATACGGCGTCTTCGGTAAAATCACCCTGGATGAAGGTCACATCAGGGATGCCGTCCATTTCCAGGATATCGGAGGCGATCAAGCGCCCTTGCCCACCAATCAGACGACTGGTCACTTGGGACCACCCTCCCGGCGCCGCACCAAGGTCGATCACGGTCATGCCTGGACGGATCAGGCGATCCTTTTCCTGGATCTCAAGCAATTTATAGCTGGCACGCGAACGATAGCCGTCCTTTTGCGCCATTTTGACGTACGGATCGTTGAAATGCTCTCTGAGCCAGTTCTGGCTAGTCTTGGAACGGGCCACGGGCCACCTCTAAAAAATAAAACGGGTCGTGATTAAGTGGGCGGTCCCGGACTCGCTCGGGTAAACTGGCCGCCGCTTTTTACAAGATCAGACGCAGGGGTCAGATTATGCCGCTCACTCAAGAGCAGAAGAAACAATACAAATCCATTGGCCACCATCTGAAACCGGTTTTGACTGTGGCTGACAACGGTTTGACGGAAGGTGTACTCGCCGAGCTGGAACGCGCCTTGGGTGATCACGAGCTGATCAAGATCAAGCTCAACATCCTCGACCGCGAAGCCCGCCTGGCTGCCGTTGCTGAACTGTGCAAGACCGGCAAGGCCGACCTGGTGCAGGTCATCGGCAAGATGGCACTGATTTATCGCAAGAATTTCAGCGTCAACAAGCAACTGTCGAACGTTCACCGCTTCAAGTGACAGCAAAGGGTCAAGGGTGTGCTTCGCGCACCCTGCCACCCCATCCGGGAACCGGCTGCAACACCAGCACCAAGCCGGAAAACCCCAGCACCAGGTAACTGAATGCCTGCCACTGGCTCGCATCCGGCCAGCCGAGACGCACCGCAAAGAACATTCCGCAGGCATACAAGGCCATGAGCAGCAATTGCCCACGAATGTCGCGCCATAGACTGGCAAGGCCCTCGGCCTGAACCAGCACCAACACCAACACCTGAAACGTCACGCACACTGCGCAGAAACCCACCAGCAGTGCCGTCAGCATACCCGCGATTTCATTGATGAGCAGCGGTGCCAGGCCAACACGGCCCAGCACCGGCAGCAAACCGATGTGCAGCAACCACACGCCACCCACCCACAGCATCTGGCTAAGCTGCCAGAGCATGGCGCCAGCACGTAGCGGGCGCCTTCGTTCAGATGTGACGGACTTCGACAATCTCATACTCGATAACACCACCGGGTGTCTTCACCGTCACCACATCGCCCTCTTCCTTGGCAATCAAGGCGCGAGCGATCGGCGAACCGACGGAAATCTTGCCCAGCTTGATGTCAGCCTCATCCTCACCCACGATCTGGTAAGTGACGCTTTCATCCGTCTCGACGTTGGCGATTTCCACGGTGGTGCCGAAGATCACCTTGCCGGTGTGGGGGATGGCGGTGACGTCGATGATCACTGCGTTCTGCATGCGACCCTCGATGTCACGCACCCGCGCCTCGACCATGCCCTGCTCCTCACGAGCGGCATGGTACTCAGCGTTTTCCTTGAGATCGCCCAGCTCGCGCGCTTCGCCAATGGCCTGGCTCAAGCGCGGACGCTCGACCTTGGTCAGGAAAGCGTGTTCTTCTTCCAGGGCCTTCGCGCCCTGAACGGTCATCGGGTACTTGGTTATGCTCATGCCTTCAATCCTGCATGTAGATCCTGCAAGCGACGCACGGTCTTCTCGGGACCGAACTTGAGCGCTTCGCAGATCGCTTCGCCCGCAGCAATGGTCGTGGTGCAGTAGATCTTGTGCTGCAGCGCGTTGCGACGAATGGAATAGGAATCAGCGATCGACTGGCGGCCTTCGGTGGTGTTGATGATCAGCGTGACTTCGTCATTCTTGATCATGTCGACCACGTGCGGGCGACCCTCGGTCACCTTGTTCACGCGGCGCACTTTCAGGCCTGCCGCCTCGATCAGTTTGGCAGTACCGGCAGTGGCGACCACTTCGAAACCCAAGTTGATCAGATCACGGGCAACACCTGCAACCAGTGGCTTGTCGTCATCACGGACGCTGATGAACGCCGTACCACCCGTCGGCAGCACTTCGCTGGCGCCCATCTGGGCTTTGGCAAACGCCTCGCCGAAGGTGTCACCGACGCCCATCACTTCACCAGTGGACTTCATCTCAGGGCCGAGGATCGGGTCCACGCCAGGGAACTTGGCGAACGGGAACACCGCCTCCTTGACGCTGTAGAAGTTCGGAATGATCTCTTTGGTGAAGTTCAGCTCTTTCAGGGTTTTGCCCGCCATGACTCGCGCAGCGATCATCGCCAGGGAAACACCGATGCACTTGGAGACAAACGGCACGGTCCGAGAAGCGCGCGGGTTGACCTCAATCACATAGATGTCTTCGCCCTGAAGCGCCAACTGCACGTTCATCAAGCCGACAACGCCCAGCTCCAGGGCCATTTTCTTGACCTGTTCGCGCATCTCGTCCTGGATATGGGCCGGCAGCGAGTAAGGCGGCAGCGAGCACGCGGAGTCACCGGAGTGAACACCGGCCTGCTCGATGTGCTGCATGATCGCGCCGATCACCACGTCCTTGCCATCGCAGACCGCATCCACGTCCATTTCGATGGCGCAGTTGAGGAAATGGTCCAGCAGCACCGGGCTGTCGTTGGATACCTGGACCGCTTCGCGCAGGTAGCGCTTGAGCTCGTCTTCCTGATAGACGATTTCCATGGCGCGGCCGCCCAGTACGTAGGACGGGCGCACCACCAGCGGGTAGCCGATCTTGGCCGCGGCACGAATCGCTTCGTCCTCGCTGCGCACGGTGGCGTTTGGTGGCTGACGCAGGTTCAGGCGCTCGACCATTTGCTGGAAGCGCTCGCGGTCTTCGGCGCGGTCGATTGCATCCGGGCTGGTCCCGATGATCGGCACGCCAGCGGCTTCAAGGGCGCGAGCCAATTTCAGCGGGGTCTGGCCGCCATACTGGACGATCACGCCTTTGGGCTTCTCGACGCGGACGATTTCCAGCACGTCTTCCAAGGTCACCGGTTCGAAGTACAGGCGATCGGAAGTGTCGTAGTCAGTCGACACGGTTTCCGGGTTGCAGTTGACCATGATGGTCTCGTACCCGTCGTCGCGCAGGGCCAGTGCGGCGTGCACGCAGCAGTAGTCGAACTCGATGCCTTGGCCGATCCGGTTAGGACCGCCACCCAGGATCATGATCTTGTCGCGGGTCGATGGCGCGGCTTCGCACTCTTCTTCGTACGTGGAGTACAGGTACGCGGTGTCGGTGGCGAACTCGGCGGCGCAGGTGTCGACGCGCTTGTAGACCGGGAACACTTCCAGCTTGTGACGATGGGCACGCAGGCTCTTCTCGGTCACACCGAGCAACTTGGCCAGGCGCTGGTCCGAGAAGCCCTTGCGCTTGAGGCGGAACATCATGTCGTAGTCGATGCTGGACATGCCCAGGGTCTTGACCTTCTCTTCTTCCTTGATCAGGTCTTCGATCTGCACCAGGAACCAAGGGTCGATCATGTTCATGCCGAAGATCTGCTCGACGGTCATGCCGGCGCGGAAGGCATCGGCCACGTACCAGATACGCTCGGCGCCTGGCACGGTCAGCTCGCGCTTGAGTACGCTCATGCTTTCCGGGTCGTTGAGATCCAGCTTCGGATCAAGACCGCAGACACCCACCTCCAGACCGCGAAGAGCTTTCTGCAGGGATTCCTGGAAGGTCCGGCCAATCGCCATGACTTCACCGACCGACTTCATCTGAGTGGTCAGGCGGGCATCGGCCTTGGCGAACTTCTCAAAGGCAAAACGGGGCAGCTTGGTGACGACGTAGTCGATGGATGGCTCGAAGGACGCCGGGGTCTTGCCGCCGGTGATGTCGTTCGACAGTTCGTCCAGGGTGTAGCCCACGGCCAGCTTGGCAGCGACCTTGGCAATCGGGAAACCCGTGGCTTTCGAGGCCAGGGCCGACGAACGGGATACCCGCGGGTTCATTTCGATGACCACCATGCGCCCGGTGTTTGGGCAGATGCCGAACTGGACGTTGGAGCCACCGGTTTCCACGCCGATCTCACGCAGTACCGCCAGGGAGGCGTTACGCAGGATCTGGTATTCCTTGTCGGTCAGGGTCTGGGCCGGTGCGACGGTGATCGAGTCGCCGGTGTGCACGCCCATCGGATCGAAGTTCTCGATGGAGCAGACGATGATGCAGTTGTCCTTTTTGTCGCGGACAACTTCCATTTCGTACTCTTTCCAGCCGATCAGGGACTCGTCGATCAGCAGTTCCTTGGTCGGCGACAAGTCCAGGCCACGGGCGCAGATTTCTTCGAATTCTTCACGGTTGTAGGCGATGCCGCCACCGGTGCCGCCCATGGTGAAGGACGGACGGATGATGCACGGGAAGCCCAGTTTCTCGAGGACCGCGTTAGCCTCTTCCATGCTGTGGGCAATACCGGAGCGCGGGCACGCCAGGCCGATGGATTTCATGGCCTTGTCGAAACGCGAACGATCCTCGGCCTTGTCGATGGTGTCGGCGTTGGCGCCGATCATTTCCACGCCGAACTTCTCCAGGACGCCTTCGCGCTCCAGGTCCAGGGCGCAGTTGAGCGCCGTCTGGCCACCCATGGTCGGCAACAGTGCGTCAGGGCGTTCCTTTTCGATGATCTTCGCAACGGTCTGCCACTTGATCGGCTCGATGTAAGTGGCGTCGGCCATGGCCGGGTCGGTCATGATGGTCGCCGGGTTGGAGTTCACCAGGATGACGCGATAGCCCTCTTCGCGCAGGGCTTTGCAGGCCTGGGCGCCGGAGTAGTCGAATTCGCAGGCCTGGCCGATCACGATCGGGCCAGCGCCGAGAATCAGGATGCTTTTTATGTCTGTACGTTTTGGCATGGGTTTGTCACTCAAATCCGCAGGTCAGTCGGCTAGGCCGTCGAACAATCTTTGAAGCGCCCAAGGGGGCCGCCGTACTCGGGGCCGCCCTCAGGCTTCACGCGGTCAGCGTCGCTTGGCCATCTCGTTGATGAAGCGATCGAACAGCGGGGCCACGTCGTTCGGGCCCGGGCTCGCTTCAGGGTGGCCCTGGAAGCTGAACGCGCTCTTGTCGGTACGCTCGATGCCTTGCAGCGTGCCATCGAACAGCGACTTGTGGATCGCCCGCACGTTGGCCGGCAGGGTCGCCTCGTCCACCGCAAAACCGTGGTTCTGGCTGGTGATCATGACGACGCCGGTGTCCAGGTCCTGGACGGGGTGGTTGGCACCGTGGTGGCCGTGCCCCATCTTCAGGGTCATGGCGCCCGAAGCGAGGGCCAGCAACTGGTGACCGAGGCAGATGCCGAACACCGGGATCTCGGTTTCCAGCACATCCTTGATCGCCTGGATCGCGTAGTCGCAAGGCTCGGGGTCACCCGGGCCGTTGGACAGGAACACGCCGTCGGGCTTGAGGGCCAGGACGTCTGCAGCCGGGGTTTGTGCGGGCACCACGGTCACGCGGCAACCGCGCTCGACCAGCATGCGCAGGATGTTCACTTTGACGCCGTAGTCGTAGGCAACCACGTGGTATGGCAGCTCGGAAGCCTCGATGGTCGCGTGACTGTCGGTCTTCAGGTCCCAGACCGTGGAACGCCATTCGTATTGCTTCTGGGTGCTGACGACTTTCGCCAGGTCCATGCCCTTGAGACCAGGGAAGCCCTGGGCAGCGGCAATGGCGGCTTCTTCGGAAATGTTGTCACCGGCCATGATGCAGCCGTTTTGGGCGCCCTTCTCCCGCAGGATGCGGGTCAGGCGACGGGTGTCGATACCGGCGATCGCCACGACATTGTTGGCTTTCAGGTAGTCGGACAGCGACATCGTGCTACGCCAGTTGCTCGCTACCAGCGGCAAGTCACGGATGACCAGGCCGGCGGACCAGACACGGTCGGACTCGGCATCTTCCGGCGTGGTGCCGGTGTTGCCGATGTGCGGGTAAGTCAGGGTAACGATTTGCTGGGCGTAGGAAGGATCGGTAAGAATTTCCTGATAGCCGGTCATTGCGGTGTTGAACACCACCTCACCAACGGTCTGGCCGTCGGCTCCAATGGCTTCGCCGCGAAAAATGCTGCCATCAGCAAGGGCGAGTATGGCTGGCTTAGTCAAGAAGACCTCCCGTAAATAAAGCCTGAAAGGGCGATCGCAGGTTGTAAAAAAGCGGAGTGACGTATGGACACGTCACCCCGCTTCTTCACTGAATTATTCTGCGCGCTTTTAGTGGACACACTAAAGCTGTAGCTTACAGAAAAAGGCTTTTTTGGTCCACCGCTAATGAGCCTTAAAGGCAGGGGAATGCGACAGGCCGTCGCGAAGCGGCGTAAAACGGGGCGCAGTATAACCCGAACCCCGTTTTCATTGACATCAACGCAGGTCGAGAACGTCCTGCATATCGTACAAACCAGGCTCACGCCCCTCCAGCCACAGCGCAGCACGCACCGCACCCTTGGCGAAGGTCATCCGGCTCGAGGCCTTGTGGGTGATTTCCAGGCGCTCGCCCTCAGTGGCGAACAGTACGGTGTGATCACCCACCACATCACCACCGCGCACGGTCGCGAAACCGATGGTGTCTCGCTCTCGCGCACCGGTATGCCCCTCGCGCCCGTACACGGCGACTTGCTGCAGGTCGCGACCTAGTGCATCGGCAATCACTTCACCCATGCGCAAGGCCGTCCCCGACGGCGCGTCGATCTTGTGTCGGTGATGCGCTTCGATGATCTCGATATCCGCATCGTCACCCAAGACCCGGGCCGCCATGTCCAGCAGTTTCAGCGACAGGTTCACACCCACACTGAAGTTCGCCGCAAACACGATCGGAATGCCTTTCCCGGCATCGGCCAGCAACTGCTTCTGCATAGCGTCCAATCCCGTGGTGCCGATCACCATGGCCTTGCCGTGCTTGCGGCAGATGGCGAGGTTTTTCAACATCACTTCCGGCAGCGTGAAGTCGATCAGGACATCGAACTCGTCAAGGACCTTTTCCAACCCGCCAGACATCGGCACACCGATGCGCCCGAGCGAAGCCAGCTCGCCCGCATCCGCGCCCACCAGCGTACTGTCGGGGCGAACGATGGCAGCCGTCAGGCCGGAGAGCGGCGAGCGCTGCTGCACCGCCTCGACCAGCGCCTTGCCCATGCGCCCCGCAGCACCCATCACAGCTATACGTCGCATGCGACCTCCTTACAGATCGCCGAAGAAGCGCTTCACGCCTTCGAACCAGCCGGTGGTTTTCGGGGAGTGACTGTTGTCACCCTCCAACGTACCGCGGAACTCTTCCAGCAGCTCACGCTGACGTCGGCTCAGATTGACCGGTGTCTCTACCGCCACGCGACACATCAAGTCACCTGCGCCGCCACCACGCACTGGCGCAACGCCCTTGCCACGAATGCGGAACTGCTTGCCGGTTTGTGTCCCCTCAGGGATTTTCAGCTTGACGCGACCGTCGAGGGTCGGGATCTCAAGCTCGCCACCCAGGGCCGCATCGACGAAGCTGATCGGCACTTCGCAGAACAGATGCTTGCCGTCGCGCTGGAAAATCGCGTGCTCGCGCACATTGATCACCACGTACAGGTCGCCGGTCGGGCCACCCTGGGCACCCGCCTCACCTTCGCCGGACAGGCGAATACGGTCACCGGTATCGACACCGGCTGGCACCTTGACCGACAGCGTCTTGTACTCTTCGACACGCCCTTCGCCGTGACAGGAGTCGCACGGATCGGAAATGATCTTGCCCTGGCCATGGCAGCGCGGGCAGGTCTGCTGCACCGAGAAGAAGCCCTGCTGCATGCGAACCTGACCGATACCGCCGCAGGTCGGGCACGTAACAGGCGAGGAGCCCTTCTTGGCGCCCGAGCCGTCGCACGGCTTGCAATTGACCAGCGTCGGCACGCGGATATTGACGGTCGTACCGCGCACCGCCTCTTCCAGGTTCAGTTCCAGCGTGTAACGCAGATCGCTGCCACGCTGGGCACCACCGCGGGCACCGCCGCGACCGCCACCGAAGAAGTCGCTGAACACATCGCCGAAAATATCGGAGAAGTTCTGGCCGCCGAAACCGGCACCGCCGCCACCCATGCTCGGGTCGACGCCAGCATGCCCGTACTGGTCATATGCCGCGCGCTTGCTGGAGTCGGACAGAACCTCGTAAGCCTCGTTGGCTTCCTTGAACAGTTCTTCAGACGCTTTATCGTCGGGATTACGATCCGGGTGGTGCTTCATCGCCAGGCGACGGTAGGCCTTTTTCAGCTCTGCCTCGCTGGCCCCCCGCTCAACACCCAATATTTCGTAATAGTCACGCTTTGCCATTAGTCTTTGCACTCTTATAGGACGTTCGGCAAACCTCTCCTGAACCTTGCCAAACTCGTTGAGCCCCAATACAGGCCCGGACCCAACTCACGTCAATTCAACGATCCTGGTCTTGATCTTTCAGCCAGGGCCCCGGCCAAAACGCAGTGCTTATCGCTCGGAAAGCAGGAGCATTCCCGATCACACCGCCAGCACCCGAACGCCGTCGCATGCTGTAAAAATTCATTGGCTCCAGACACGCCAACGCGGGAGCAAGCTCCCGCGCGGCGACATCCTACCAGCCACCGCACAAAGGCAGTCAACCGGTCGACCAGCAAGCGATTACTTGTGGTCTTTCACTTCTTCGAACTCAGCGTCCACGACGTCATCGGCTTTTTCCGCCGATTCGCCTTGTGCCGCTGCGCCTTCAGCTGGCTGAGCCTGCTCGGCGTACATCTTCTGGGCCACTGGCGCGGAGACCTTGGACAGCTCTTCGATCTTCGCTTCGATGGCCGCCTTGTCGTCGCCTTTGACAGCGGCTTCCAGGGCAACCACGGCCGCTTCGATGGCAGTCTTCTCTTCCGCGGTCACTTTGTCGCCTGCATCAGCGATCATCTTGCGAGTCGAGTGCACCAGGGCATCACCCTGGTTGCGGGCGCTGGCCAGTTCTTCGAACTTGCGATCTTCCTCGGCGTTCACTTCAGCATCACGAACCATCTGCTGAATTTCTTCCTCGGACAGACCGGAGTTGGCCTTGATCACGATCGATTGGGTCTTGCCGGTGGCCTTGTCTTTCGCGCCGACGTGCAGGATGCCGTTGGCGTCGATGTCGAAGGTCACTTCGATCTGTGGCACGCCACGTGGTGCTGGTGGAATCTCGGCCAGATCGAACTTGCCCAGGGATTTGTTCTGGGCGGCTTGCTTGCGCTCACCTTGCAGCACGTGGATGGTCACGGCGCCCTGGTTATCGTCGGCGGTCGAGAACACCTGGGATTTCTTGGTAGGAATCGTGGTGTTTTTCTCGATCAGCGCGGTCATCACGCCACCCATGGTTTCGATACCCAGGGTCAGCGGGCTGACGTCGAGCAGCAGAACGTCCTTCACGTCACCAGCCAGCACGGCGCCCTGGATGGCAGCACCCATGGCAACGGCTTCGTCCGGGTTCACGTCTTTACGCGCTTCTTTACCGAAGAAATCGGTCACCAGCTTCTGAACCAGTGGCATGCGGGTCTGACCGCCCACCAGGATCACGTCGTTGATCGAGCCAACGTCGATACCGGCGTCTTTCATCGCGATGCGGCAAGGTTCGATGGTGCGCTGAACCAGGTCTTCCACCAGCGCTTCGAGCTTGGCGCGGGAGATTTTCACGTTCAGGTGCTTAGGACCGGTGGCGTCTGCAGTGATGTACGGCAGGTTCACGTCGGTCGACTGGCTCGAGGACAGTTCGATCTTGGCTTTTTCAGCGGCTTCTTTCAGGCGCTGCATCGCCAGCGGATCACCTTTGAGGTTCATGCCGCTTTCTTTCTTGAACTCGTCGACGAGGTAGTCGATCAGGCGGATGTCGAAGTCTTCACCACCGAGGAACGTATCACCGTTGGTTGCCAGTACTTCGAACTGGTGCTCGCCATCGACTTCAGCGATTTCGATCACGGAAACGTCGAAGGTACCGCCGCCCAAGTCATAAACGATCACAGTGTGATCGCCCTTGGCCTTGTCCATGCCGTAGGCCAGTGCGGCAGCAGTCGGTTCGTTGATGATACGTTTTACGTCCAGGCCCGCGATGCGGCCGGCGTCTTTGGTCGCCTGGCGCTGGCTATCGTTGAAATAGGCCGGAACTGTAATAACGGCTTCGGTCACCGCTTCGCCGAGGTAGTCTTCGGCGGTTTTCTTCATTTTCTTCAGGATTTCAGCCGAGATCTGTGGCGGCGCCATTTTCTGGCCGTTCACTTCAACCCATGCGTCGCCATTGTCAGCCTTGGCGATTTTGTAAGGCACCATCTTGATGTCTTTCTGAACGACTTCTTCGTCGAACTTGCGACCGATCAGGCGCTTCACCGCGTAAAGGGTGTTGTGCGGATTGGTCACAGCCTGACGCTTGGCAGACTGGCCAACCAGAATTTCGCCGTCATTGGCGTACGCGATGATCGACGGCGTGGTGCGCGCGCCTTCGGCGTTCTCAATAACCTTGGCCTTGCCGTTTTCCAGCACGGAGACGCACGAGTTGGTGGTCCCCAGGTCGATACCGATAATCTTGCCCATGTTAACTCTCCCGGAACTTGGATTTGGTTGCCGCAGCAGTGGTGGCTAACTGCGGTAGCACTTAAACGCTTGACTTATAGATGGGGCCGTTACGACCGTTTTCAAGCCTGCTCATCAATAGAAGGCGAAACCGGTGCAGGTGCCTTGCTGACCACGACCATGGCCGGGCGCAGCAGGCGGCCGTGAAGCAGATAACCCTTCTGGAAAACCTTCAGCACACTGTTCGGCTCGACGTCGGCACTTTCCTGCATCGCCATGGCCTGGTGGTGTTCAGCGTTGAAGGGTTCGCCGTGGGGATCAATCGCTTCAAGCTGGTAGCGCTTGAGGGTGTCCTGGAACATTTTCAGGGTCAGCTCGATGCCTTCGCGCATCGGACGAATGTTCTCGTCATCCGGATTGGACAACTCCAGGCCGCGCTCCAGGCTGTCGATGATCGGCAGCAGGTCGCCAGCGAAACGCTCGAGGGCGAACTTGTGCGCCTTTTCCACATCCTGCTCGGCGCGACGGCGGACGTTCTGCAGGTCCGCGGCTACACGCAACGCCTGATCCTGCGCACCCGCCAGTTGCTCTTCGAGCACTTGCACACGTGCCGCCAGGTCATCACCCGAATCCTGGGGAGCCTGGTTGGCGTCTAGATTTTGCGTGTCCTGCGTCTGTTCGTCAGCCATAGATTTCTCCTTTCAATTTCGTCCGCGAGCTCGACTCGCGCTTCTGCCCCGGTATATGGGGTCGGGTTTTTCAGCTTCAAGGGCCGCGCGACGAATTGACCTTACAAAAAACATCTGCCTGTCCATTCCCACCTGAACTAAGGAATTCACCCAGCCAAGCAAATCGAGCTAAGCGAGGGCATTGTCAGCCGCAAACAAAACACTGTATAAATAACCAGACCTAAAGCCTGGGAGCGGCCTTATGCTGGTGCACCTGTCCGTACACAATTACGCCATCGTCGAACACCTCGACCTCGAACTCGATCGAGGCATGAGTGTGATCACCGGTGAAACCGGCGCCGGCAAATCGATCATGCTCGACGCCCTGGGCCTGACGCTGGGTGATCGCGCCGACAATGGTGTGGTGCGCCCCGGTGCAGACAAAGCCGACATCCTGGCGACCTTCGACCTGGTCGACATCCCCGAGGCCAGCACCTGGCTCGCCGAACGCGACCTGGACACCGACGGCCCGTGCATCCTGCGCCGTGTCATCACCGCCGAAGGACGCTCCCGGGGCTACATCAACGGCACGCCCTGCCCCCTGGGGGACCTCAAGGCCCTTGGCGAACTGTTGATCGACATTCACAGCCAGCACGAACACCAGTCGCTGCTCAAGACCGACACCCACCGTCGCCTGCTCGATGAATACGCCGACGCCACCGACCTGGCGCGCCAGGTACAGCTGGCCGCCCAGCGCTGGCGCCAGACACGGCAGGAGCTGGACCGGCTCTCGAACTCCGGCGATGGGCAACGGGCCCGCCATCAGCTGTTGAGCTATCAGCTTGAGGAACTGGAGAACCTCGCCCTCGGCGAAAATGAACTGGGGGAACTGGAGCAGGAACACAAGAACCTGACCAACGCCGAGACCCTGCTGGGCATCTGCCGCCAAGTAGTGGAGCAATGCAGCGAAAATGACTCCGGGAATGTGCTCAACGCGCTGACAGCAAGCCTGAACCGACTCTCCAGCGTGAACAATTCGGTGGGCGCCCTGAGCGAAGCGACCAACCTGCTGACGAGCGCACAGATCCAGGTCGAGGAAGCCGTCGGGGAACTGAACCGCTTTCTTGATCACTTCGATGCCGACCCGGCACGCCTGCAATACCTGGAAGAGCGGCTGGACACCATCTATACGCTGGCGCGCAAGCACCGCGTCCAGCCAACCGAGGTGGCCGAACTCCAGCAGCGGCTGCTGGACGAACTGGAAACCTTGAACGCCAACGACGAATCCATCGAGCGCCTGGGAGACGAACTCGCCTCCTACGCCCGGCATTATCAGGAAAAGGCCAAGGAGCTCAGCGAACTGCGACGGCATGCCGCGACAGGGCTGGCCGATGCGGTGGAACAGGAAATCCAGCGCCTGGGCATGCCAGGTGGCCGCTTCACCATCGAGCTGCGGCCCAACGCCAGCGACGAACTCCAGCCCAACGGCCTGGAGCAGGTGGAGCTGCTGGTCAGCGCCAACCCCGGGCAACCGCTCAAGGCCCTGGCAAAAGTCGCCTCCGGTGGCGAGCTGTCACGAATCAGCCTGGCTATCCAGGTCATCACGGCGCAAACCTCTCGCGTGCCGACGCTGGTATTCGACGAAGTGGACGTGGGCATTGGCGGCCCGACCGCAGAAATCGTCGGTCAACTGCTTCGCCGGCTCGGTGAGCGCGGCCAGGTGCTGACAGTCACTCACCTGCCCCAAGTGGCCGCTCAGGGGCATCAGCATTTATTTGTGCACAAGGTGCGCGGCGAAGATGCCACCCGAACCGCCGTGTCCAAGCTCAACAAAAACGAGCGGGTGGAAGAAGTGGCGCGGATGCTGGGCGGGATTGACCTCACCAAGGAGTCCCTGGCCCACGCGAAAAAAATGGTCGTCGCCGCAAAGACCTGACAAAAGCCGTAAAGCAAGAAGGCGACCCTGGGGTCGCCTTCTTTCGTTTCGGGAGCCAGGGCTCACGCAACGTGCTTATTTACGCTGGCGCACATGCAGGACGAGATGGTGATCGATCAGCTCGAAACCATGCTCTTCAGCAATTGCCTTTTGCAGCTTCTCGATTTCCGGGCTGATGAATTCAATAACCTCACGGGTTTCCACGTTCACCATGTGATCGTGATGCTCCCCGTCAGCCAATTCAAAGACCGCATGACCGCCATCGAAATTGTGACGAGCCACAAGACCCGCTGCCTCGAACTGAGTCAGGACACGGTAGACCGTGGCCAGACCAACGTCCTCGCCAGCTTCCATCAGCGCCTTGTAGACGTCCTCGGCACTCATGTGACGTTGCTCGGCAGAATCGAGCATTTGTAGAATCTTGACCCGTGGCAGGGTCACTTTGAGGCCGGCTTTGCGTAGTTCGCTATTTTCAACCATGGTCAGCTTTCTCGCGATGCTGCTTCGCAGCTTCTCTTAATGCGGGTATGATCGGCGTTTACGTTGTCCCAGCCAAGATAGTGGAAGTCGCCCACCGATGCAAAACACCAAGCTCTTGCTAACCAGTTTCACCTTCGTGGGACTGCTCGCACTCGCCGGTTGTTCATTCCCCGGGGTTTACAAAATCGACATCCAGCAGGGCAATGTCGTCACGCAGGACATGATAGACCAGTTACGCCCGGGAATGACCCGCCGGCAAGTACGGTTTATCATGGGCAACCCCCTGCTGACCGACACGTTCCACGCCGATCGCTGGGATTACCTGTACAGCCTGCAGCCTGGGGGCGGTGAGCGCCAGCAGGAACGCATCAGCGTTATCTTCAGCCCCAATGACCAACTCGTTAGCCTGTCGGGCGATTTCATGCCCGGTGTAAGCCGCGACGAGGCAATCATGGGCAAGGACAGCGGCACTACCGTCACTGATCCGACCCAGAACAGCGAACAGCCGAAACCGGAGAAACCGGCCAAGCCAGGTTCGTTGCTCGACCAGATCCAGAAGGATGTAGACAAAGTCGAGACCGTACCGGTGCCGACTCCAGAGCCCCTGGACACCTCGCCGCAATAAATGGCGACATGAAAAAACCCGGCATGCCGGGTTTTTTATTGCCTGCGATTCGACCGGTTATTGCTCGGATTGGCGCGCCTGGGCGGCCTTGATCGCACGCAGCCGACGAATTTCTTTTGGATCGGCCAGCAACGGACGATAGATCTCCAGTCGATCAGCCGCCTGCACGATCTGGTTATCCGGATCGACAAGCACTTTGCCAAAAATCCCCACCGGGCACGTCGCCAGATCCAGTTCGGGAAACGCTTCGGCAATCCCCGACGCCTTCAACGCCGCACGTACACGTGTACCTTCCGGCACGGCAAATGCGCGCAGGAACTGGCGCTCTACAGAGGCGTACACCACTTCAATCTCAATCAACGCTTGAGCTCTGCATGCTGCTTGGCACGTTGGCAGAACGCGTCAACCAAGGTGTTGGCCGCCTGATTGAATAAGGGCCCCAGCGTTGCCCGCACCAATGGGCCAGCGTAGTCGAACGACAGGTCGAGGCTGATCTTGCAGGCCTTTTCGCCCAATGGCTTGAACACCCAGACACCGTGGAGCTGATTGAAAGGCCCCTCTTCCAGATTCATTTCGATGGACTGCCCCGGCACCAGGGTATTGCGCGTCACGAAACGCTGGCTCAACCCACCCTTGGCAATGCCGAGACTGGCGCGCATGTGGGTATCGGAGCTTTCCAGAACCTCGGCGGACGCACACCACGGCAAGAATTGCGGATAACTCGCCACATCGTTGACCAGGTCGTACAGCACCTGCGCCGGGTACGGCAGCAAGGCCGAGCGTTGAATATGTGTCGTCATGTAAGCGTCACTTCCACAGCTGGGCGGCAAACACTACAAGAATGCCGATGGGCGCCACGTAGCGCATCAAGAACAGGCTCAAGGCAAACAATACAGGGCTGCGCAGGGACAACTCATCACGCACCGCCTCACGCCCCATGATCCATCCTGCAAACACCACGAAACACAAACCACCCAATGGCAGCATGATCCGTGACGTGAAGAAATCAATCACGCCGAAGAAATCCAGCCCTCCGGTTGCTCCCCACTGGTAGAGATGGAACAGCCCGTCTTCGTTCACGAAAAACTTCGCCTGCTTCCATATATTGAAGGAAAACACCGTACCCAGGCCCACGAACCAGCAGGTAAAGGCCAGCCAGAAGGTCACCCAGGCGCGGCTGAGCCGGGTCCGCTCAACCAGGTAAGCCACCATGGGCTCCAGCAGGGAGATCGCCGAACTCCAGGCCGCGATGGCCACCAGGACAAAGAACACGACCCCCATCACTTGGCCGAACGCCATGCTGCCGAAGGCAAAAGGCAGGCTGACAAACATCAACCCTGGCCCTTCGCTGGGATTGAGGCCTGCGGCAAACACAATCGGAAACAAAGCGACGCCGGCCAGCAGCGACACGAAGGTATCCAACAGCGCAACGCCGACCACGGTTCGGGTAAGGGAGGCGTTCTTCGGCATGTAGGCGCCGTAGATCATGATCGAACCAACCCCGACGCTCAGGGAGAAGAACGCATGCCCCATGGCCGGCAACAAGCCATCCAGGACTTTTTCCGGCTTGAAATCGAACATGAAGTGCAGGCCTTCCATGAAATGCCCGGTGGTCATGCTGTACCCCAGCAGCACCAGGATCATCACGAACAGCAGCGGCATCATGATCCGCAGGCTGCGCTCAAGCCCGGCGACCACGCCTCGGGCAATCACCACGGCGGACAACACCATGAAAATCGTGTGCCAGAGCGTCAGCCTCCAGGGATCGTCGATGACCTTGCCGAAATAGGCGCCGACCTGATCAGGCGCGACGCCTTGGAAATCCCCGCGCCCCATGTCGATGATGTAGTCCAGCGACCAGCCGCCGACCACGCTATAGAAAGACAAGATCAACAATGCCGTGATCATGCCGGCAAAGGCGCCCCACGACCACTTGGCCGAGTGCCCGGCCTCCAGGGCCAGCACCTTCAGGGCATTGGCCGGGCTTTGCCGGGCGCGACGACCGATCAGGGTTTCGGCGAGCATGACCGGCGCGCCGATGAACGCGATGCACGCCAGGAACATCAGTACGAAGGCGCCGCCACCATAGACGCCAACCATGTATGGAAACTTCCAGATACTACCCAGCCCCACCGCAGAACCGGTCGCAGCGAGTATGAAGACCCAGCGGCTAGCCCAACTGCCGTGGACAGAAACCTTGTCTGTCGCCATCGTGATCACGCCCAAGCGTTCAAAAAGAGGCCGCATTGTCCGGGATTCACTCAACGTGCTCAAGCATGCAGCTTCACCGTAGCCGACACGCGCGCAACTGCCTATAATGCCGCCCCTATGGCTAAACAGAAGAAACACCCCACAGGGACCATCGCGCAAAATAAAAAGGCGCGACACGATTACTTCATCGAACAGCGTTTCGAGGCTGGCATGGTCCTGGCCGGCTGGGAAGTAAAGAGCCTGCGTGCCGGCAAGGCGCAACTGGTCGACAGCTACGTGCTGCTCAAGGATGGCGAAGCCTGGCTGCTGGGCAGTCACATCACGCCACTGACCACCGCCAGCACCCACGTGATTGCCGACCCGGTGCGCTCGCGCAAGCTGTTGCTCAACAAGCGTGAGCTGGAAAAGCTCTTCGCCTCCGTGCAACAGAAGGGCTACACCTGCGTCTGCACGTCGCTGTACTGGAGCAAGCACTTGATCAAGTGCGAAATTGCGCTGGGCAAGGGCAAGAAGGAATACGACAAGCGCGACACCGAACGCGAACGCGACGCCGGGCGCGAGCTGCAGCGTGCTGTGCGTAACAAGGGCAAGGAAGACTAGCCCTCGCGAGCCCCATGTGGGAGCGAGCCTGCTCGCGATAGCGGCGCATCAGTCAACATTTCCGTTGGTTGAACCACCGCTATCGCGAGCAGGCTCGCTCCCACAGGTTTCGCGTAACCTGCCGGCTACATCCCCTTGCGCCGCTCCGCCCGCGCCACCCGCTGCACTTCCTGACGCACCTCTTCGAGCACCTCCTGCACATACAGGATATGCCGACTGGACACCTCCCGCGCCTGTTCGGCGTGCCCGTCCATGATCGCCTGGTACAACTCCCGATGCTGGCTGATCAGCATGTCGCGGGTTTCACTGCGCTGTTTGTACATGCCACCGATGTTGGTCACCACGTTGCGTTTAAGCAGGTCGAACAGACCGCGAATGGTGTGCAGCAACACCGCGTTATGACTGGCCTCGGCGATCGCCAGATGGAAGCGCGCATCCGCCGCGCCCTCCTCCGCCCGACTCACCTCCTCATGGCGCGAATAACAATCCTGCAGTTCCTCGAAAGCCGCTGTCAGCCGCTCGCGATCCACATCGGTGGCTCGCTGCGCGGCGTAATAAGCACAGGAAGCTTCCAGTGTGTGGCGAAATTCCAACAGGTCCCGTTGCGCGTCGGGGTTGCTTTCCAGCAGTTGCAGCAAGGGATCACTGAACGTCGAGCCCAGTGACTCCACGACATAGTTACCACCGCCCTGCCGGCTGACCAGCAACCCCTTGGCCGCCAGTTTCTGGATGGCCTCGCGCAACGAAGGGCGTGACACACCGAACTGTTCGGCCAGGGTCCGCTCGGCCGGTAGCCGCTCGCCGGATTTCAACGTGCCTTCAAGGATCATTCCTTCAAGCCGCTCGACAATATCGTCAGACAAACGGCGCTGACGAATCTGATCAAACCCCATAACTCGACTCTCCACGATCCCGACGGCTCGCCGGGCTCTCTATTCTGGCCCATCCGGGCCTCGTCCACACCCACCAGAAGCCGTTTGCGCGACCAGAGCAGATGCGATCTGCACCGCTTATTCGACGAAAGTTTCCAAGCGACAAATTGACACACGACAACCAAGGCTTTTACTCTAGCCAACAGCGATTGTAAATTGGTATTACCAATTACCCAAATTCGCTGATCTGTGCCTGACCAACAACAATTAGGGGCCCACCCATATGCAAACCTGGCAACAGCTTTACAGCCCGCTCGGCAGCCTCGGCTTGTCCGCACTCGCGGCCGTCATTCCCATCGTATTTTTCTTCCTGGCCCTGGCGGTGTTTCGCCTGAAAGGCCATGTGGCCGGCAGCGTCACCCTGGCCCTGGCGATTGCCGTGGCGATCTTCGCGTTCAACATGCCGGCAGACATGGCGCTTGCCGCCGCCGGTTATGGTTTTGCCTATGGCCTGTGGCCGATTGCCTGGATCATCGTCGCCGCCGTGTTCCTCTACAAATTGACGGTCAAGAGCGGCCAGTTCGAGGTCATCCGCAGCTCAGTGCTGTCGATTACCGATGACCAACGCCTGCAGGTGCTGCTGATCGGCTTTTGCTTCGGCGCCTTCCTGGAAGGCGCCGCCGGCTTCGGTGCGCCGGTCGCGATCACCGCCGCGCTGCTCGTCGGCCTGGGCTTCAACCCGCTGTACGCCGCCGGCCTGTGCCTGATCGCCAACACCGCGCCAGTAGCGTTCGGCGCGCTGGGCATTCCGATTATCGTGGCTGGCCAGGTCACCGGGATCGACGCGTTCAAGATCGGCGCCATGACCGGTCGCCAGTTGCCCTTGCTGTCGCTGTTCGTGCCGTTCTGGCTGGTGTTCATGATGGACGGCCTGCGCGGCGTGCGGGAAACCTGGCCAGCCGCGCTGGTGGCGGGCCTGAGCTTTGCCGTCACCCAGTACTTCACCTCCAACTTCATCGGCCCGGAACTGCCGGACATCACCTCGGCCCTCGCCAGCCTGATTGCCCTGACGCTGTTCCTGAAAGTCTGGCAGCCCAAGCGCACCGCGGGGGCTCAGATTGCCGGTGCCACGTCCAGCGCAACGGTCACCGCCAGCGTCGGCGGTTTCGGCCAACCTCGCAGCACTGTGGCTTCGCCCTACAGCCTGGGGGAAATCATCAAGGCCTGGTCGCCCTTCCTGATCCTGACCGTGCTGGTGACGATCTGGACCCTGAAACCGTTCAAGGCGATGTTCGCCGCTGGCGGTTCGATGTATGGCTGGGTGTTCAACTTCGCCATTCCCCATCTGGATCAGATGGTGATCAAAGTGGCGCCGATCGTGATCAATCCCACCGCCATTCCGGCCGTGTTCAAACTCGATCCGATTTCCGCCACCGGCACGGCGATTTTCTTCTCTGCGCTGATCTCGATGCTGGTGCTCAAGATCAACTTAAAAACTGGTCTTACCACTTTCAAAGAGACGCTTTTTGAGTTGCGCTGGCCGATCCTGTCCATCGGCATGGTCCTGGCGTTTGCTTTCGTCACCAACTAATCCGGCATGTCGTCGACCATGGCCCTGGTGTTGGCCGGCACGGGCGCGGCGTTTCCTTTTTTCTCGCCGTTCCTCGGTTGGCTGGGGGTGTTCCTGACCGGTTCCGATACGTCCTCCAATGCGCTGTTCAGCTCGCTGCAAGCCACTACCGCGCACCAGCTCGGCGTCAACGACACCTTGCTCGTCGCGGCGAACACCAGCGGCGGCGTGACCGGCAAGATGATCTCGCCGCAATCGATCGCCGTGGCCTGCGCAGCCACTGGCTTGGTCGGCAAGGAATCGGATCTGTTCCGTTTCACCCTGAAACACAGCCTATTCTTTGCAACGATCGTCGGCCTGATCACGTTGGCCCAGGCCTACTGGTTCACCGGCATGCTGGTGCACTGAGTACGACAAGCCCCATGGAAAAAACCGACGCCGGAACACGAACCGGCGTTCGCTATTGATCACCGGGTCTGCAAGGCTGCTGAAAGATTTCCTCTCTATATTCAGCAGCCTCAGCGGACGGATAACCGGGACCACCCGGAGACACGCCTGATGAGCGAGCTTTTTTACAACGCCGTGCCGAACGCGACGCGTGTCGCACCGCCATTGCCCGAACCTCGGCAGTACCTCAGCGTAAAACCGCAACGGGTCTACCTGTTTGGAACGTGCGTGGTGGACCTGTTCTATCCCGAAGCCGGGATGGATGCGATTCATCTGCTGGAACGCGAAGGGATCCGGGTGGAATACCCGCAAGGGCAGAGTTGCTGCGGGCAACCGGCCTACACCTCGGGGTACACCGAGCAGGCGCGGACGGTGGCGCGGGCGCAGTTGGCCTTGTTTGCCGAAGACTGTCCGGTGGTCGTGCCCTCGGGTTCCTGCGCCGGCATGCTGCGCGAGCATTACGCCGACCTGTTCAAGGATGAGCCCGACACGCTCAGACAAGTCCAGGCCCTGGCCGCCCGGACCTACGAGCTGGCCGAGTTCCTGCTGTTCGTCTGCAAGGTGCAATTGAACGACGGCGGCGAGCCGGTGAAGGTCGCGCTGCATACGTCCTGCTCGGCACGGCGTGAAATGAACACCCACCTGCACGGTCGCGCGTTGTTGGCGCAGTTGGGCAATGTGGAGCGGGTTGAACACAGCCATGAAAGTGAATGCTGTGGGTTTGGTGGGACATTCAGCGTGCGCATGCCGGATATTTCCGGCGCGATGGTGGCCGACAAGACCCGAGCGCTGAAGGAATCCGGCGCGCACAAGGTCATCAGTGCCGATTGCGGTTGCTTGATGAACATCAACGGCGCGCTGGAAAAGCAACAGGAGGCGTTACGCGGGCAACATCTGGCGAGCTTCCTCTGGCAGCGAACCGGAGGTGGGGCATGAGCACGCCGACGCTGATTCCGACCGTTGAGCTGCACGACGATTTTCGCGCCCGAGCCCACAAGGCTTTGGCCGACACGCAACTGCGAAACAACTTTCGCAGCGCGATGGATTCACTGATGACCAAACGGGCAACGTCCTTCAGCGATGCCCATGAAAGAGAACACCTGCGAGCGCTGGGCAATGCTGTCCGCGCCCGTGCGTTATCGAAGTTGCCCGACCTGCTCGAGCAACTTGAAACCAACCTGACCCGCAACGGTGTGACTGTGCACTGGGCGGAAACGGTGGACGAAGCCAACGGCATCGTCCTCTCGATCATCCGCGCTCACGAGGCGCGGCAAGTGATCAAGGGCAAATCGATGGTCAGCGAAGAGATGGAAATGAACCATTTCCTCGAGGCTCGGGACATTGAATGTCTCGAATCCGACATGGGGGAATACATCGTCCAGCTCGATCACGAGAAGCCTTCACACATCATTATGCCGGCGATCCACAAGAACGCCGGTCAGGTCGCGTCCTTGTTCCACGACAAACTCGGCGTGGAGTACACCAAGGACGTTGACCAACTCATTCAGATCGGTCGCAAGGTGTTGCGGCAGAAATTCTTCGAGGCCGACATCGGCGTGTCGGGCGTCAACTTCGCCGTCGCCGAAACCGGCACGCTGCTGCTGGTGGAAAACGAAGGGAACGGACGGATGTCCACCACCGTGCCCCCGGTGCACATCGCCGTGACCGGCATCGAAAAAGTCGTGGAGAACCTGCGCGACGTGGTGCCGCTGCTCTCGTTGCTGACCCGCTCCGCCCTCGGCCAGCCGATCACCACTTACGTGAACATGATCTCCGGCCCGCGCAAGGCCGACGAACTGGACGGCCCCCAGGAAGTGCACCTGGTGCTGCTGGACAACGGTCGCAGCCAAGCATTTGCCGACAGCGAATTGCGCCAGACCCTGAACTGTATCCGTTGCGGCGCTTGTATGAATCATTGCCCGGTGTACACCCGAATCGGCGGTCACGCCTATGGGGAGGTTTACCCGGGGCCTATCGGAAAAATCATCACGCCGCACATGGTCGGCCTCGCCAAAGTGCCGGACCATCCCAGCGCTTCATCGTTGTGCGGCGCCTGCGGTGAAGTGTGCCCGGTGAAAATCCCGATCCCGGCCTTGCTGCGACGCCTGCGCGAAGAAAACGTCAAGGCACCGGACAGCCCTCACCCAGTGATGCGCGGCCAGGGCAGCAAATATTCGCCCAGGGAACGCTTCATCTGGAATGCCTGGGCCCGGCTCAACAGCTCACCGCGGCTCTATCGCCTGTTCGGCTTCATCGCCACGCGCCTGCGCGCCCTGACGCCCCGCAACCTCGGCCCGTGGACACAAAACCACAGTGCCCCAAAACCCGCCGCCCGCTCATTGCATGACCTGGCCCGCGAACACCTGAAAGTCAAGGGAGACCGCCGATGAGCGCCAAGGACAATATCCTCGCCAAGCTGCGCACAAGTCTGACCGGCACCACGCCCGTGGCCGACAACTTCGATGTCGATCTGGTGACGCAAACCTACCGCTATTCGCCCAAGGAACGCATCCCGCAACTGCGCAAGTTGATGGAGGCGGTGCACACCGAAATCCACCTGACCTCCGGTGAAGGCTGGCCGGCGCTGCTGGCGCAGTTGCTGCGCGACCGGCAGCTGCCGAGCCTGCTGATCGCCCCGACCACCCCTCACGGGAAAAAGATCACACAGTTCTGGGCGAACAATCCTGACCTGCCAACGCTCAAGGCCTACGACCGGCCGGTAGAGGAATGGAAAGCCGAATTGTTCAACGATACCCCCGCCAGCCTGACCGGAACCCTGGGTGCCATTGCTGCAACTGGCAGCCTGATCCTGTGGCCGACCCGGGAGGAACCGCGGCTGATGAGCCTGGTCCCGCCGGTGCACTTCGCCCTGCTCAAGGCCAGCGAGATCCGCGATAACTTCTATGAAGTGCAGCAAGAATTCGAATGGGCCCAAGGCATGCCCACCAACGCCCTGCTGGTGTCCGGCCCTTCGAAAACCGCGGACATCGAGCAAGTCCTGGCCTACGGCGCCCACGGTCCGAAGGACCTGGTGGTTTTGATTCAGGAGGACCAATGACCCTTCCGGCCTCTTTCCTACGCGACGTAGAGCAATTGATCCCACAGCAGCGCCGTTTCGACGACCCGCTGTCGACCCTGGCCTTCGGCACCGACGCCAGTTTCTATCGGCTCATTCCGAAACTGGTGGTACGGGTGGAAACCGAAGACGAAGTGGTGGCCCTGTTGCAATTCGCCCAGCGCGACCAGGTGCCGGTCACCTTTCGCGCGGCCGGCACCAGCTTGTCCGGGCAAGCGATCAGCGATTCCGTGCTGATTGTACTGGGGGATAACTGGAACGGCCGCGAGATTCGCGGCCAAGGCACGCAGATCCGTTTGCAGCCCGGCGTGATCGGCGCCCAGGCCAACGCCTGGCTGGCCCCGTTCGGGCGCAAGATCGGCCCGGATCCGGCCTCGATCAACGCCTGCAAGATCGGCGGCATCGTCGCCAACAACGCCAGCGGCATGTGCTGCGGCACGGCGCAAAACACCTACCACACCTTGGCCGGCATTCGCCTGGTATTGGCCGACGGCACCCGCCTCGACACCGAAGACGACGCCAGCGTGGCGGCTTTTCGTACAAGTCATGGCGAACTGCTGGAGCGCCTGGCGACCCTGGGCCGCGAGACCCGCGACAACACCGAGCTGGCTGCCCGAATCCGCCACAAATACCGTCTGAAAAATACCACCGGCCTGTCACTCAATGCCCTGGTGGATTTCGACGAGCCTGTGGATATCTTGAGCCACCTGCTGGTGGGTTCTGAAGGCACCCTCGGTTTCATCAGCGCGGTGACCTACAACACCGTGGTCGACCATCCGCACAAGGCGTCGGCACTGATCGTATTCCCGGACGTGGAAACCTGCTGCAACGCGGTTACCGTGCTGAAAAGCCAACCGGTATCGGCCGTGGAACTGCTCGACCGCCGCAGCCTGCGCTGGGTGCAAGACAAGCCGGGCATGCCGGATTTCGTACAACATCTGTCGACCAATGCCTGCGCCCTGCTGATCGAATCCCGCGCGGCCTCTTCGTCGTTGCTGCATGAGCAACTCGCTCGGATCATGGCCTCGCTAGCCGGCTTCCCGGTGGAAAGACAAGTCGACTTTACCGAAGACCCACGGGAAAACGCCCGGCTCTGGGCCATCCGCAAAGACACCTTTCCAGCCGTGGGCGCGGTACGCAAAACCGGAACCACGGTGATCATCGAAGACGTGACCTTCCCGGTGGAGCAACTGGCCATTGGCGTGAACCGGCTGATCGAACTGTTCGACAAACATCACTACGATGAAGCGATCCTTTTCGGACACGCACTGGAAGGCAATCTGCACTTCGTCTTCACCCAAGGCTTCAACAATCCGGAAGAAATCGCACGCTACCAGGCGTTCATGGACGACGTGGCGCAACTGGTGGCGGTGGAATTCGGCGGTTCGTTGAAAGCCGAACACGGCACCGGACGGAACATGGCACCGTTCGTCGAGCTGGAATGGGGCAGCGACGCCTACCAACTGATGTGGCAGCTCAAACGCCTGCTCGATCCCAACGGCATCCTCAACCCGGACGTGGTACTCAGCGAGGATCCGCAGATCCACCTCAAGCACCTCAAGCCACTGCCGGCCGCCGATGAGATTGTGGACAAATGCATCGAGTGCGGCTTCTGCGAGCCGGTCTGTCCCTCCAAGGACCTGACCCTGAGCCCGCGCCAGCGCATCGTCATCTGGCGTGATATCCAGGCGAAGCAACGCGCAGGCATCGACACCACCGAGCTGGAACAGGCCTACCAATACCAAGGCATCGATACGTGCGCGGCCACGGGCCTGTGTGCACAACGCTGCCCGGTAGGCATCAATACCGGCGAACTGGTGAAAAAGCTTCGCAGCCGTGAAGCCACGCGTACAAAAACCGCCAACTGGATTGAAGGAAACTTCGCCACCACATTGCAAGGCCTGCGCTTCACCCTGCACGTCGCCAACGGTGCACGCATGCTGCTGGGGGCGCCACGCCTGGCGAAACTCTCGGCCACATTGACGCGCTTGTTCAAGGGCCAGGTGCCGCAGTGGAGCAACGCCATGCCGCAGCCGGAAAAGGCCATTCGCTTCAGCCCTGTCGTGTCCGACGAACGCCCGCGCGTGGTGTACCTGGCCGCCTGCGTATCACGGGTCATGGGCCCCGCGGCGGGGGATAAAGAACAGGCGTCGCTGTACGATAAAACTCGCGGCCTGCTGGAGAAGGCCGGCTATCAAGTGGTCATTCCAGACAACCAGGACAGCCTTTGCTGCGGACAGCCCTTTGCCTCAAAAGGCTACGCCGAACAAGCCGAGCACAAGCGCCAGGAACTGATCGGCGCGCTGCTGCACGCCAGTCGCGGGGGACTCGATCCCATCTATTGCGACACCAGCCCGTGCACATTGCGACTGGTCCAGGACCTGGGCGAGACGCGTTTGGACTTGTACGACCCGGTGCGCTTCATCCGCACTCACTTGATGGAGCGCCTGGACTTCATCCCACAAGAGGCGCCCATCGCCGTCCACGTCACCTGCAGCACCCAGCACCTTGGCGAAAGCCAGGCGTTGATCGATCTGGCGCGTAAATGCAGTAAAAACGTGGTCATCCCCGAGGGCATCCATTGCTGCGGTTTTGCCGGCGACAAGGGCTTTACCACACCCGAGCTGAATGCCCACTCACTGCGCACCCTGAAGGACGCCGTCCGGCATTGCAGCGAAGGCATCTCCACCAGCCGCACTTGCGAGATTGGTCTGACGCAGCACGGCGCAATTGACTACCACGGGCTGGTCTATCTGGTGGATCGGGTGACCCGGCCCAGAATGGCTGATCATGAGGGATTTCCTACAGCACCCGACGAAAAATCGAATTCCTGCGCTTCGCTGTAGTCACTTGAATAGGCCTGGCTCCGCAAGGCCCTACAACAACCCCTCGGCCTGACCATTACCGGCAGCCCCGAGACCCTACGTTCAAGGAGATACACATGAAGCACACTGCATTTGCTGGCTTGTTCATTTCCGCTGTGATGTTGGCCTCTCCGGTGTTCGCAACGAGTCAGGATAGTCAGGATGATCTCTGCCAGATCAACCTGGACAAGATCAGAAACGCCAATGTCAGCACCGAGCAGAAAAGCGAAAGCTTGCAGGCCGACATCGACGCTAAGGTAAGCCAAGCCAAGGGCGAGCAGGCGAAAGGCACCAAGGAAGGCACGCAAAAATGCATTTCCCTGACGACCCAGGTCCTTCAGAAGCTGCAGAACAATGTCAAAGGCGACCCTCAGTAAGATCGCCCAGCGGCCAACCTTCGGGTTGGCCTGCGAGATGAATTGACGTACACTGCGCATGCCTGCCACCCCAAATGATTCACGGAGTGACAGGCTCGGGGCCGTTTAGGATTCGACGCCGGTTGCGAAACTCTAGGTGCATGCCGAGTTGGTAACAGAACTCGTAAATCCACTGTTGCAACTTCTATAGTTGCCAATGACGAAACCTACGGCCAGGAATTCGCTATCGCTGCGTAAGCAGCCTTAGATCCTGAGCTTCTGGTACCTTCGGGTCCAGCAATCATGAGGGGATGTCCGTAAACCCAAAGTGATTGTCATATAGAACGGAATCGCCGTGCAGTACGTTGTGGACGAAGCGGCTAAAACTTACACAACTCGCCCAAAGCACCCTGCCCGTCGGGTCGCTGAGGGTTAACTTAATAGACACGGCTACGCATGTAGTACCGACAGCGGAGTACTGGCGGACGGGGGTTCAAATCCCCCCGGCTCCACCAATTCGTCTTCCCAGGAAGACCCAAAAAAAGCCGTAAAGCCTAGAGAAATCAAAGCTTTACGGCTTTTTTATTGCCTGCGTTTCCCCACCTAATCCAGGGCATCCCACGGTTGATGGGGGCATAAAACGCTCAGCAGCCCGTTCAGAGAGGATGTAATCCTGATGCCCTCGAAAGAAACCAAGTGCCGCAACGCCAAAAATCCAACACAAGCCATTGGCACTCTTTCTGCAGCATGACTCGCTTGATGTCATCGCCCCGCAACACGGCTCATACGTATCTGTTCAGTTTCACTTGTGCGGTGCTCTAGAAATTGCTGTCCTCAACCACGCACTTTAGAGACGGAAATCCGCTCAGCGAGAACATCCATGAAAGCGAATCGCCAAGTGCCCTCACTGCATTCTGCCCACCATCTGAATGTAACTCTGCCGTAATGGTCAGGTTGACTGGCTTTTTCGGTAACTCACGACCAGGCCCAACAAGAGGCGCCATCGACACTAGGTATGCAGCTTTGGCTACCTCCTCCAAAAAAGAGTGGGCCAGTCCGATGCCTCGGCTGCTATTGGCGAGATACACCGCATCTAGGGTGACAGTGAGATAGATTTCGTCAGAGAATTCCATGCCGGAAAAACTCAGCACGGCAACGCCGACCAACGAACCGTTGGTCCAGAGCTCATAGCAAGGACGACCGAGAAAATTCGAAGGCTGTAGCAGATCTCCTACTGGTCTTTTCCTGCGAAAAAGCCCTTTGATCTGCTGATCAGTGGCAAGGTGATAAGTGACCAGATAAAGCTGATCGCGCCCCGAATACAGAAAGTGCGTACTGGCCGCCAAGCTGTGAGGCTCAGACTCGGGGAAGACTAGATCACTGCCTTCATCTTCCAACTCTTCAGCTATGTCCTGAGAGTGAACGTCCATTTCTCATCCTTCGCTTATCAACAAAAATCTCAGGCTGGTAAGGGGCTGCCCCCTGTATAGGCTGGAGCCCCGCACACTGCATTTATTGGGATGGGGGAAAATCAGGTGCCCGCTTCTAGACGAAAGCAGCCAGCCCTAACGCTGATCAATTCCGATGCAAAAGATTGGTTCGGCACCATTTCGCTTTCACACGGGCTTGTAGCTGCTTGATAGTACTTTGCTCTGCGCAGGAGACGCTAGAAAGATGGAGGACTTGGCTACTAATCAGGTCACTCATACAGCCCTTCGCCTGGAAAGTGACCAGTGAAACTATGGGTTGTTGGGTGAATGGCACGAATGAAATTGCCTTCAGCGTGCATGCCAGTCCGTGGGTTGGTGAGAGAAAAAGGGGAGCGATTTACATTTTCGCAGCCTCGGTAAAAAGATCCGTCCCCATAAGCACGCATCCTCGGCTATCGACTTGACCTCAACAACCAACAAAACGTTTTCCGTCGATTTTCCGATTTGAAACTCGCCACAGCGACCTGTCAGGGTATTAAATTTGTGTTGGCTCACACACAGAGACCCACGCATGCCGACAGCTCTTTAGGCACCAAGGCGAGCTTCGCAGAACTTCGCGATCGCGGCGTTTTTCAAGGT
>NZ_JAGGOF010000092.1:0-18857 GCF_018614775.1 Pseudomonas fluorescens
GCGAGCAAGCTATGCTCCCACAGGTTTTGTCTTGACTGGCAGGTATTGAGGCAAGCCTCGCACCGTTCAGCCAGCCGGTTTCACCCCCGCCCAAACCGCTCCCGGTACACCGACGGCGCCAGCCCCACCACGCTGCGAAACGCCACGCGAAAGCTTTCCACCGAACGGTAGCCACACAACTGCGCGATGTTGTCGGTGTTGTCCTCTGTGCTTTCCAGCAACTCCCGGGCCCGGGCCAGGCGTTCGTGTTGCAGCCAGGCCTTGGGGGACACGCCGCAGGCCTGGGTGAAATGCCGCAGGAACGTGCGCTCGCTCATGGCCGCCTGGCTCGCCAGTTCGCGCACGCCCAAGGGTTCATGCAGGCGTTCGCGCGCCCATTGCATGACGCTCGACAAGTCACTGCGTGGCGTGCGGCTGACCGGCGATGGAATGAACTGCGCCTGGCCGCCCGTCCGTTGCGGTGACATCACCAGTCGGCGCGCTACCGTGTTGGCGACCTGCACGCCATAGTCCCGCGCCACCAGGTGCAAGCAGGCATCGATGCCGGCGGCGCTGCCGGCCGAGGTGATGACTTGTCCGGAGTCCACGTACAACACGTCGGGGTCCACCAGGATGGCGGGGAAGCTTTCGGCCAGTTCATCGGTATGGCGCCAATGGGTGGTGGCCCCCAGCCCATCGAGCAGCCCGGCCGCGGCCAAGACGAACGCTCCCGAACAGATGGACAGCAGGCGCGCGCCGCGGGCGTGGGCCCTGCGCAGTGCGTCGAGCAGGGCTTCGGACGGCGGCTCGCTGCGGCTGCGCCAGCCGGGCACGACGATGGTCCGGGCCGTTTCGAGCAGTTCCATGCCGCCGTCGGCCAGTATCTGGAAGCCACCCATGGCACGCAGCGGGCCGTCATCGACCGCGACGATCCGGTGCGCGTACCAGGGGAATTCGAATTCGGGTCGCTCCAGTCCGAAGATCTCGACGGCCACGCCGAATTCGAAGGTGCACAAGCCGTCGTACGCAAGGATCGCGACCAGACCGGGGTTAGGCTGCATTTGTCGGAAAGTTCCCACAGAGTGTCTTGTACGCCACTGTAGCGGTAAGCCTTGAGCGGATAAAGTCCGTTCATGCCCTCATCACACTTGGAGTACACCCGATGACTAGCCTGGTTCGCGAAGTGCCTGCCGCCCCATCCGATATCGCCCTGGAGCATTTCAGCCGTCGCTTGGCCTTCGAAACCGATTGTTCCGACGTCCACGCCAGCCAGCAGGTCGACGAAGTCGACTTCGTGCTGGTGGATGTCCGTGGACCGTTGGCTTATGAACGCGGGCACGTGCCCGGGGCGATCAACCTGCCGACCCGGTCGCTCACTGCCGAGGTGCTGGCAAGCTATCCCAAGACCACCCTGTTCGTGGTGTATTGCGCCGGTCCGCATTGCAACGGCGCGAACAAGGCGGCGGTTCGCCTGGCAACGTTGGGCTACCCGGTCAAGGAGATGATCGGTGGCGTCATGGGCTGGCTCGACGAAGGTTTTCGCCTGACGGGCCTGGTAGAGCGCGTGGCGGACACGGCCATCCGCTGCGATTGCTGATGTTTTTGGTGGGAGCGGGCTTGCTCGCGAAGGCGGTGTGTCAGCACAGGGAGCAGTGACTGACACGCCGCTTTCGCGAGCAAGCCCGCTCCCACAGGGTATCGCTTTTCATTTTGTGCATTTTTATAACTATTTGTCGCCTCTAAACAATTCCCCTCCCGAGTGCCCCTCTAGACTCCGGCCACTTCGGTTTTTTTGACCGAATGCTGCCTATGAATCTGCCAATAACTCACCAATAAAAACCCTGCGCACTCAGGAGCAAGAATGAAGAAGCTAGTTATGTTCGGTGCCCTGGCACTGTCCGTTTTGTCGCTGTCGGCCATGGCCGAAGAAGCCAAGCCTATCCGTCTCGGGATTGAAGCCGGCTACCCTCCGTTCTCGATGAAAACCCCCGATGGCAAGTTGACCGGCTTCGATGTCGATATCGGTGACGCGCTTTGTGCGCAGATGAAGGTCCAGTGCACCTGGGTCGAGCAGGAGTTCGATGGCCTGATCCCGGCGCTGAAAGTGAAGAAGATCGACGCGATCCTGTCGTCCATGACCATCACTGACGACCGCAAGAAAAACGTCGATTTCACCATCAAGTACTACCACACCCCGGCGCGCTTCGTGATGAAGGAAGGCAGCGCGGTCAAGGACCCGCTGACCGAACTCAAGGGCAAGAAAGTCGGTGTGCTGCGGGCCAGTACCCATGACCGCTTCGCCACCGAAGTGCTGGTGCCGGCAGGCATTGACCTGGTGCGCTACGGCTCCCAGCAGGAAGCCAACCTGGACATGGTCGCCGGTCGCCTCGACGCGATGCTGGCCGACTCGGTCAACCTCGACGAAGGCTTCCTGAAAACCGACGCCGGCAAAGGTTTTGCCTTCGTCGGCCCGACCTACGAAGACGCGAAGTACTTCGGTGGCGGCGCCGGCATCGCGGTGCGCAAGGGCGATACGGCCCTGGCCGAGAAATTCAACACCGCCATCACCGAAATCCGCGCCAACGGCACGTACAAGAAGGTGCAGGACAAATACTTCGCCTTTGATGTCTACGGGCATTAATCGCTGAATACCCAGGCTGAAAACGCAGGTGGCCCGCCGTTGACCCGGTCGGCCACCTTTTTCTTGGGCGATTGTTTTACCCTGCCCCCTGTCGAAACATCGTCATCCGGAGATTTCATGCAACGCATCGACCATACCCTGCCATGGAGCCACCTGGGCACGGAGCGCCGGCTCAGTGTGTTTCGTTATGGCCATGGCCCGCGCAAGGCCTACATCCAGGCCAGCCTGCACGCCGATGAGTTGCCGGGCATGCGCACCGCCTGGGAACTCAAGCAGCGGCTCAACGACCTTGAGGCCCAGGGCCTGCTCAAGGGGGTGATCGAGCTGGTGCCGGTGGCCAACCCCATCGGCCTGGACCAGCATCTGCAAAGCGCTCACATGGGCCGTTTCGAGCTGGGCAGCGGCAAGAATTTCAACCGTTCCTTCGTCGAACTCAGCGCTCCGGTGGCGCAACGCATCGGTGAGCGCCTCGGCGATGACCCGGCCGCCAATATCACGCTGATCCGCCAGACCATGGCCCAGGTCCTGGATGAACTGCCGGCCCCACCCTCGCAACTCGAAGCGCTGCATCGGTTGCTGCTGCGGCATGCCTGCGACGCCGATATCACCCTGGACCTGCATTGCGATTTCGAGGCGGCGATCCATTTGTATGCCTTGCCGCAGCACTGGCCGCAATGGCGGTCCCTGGCTGCACGGTTGAAAGCCGGCGTGGCGTTGCTGTGCGAAGATTCTGGCGGCAGCTCGTTCGACGAATCCTGCTCCTCACCCTGGTTGCGCCTGGCCAAGGCCTTTCCCGAGGCGGTGATCCCGCCGGCCAACCTGGCGACGACGCTGGAGCTGGGCAGCATGGGCGATACCCGAGTGGAGCAGGCCCGGGCCAACTGCGAAGCGATCCTGGGTTTCCTCGCCGAGCAAGGCTTCATCAGCGGCGATTGGCCGCCGGCACCGGCCGACTGCTGCGAAGGCTTTCCCTTCGAAGGCACGCAATACCTGTTCGCGCCGCACCATGGCGTCGTGAGCTTTTTGCGCGAGGCCGGAGAGTGGGTGGAGCAGGGCGATCCGTTGTTCGAAGTGGTTGATCCATTGAGTGATCGGGTCACTACCGTGCGGGCTGGAACCAGCGGCGTGCTGTTCGCCCTGGATCGTGGACGCTACACCCAGCCGGGGATCTGGCAGGCTAAAGTCGCCGGACGGGAGCCGATTCGGGCGGGGAAATTGATCAACGACTGATAAGTGCTGTCTACCGCACCGCACGGTTTTTGCCATGCGGCTTTTCGGACGATGGAGGAAAATTGATGTTTAGAGCGTTCGCCCTGTTTCTACTGCTGGCTTCGTGCGGCGTGCAGGCCCAACCCGAGTTGCACACGGACTTGCCGCTCAACTACCTGGCCCAGGCCGATGAGCAGGCCAGGAATCGACCGCTGGTGATCTTCCTGCACGGTTCCGGCAGCAACGAAGAGGACCTGTTCGAACTCAGGGACGAACTGCCCCAACACTACAACTACCTCTCGGTGCGCGCACCGAAGACCCTGGAGCCGGGGCGCTACCAGTGGTTTGCCAAGGCGGGCGAGGGCGCCTATGACGGTGACCTCGCGGATTTGAAGGCCAGCGGCCAGGCGTTGCTGGATTTCATCGAGAAGGCAAGGGCCAAGTACCCGACCGACGCGAGCAACGTCTATCTGGTGGGGTTCAGCCAGGGGGCGATGATGAGCTACGAAGTGGCCCTGCGACACCCCGACGCCGTCGGTGGCATCGCGGCGATGGGCGGACGGGTCCTGTCAGTGCTGCGCGGGCAATTGAACCCTGAAGAGTCGCGACGGACACTGGCGGTGTTCATCGGTCACGGCACCGCGGACCCGATCATTCCCTACCACGACGGCTCCGAGGCCAACACGTTGCTGAAGACCCTGGCGCTGGAGCCGGAATTCCATGCCTACCCCGGCGTCGGCCACACCATCAGCGCCCTGGAAGTGCAGGACCTGCGAGCGTGGTTGGAGCGGCTCAATCCCTAGGCATGAGCGGTTGAATGGGCTGACGCCATCGCGAGCAGGCTCGCTCCCACAGGGTCAAGGTCGTTCAAAAATCCATTGTGGAAGCGAGCCTGCTCGCGATGGCAGCAACACGGTCCCTCAGGCACACCCCGGCAACCCTTCACTTGCCACTGGCGATCTGCTTCACCAACGCCTCATGACCGGCCTTGTCACTGGCCCGGGAGATGATTTGCACCACCGCGACGCGCGTGCCGGAGGCACCGAGCAGGGTAGTGTCGAGGGTAGGGCCGCCGCCTTGGGTGGCGCTGGTGTCGAGTTGGCGCAGGCCCAGGCCACTACCTTTTTGGGTCAGGCTTTTTTCGCTGAGAATCTTGGCGTCCGGCAGTGCTTGGGTACGCTGAGCGGCGAAGCCGGCCATGGTCGTGTCGAGGAACGCGCCGTCGTCATCCTTCACATTTGTCCCGTCGGCAATGGTGTTTTCAGCGGCGATCACTACCGTCCGGCTGGTGGCATTGCTGTACATCGTCCCCGTCGCGCCAGCGGTGCCCTGGGCGACCTCCCCCGCAGGCAGCGGCGTGGCCGTGAAACCTTTAGGCAAGGTGAAGACGAATTTGCCGGCCAGCATCGAGACTTTCTGCGCCTGTGCCTCGCCGGTGGGTTTTGGCTGGGCTGCGTGGGCAGGCACCATGGTCAGGCTGGCGATGGCCGTCAGCAGCAGGGTGGCGGCGTGTTTACTCAGCAATGACATTGAAACTCTCCACGGGTGGTCGTGCTTGATAGGCGATCATCCCATGGGCGTTGTGCCGAACGAACCTGTTATTTAGATTTACCGCGTACATATCCGTTGCTGCGGTAACGGCGGCTAATGGTTCCGTTTTTACAGCGGGTCACTCTCGAAAAGTCGACCTGTTTTTGAAGCGACCGTGTTTCCCCTGTGGGAGCGAGCTCGCTCGCGATAGCGGTGTGTCAGGCAACGCTTTATGTGATTGATACACCACTATCGCAAGTTCGATCCCACATTCAAAAGCGCTGCCAACGTCAGCGATCCCAATACGGCACTTCGCCAAAGCACTCGAGGAAGAAATCGATCACCGTGCGAACCTTCACCGACAAGCGTCGGCTGCCGGGCCACAGAATTGCGATCTGCTGGGGTTCGAGGCTGTTGGACGCTTCGTACTCGCGCAGCACCGGCACCAGGGTGCCGTTGCGCACGGCTTCGCCGATCAGCCACGACGGGAACATCACCAGCCCAAGGCCTTGTTCGGCGGCCTGGGTCAGGGTGTCGGCGTGGTTGCCAGTGATGGGGCCCTTGACGCTGTACGGCGTCCAGGCCTGGCCAGGGCGGCGGAAGAACCAGCGCTGCTGGCCGGCCGCGCCTTTGTAGGCCAGGCATTGATGGGTTGCCAGGTCCTGGGGTTTGAGCGGCGCGCCATGGCGGGCCAGGTAGGCGGGGCTGGCCGCGATCTGGAAGCGGTGGGGCGCAAGGATCCGCGCCTGCATGCCGGAATCGTGCAACGGGCCGATGCGAAACAGCAAATCGGCGCCTTCCTGTAGCGGGTCGACGTAGCTGTCGGTCTGCTGGATCTCCAGTTGCAGCTTCGGATAGCGCTCGCACAACTGCCCCAGCCACGGGCTCAGGTGACGTTGGCCGAACACCACCGGGGCGTTGATCCGTACCAGGCCGGACGGTTCGCTGTGCTGTTCCTGCAAGGCCTGCTCGGCTTCCTCCAGTTGCACCAGAACCAGGCGCGCGTGGTGGCCCAGCAGGCGACCGGCTTCGGTGGGGGACACGGCGCGGGTGTGGCGATAGAGCAACTGCTGGTTCAGCGCCTGCTCCATCAACTGGATCTGCCGGGAAATCGATGAGGGGGCCAAGCCCTCGCGCCGGGCCACTTCCGAAAAACTGCCGTGATCGAGCACCGCGACAAACAGCCGGAGCGCCTTGAAGCCCAGTTCATTGAGACCCTGCATAGGCATTCATCCTGTGCGTTTTAAGCAAAAGTGTTATCGCAATGCTCCCATTTATCGCACAGTACCGCCAGTCGATAATGGCCGTCATTGTTCTCTACAAACAGGTTGTGACTATGCGAGCGTCTTCACTCAGCGAGGCCGCGCCGATGACGGCGGCTGCCAAACCCCGGCCATTCTTGCGCTGGCTTTTACTGCCGCTGGTGATCCTGGCCGGCATGGGCTTGTCGGTGGAAGCCGGCCTGCTGGGGCCGCTCGGGGTACAGGTCGGGCATCTGTGGGCCACCCTGAGCATCTTTGGCGTCGGCTCGGCGATTCTCTTCCTGTTATTGCTGCTCAGTGGCCGGCAGCAAGGCCCGGCCTTGCACGAACTGCCTCGCTGGCAACTGATCGGCGGTTTCCTGGGGCCGATCTACGTGGTGGTGCTCACGCTCGCCACGCCCCACATCGGCATCGCCATGACCATGGTTGCGATTCTTTCCGGCCAGGTTGGCAAGAGCGTGCTGATCGATCATTTCGGCTGGTTCGGTGCGATTCGCAAGCGCGTCAACGGCGAGCGCTGGCTGGCGTTGGGGTTGATCGTCGTGGCCCTTGTCCTGATTGCCAGAGGTTGAACTATGAGTGTTCTTGTTTTGTTGCTGGTGGTCGTGGCTGCCGGTGCGGTGTTGAGCGTGCAGGCGGCCATCAATGGTCGCCTGGGGCAGACCGTCGGTGTGCTGCGCAGCAGTCTGCTGACCTTTACGGTGGGCACGGTGACCACTGGCCTGCTGATTATATTTTTCGAGCCGGCCCACGCCGTTTCTTTGCTGGAGGTGCCGAAATGGCAACTCAGTGGTGCGCTGTTTGGCGTGGTCTACATGATGGTCATGGTGGGGGCGGTGCCAAGGGTCGGGACCGCCGTGGCAACGGTGGCGGTAATCGTCGGGCAACTGGGCATGGGCATGCTGATCGACAACTTCGGCTGGCTGGGCAACCCGGCCATCGAGCTGTCCGGCAGCCGGGTCCTGGCGATGGCTTGCCTGGCACTGGCGCTGGTGTTCATGTATCGCAGCAGCACACGACAGGCCTGAGCGGTTCAGTCAGGTTCGACGTCCAGTTGCAGGCTGTCATCGGCCAGGCGCTCGGTTCGCCGGACAATCGCGCTGATGCGTCGGCCTTCGGCGCTGAATACCACGATCTGGGCCTTGTGCAGGTCGTCCGGCAGCGGTGGTCGAACGTGCAGCGCGAACCAAGGCGGTTCGCCGTCATCGAGACGCTTGACGTCGAATTGGCACTCGACGCTTTTTGTCTCGCGACCAAACAGGGTGTCGAGACCGTAGTCAAGGTGAGTGCTGTCGGCGGCGGCAGGGGGTTGTGACATCGGCAGTCTCCTGGAGGTGCGCTCGGATGATGTTCAAGTGATCCCTTGGGGATTGGAAAATTCCATTGGGTTGATGCGTACCGGGCTGTGGGAGCAAGGCTTGCTCGCGAAACAGGCGCCACGATTTCTGGACGACCGCATCGCTTTTATCGCGGGCAAGCCTTGCTCCCACAGCAAGCTCCCTCGCCACGGAGGTTCGGGTACCCGCAAGAATCAGGCCCCAGGCACCCCGTGCTCCCACGCCGACCAGTTCTTCAGGATCTCTTGCACCAGCGGGTTAGCGGTAAGGAACAGGTTTTCCAGGGCCGGGACGAAGGCGCCCTGGTCGGCGTACTTGAGCAGGTTGTCCACCTCGTTGCCGCCGGGTTCGGGACGATCGAAGTCGGAACCGGCGCGCAGCACCGCCAGCCGGTTGATGTCGACCCGGCCTTCGCGACTGGCCCGTAGCAAGGCCTCATAAGTGGAGTTGTCTTCCTGCTGGGTCGTGCAGTACACGCCTTTGTTATCCGTGAGCAGGCGGGTCCAGACTTCGGCACGTTCGCTCAGGCGCGTACCGGAAAACCAAGTGTTACCGGCCAGCGTGTCGCAGCGGGTGACCACCGGTGGCTGGTTGGCCGGCGCGTAGGGGTATTTCAAGCGCCAGGCGGCTGATGCCTTGCTTTCAGTCAGGCTCACGTTCTGGCTGAGGGCAAAGGCCTTGGCTTGCAGGGCCGGATTGAGTTCGAAGACTTCGGTCTTGTAGTCCAGCGGCGGCTTTTCGTTCGGCCCCTTGGTATTGATACCCAGGTAGCCGGTGGGCCAGTCCTTGGGCACATCCCGTGAGTCGAGCTCCCATTGGGTGCCAAACTCCACCAGATAATGGGCCCAGGCGGCGGTGCCGAGGGTGCCGCGGTGCGGGTTGATACCGGCGATCCCGGCCACCAGGAAATAGCTTTTGCGCAGGTCGATGTTCGGGGCGAGCGCCAGGGCCAGTGTCGAGGCTGCGGCGTTGGTCTGGCCCATGCCGGTGATCAGCAGGCAGACCCGCTCGGCGTTGCAGTGGATAGTCGGGTATTCGGCGGACAGCCCCGGCACGCGGATTTCATCCTTGAGCTTCAGGCGCTCGATCCAGTTCTGCGCCTCCGGGGCGAACATCGTGATCAACAGGACTTTGGGTTGCAGCGGCGGTGCCGCTCCGGCGGTTGGGCTGAGCAGGACAGCGCTTGTCAGGGCGAGTGAAATACACAGGCGATTGATCATGCTTTCGTGACCTCCATGGCGTTGAAATGGGTGTTTCTATGGGCAGCGACCGATCAGAATTGATAACCCACCCCCGCGTAATACCCCCAGCCCTCGGAGCGCGCGCGGAAGTTGCCGTCGCCGAAGTCAAGCTCACTGCCGTCCTGCCAGTTGCCGCCGTTGTGGAAGTAGCGGCCCACCAGGGTGAAGCGCAGGTGCGTGAAGGAATACAGCAAGACGTTGGTCGCGACCGTGGCGTTGGCGGTGCGCGCCGGGTTGTCCTTGTGCAGGTCCGAACCGAAATCGAAGTTGGTGAAGCCAATGTACGTCAACGAAGCGCCGTTGCTGAACTGGCTGATCGGCACGATGTATTTGAGTTGGGCGCGGTAGCCGTCCCAGGAATATTCATTGCTGGCGCCGTAGTTTTCCCACTGGTACCGACCGTAGAAGTTGGCCGACAGGTTCACCCGCGAATGGGTGTCGATGTCAGTGCCCAGACCGCTGTACAAGGTATTGGCGCGATTGGCGCTGTTGCTGCCGTGATCGTAGATCCAATCGAACGCCACATACCACTCCTTGAACGGCCCGATGGCCAGGCTGCGGCCGGCGAGGGTGTCGATGGAAATACGCGGCTCGTGCTCCATGAACACTGGAGAACCGTGGTCCCAGACGCCTTTGTCGTGGCTGTTGCCGATGTCGAAAATCTTCGGAATGTCGATGTAGCCATACAGTTCGAATGGCCCCTTGCGGCCGAAATATTCGTACTCCAGGTACACGTCGTCGGTCGGTTGCGGACCGAAACTGATGTCCTTGCTGCCGATGATCGTCAGGTCCTGGTTGTACCAATCCGACAGGTAGGCGCCTTTTTTCGCGGGTGCGGCGTCAGGGCTGAGCGCTTCGCCTTGGGCAGACGTTTCACTGGTTTGGGCCAGGGCGCTGTTGCTGGGTAATCCGGTAACGACGCTGAGGAGGAGACAGGCGGCCAATCCGCCGGGCGAGGTGCAGCGCCGGGAAGTGAAGTGCATGGAAAGTCCTTGTCCGTGCGGGCCGAAGCCCGGGTCCGTGTTTGAAAGAATGGCAGTCGATCCGCAGGGGATGGCTGGACTGCGCAAACGTTTGCACATCTCATACCAGAATTTCACACGGGCTTGAAAAACAAAGGAATCAGGGTTTTTTCCTGGCCTTTTGGTCAAAGACCCTGCATCGGATCTTGCGCTATCGTTCGCAGAGGCACCAAAGGGAGGCAGGCACGGGCGTTCGGCGCTCATCGTGCGCGGCGCTTAGCCCCGGCGATGCTGGTAGACTCGGTCACCTTGACTTACGAGAGGTGTGCCCATGAGCGAGCCGATTCGCCTGACCCAGTACAGCCACGGCGCCGGTTGCGGCTGCAAGATCTCGCCCCAGGTGCTGGAAGTGATTCTGGCCGGCAGCGGCGCGCAGAACCTTGACCCTGATCTGTGGGTCGGCAACGCTTCCCGGGACGACGCCGCGGTGTACGCCATCGACGAAGAGCGTGGCGTCGTTTCGACCACCGATTTCTTCATGCCGATTGTCGACGACCCGTTCGATTTCGGTCGCATCGCCGCGACCAACGCCATCAGCGATATCTACGCCATGGGTGGCGATCCGCTGATGGCCATCGCGATTCTCGGCTGGCCGGTGAATGTGCTGGCGCCGGAGATTGCCCGGGAAGTGATTCGCGGCGGACGGTCGGTGTGTGACGAGGCCGGCATACCCTTGGCCGGCGGGCATTCGATCGATGCGCCGGAGCCGATCTTCGGCCTGGCGGTCACCGGCCTGGTGCAGAAGCGCCATATGAAACGCAACGACACTGCCACCGCAGGGTGCCGCTTGTACCTGACCAAGCCCCTGGGTATCGGCATCCTTACCACCGCCGAAAAGAAGGGCAAGTTGCGCGCCGCCGACGTCGGCCTGGCCCGTGACTGGATGTGCACCCTGAACAAGCCCGGCAGCCGCTTCGGCAAGCTCGACGGTGTGACGGCGATGACCGACGTCACCGGTTTCGGCCTGCTCGGGCACTTGGTGGAAATGGCCGACGGCAGCCAGTTGACGGCGCGTATTCGCTACGACGCGGTGCCACGGCTGCCAAGCGTCGAGTATTACCTCGACCTGGGCTGTGTGCCGGGCGGTACGTTGCGCAACTACGACAGCTACGCGAGCAAGGTCGGTCGGGTCCAGGAACTGCACAAGCGTGTGCTGTGTGACCCACAGACCAGCGGTGGCTTGCTGATTGCCGTCACCCCGGAAGGCGAAGCCGAGTTTCTCCGGGTCGCCGTGGAGCTCGGCCTTGCACTGGCGCCGATTGGCGAACTGGTCGAGCGACAGACCCACGCGGTCGAGGTGTCATGATGGCCAATGACATTACCGATTACCGCGACATCTTCCTCAATGATCGGCCAATGATGGACACCCGGGCGCCGATTGAATTTCTCAAGGGCGCATTTCCTGGCGTGGTCAATTTGCCGCTGATGACCGACAGCGAACGGCAACGGGTCGGCACCTGTTACAAACAGCAAGGGCAGCAAGCGGCGATTGTCCTGGGGCACCAGCTGGTGTCCGGCGACACCAAGGCGAAGCGCATCCAGGCCTGGGCCGAGTTTGCCCGGACCCATCCTGACGGTCTGTTGTATTGCTTTCGCGGAGGCCTGCGTTCACAGATCGTCCAGCAGTGGCTCAAGGACGAAGCGGGCATTGAATACCCCAGGGTCGGCGGTGGCTACAAGGCCATGCGCACGTTCCTGCTGGAGACCGTCGAGCAGGCGGTCGGTCAATGTGACCTGGTGCTGCTGGGTGGCATGACTGGCACGGGCAAGACCGAAGTACTGATCCAGCTGGAAAACGGCCTGGACCTCGAAGGTTATGCCAACCATCGCGGCTCGAGTTTCGGCAAACGCGCCACCGGGCAACCGTCCAATATCGATTTCGAAAATCGCCTGGCGGTGGATGTGCTGAAAAAGCGTGCCGCCGGTATCGAACAATTCGTGCTGGAAGACGAGAGCCGCATGGTCGGCAGCTGCGCGTTGCCACTGTCGTTGTTCCAGCGCATGCAGCAGGTTCCGATGGTCTGGCTGGAAGACAGCGTGGAGCGGCGGGTCGAGCGGATCCTGCGCGACTACGTCATCAACCTGTGTGCCGAATTCGTAACCGTACACGGCGACGAAGGGTTTGCGCTGTTTTCCGAGCGGCTGCTGGCGAGCCTGGACAACATCCACAAGCGCCTGGGCGGCGACCGCCACCGGCGCTTGATGATCATCATGGAAGCCGCCTTGGCCGAGCAGGTTCGCAGCGGTGCCGTCGACCTGCACCGCGGCTGGATCGAAGGCTTGCTGCGCGAATATTACGACCCGATGTACGTGTTCCAACGGGAAAAGAAAGGCCTGCGCATCGAGTTTTCAGGGGCGCAGGACGCGGTGCTGGCCTACCTGCGTGAACGAGCGTCCCGCACGGCCTGACACGCATCACACCAATCCCTGTGGGAGCGAGCCTGCTCGCGATGGTGGCAGCGCGGCTGGTGGTAACCTTGGCGCCTTAAAGCACCACCGCCCCCACCAGTCCACAAACAATACCCACCAACATGGTCAACAGCGCCACGGTCACCAGCACCCGGGCATCGAAGTCCTTGCGCAGCATCAACAGGGACGGCAGGCTGATGCTCGGCAGGGTCATCAGCAGCGCCACGGCCGGGCCGGTGCCCATGCCCAGGGTCATCATGGTCTGCACAATCGGGATTTCCGCCGCGGTGGGAATCACGAACAGTGTGCCGACCACGGCCAGCGGCACCAGCCACAACAGGCTGTCGGCCATGGCACCGTCGACATGGGGAAACAGCCAGACCCGTGCCGCGCCCAGGACCAGCACCGCCAGCACGTAGATCGGAATGGTGCTCCAGAACAGCTGCCACAAGGTCCGGCCCCAACGGATCAGGAACGGTTGTGCATCGACCACACTGGCCTCGGCCACCGCTTCCACGGCTGCCTCGGGCAAGGTCTCGGGCCGTGCGATGCGTTGGGCCACCATCGACACCCCAAACACCAGCACGATACCCGCCACCAGTCGCAGGGCGGTGAAGCCCCAGCCGAGCACAAAGCCCATGAACACCAGGGTGGCCGGGTTGAGCACCGGGTTGCCGATCCAGAAGGCCAGCGCCGCGCCTACCGAAACGTTCTGCCGCCGCATGCCGGCCGCCACTGGCGCGGCGCAGCACGAGCACATCATGCCGGGCAGGGCGAACAGGCCACCACGCAGGGTCGAGGCAAAACCGGCGCGGCCGAACAGGCGCAACAACCAGTCACGGGGAATCAGCACCTGCAGCAGGGAACCGAGGATCACCGCCAGCACTGCGGCCTTCCAGATGGCCAGGAAGTACACCCTGGCGTAGGCCAGGGCCGCCGTCAGCGGAGCGGTCTGGGCATCGTTGAGGATCGAGCCGCCGATGTTGTGGTTGTCGGCGGCGACAAACGCCTTGAGGTAGTAGGGCGACCATTTGACGTAGTAAAGGCCGACGCAGGCGACCAGCAGGAACAGGGCAGGTTTGCACCAGAACGACCAGCCCCGAACCGGAGCTGCAGAGGTTGAAGACATGGAGAAGGGTCCGGGCAGTGGGTGAGTGGACGCATCATACCCCAGTGCCCCACCCGAGTGATCTGCCGGATGGGTGGGAAGTGCCGACGGGTTATGTCGGACAGGCTTCCTGGCCGTTATCCAGGCCTTGCTTGTAGCTCTGGCTGGAGAGGCTGGCCTTACCGTTGTGCCAGGTCAGGGTCAGTACGTACAACGAGTCATAATCGCCGGAGGCCCAGTCTTCGGTGATGGTCTGTTTCTTGCCCACGGCCTCGCCGGCAACCTTGTTGATCAGCTCTGGCAGATAGCCATGGGACCACGCGGTGTAGATGGTGGCGTTGTGGTATTTGTCGTGCAGCAGCTCCTCAGCCAGGTCGCTGGTGTCGTTGGCCGAATAACTGATGTTCACTGGCAGCCCGAGCTTGATGGCGCTGGGGCTGATGGTCATCAGCGGGCGAATATAGCTGTAGGAGTTGTCCAGCTCACCCTCTTCGACATTGCGAGTGGGGTTGGCGGCGAACACATAGTCGGCCTTGCCGAATTTTTCCGGCAGCAAGGTGGCCAGGTCGATCGCTCGGTTGAGGCCCTGGCAATTGAGCTGGCCCAGGCCGCCGGCGGGTTTCTCGGCGTGACGCAGGAACACCAGGGTCTGGACCCCGTCGACGGGCTGCGCGCGACTGACGCTGGACTCCAGCGACAGCGCCAGGCCACAGGCCACCAGTAGCGTGGGCAACAACAGCCACGAGCGGTGTTTGAAACGCTTGGCGAAATTCAGTGGATTCATCATCGAATAACTCTCGAATCAGGCTGACAAACCCCGGCACCGCGAAGCCCTGGCCTCGGGTGGTTTCCCTGTCGTTACGCCGCTTCGATTCCTCGGGGCATTGTTCAGAGTCCATTGAGGCCCTTTGGTTCGATCCTGCGGCGGGCTCCTTCCAGGAGATGGGATGAACATTAGCGACAGGATGTTGCGAAATTAAGAACGACAGACTGAACTCATCACGTTCATGAGGTCTTGCGGGATTTGGATTATCCTCGGTCATCCATTCTTCTCGGAACGTGCAACCATGCCAGACCTGAACCCATTCCCCATCACCCAGAAATGGCCCGCTCAATACCCTGAATGGCTCCAGCTCTATTCGCTGCCAACCCCCAACGGCGTGAAAGTCTCGATCATGCTCGAGGAGATCGGCTTGCCGTATGAGCCTCATAAAGTGGACTTCGGCAGCAACGACCAGCTGTCTCCCGAGTTCCTGTCCCTGAACCCCAACAACAAGATCCCGGCGATTCTGGATCCCCATGGGCCGGGGGATCAGCCGTTGGCGTTGTTCGAGTCGGGAGCGATCCTGATTTATCTGGCGGACAAAAGCGGCCAGCTGTTGGCGCAGGAGTCCGCCGCGCGCTATGAGACGATCCAGTGGCTGATGTTCCAGATGGGCGGGATCGGGCCGATGTTCGGGCAATTGGGGTTCTTCAACAAATTCGCGGGTAAGGACTACGAGGACAAGCGCCCGCGTGACCGTTACGTCGAGGAGAGCAAGCGCCTGCTCAAGGTCCTTGACGGCCGTCTGCAAGGCCGCGACTGGATCATGGGTGAGCGCTACACGATCGCCGACATCGCGACCTTTCCGTGGGTGCGCAACCTGATCGGCTTCTACGAGGCCGGTGATCTGGTGGGTATCCAGAATTTCCCCAACGTGACGCGGGTACTGGAGCGCTTCCTGGCGCGGCCGGCGGTTGCTCGCGGCTTGAAGATCCCGGAATGAGCACGTCAATGAGCAGCCGCTTCGATTTCAAGCAGCTGGACGTGTTCAGCGACGTGCCGCTCAAGGGCAATCCGCTGGCGGTGGTGTTCGGCGCCGATGGGCTGAGTGACGAGCGCATGGCCGCCTTTGCCAACTGGACCAACCTCAGCGAGACCACGTTCCTGTTGGCGCCGCAGCATCCGCAGGCCGATTATCGGGTGCGTATCTTCACCACGTCGACCGAATTGCCGTTTGCCGGGCATCCGACCCTGGGCAGTTGTCATGCGTGGCTCGAAGCCGGCGGCGTGCCAAAAGGGCAGGAAATCGTGCAGGAATGTGGCGTCGGCCTGGTCAGGATTCGCCGCAGCGAGCATGGCCTGGCCTTCGTGGCGCCACCGCTGATCAAGAGCGGGCCGCTGGAGGTCGATCTGCTGGAGCGGGTCCGCAACGCGCTTGGGCTGGAGGCCGAGGCGGTGGTCGAGGCGCAATGGGTCGACAACGGTGCAGGGTGGCTGGCCCTGATGCTCAGGGATCGCCAGCAGGTCCTGATGCTCAAGCCCGATTACCCTCAGTTGCAGAATCTGGCCGTGGGTGTGGTCGCGCCTTGGGATCCGGCCGTGGATGGCGATGACGCGCAATTTGAAGTGCGCGGCTTCATCGCCGGTGATGGCATGCCCGAGGACCCTGCCACGGGCAGCCTGAACGCCGGGCTCGCGCAATGGCTGCTGGGCAAGGGGCTGGCGCCTTCGACCTATGTGGTCAGCCAGGGGCTGACGATGGGACGTGCGGGGCGAATCCATGTCGAGCAATTGGGTGATGACGTCTGGATTGGTGGCGCAGTGGTGACGTGCATCAATGGCGTGCTGACGTTGTAAGGTGATTATTGCCGGCCCGGTAACACTCTGTTTTCCAGCCGGCGTTTGTGCCCTGGTCGGCCAGGGCATAAGCTTTGCTCCCTGTGTTTTGAGCGCCCATTTGCCCAGGAGTCCCATGTCCAGCCAGTTCCCCGAAGCACGTCCACGCCGTCTGCGCCGCAATGCAAGCTTGCGCAGCCTGTTCCAGGAAACCGAGTTCACCCTGAACGACCTGGTGCTGCCGATTTTCGTCGAGGAAGAAATCGACGACTTCGTGCCGATCAAGAGCATGCCGGGCGTGGTGCGCATCCCTGAATCCAAGCTGGCCGGCGAGATCGAGCGCTATGCCCGTGCCGGCATCAAATCGGTGATGACCTTTGGCGTGTCCCATCACCTGGACAGCGACGGCAGCGACACCTGGAGCGAGCGCGGCCTGGTGTCGCGCATGGCCGGGATCTGCAAGGACGCGGTACCGGAAATGATTGTGATGTCCGACACGTGCTTTTGCGAATACACCGATCACGGCCATTGCGGTGTTCTCCACGGGCACGAAGTGGATAACGACCGGACCCTGGTCAACCTGGGCAGGCAAGCGGTGGCGGCGGCCCGCGCCGGTGCCGATGTGATCGCACCGTCTGCGGCCATGGATGGGCAGGTCCAGGCCATTCGCAAGGCGCTGGACGAAGCCGGTTTCAGCCAGACGGCGATCATGGCCTATTCGACCAAATTCGCTTCGGCGCTGTATGGGCCGTTCCGCGAGGCCGGTGGCAGTGCCTTGAAAGGCGACCGCAAGAGCTACCAGATGAACCCGATGAACCGCCGCGAAGCGCTGCGCGAATCACTGCTCGATGAACAGGAAGGTGCCGATGCGCTGATGGTCAAGCCGGCCGGTGCCTATCTGGACATCATCCGCGACATTCGCCAGGCGTCGAACCTGCCGCTGTCGGCTTATCAGGTCAGTGGCGAATACGCGATGATCAAATTCGCCGCCCAGGCCGGTGCCATCGACGAAGCCCGCGTCGTGCGCGAAAGCCTTGGCGCGATCAAGCGCGCGGGGGCCGACCTGATCTTCACCTACTTTGCGATGGATCTGGCATTGAGCGGGATTTGAGCAACCAGCGCCGGAGAGTCCCTGTGGGAGCGGGCTTGCTCGCGAAAGCGGTGGGTCAGCTTGCATCCTTTTTGGATGTGCTGATGCCTTCGCGGGCAAGCCCGCTCCCACAGGTTTTCCTGCGAAACCAATATCATCTTTGAGGCACGCACATAGCCCTGCCTGGCATTTGGTCGTATGGTTGCTGCGGACTAACGGATCTGATGGGGCCACATGCAACTCACTCGATGGATGATCAGTCTCGCCGCACTGCTGGCCCTGGCCGGTTGCGGCAGTCGCCAGGCCCAGGAGCCTGGGCGCCAGCCTGATGAGGTCAAGCAGCAGATCGTGCGGTTGTTGCCGGCCAAGGTGACCGACCGTGAAGGCTGGGCCAGTGACATCTATGTGGCGTTCGCGGCCCAGCAAGTCTCGCCCACGACACAGAACATCTGCGCGGTCCTGGCGGTGACGGAACAGGAGTCAACCTTCCAGGCCGACCCGACCGTGCCGGGGCTGGGCAAGATTGCCCGGGAGGAGATCGATCGGCGTGCAGCAAAAGTGCACATTCCCGGGCTGTTGGTCAGCGCTGCACTCCAAGTGCGCTCTTCCAACGGTAAAAGCTACAGTGATCGGCTCAATGCGGCGCGCAGCGAGAAAGAGCTGAGTGATATTTTCGATGATTTCATCAGCCTGGTGCCGCTGGGCAAGACGCTGTTCGATGGCTTCAATCCGGTGCACACGGGGGGACCGATGCAGGTCAGCATCGCCTTTGCCCAAGCCAATACCCGGAATTATCCCTACACGGTGGATGGCTCGATTCGTCGCGAAGTGTTCAGCCGTCGGGGCGGGATGTATTTCGGTATCGCGCACTTGTTGGGCTATCCGGTCAGCTATGCCGAACCGTTGTACCGTTTCGCCGATTTCAATGCCGGGTGGTACGCCAGCCGCAACGCGGCGTTCCAGCATGCGGTGAGTCGGGCATCAGGGATTTCCCTGGCACTGGATGGCGATTTGATTCTGCCTGGTTCGATCATGCCGGGCAGCACGGAACTGGCGGTGCGCACGCTGGGCAAATCGTTGGGGATGCGTAACCCGACCATTCGCGATCAATTGGAGCAGGGCGACAGCCTGGCGTTCGAGGACAGCAAGCTCTACAAGCGGGTGTTTGAATTGGCCGAAAAGGCCGAAGGCAAGCCGTTGCCGCGGGCGGTACTGCCGGGGATCGTGCTCAAGAGCCCGAAGATCACTCGCAAGTTGACCACGGCGTGGTTTGCCAAGCGGGTGGATGAGCGTTATCAGCGGTGTATGGCGCGGGCTTCAGGAAGGTAGCAAGCTTGTGGCGAGGAAGCCTGCTCCCTCGCCACTGGTGGTATTGCTTGAGACCTGGCCGCGATTGCAAACCTCATGCGTGGTTTTCGATCAGGCGATCG
>NZ_JAGGOF010000092.1:18922-30746 GCF_018614775.1 Pseudomonas fluorescens
TTTCGATCAGGCGATCGGCGCCGCCTTCAGCGACACGATTCTCGATCAGGCGATCGGAGCCACCTTCGGCAACACGACGTTCCAGCAGACGATCGGCACCGCCTTCAGCGACACGGTTCTCGATCAGGCGGTCCGAGCCGCCCTCGGCGACAACCGGTTGGGAAGAGGCAGCGAATACGTTGGCAGCCAGTACAGAGAAAGCGAAGCTGAGGATGATTTGACGTTTCATGACGGTGTGCTCCGGGGATGCTGTGGGTTTGTGTGGGGCCATTGTTGCGCCGGGTAACCATCAATAGAACTTCATTGAAATGATGGTGAGTATCGACGGCGCTGATAGCTCGTTGGCCCACAGCCGGTCAGCTTGGCAACTGCTGGGTTGAACGCCGCCGGGCAGCCGTGCTCTACCGCATAACCGCATCCTCAGGAGATCACTCATGTATCAGTTGTACGGCCATCGCCAGTCCGGTTCTTCGGCAGTGGAAGTCGCCTTGTGCCTGTGCGGGGTGCCTTTTCGCCGGATCGACGCCTATTCGACCGAGGACAGCGAGGCGACGAAAGAGCTCGAAGCGTTGAATCCCCAGGTGCAAGTACCGACCCTGCAGTTGCCGGATGGCTCGGTGCTGACCGAGGCCGCGGCGATCCTGATTCACCTCGGGCTGAGCTTTCCAGAGTCGAAGCTGCTGCCGGCGGCCCCTGGCGAGCGAGCGCAAATTCTACGGGGCCTGGTCTATATCGCCGCCAATTGCTATACGCCCATCGGCATCATCGATTTTCCGGAGCGCTGGCTGGAGGATGCGGATGAAGCAACCTGCCAGCAACTGGTCGCCGGTACCCGGCAACGGCTGTATCGCAACTGGGCGTTGTTTGCCGATCAGTTCGCCGCTCGGCCTTTTCTCAACGGTGCCGAGCCGGGGGCGCTGGATATCCTGGCCGCCGTGATCAGCCAATGGAGTGGGACGCGGGAGGCGATGCTCAGCGCCCGCCCGGAGTTCTTCGGATTGCTGGAGCGCATCGACCGCCACCCACGTGTCGCGCCGGTGTTGTCGTTGCATTGGCCTGAGTGAATCAAGGGCAGGCGTTTCGGACGGCGGCCTGCTCGACGAGGCCGACCAATTGCCGGACGTTGTTCTGATGGGCCGTCACCAGCTCATCGATGCTGCCGCCGGCCGGCGTTTGCAGGCTGCTGCGGCAGGTGAGGGGACGCGATTGCGCACCACGCAGTCGCCATTGCACGTCCATGCGGGCGTAGCGCCCGGGGATCGAGTCGAAACGCTGCACGTCTACGCGCAACAACTGCTTTGGCGCGCCGGGATGGTTCAGTTGTTCGTCCAGACTGCTGTGCAGCTCGTCTGCCAGGCTGGCGCCCCACCACTCGGTTTCAAGGATCGCCAGCCCGCTGTTGCCTTGGCGAATGACCATTTGCGTGCGATCCACCTGGGGCGGGACGCTGACCTGCTCGACCTGGATGTCCACGTCGGACCGCGACTGGCCGGCCGGTTGGGCGGGGCTCAGGGTGTGGTAGTGAATCGGATCGCTGCGGCAGGCAGCGAGCAGCAGGGCGACGGCCACCCAGGTGATTTTCATCGACATTTGGCGTGCTCCCGTGATCATTCTTTCAGCGGCAAGGTGAGGTTCTGCGCCGGTGCATCCTTGGGGCGACCGCGCAGCAGCGATTCGGGATGACGGCTCAGGTAGTCGGACAGCTCACGCAGCGAACGTGACATGCGGCCCAGGTCATCGAGGGTCTGCGTCAGTTGTTCACGCTGGGGCGAATCCTCGGCGAGTGTGGTGTTGGCCGAATGCAGGGTCTTGCTCACGTCCTGCAAGGTATTTTGCACGCTGGGCAGGGTCTTGCTGTTGAACTGGTTCAGGCCTTTGCGCAACTCCACCAGATTGCCGTCCAGGTTGCTGGCGATGCTTTCCAGTGGCAGTTTGTTGATCCGCTCCACCACGGACTGCAGTTGTTCCTGCAATTGCTGGAGGCTGCCCGGGATGGTCGGGATACGCACAGGTCGGGCGGTCGGGTCGAAGGCGACCTTTTCCGCCTTGGGGTAGAAATCCAGCGCGATGTACAACTGCCCGGTCAGCAGGTTGCCGCTGCGGGCCTGGGCGCGCAGGCCCCGCTCGACGAAACTGCCGATCAGGCGGGCGCCGGCGGCTTCGTCCTCGGGATCGTGATTGAGTGTCTTGAGCAGTTTTTCATGGGCCTTGCCCAGCCTTTGCGGGTAGATCACCACGCCGACGTTGACCGGAAAACTACGCTGCTTCTCATCGAAATCCAGATTGATGGCGACCACCCGGCCAATTTCCACGCCGAGGAACTCGACCGGGGCATCGACCCGCAACCCGCGCAGCGCCTGGTCGAATCGCAACGCCAGGTACTGCGCCTTGCCATTGGGCGGGGCGAGTGCGCTCTGCTGGTCGGCAAACAGCTCGAACGTCTTGTCCTCGTTGGCCGGGCTGTCGTCGGGGCTGTATTCCGGGGCGCGGAACGCGATGCCTCCCAGCAACAGCGCCGAGAGCGACTCGGTCTTGACCGCGAAACCGTTGGCGCCGACGTTCACGTCCACGCCGCTGACGTTCCAGAACCGGGTGTTCTCGGTGACGTACACATCGTTGGGCGCATTGACGAACACGTCGATGTCGACGCCCTTGCCCTCGGCGTCCAGCGCGTAGGACACGACCTGGCCCACCGGGATCTTGCGCAGGTACACCGGCGAGCCGATGTCCAGCGAGCCAAGGTCCTGGGAGTGCAGGGTGAAGCGCTTGCCCGGTTCGCCGTAAGTGATCGGCGGCGGGGCTTCGAGGCCGGTGAAGGACTTTGCGCGTACTTTCGACTGGCCGGCGTCGGCCCCGATGAAGTCGCCGGACAGCAACGTGTCGATTCCCGAGATCCCGCCGGCGCCGATGCGTGGCCGTACCACCCAGAACACCGAGTCTTCGTGGGTGAAGGTGTCGGCGGTCTTGGCAAGCTTGACCGTGGCGGTGACGTTCTTCTGGTCGTTGCTCAGTTGCACGTCGGTGACCTGGCCGATGACCACGTTGCGGTATTTCACCTCGGTCTTGTTGGCGGTCAGGCCCTGGCCGGTCTTGAAGGTGATGGAGATGGTCGGGCCTTCCTGCATCCAGTCGTGGACCACCAGGGACACCCCCACCAGTACGGCGATGATCGGCACGATCCACACCAGCGATACCGACCAGCGGCGGGTGGTGACGTTGGCGCGCCCCGGCACGGGCTGTTGCCCTTCAGTGGCTTGTGTCTTCATCCAGGAGCTCCTCGGATGGTTGGGTATCCCAGATCAGCCGGGGGTCGAAACTCATGGCCGAGAGCATGGTGAACAGTACCACCAGGCCGAAGAACAGGATGCCGGGCCGCGGTTCGATATCGCTCAGGGCCTGGAACTTGACCAGCGCCGCCACCAGGGCCACCACCAGTACATCGAGCATCGACCAGTAGCCGATGACTTCCACCAGCCGGTACAGCTTTGCCCGTTGCACCTGGGCCCAACTGCTGCGCCGCTGGACAGTCACCAGCAGCAGGGTCAGCACGACGAACTTGATGCCCGGCACCGCGATGCTGGCAATGAAGATGATCAGCGCGATGTCCCAGGCGCCGCTTTGCCAGAACTCGATGACGCCGCTGATGATGGTGCTGTCGGCGCCGTTGCCAAGCATCCGGGTGTTCATGACCGGCAGCAGGTTGGCGGGGATGTAGAACACCAGCGCCGCCAGCATGTAGGCCCAGGTGCGGGTGATAGGGTTGGGTTTGCGTCGATGCAGCTCGGCGTCGCAACGCGGACAGGCCTGGGGTTCATCGCTCATGTCGCACGCCAGGCCACAGCTGTGGCACAGGCATAGGTTCAGGTCGTCGGCCTGGGGCGGGGAGACCCATGGCGCGCCGTTCACAGGTTGTCCCACAGGTCGCGGACATCGCGCCCGGCAATGCGGATCATCAGCAGGCTCAAGGCCGCCAGGGCAAACAGGCCGATGCCCGGCAGTACGTCGAGCAAGCCGGCAAGCTTGATCACCGCCACCAGCGCACCGAGCAGGCACACCTCCAGCATGCTCCAGGGCCGCAGGGCTTCCAGGCTGCGCATGCACAGGTTGAAGCCCGGCGCTCGCCGATTGGCGTGGGCGTAGCCCAGCACCCAGAGCAGCAGCGTCAGTTGCAAGGCCGGCGCGACGATGATCGCCACGGCGGCGACCAGGGCAATGAACGTTATCGGCCCTTGGCTCAGCGCGACGATGGAGTCCCATAGCGTCGCGCTGTTGCTCAGGCCCTTGAGGCGGATGCTCATCACCGGATAGACATTGGTGAATGCCCACAGCACCGCTGCGGTGACGGTCAAGGCGAGGCGTTGCTCGATGCTCAGGCCGTTGTAGCGCTGGATCACCGCGTGGCAGCGCAGGCAGGAGGCCTTTTGGTGCCGGACGAGGACAACCGGCTCATACACCGCATCGCAATGTTCACAGATGATCAGTCGGGCGGTGGCGGTCATCGGGATGCTCGGGCAGGGGCAACCCCTTCAATATAGAAGTGTCCCGCAAATGAGCAACCCGACTCGCCGTTCATTCACCGCGAATGTATTGCTCCAGCTGTCGGATCAGGTCGGCCTGTTCGGCAATCGCTTCCTTGACCAGGTCGCCGATGGACAGCAGGCCGACGAGCTTGCCGTCTTCTACCACGGGCAAATGGCGCAGGTGCTTTTCGGTCATGATGCTCAGGCAGGTTTCGACGTTCTGGTGCGGATCGATGGTGATGACCGGAGAAACCATGATGTCACTCACCTTGGTACCCACCGACGAGCGACCGTGCAAGACCATTTTGCGCGCATAGTCACGCTCGCTGATGATCCCCAGCACTTCCTCGTTTTTCACCACCAGCAAGGCACCGACGTTCTTCTCGGCCATGCGCATCAGGGCCTGCAATACCATGTCGTCCGGTGAGATGGTGTGTACATGCTGGTTCTTCTCATCTTTTATCCGGAGCAACTGCGCGACGGTTTTCATGGTGGGCCTCGAGTGGTTTTTGCAGGTGTTGTTAAAGAATCGTAGACCCAACGGCGCAGAGCAAGCGCTAAAGCGGCGGCCGATCGTCAAATAACGTCATGGGCAATGAATTTCCCCTGATGGGATGCCATCGATCCTTGTCGCGGTGCCGGTTGAGCAGGTGAAGTTCCCTCGCCACAGGTAGAATCTCCTCTCACGCAAAATACGAGGTTGCAGCGGTGGATTTACAGCAGGGCTTCGTCCTGACCCGGCATTGGCGCGACACCCCGGCCGGCACCGAAGTCGAATTCTGGCTGGCGACCGACGCTGGCCCCCGGCGTGTGCGCCTGCCGGTGCAGCCGTCGGTGGCGTTCGTGCCGCAGGTTCAGCGCGGTCAGCTTGAAGCCCTGCTGCAAGGGGAGAAAGACATCGAGTTGCGCCCCTTGGACCTGCTCGATTTCGAGCATCGTCCGGTGCTCGGGCTGTATTGCCAGCAACACGCCCAGTTGATGCGCCTGGACACCACCTTGCGCCGCGCCGGTGTCGAGGTGTTCGAAGCCGACATCCGGCCACCGGAGCGCTACCTGATGGAGCGCTTCATCACGGCGCCGGTCTGGTTCGGCGGCACCCCGGCGGCCGGCGGCCTGCTGGTGGAGGTGCAAATGAAACCGGCGCCGGCGTACCGTCCGGCCTTGCGCCTGGTCTCCCTGGACATCGAGACCACCGCCCAGGGTGATTTGTATTCCATTGCCCTTGAGGGCTGCGGCGAGCGCCAGGTCTACATGCTCGGGCCGCCCAATGGCGACGACAGCGGTGTGGACTTCCGGCTCGAATACTGCGAATCGCGCACAGTCCTGCTGAAAAAACTCAACGAATGGTTCGCGCGCTTCGACCCCGACGGCATCATCGGCTGGAACCTGGTGCAATTCGACCTGCGCGTGCTGCATGAGCATGCTCGCCGTCTCGCCGTACCGTTGCGCCTGGGGCGCGGCGGCGAAGAAATGCAATGGCGCGAGCACGGTGCACGTAACAACCACTTCTTTGCTTCGGCGGCCGGCCGGCTGATCATCGACGGCATCGAATCCCTGCGCTCGGCCACCTGGAGCTTCCCTTCGTTCAGCCTGGAAAACGTCGCCCAGACCCTGTTGGGAGAGGGCAAGTCGATCGATAACCCGTACCAGCGCATGGACGAGATCAATCGCATGTTCGCCGAGGACAAACCGGCCCTGGCCCGTTACAACCTCAAGGACTGCGAGTTGGTGACGCGGATCTTTGCCAAAACCGAACTGCTCACGTTCCTGCTGGAGCGCGCCAGCGTCACCGGCCTGCCGGCGGACCGCAGCGGTGGTTCGGTGGCGGCCTTCACGCATTTGTACATGCCGTTGATGCACCGTCAGGGTTTTGTTGCACCCAACCTCGGCCAGCGCCCGCCCGAGGCCAGCCCGGGCGGCTTCGTCATGGATTCCCAGCCGGGGCTCTACGAGTCGGTGCTGGTGCTGGACTACAAGAGCCTGTACCCGTCGATCATCCGCACCTTTCTGATCGACCCGGTGGGTTTGATCGAAGGCCTGCGCCATCCGGGCGACGATGAGTCTGTGCCGGGCTTTCGCGGTGGGCGCTTCTCCCGGACCCGCCATTGCCTGCCGGCCATCGTGGCGCGGGTCGCCGAAGGTCGCGAGACGGCCAAGCGCGAACACAACGCACCGTTGTCCCAGGCACTGAAAATCATCATGAATGCCTTCTACGGCGTGCTCGGTTCCAGTGGCTGTCGCTTCTTCGATTCACGGCTGGCGTCGTCCATCACGCTGCGCGGCCACCAGATCATGCAGCGCACCCGGCAGTTGATCGAAGCCCAGGGGCATGTGGTGATCTACGGCGACACCGATTCCACGTTCGTCTGGCTGCGCCGCGCCCATGGCCAGGAGGAGGCGGCCAGGATCGGTCGCGAGCTGGTGGCGCACGTCAACCAGTGGTGGCGCGCGCAGGTGCATGAGGAGTTCGGGCTGGAGAGTGCGCTGGAGTTGCAATTCGAAACCCATTTCAAGCGCTTCCTGATGCCGACCATTCGCGGCGCCGAGGAGGGCAGCAAGAAACGCTACGCCGGCCTGGTGACCCGCGCCGATGGCAATGACGAAATCGTCTACAAGGGCCTGGAAACCGTGCGCACCGACTGGTCGCTGCTGGCCCGGCAGTTCCAGCAGGAGTTGTACGAGCGGATCTTCCATCGCAAGCCCTATCAGGATTACGTGCGCGATTATGTGCAGCAGACCCTGGACGGAACGTTCGACGAACGCCTGGTCTACCGCAAGCGCCTGCGCCGGCCGCTGGACGACTACGAACGCAACGTGCCGCCCCACGTGCGGGCGGCGCGGTTGGCCGACGAATTCAACCAGCGCCAGGGCCGCCCGCGGCAATACCAGCATGGCGGCTGGATCAGCTACGTCATCACCGTCGCCGGCCCGGAGCCGCTGGAAATCCGCAGCGCGCCCATCGATTACGACCACTACGTGACCAAACAGCTACAGCCGGTGGCGGACGCGATCCTGCCGTTCGTGGATGATGATTTCTCGACGTTGGTGGGCGGGCAGATGGGGTTGTTCTAGAAAACCCTCCTGGCAATGTGGGAGCAAGCTTTGCTCCCACAGTCTCAAACCATCGCCAATCGCTGCTTGCCTCGGGGCTGCACAAACGTCAGGTCGAGGGCGGCCAGGTCCTGGGGCGCCAGTTGCAGGTTCGCCGCTTCGGCGTTCAACCGCACATGCTCAGGCTGCACCGCCTTGGGAATGGCAATGACACTGTCCTGGCGCAACAACCAGGCCAGCGCGACCTGCGCCGGTGTTGCGCCGTGACGCTCGGCAATCTGCCCCAAGGTGTGATCCTTGAGCAGATGTCCGCCCTGGCCGACCGGGCAGTAGGCCATGACTGGCAGGCTGCGCTGTTGGCACCAGGGCAGCAGGTCGAACTCGATGCCGCGTTCCTGCAGGTTGTACAGCACCTGGTTGGTGGCGCAGGCCGGCGAGGCCAGCGCTTCGAGGTCGGCGACGTCGAAGTTCGAGACGCCCCAGCGGCCGATCTTGCCTTCCTCGCGCAGGCGTTCGAAGGCTTCGACGGTTTCGTCCAGCGGGTATTGGCCGCGCCAGTGCAATAGATAAAGGTCGATGTAATCGGTGTCGAGCCGGCGCAAACTGCGCTCGCACGCCAGCGGGATGCCTTTGCGGCTGGCGTTGTGGGGGTAGACCTTGCTCACCAGGAAAACCTGGTCCCGCAGACCGGTGATCGCCTCGCCAACGACTGTCTCGGCACCGCCCTCGGCGTACATCTCTGCGGTGTCGATCAGGGTCATCCCCAGCTCGATGCCCAGGCGCAGGGCGGCCACTTCTTTCTTGTGCTGGGACGCTTCCTCGCCCATGTGCCAGGTGCCTTGGCCGATCACGGGTACGGACACGCCGGCCAATTCCAGAGTTCTCATGCCTGTCTCCTATGCAGTTGAACATCAGACGTGTGGCAGCAGGATAGACCAAGTGTTCAAGATTGAGTGCCCCACCCAGTACACGAGCCATCCCCTTTGTGGGAGCGAGCCTGCTCGCGATAGCGGTGGCTCAAGCAACATTGATATCGACTGACACGCCGTCATCGCGAGCAGGCTCGCTCCCACAGTGGATGGCTTTCAGCCGAGCTGTGGGAGCGATCAGGGGGAGGGGGTTACTTGGCGGAGAACTTCAACACCATGGTCTGGGCGTAGGTCTGGCCCGGATCAAGCCGCGTCGACGGGAAGTTTGGCTGGTTGGGCGCGTCCGGATAGTGTTGGGTTTCCAGGGTGAACGCACCCCAGTGCGGGTAGACCTTGCCTTGCTTGCCCTTGATGGTGCCATCGAGGAAGTTGCCGGTGTAGAACTGCACGCCGGGTTCGCTGGTGTAGAGCTGCAGATGCCGCCCGGACTGCGGATCGTAAGCGTCGGCAGCCAGTTTGCCGACGTCACCCTTGGCATCCAGGATCCAGTTGAAATCGAAGCCGCCCTGTTTCGGTTCAGCAAATTTGAGTTGTGGATGATCGGCCTTGATATGCGCACCGATGGCGGTGGGCTTGGTGAAGTCCAGGGGCGTGCCGGCCACCGGAGCCAATTCTCCGGTAGGAATCAGCTTGCCGTTCACCGGCGTGTAGTGCGAGGCGTACAGGGTGGCGACCTGTTTCAGGATGTCGCCGTTACCGGCACCGGCCAGGTTGAAGTAGCTGTGGTTGGTCAGGTTCAGCACCGTCGGTTTGTCGGTGGTGGCCTTGTACTCGATGCGTAACTCGTTCTTGTCGTTGAGGCTGTAGGTGACGTCGGTCTTCAACGCACCGGGAAAGCCCATCTCGCCGTCCGCCGACAGATAGGTCAGGGTTACACCCACCGAGTCCTTGCCATCGTGGGGTTCAGCCTTCCACACATGCTTGTCGAACCCTTGTGGCCCACCGTGCAAGGAGTTGCCGTGGTCGTTCTGCGGAACCTGGTAACGCTTGCCGTCCAACTCGAAGGCACCGTCGGCCAGACGATTGCCGAAACGGCCGATGGTCGCGCCGAAGTACACGTTGCCGTTCTTCTGGTAGCCCTGCACATCGTCGAAGCCGAGCACCACGTCGGCGGCCTTGCCGTGTTTGTCCGGCACGATCAACGACTGGAGAATCCCGCCGTAGGTGATCACCGTGGCTTCCATGCCGTGGCTGTTGCGCAGCACGAATTTTTCCACCGCGGTGCCGTCGTCGGTCTTGCCGAACGCTGCGCGTTCATTGGTCAGGCCGGCGGCCTGGGCAGGGGTGGCGATCATCAGAGACACTCCGAGGGCCGTGAGCAGATGTCTGGATTCAAGCATGGTTTGACCTTCCTTCCTGTTGTTTTGTTGTTGTTTTGAACGCGGGTCGGGTCCGTTACTGGTCGGACAGTGGTGAAGCGTTTTTTGTTCAGTAGTCTTTCTATTTAAGGTTCAAGAAGGGATTTATAGCCATAAATAGAGATTTATCAATTAAAAAGTAAGACTAATTAGAAAATTGAAGCCATGCCTCGGAGGACGCAGCTTCGTCGGGCACTGCACTTTTGCGGTTTTTGTCGCTCTATCCATGGCCTGGAAGCGGCGATCCCCGTCGCTTCCCCTTGCCCAGACCGAGACTCGATGGCCGGCGCTTTTTATTCTGTGAGTGTGTTGCGACGGCGCTGTCCTGCGTGGCTGATCGGTGTGTTGGTCCTGTTCAGCAGCGGCTGCAGCCACCAGCAAGGCCAGGACATGGTCACGCAGTTCAGCAGCGCCAGGCCCCAGGAGTTTTTGCAGACCAGCGTTGATCGCATGGCGACCTTGGCGATGCACGACAACCTGCAAAGCCTTTACCTGTTGATGAGCAAGCTGTACCTGCGCAACCCCGAAGAGCTGCGCAAGTCCGGCTTTCTCGAGGCCCGTATCGCTGAGAAACAGGTGCGCATGGCCATCGAGCAGCAGCAACCCTTGCCAACCCTGGGTGGCAGGAAGGACCTGGCGGCCCTGAGCTATGCGATGAGCCCGGAGTTTCTCGGGGACCGGGTCGGGGCATTCATCTATGCCATCGGCAGCATGTTGGTCACCGCTCATGGCAACCGCCTCGAGTTCTACATGACCGACACCATCGACCCGCGCTTCGTCAGCAACGCGGCGCGCAATATTGAAAAAGCCACCTGGATATTGAGTCAGCGCCAGGACAAGGACGGCAAGTTGTTGCTGTTCTCCAACGAGATCTCGGAGGAGGGCAGCAACCTGAGCTTCGCGGTGGAGTTTGGAAAAATCGTTGCGCGATTGGACTTGCTGACGCAGATGCTGGATGAGCGTTACCGGCGTATCGGGCTCAACTACGCCCAGAGCCTGCTATTTTTGAACTTCCTGCCTGTTCAATAGAGTTCGAGAAAGGAATAAAGATAGATCACATCGATATAGGAGGTTATAAGAAAAATCGCTATGCTCGCGGCCAGATTTTCCATGTGGTTGCGCTGAGACGGGTTTGATGGATTTCGGTAATGTCGGTTTAGTCGTAGCAGGCTTGGTAGTCGGCTTCATTGTCGGAATGACCGGCGTCGGCGGCGGTTCGCTCATGACCCCTATTCTGTTGTGGTTTGGCATCAACCCGGCGACGGCAGTGGGTACGGATTTGCTGTACGCGGCCATTACCAAGTCGGGCGGTGTGCTGGTCCATGCGAAAAACCGCAATATCGATTGGGCCATCACCGGTTGGCTGACCTTGGGCAGTGTGCCGGCGGTCGGCTTGACGCTGTGGTTTCTGAGCAGCCTGCACAGCTCGCCCGATGCCATGAACGCGGTGATCAAGCAGGCCTTGGGCTACGTGCTGTTTGCCACCGCCCTGGCAATCCTGTTCAAGAAGCGCCTGCTGCAATTCGCCCATGACCGCGCTGGCGGCCACTACAACCCGTCCGGTTCGCGGCTCAATGTGCTCACGGTCATCACCGGCCTGGTGTTGGGCACTATGGTGGCATTGACGTCCATCGGTGCCGGCGCCCTGGGCACCGTCGCATTGTTCATCCTCTACCCGTTTCTGATCACCAAGCGCCTGGTGGGCACCGAAATCGCCCACGCCGTGCCGCTGACCCTGGTCGCCGGCCTGGGCCATGCGAGCATGGGCAACATGGACTGGCACATCCTTGGCTTTCTGCTGATCGGTTCGTTGCCGGGCATCTATCTGGGCAGCCATTTGTCAGGGCGGGTCTCCGACGACCTGCTGCGCCCGTGCCTGGCGGTGATGCTGGCAATGATCGGGTTCAAGTTGGCGTTTTGATATGACCTCCTTGTGCCACCTATGACCCTGTGGGAGGTCCCGCCC
>NZ_JAGGOF010000093.1 GCF_018614775.1 Pseudomonas fluorescens
TCGCGAGCAAGCTCGCTTCCACAGAGGCTCGGTGTTCACAAGCCTGTATGTGGGAGCGAGCTTGCTCGCGATGGCTTAGGCATATTCAACTTCAATGCAAGGAGATTCATCGCTATCGCAGACGAGCCTTGCTCAAAACGTAGCTCCCTCCTATTTCAGCACGAGAAAATAAACTGATTGTCAAATATTACTCAACCGCTGTTGAACAGATTAATACTGGACAGAAGGGGCCATATTCCGCGTTGAGCGCCTGAGCCCTGACTTGCACATTAAACTTAACAGGCTGTGAACCTCCACTGACTTCGATGGTATGAGAGTATTGACCATTGCCATCCGGTTGTATTCGAGCTGCAGGTACGAATTGCTCCTGCCCATTTTCTGTTCTGGTCACTTTAAACGTATGACTGGCTATTTCATCGGGCCTGACATTATCCGAAATCAGCCAGCTCAACAGGATGGTGTATTGAGTTGCACCAGCCTGGGCAAGATTCCGAGGAGCATTGGGGATTACAACTCGTTCATTGTGGGTATCTGTTCTCTTATCGTTCATCACATTCTCCTAAGCACCAAAACCATCATTCTTGAGCGTTTCAGAGTAAGGGAAAATTTGAACACAGAGTACTATCAGAATAGATAGTAACTATTACGAGCACTCGTTCCGCCGGCATTCTATCCTTAGAAATTTTTGTTACCAAAACCGTTACATCCTAGGGCTGCAAACCAGCCGTACAGATCATATATGCAGCGCTGTCGAGCCAGCCAGACTACAACAACACCTCATCCGCCCGACCACCCTCGCCCTGAGTCACCAGGTGGATGAAATGCAACTTGGTGATGACCGCAGCCGGGACGACGAACGGGTAGAAATCCGGCTGGCCCATGCTGCGGGACAATTCGTTGAGCATACCGGCCAGTTCGATCCAGGCGTTGACGAATGACAGGAACGCCGTGCCGCCGGCATGCCCAGGGTCGTACAAGGTCTCGGACGGAAACGGCTGGTAGTCGAAGTCCATTTCCCGGGCGCTCATGCCGAAGCCCAGCGCGGTGTCTACTGCGTCCATCATGTGCAGATAGTGCGCCCAAGTCTCGGCCCAGTCTTCCCAGGGGTGCATGGTCGCGTAGGCGCTGACGTAGTGGGTTTGCCAGCCCAGCGGCGCGCCCTGCTGGTAGTGTCGCTCCAGGGCTTCGGAATAACTGGCGCGCTCGTCGCCGAACAACTGGCGAAACGCTTCGAGCCAATGGCTGTTGGCGATCAGTCGATCCCAGTAGTAGTGCCCCACCTCGTGACGGAAATGCCCGAGCAAGGTGCGGTACGGCTCGCGCATCTGCTGGCGCACGTGTTCGCGATGGGCGTCGTCCGCCTCTTTGATGTCGAGGGTGATCAGTCCATTGGCGTGGCCGGTGGTCGGCGGCTTGCCGTCGGGGTTGACGCCGAGGAAATCGAAGGCCAGGCCCGCGCTTTCATCGACGGTTTTCGGGACGACCGGCAGACCGAGGGTGATCAGCTGCGCCACCAGCCGACGCTTGGCGGTCTCCACCTTGCACCAGCGCTCGGGGTTTTCCGGGATCGACAGATCAGGGATGGTGCGGTTCAGGCTACAGGCGATGCACAAGGTGTCGGGCCCATTGGCTGGCAGCAGCCAATTGCACGCCGCTGGGGTATCGAGGTTGGCGCAACGGCGAAACCGCCCGGCCTGCGGGTCGGCATCCAGGGTCCAGGTGTCAGGTTGCTCGCCCGGTTGCAGGGACGAAAGGCGACTCTGTTCCGGTTGATAACCCAACGCCGCCAGGCAGGCCAGGCATTGGCTGTTGCGAAAAAACAGTGACTGGCCGCAACGACACGGCCAGACCTTGCTGTTGCGCGATCGATCCCCCAGCAATGGTGCGGCGATGCGTGAGCTCAGTTGTTCGAAGAAGCGGTACATGACGATCTCTCCAGGAGGCTGCAAGACTAGATCATCGTCCGACCCCGATCGTTCCACTCGCGGCTAGACCGTGATGCCGTGCTTCCCGAGAAACGCCACGAACGCCTCTTCATCCAGCACCTTGACCCCCAGCTCGCTGGCCTTGGCCAGCTTCGAACCCGCGCCCGGCCCGGCGACGACGCAATGGGTTTTCGCCGACACGGAGCCGGCGACCTTGGCCCCCAGGCTCTCCAGCTTGTCCTTGGCGACGTCGCGGCTCATCAACTCCAGCGAACCGGTCAGCACCCAGGTATGTCCTGCCTCGGGCAAACCTTCGACGACTTTCTTCTCGCTCTGCCAATGCATGCCGAAGTCCCGCAGCTGTTGCTCGGCGGCCTGCGCTTGCTGGCGGTTGTCGGCAACGGCGAAAAACTCGCGCACGGCGTTGGCCTGTCTTTCCGGCAGCGCCTGGCGCATGTCCAGCCAGTCGGCGTTCATGACCGCTTCGATTGACCCGAACTTGTCCGCCAGTTTCTGTGCCCCACCCGGCCCGACCGATGGGATGTGCAGCTTGTCCAGAAAGCCGCCCAGGGTGGTGCTGGCCGAGAACTCGGCGCCCAGTTCGCCCTGGTCCTGGATCTCCAGGCCGTGGCGCAGCAGGTCCTTGATCACCTCGCGGTTGTGCGGGTCTTCAAAGAAGCTGTGGATCTCGTGGGCCACTTCCAGGCCAACGTCGGGCAAGTAGGTGAGCACGTGAGGCAAGGCGGCCTGGACACGCTCCAGCGATCCCAGGGAGCGAGCCAGGACCTTGGCGGTTTCTTCGCCCACGTCCGGGATGCCGAGGGCGTAGATGAAACGCGCCAGGCTCGGTTTCTTGCTGTCGACAATCGCCGCCAGCAGGTTCTTGCTCGACAGTTCGGCAAAGCCTTCCAGGTCGACCACCTGCTCGAAGGTCAGGGCATACAGATCCGCAGGTGAACCCACCAGGCCTTCGTCCACCAATTGTTCAACGCTCTTCTCGCCCAGGCCTTCGATGTCCATGGCCCGGCGCGAGACGAAATGGATGATCGCCTGCTTGAGTTGCGCCCCGCAGGCCAGCCGGCCGACGCAACGGTACACCGCGCCTTCGCTGATGGTCTCGCGGCCCTTGCTGCGCTTGATCAGTTGGGTGCGTTCCACATGGGAACCGCATACCGGACACCGTTGAGGGACTTCCACCGGGCGGGCATTTTCCGGACGGCGCTCGGTGACGACTTGCACCACCTGCGGGATCACGTCCCCGGCACGACGGATAATCACCGTGTCGCCAATCATCAGGCCCAGGCGCGCCACTTCGTCCATGTTGTGCAACGTCGCGTTGGCGACAGTCACACCGGCGACTTTTACCGGCTTGAGACGAGCCACCGGCGTGACCGCGCCGGTGCGGCCAACCTGAAACTCGACGTCCAGCAGTTCGGTGAGTTCTTCGCTGGCGGGGAATTTATGGGCGATGGCCCAGCGCGGCTCACGGGCGCGGAAACCCAGTTCACGCTGGGAAGCGATGCTGTTGACCTTGAACACCACGCCGTCGATTTCATAGGGCAGCGCGTTGCGACGCTCGCCGATGTCACGGTAGTAATCCAGGCATTCGTCGATGCCGTGGGCCAGTTTCAACTCGCGGCTGATGGGCATGCCCCAGGCCTTGAGCTGCTTGAGGTTGCCGATGTGGGTATCGGCGATGTCGGTGCTCACCTGGCCGATGCCATAGCAGCAGAATTCCAGCGGGCGATTGGCAGTGATTTTCGAATCCAATTGCCGCAGACTGCCGGCCGCCGCGTTGCGCGGGTTGGCGAAGGTCTTGCCGCCCGCCTCCAACTGCGTGGCGTTGAGGCGCTCGAAGCCGGCCTTGGACATGTACACCTCGCCACGCACCTCCAGCACGGGCGGCCAGCCACCGCCCTGCAACTTGAGGGGAATGTTGCGCACGGTGCGCACGTTGACGCTGATGTCTTCGCCGGTGGTGCCGTCACCGCGCGTGGCCCCGCGTACCAGCACGCCGTCCTGGTACAACAGGCTGACCGCCAGGCCATCGAGCTTGGGCTCGCAGCTGTACTCCACCGCCGCACCGCCGCCCAGCAGATCGCCCACCGGCAGGTCGAGACCTTCGGTCACTCGGCGGTCGAATTCGCGCATCGTGGTTTCGTCGAAGGCATTGCCCAGGCTGAGCATCGGTATCTCGTGACGCACCTGGCTGAACGCCGACAGCGCCACGCTGCCAACCCGCTGGGTTGGCGAGTCGCTGGTCACCAGCTCCGGGTGCTGCGCTTCCAGGGCCTTGAGTTCGTGGAACAGGCGGTCGTACTCGGCGTCCGGGATGCTCGGCTCATCAAGGACGTGGTAGCGGTAGTTGTGCTGATCCAGTTCGGTACGCAGCGCCAGGATACGGGTTTCAGCGGCTTTCATAGGTGTTCTCTCATAAAGCAAAAGAGCAGCCGAAGCTGCTCTGTTTTTCAATCACAGGGGGCGCTTCGCCCTCCAGCGGGAGCAGGCTCCCTCGTCACACAAAGCCCTCGTCAAGGAGAGCCCTTTCATCTGTCAGCGCTTCTGGGTCAAGGCCCGGCGCTCGAACTCGACGATGCGCTGGCGGTAATGCTCGATGGTCTGGGCGGTCAGCACGCTGCGCTGGTCATCCTTCAACTCACCGTTGAGCTCCTGGGACAACTTGCGCGCCGCAGCCACCATCACGTCGAAGGCCTGCTTGGGATGACGCGGGCCTGGCAAGCCAAGGAAGAAACTCACCGCCGGGGTGCTGAAGTGGTCGATGTCGTCCAGGTCGAACACACCAGGCTTGACGGCGTTGGCCATGGAAAACAGCACCTCGCCATTGCCGGCCATGCTTTCGTGACGGTGGAAAATGTCCATCTCGCCGAAACGCAGGCCGCTTTCGAGGATGTTCTGCAGCAACGCCGGGCCCTTGAAGCCGGCCGGGTCGCGGCAGATCACGCTGATCACCAGCACTTCTTCAGCCAGGGCCTGATCCTTGTCGGCGCTCGAAGGTTTGCCCTCGTCCGGGAAGTCGTCGTCACGGCTGTTGAAACTCGGGCCGCCGTCCAGGTCCAGGTTGAGGTTCAGGTCACCCTGGGATGGTTCGCTGTTGCGCTTGCCGCGCTTGGAACCCGACTCTCGTGGCTCGCGCGCAGGAGCACTCATCGACGGCAGGTCGTGCTCATCCAGCTGCGGCTCCTTGTGGGTATCGAGCACCCGGGGCGGGCCCAGCAGTTCGGCGTTGCCATCGTCATCCGGCAGGTTCGACAGGCTGCGATCCAGGCGAAACTTGAGTTTCCCCTTGCCGCCGCGCATACGGCGCCAGCCGTCGAAAAGAATACCGGCAATGACAATGATGCCGATGACGATCAGCCACTCGCGCAGACCGATTTCCATGTAATCCCGTGCCTCTATAAAAATGCTGAAAAATAAGGGGCTTAGCTAATTGCAAACCGCTTTAAAACGTGGCGCCAACTCTATGTTCTGAATGGCGTTTTGCCCACGCATACGAAAAAATTGACATTAAACTAGCATGACACACAGCGACAAGCTACATAACAGCAGCTTCAAGCTGTCAGCTACAAGCCATAAGCTAAAAGTCGAAGCCACATCGCTTGCAGCTCGCCGCTAGGCGTCCACCATCGCCATCGCCTCCTCCACATCCACGGCCACCAGTCGCGAGCAGCCCGGCTCATGCATGGTCACACCCATCAACTGGTCGGCCATTTCCATGGCGATCTTGTTGTGGGTGATGTAGATGAACTGCACTGTCTCGGACATTTCCTTCACCAGCCGTGCGTAACGGCCTACGTTCGCGTCGTCCAGTGGTGCGTCGACTTCGTCGAGCATGCAGAACGGCGCCGGGTTCAGTTTGAAAATGGCAAAAACCAAGGCCAGGGCAGTCAACGCCTTCTCGCCGCCGGAGAGCAAATGGATGGTGCTGTTCTTCTTGCCAGGAGGACGCGCCATGATGGTCACCCCTGTATCGAGTAAATCTTCGCCCGTCAGTTCCAAGTAGGCGCTGCCGCCACCGAAAACTTTCGGGAAAAGTGCCTGTAAACCGCCGTTGATCTGATCAAAGGTATCCTTGAAGCGGTTACGGGTTTCCTTGTCGATCTTGCGGATGACGTTTTCCAGGGTCTCCAGCGCTTCCACCAGGTCATCGTTCTGCGCATCCAGGTAGCGCTTGCGTTCGGACTGTTGCTGGTACTCATCGATGGCCGCCAGATTGATAGCCCCCAGCCGCTGGATGCGCAGGGCAATGCGTTCCAGCTCTTCCTCGGCGTCCTTCTCGTTCGCCCCGGCCACCAGGGTGGCGAGCACGCCGTTGAGGTCGTAGCCGTCTTCCAGCAATTGGTCCTGCAGGGCTTTGCGACGCACGGTCAGGGCTTGCCATTCCATGCGCTGCTGTTCCATCTGGGTACGGATAAGCTGGGATTGCTGCTCGGCCTGGCTGCGACGCTTCTCGGCGTCGCGCAGTTCGCGGTCGGCGTCCTCCAGGGCGATTTGCGCCGTCTTGAGTTCCTCGTCGACGCTCATGCGTTTGTCGAGCAACTCTTCGAGCTTGAGTCGCAGCTCTTCCAGCGGCGCCTCGCCCTCCTCCAGATTGAGGCTCAACTGCTCGCGTTTTTCGGTCAGGCGCTCGGACTGCATTTCCAGGCGTTCCAGCGCCTGGCGCGTGGAATCGTGCTGCGCCTTGAGCGAGCCCAGGCGCACCGCCAACTGATGGGCGTGATCCTTGTGCTGACGGGCTTCCTGGCGCACCCGGTCGAGGCGTTCGCGCAGGCTGTCGCGCTGGGCCAGCAGCAACTCGCGCTGTTCGGTGTCCAGGGCCATGGCATCGAGGGCATCCTGCAATTGCAGGCGCGCCTCGCCGATCTGTTCATGTTCCAGCGCGCGCTGCTCGCCTTGCTCGGCGATCTCTTCTTCAAGGCGGCTGCGGCGCAACGCCAACTGCTCAACCTTGGCCTTGCCGGCTGACAATTGCGCCTTCAGCTCACCCTGCTGGCGGGCTTCGTCCTGCAACAGCCGACGCAGGTGTTCACGGCCGTTCTCCTGCTGACGCTGTTGCGCCCGCAGGTTCTGCAGTTCGCTTTCCAGGGCTTCGACGCTGGCCTCGCGCTCTTCGCGCTCGGCGCCCAGGCGCTGGATTTCCTGGCCACGGGCGAGCATGCCGCTCTCGGCTTCACTGGCCCGGCGCACCCGCAGGAAATGCCGACCGACCCAATACCCGTCGCGGCTGATCAGGCTTTCGCCCGTCGCCAATTGCCCGCGCAAGGCCAAGGCCTGCTCAAGGCTGTCCACCGGTTTGACCTGGCCCAGCCAGGGCGACAGATCGACCTGGACCTCGACTTTGTCGAGCAGGCTGCCGGGCACGCGCACGCCATCGCCGGCCGGGCTGAGCAGGCGCAGGTCACCCTGGCTGAAGCCCGACAGGTCGAAGCCGCCAAAGTCATCCACCAACACCGCTTGCAGGTCGGCACCGAGCACGGTTTCCACCGCCAACTCCCAACCGGCATCGACCTTCAGGCCCTCGGCCAACCGTGGGCGCTCGGCCAGATGTTGGTCCCGCAACCATTCGGCGGTGCCGGTGCCGGGGTCCAGCGCGGCTTGTTGCAAGGCCTCCAGCGAGGCAAGGCGGCCATTGAGCCGCTGCAACTCACCCTGGGCCTGCTGCTGATTGTGCAAGGCCAATTGCAAGGCCTGGCGCAGTTGCTCAAGCCGTTCGACCTGGGCGTCTTCGCTGGCCTGCAAGTCTTCGAGGGTGGCTTCACTGGCCGCCAGTTGTTCGCTCAGGTCCAGGATCGCCGCATCTTCCGGGTCCGCCGCGAGCAACGCGCGCTCTTCGGCGAGCCGGCGCTGGCGCTCGGCCAGGCGCTCCATGCTGGTTTCCAGTTGCTGGATGCGCGACTGCTGGACCTCGGCCTGGCGCCGCGGCTCGGCCGAGGTCAGGTTGAAACTGTCCCACTGTTCTTGCCAGCCGTGCATGGTCAGCTCGGCTTCTTCCAGTGCCGCTGCGGCTTCTTCGGCGGCGGCGCTGGTGATTTCCTGCTCCGGCGTGAGCCGTTCCAGCTCTTCGCCAAGGGTCAGCAGCAGCGTGCGGTCGTGGCCCAGGTGGGATTCGGTTTCCAGGCGCGCGCGCTCGGCTTCTTTCAAGTCATCCTGCAACTGGCGCAATCGTTGCTGACCATGCTGGATGCTCTGTTCGACCCGGGCGATGTCGCCGCCCACGGAATAGAAGCGCCCCTGCACCAGATTGAAGCGTTCTGACAGGTCGTGGTGCCCGTCCCGCAAGCGTTCGATGGCCGCGTCGGCGTTGCGCTGCTCGGCCACCAACGCCTCGAAGCTGACTTCCTGGTTGCCGATCACCGCCTCGCGCTGGCCGACCTGCTCGTTCAACGCCTGCCAGCGCAGGGCCGAGAGCTGGGCCTTGAGCTGGCGCTCCTCGCCCTTGTATTCCTGGTACTTCTTGGCCGCTTCGGCCTGACGGTGCAGGCGTTCGAGCTGGCGTTCGAGTTCGTCACGCAGGTCAGTCAAACGGGCGAGGTTTTCGTGGGTGCGGCGGATACGGTTTTCCGTCTCGCGGCGCCGTTCCTTGTACTTGGAAATACCGGCGGCTTCTTCGATGAAGTTGCGCAGGTCTTCGGGCTTGGCCTCGATCAGCTTGGAGATCATGCCCTGCTCGATGATCGAGTAGCTGCGCGGGCCCAGGCCGGTGCCCAGGAAAATATCGGTGATGTCGCGGCGCCGGCATTTGGCGCCGTTGAGGAAGTAACTGTTCTGGCTGTCGCGGGTGACTTTGCGACGAATGGAAATTTCCGCATAGGCCGCGTATTCGCCGACCAGGGTGCTGTCGGAGTTATCGAACACCAGTTCGATGCTGGCCTGGCTCACCGGTTTGCGACTGGTGGAGCCGTTGAAGATGACGTCGGTCATCGATTCGCCACGCAGGTTCTTGGCCGAACTTTCGCCCATCACCCAGCGCACGGCGTCGATGATGTTGGATTTGCCGCAACCATTGGGCCCGACCACCGCCGCCATGTTACTGGGGAAGTTCACCGTGGTCGGGTCAACGAAGGACTTGAACCCCGCCAGCTTGATGCACTTGAGTCGCACGTCAGGCCGCCGTCAGGGCAGAAACCACCAGGTCGCAACTGCGCTGGGCGTAGGCCGTCAGCACGGTGCGGACCTGCGGCAGGTCACGGGCGAGCACGGCAACCAGCAGGCGCTGGAACAGGTCGAGGAATTCGCTCATCTCGGCCTTGCGCTGGTCCAGAGCGAGGAAATAGGCGCGACTCATGGCCGGTTGCAGGTTCTCGACGGTTTCCTGCAGGTACGGGTTGTTGGCGAAGGGATACGCGGCGCGCATCACGCTGAAGCTTTCATCGACGAAGGCACGGATGTCCTGGCGCTGGTAGGCGTCCGTCAGGCGCTGCTGGATCGCCACGAATGGCGCCATGTCGGCCGGTTGCTGCCAGCCATGGGCCACGGCATTGCCGAGCAGGATGTACAGCTCGCTCATCAACGTGCAGAGGCTGCGCACGTTGTGTTCGGTGAGTTCGGTGACGTGGGCGCCACGGCGCGGCAGGATCGCGATCAGATGGCGCCGTTCCAGGATCAGCAGGGCCTCGCGGACCGAGCCGCGGCTGACATTGAGCGCCAGCGTGACCTTTTGTTCCTGGATGCGCTCTCCCGGCTTCATTTCGCCACGAATGATGCGCTCGGCGAGATGATGGGCGATTTGCTCGGCGAGGCTGTCCGGGGCCTTGAACGTCATGGTTGTCCTTCAAACTCTTCGATTTGCACAAGCGGCGCAGTGTAGCGCACTCGATACGTCATGGCGCGGGGCCTGCAGCGGGTTTTTGGCACGATATAAGCAAATTTTTACTGGCAGGAACCTTGTGGGAGCGGGCTTGCTCGCGAAGAGGCCAGCCCGTGCGCAAGAAATCCTCCGGCAGGACCGCCGCCTTCGCGAGCAAGCCCGCTCCCACAGGGATTTGCGCTTAACTGAAGGTATAGGACATCGCCGGTGGACCAACACCGAAATCCGTTGCTCATCGACAAAGCGAATTTTCCTGACCCTTAAGTCAGAAAATCATTGACCGAAAAGTCAGACCTGCTAAATTCGGTCCACGTCGATACAACAATAATGAGTCTGCGAGGCCTTCCGTGATCCAGTTTTTACTCAACCAGGAACTCCGTAGCGAGCACGCCCTGGACCCGAACCTGACCGTGCTCAACTACCTGCGCGACCATCTCGGTAAATCCGGTACCAAAGAAGGCTGCGCCAGCGGCGACTGTGGCGCGTGCACCGTGGTGGTGGGCGAGTTGCACATCGATGAAAACGGCCGCGAAGGCATTCGTTATCGCAGCCTCAATTCGTGCCTGACGTTCGTCTCGTCCCTGCATGGCAAACAGCTGATCAGCGTCGAAGACCTCAAGCACGAGGGCCAACTGCATAGCGTCCAGCAGGCGATGGTCGATTGCCACGGTTCGCAATGCGGCTTCTGCACGCCGGGCTTCGTCATGTCGCTGTTCGCCCTGCAAAAGAACAGCGAACAGCCCGACGCTCACAAGGCCCATGAAGCCCTGGCCGGCAACCTGTGCCGCTGCACCGGCTACCGGCCGATCCTGGCCGCCGCCGACCAGGCCTGCTGCGGCAAACAACCGGACCAGTTCGACGCCCGCGAAGCGCAGACCATTGCCCGCCTCAAAGCCATTGCCCCGACGGAAACCGGCGAACTCAACAGCGGCGACAAGCGCTGCCTGGTGCCGCTGACCGTGGCCGACCTGGCCGATCTCTACGACGCTTATCCCCAGGCACGGTTGCTGGCCGGCGGCACGGACCTGGCCTTGGAAGTCACCCAATTCCACCGCACCCTGCCGGTGATGATCTACGTGGGCAATGTCGCCGAACTCAAGCGCGTCGAGCGTTTCGACGATCGCCTGGAGATCGGCGCCGCCACTGCACTTTCCGACTGCTACGAGGCCCTGAAGGCCGAGTACCCGGACTTCGGCGAACTGCTGCAACGCTTCGCCTCCTTGCAGATCCGCAATCAGGGCACCCTGGGCGGCAACATCGGCAATGCTTCGCCGATTGGCGACTCGCCGCCGCTGCTGATCGCCCTCGGCGCGCAGATCGTCCTGTGCAAGGGCCAGACCCGGCGCACCCTGGCGCTGGAAGACTATTTCATCGACTACCGGGTCACCGCCCGTCAGGACAGCGAGTTCATCGAGAAGATCATCGTGCCCCGGGCCAGCGCCGAGCAGGCGTTCCGCGCCTACAAAGTATCCAAGCGCCTGGACGATGACATTTCCGCCGTTTGCGCGGCCTTCAACCTGCGCATCGACAACGGTGTGGTTCGCGACGCCCGCGTGGCCTTTGGCGGCATGGCGGCAACGCCCAAGCGCGCCAGCCATTGCGAAGCCGTGCTGATCGGCGCGCCGTGGAACGACAGCACCGTCGAACGCGCCTGTTCGGCCCTGGCCGAAGACTTCACGCCGCTGTCGGACTTTCGCGCCAGCAAGGAATACCGCCTGCTCAGCGCTCGCAACCTGCTGCGCAAATACTTCATCGAACTGCAAACGCCGCACATCGAGACTCGGGTGACCGCTTATGTCTAACCATCACGCCGTAGAGAAGACCCAGGCCGAACTGGCCGAGCTGTTTGCCCGCGACCTGACCACCGGTGTCGGCCGCAGCGTCAAGCACGACAGCGCCGCCAAGCATGTGTCCGGCGAAGCCCAGTACATCGACGACCGTCTCGAATTCCCCAACCAGTTACACGTCTACGCCCGGCTTTCGGACCGGGCCCACGCGCGAATCCTGCGCATCGACACCACGCCTTGCTACGCCTTCGAAGGCGTGCGCATCGCCATCACCCATGAGGACGTACCCGGCCTCAAGGACATCGGCCCGTTGCTGCCGGGCGATCCGCTGCTGGCGATTGACGACGTGCAGTTCGTCGGCCAACCGGTGTTGGCCGTCGCCGCCAGGGACCTGGAAACCGCGCGCCAGGCGGCGATGGCCGCGATCATTGAATATGAAGACCTGGAGCCGGTGCTGGACGTGGTCGAGGCCCTGCGCAAACGCCACTTCGTGCTCGACAGCCACACCCACCAGCGCGGCGACTCCGCCACTGCCCTGGCGAGCGCCGAGCATCGCCTCCAGGGCTCGCTGCACATCGGCGGCCAGGAACACTTCTACCTGGAAACCCAGATCTCCTCGGTGATGCCCACCGAAGACGGCGGCATGATCGTCTACTGCTCGACCCAGAACCCCACCGAAGTGCAAAAACTGGTGGCCGAAGTGCTGGGCGTGTCGATGAACAAAGTGGTGGTGGACATGCGCCGCATGGGCGGCGGCTTCGGCGGCAAGGAAACCCAGGCCGCCAGCCCGGCATGCCTGTGCGCGGTGATCGCGCACCTCACCGGCCAGCCGACCAAGATGCGCCTGCCAAGGGTCGAAGACATGCTGATGACCGGCAAGCGTCACCCCTTCTACATCGAATACGACGTGGGCTTCGACAGCACCGGGCGCCTGCACGGCATCGCTCTGGAGCTGGCCGGCAATTGCGGCTGTTCACCGGACCTGTCGGCGTCGATCGTCGACCGCGCGATGTTCCATGCCGACAACGCCTATTACCTGGGCGATGCGACCATCAATGGCCACCGCTGCAAGACCAACACCGCGTCGAACACCGCCTACCGGGGTTTCGGCGGCCCGCAGGGGATGGTCGCCATCGAAGAAGTCATGGACGCCATCGCTCGCCACCTCGGCCTTGATCCGCTGGCGGTGCGCAAGGCCAACTATTACGGCAAGACCGAGCGCAACGTCACCCACTACTACCAGACCGTCGAGCACAACATGCTCGAGGAAATGACCGCGGAGCTGGAAGAAAGCAGCCAGTACGCCGAACGCCGCGAAGCGATCCGTCGCTACAACGCCAATAGCCCGATCCTGAAAAAGGGCCTGGCGCTGACGCCGGTCAAGTTTGGCATTTCGTTCACCGCCAGTTTCCTCAACCAGGCCGGCGCGCTGATCCATGTCTACACCGACGGCAGCATTCACCTGAACCATGGCGGCACCGAAATGGGCCAGGGCTTGAACACCAAGGTCGCGCAGGTGGTGGCCGAAGTGTTCCAGGTAGAAATGGACCGGGTGCAGATCACCGCGACCAACACCGACAAGGTGCCGAACACCTCGCCCACCGCCGCCTCCAGCGGCGCCGACCTGAACGGCAAGGCCGCACAGAATGCCGCCGAGATCATCAAGCAGCGCCTGGTGGCGTTCGCGGCGCGGCAGTACAAGGTCAGTGAAGAGGACGTTGAATTCCACAACGGTCATGTGCGGGTGCGCGATCACATCCTGACCTTCGAAGCGCTGGTCCAACAGGCGTATTTCGCCCAGGTCTCGCTGTCGAGCACCGGGTTCTACAAGACCCCGAAAATCTACTACGACCGCAGCCAGGCCCGCGGCCGGCCGTTCTACTACTACGCCTACGGGGCGGCGTGTGCCGAGGTGATCGTCGACACCCTCACCGGCGAATACAAGATGCTACGCACCGACATCCTCCACGATGTCGGCGCCTCGCTGAACCCGGCCATCGACATTGGCCAGGTCGAGGGCGGCTTCATCCAGGGCATGGGCTGGCTGACCATGGAAGAGCTGGTGTGGAACGACAAGGGCAAGCTGATGACCAATGGCCCGGCCAGCTACAAGATTCCCGCCGTGGCCGACATGCCGCTGGACTTGCGAGTCCGCTTGGTGGAAAACCGCAAGAACCCCGAAGACACCGTGTTCCATTCCAAAGCCGTGGGCGAACCGCCGTTCATGCTCGGCATCGCCGCGTGGTGCGCCATCAAGGACGCCGTGGCGAGCCTGGGGAATTACCGGCACCAACCCAAAATCGACGCGCCGGCGACACCGGAGCGGGTGTTGTGGGGGTGTGAGCAGATGCGTGGGTTGAGGGTTGTTGCGGCTGAGCCGGCTGAAACCGAGTTGGCTTCGCTCTAGACCACGGCGCGGCCAATCGCGAGCAGGCTCGCTCCCACAGGGGATTTGTGAACACCGATCCAATGTGGGAGCGAGCCTGCTCGCGATGAGGCCCGAACAGACAACAGAGATGCCGAGGTGAATATGTACAACTGGATCAGCGCCCTCGCCGACCTGCAAACCCGCGGTGAACCCTGCGTGCTGGTAACGATCATCGAGGAACTGGGCTCCACCCCCCGCAACGCCGGTTCGAAAATGGTCATCAGCACCAGCCAGACGTTCGACACCATCGGTGGCGGGCACCTGGAATACAAGGCCATGGAAATCGCCCGGCAGATGCTTGCCACCGGCCAGCAAAGCACGCATCTGGAGCGTTTCAGCCTCGGCGCCAGCCTTGGCCAGTGCTGCGGCGGCGTCACGGTGTTGTTGTTCGAACCCATGGGCCAGGTGCAGGCGCAAATCGCCGTGTTCGGCGCCGGCCATGTCGGCCGCGCCCTGGTGCCGTTGCTGGCGAGCCTGCCGTGCAAGGTGCGCTGGATCGACTCGCGGGAAGCCGAGTTTCCCGAACAGTTGCCTCACGGCGTACGGAAAATCGTCACTGAGGAACCGCTGGACGAAGTCGACGAATTGCCCGCTGGCAGCTACTGCATCGTCATGACCCACAACCATCAGCTCGACCTGGAACTGAGCGCGGCGATCCTCAAGCGCAACGACTTCGCCTACTTCGGCCTGATCGGGTCGAAGACCAAGCGGGTCAAGTTCGAACATCGCCTGCGTGATCGCGGCTTCGACAGCGGCACCTTGCAACGCATGCGGTGCCCGATGGGCATCGGCGAAGTCAAAGGCAAGTTGCCGGTGGAAATCGCCATCTCCATCGCCGGCGAAATCATCGCCACCTATAACGCCGATTTCGGCCAGCACACCGCGCGTGCCGAACCGATTGCCAAGCTGCTGCCGGCCTCGCGCCGCAGCCAAGCCAATCATTGATTCATTATTTTTTGAGAAACCCTTCATGCCCCTGACACGCAAAGCCTACCGCGCCGCCCTGCTCCACAGCCTCGCCGACCCGGCCGAAGTCGGTATCGAAGCCTCCTTTGAATACTTCGAGGACGGCTTGCTGGTGGTGGAAAACGGCCAGATCAGCGCCATCGGCCACGCCCACGACCTGCTGCCGACGCTGACGGCGGACATCGAGATCAGCCATTACCCGGACGCGCTGATCACCCCAGGCTTCATCGACACCCACATCCACCTGCCGCAGACCGGCATGGTCGGTGCCTATGGCGAGCAGTTGCTGGACTGGCTCAACACCTACACCTTCCCCTGCGAAAGCCAGTTCGCCGATAAAGCTCATGCCGATGCCGTGGCCGATATCTTTGTCAAGGAACTGCTGCGCAACGGCACCACCACGGCGCTGGTGTTCGGCAGCGTGCACCCAGAATCGGTAAACGCGTTCTTTGAAGTGGCCGAGAAGCTGAACCTGCGGATGATCGCCGGCAAGGTAATGATGGACCGCAACGCCCCGGACTACCTGACCGACACCGCCGAATCCGGCTACACCGAGAGCAAGGCGCTGATCGAGCGCTGGCACGGCAAGGGCCGCCTGCATTACGCCGTGACCCCCCGCTTCGCCCCCACCAGCACCCCGGAGCAGTTGACGCTGGCCGGTCAGTTGCTGGGCGAATACCCCGACCTGTACATGCAGACCCACATTAGCGAAAACCTGCAGGAAGTGCAGTGGGTCAAGGAACTGTTTCCCGAGCGCAAGGGTTACCTGGACGTCTACGACCACTACCAGTTGCTCGGCGAGCGCTCGGTGTTCGCCCACGGCGTGCATCTGTGCGACGACGAATGCGCGCGCCTGGCCGAGACCGGGTCCGCCATCGCCTTCTGCCCGACCTCGAACTTCTTCCTCGGCAGCGGCCTGTTCAACCTGCCGATGGCCGAGAAGCACAAGGTCAACGTCGGGTTGGGCACGGACGTGGGCGGCGGCACCAGTTTTTCGCTGCTGCATACCCTGAACGAAGCCTACAAGGTGATGCAGTTGCAGGGGGCGCGACTGAGCCCGTTCAAGTCGCTGTACCTGGCGACCCTCGGCGGCGCCCGGGCCTTGCGCCTGGAAGACAGGATCGGGACTTTGCAACCGGGCACCGATGCCGACTTCCTGGTACTCGACTACAACGCCACCCCGCTGCTGGGCTACCGCCTGAAGCAGGCCCGGGACATCGCCGAGAAGTTGTTTGTGCTGATGACGCTGGGGGATGACCGGACGGTGGCGCAGACGTATGCGGCTGGGCGGTTGGTGCATCAGCGGTAGGCGTTGTCGCCTTCCAGATCGCCTTCGCGAGCAAGCCCGCGCCCACAGTTGATCGATGTATTGATCGTTCCCACGCTCTGCGTGGGAACGATGCGAGGTCAGAGCTTGGCCGGCGACCGCCCAGGCTTCTTGCTCTGCAACAGATGCGAAAACACAGCGTGCAAATCATCCGACGCGCTTTCTTCGTCAAGGTTGAGTTTGCTGTCGATGTGATCCATGTGGTGCATCATCAAGTCCACCGCCAGGGTGGCGTCACGGGCTTCGATGGCGTCGATCAACTGGGTGTGTTCGTCATAGGAACAATGGGAACGATTGCCGCTTTCGTACTGGGCAATGATCAGCGACGTCTGGGACACGAGGCTGCGCTGGAAGCTGATCAGCGGCGCGTTCTTCGCTGCTTCGGCCAGCTTGAGGTGGAACTCGCCTGACAGGCGGATCCCGGCGCCACGGTCACCCCGGGAAAAACTGTCGCGCTCGTCGCTGACCATCTGGCGCAATTCGGCCAACTGCTCGGCGGTAGCATGCTGCACCGCCAGTTCGGTGATCGCCCGTTCCACCAGGCGCCGGGCCATGAACACCTGGCGAGCCTCTTCGACACTCGGGCTGGCAACCACGGCGCCGCGATTGGGCCGCAGCAACACCACGCCTTCATGGGCCAGGCGCGACAGCGCGCGGCGAATGATCGTGCGGCTGACCCCGAAAATCTCCCCCAGTGCTTCTTCGCTCAACTTTGTACCAGGCGCCAGACGTTGTTCGAGGATGGCCTCGAAGATATGCGCGTAGACAATATCGTCCTGGGTACCGCTGCGACCGGCTTTACCGGTTCGCGGTTGTTTCTTGAGGGGTTGCAACTGTTCGTTCATGGGCACTCGAGTCGGGAGAACTGCGGCGAATTGACCGTGACTGTAATACGGCGCGGCGGGTCGCTGGCCAGTATCGGTAAAAAACAGCTCGATTGTACACAACCTCTGGTGGCAACACGACTGTACGGCTGTTTGCGGGAGTGGCTGTATCGCAATCGGCTACGGGGTTGAGTTTAGGCTTGAACCCACAACCTGTGAGACCTGATAAGAGCCTTGCCCCACAGGTGCCCAATCTACAACAAGGACCACCGCCCACCATGACCGAAGTCACGACCACGCCACTTCGCACGCTGGCCGACACATCGCCCTCGGCCATCGTCGCCGGGTTCATCGCGATGATGACCGGCTACACCAGTTCCCTGGTGCTGATGTTCCAGGCCGGGCAGGCGGCGGGGCTGACCAGCGGGCAGATTTCATCGTGGATCTGGGCGATTTCCATCGGCATGGCGGTGTGTTCCATCGGCCTGTCGCTGCGTTATCGCACGCCGATCACCATCGCCTGGTCGACCCCCGGAGCGGCACTGCTGATCACCAGCCTGGGCGGCGTGAGTTATGGCGAGGCCATCGGCGCCTATATCACCTGCGCGGTGCTGGTGACGATCTGCGGCCTGACCGGCAGTTTCGAGCGCCTGGTCAAGCGCATTCCCGCCTCGCTGGCGGCGGCTTTGCTGGCGGGGATACTGTTCAAGATCGGCAGCGAGATTTTCGTCGCCGCCCAGCATCGGACCGACCTGGTGGTGGGGATGTTTTTCACCTACCTGATCGTCAAGCGTCTGTCGCCGCGCTACGCGGTGCTGGCCGCGCTATTGATCGGCACGGCATTGTCCGGCCTGCTGGGGCTTCTGGACTTCAGCGGCTTTGCCCTGGAAGTCGCGACGCCGGTCTGGACCACACCGCACTTTTCCCTGGCGGCCACCATCAGCATCGGTATTCCGCTGTTCGTGGTGGCAATGACCTCACAGAACATGCCCGGTATCGCCGTGCTACGCGCCGACGGCTACAACGTGCCAGCCTCGCCGCTGATCACCACCACCGGCATCGCCTCGCTGCTGTTGGCACCGTTCGGTTCCCATGGCATCAACCTGGCGGCCATCAGCGCGGCCATCTGCACCGGCCCACACGCCCACGAAGATCGCAACAAGCGCTACACGGCGGCGGTCTGGTGCGGGATTTTCTACGGCATCGCCGGGGTGTTCGGCGCCACGCTGGCGGCGTTGTTCGCGGCGCTGCCCAAGGAACTGGTGCTGTCCATCGCCGCCCTGGCGCTGTTCGGGTCGATCATCAATGGCTTGAGCATCGCCATGAGCGAAGCCCGGGAACGGGAAGCGGCGCTGGTGACGTTCATGGTCACGGCGTCGGGGTTGACGCTGTTTTCCATCGGCTCGGCGTTCTGGGGGATTGTGGCGGGGGTGTTGACCTTGCTGATCCTCAACTGGCGCAAGGCTTAGAAGCATCGCGAGCAGGCTCGC
>NZ_JAGGOF010000094.1:0-6674 GCF_018614775.1 Pseudomonas fluorescens
CCAGTTCAGCTTGCTCGCGAAGGGGTCTTCCGATCCAGAAACTTGCTGCCTGACACACCGCTTTCGCGAGCAAGCCCGCTCCCACATTGGCGACGGTGAACACATTATTTGATACACCCACCGACGCGGTTTACCGGTAAACCCCGTCTTTCCCATGTCCAGTCATCGCCCGGTTGCTGCGCAGGCTGATCATCGACTTGATGTCGATCCATTCGATGCCCTGGGCCTTGAGTTTGGGCAGTTCGCGTTCAAGTACCGCCAGGGTCTGCGGGTAGGGGTGGCCGATCATTACCGCCGAGCCCTGTCGGTGGGCCAGGTCGATGGCGGTCTGGAGCTGGTGGGTGATGGCGGCTTCGGTACGCTCGTCGTCGAGGAATACATCCCGCGACACACTGGCCAGGCCGATCTTCTGCGCTTCGGCGGCGGCGACCGTCTGGGCGCTGGTGCGGCTGTCGACGAAGAACTTGTGGCGCTGCTGCAGGTTCGCCATCAGCCAGGCCATGGCCTGGGGTTGGGCGGTCATGCGGCTGCCCATGTGGTTGTTGATCCCGCTGGTATAGGGCACGGCGGCGAATGCGGCGTCGAGGCGCTTACCCAGTTCTTCAATGGACAGCTCCGGATGCCAGGCGAACGGTCCGGTGGCCGGGTCCATGGGCATGTGCAGCATGACGATCTTGCCGGCGCGATGGGCTTCGCGGGCGAATTCGGCGGCGTGGGGCGTGTCGGGCATGATCGCGGCGGTGACCGGGCCGGGGAGGGCCAGTACCTGGCGATCCCGGGGCAGGTTCTGCCCCAGGTCGTCGATGATCAGGCTCAGGTAAGCCTTGTGCGATGAAGCGCCGGGCGTAGCGGGCGCCGCAAAGGCAACGCTCGCCAGGCAGCACAACAGGCCGAGGATGAAGCGCCGGCCCATCTCAGCGGCCGGAGGTGATGTTCAATCCTTTGAGCAGGCTCAGCGCCTGGGCCAACTGGTAGTCGTCATCCTGTGGCATCGGCTTGGCCTTGGTGCCGGAGCCGGTCGGTTTGTCGGCACCGCCGTTGCCATTGCCCAGGTGACCTTGCAGGTCGGCTTCCTTGAAGTATTCGCTGTCCGCCTCGTTGGTGATCTTGGCCTTGCGCACTTCGATGTCCGGGACGATGCCCTGGGCCTGGATGGAACGGCCGTTGGGCGTGAAGTACAGCGCGGTGGTGATCTTCAGGGCACGGTCGTTGTTCAGCGGCAGCACGGTTTGCACCGAGCCTTTGCCGAAGCTGGTGGTGCCCATGACCACGCCGCGCTTCTGATCCTGCAAGGCGCCGGCGACGATTTCCGAGGCCGAGGCGCTGCCGCCGTTGATCAGCACCACCAGTGGCACGGCTTCGCTCAAGTCGTTACCGGTGGCCGAGAAGCGCAACTCGGAGTTGGCGATGCGGCCCTTGGTGTAGACGATCAGGCCCTTGGTGATGAAGTGATCGACCACTTCCACCGCCGATTGCAGCACGCCGCCCGGGTTGTTGCGCAGGTCCAGGACCAGGCCGTTGAGTTTCTTGCCGTTGTCCTTGCGCAGCTTGGCCAGGGCCTTGGCAACTTCTTCGCCGGTCTTGACCTGGAACTGGGTGATGCGCACGTAGCCGTAGCCCGATTCCAGCAACTGGCTCTTCACGCTCTTGACCTGGATAACCGCTCGCGTGAGGGTCACGTCGAACGGCGTGCCGCCGTCGCGCACCAGGGTCAGGGTGATCTTCTGGCCGATCTTGCCGCGCATCTTGTCCACGGCTTCGGTCATGCTCTGGCCGCGGGTCGGCTGGCCATTGATCTTGACGATGAAGTCGCCCGCCTGGATACCGGCCTTGGAGGCAGGTGTGTCGTCGATGGGCGAGACCACTTTGATGAAGCCGTCTTCGCTGCCGACCTCGATGCCCAGGCCGCCGAACTCGCCGCTGGTGCTTTCCTGCAATTCGGCAAAATCGTCCGGGCCCAGGTAGGCCGAATGCGGATCAAGGTTGCTGAGCATGCCTTTGATGGCGTTCTCCAGCAGCATCTTGTCATCCACCGGTTCGACGTAGGCGGCCTTGATCCGGTCCATGACTTCGGCAAACGTGCGCAGTTCGTCCAGCGGCAGCGGGGCCCTGGTCGTCGCCGCCGTGGCAGCGGGAGCAGGTGGGGCCGGTTCAGCGGCGAAAGCCAGGGGCGCACCGATCACAAGGGCGATCGTCAGGGCCAGCGAGGTAAGGCGGGACAAATGCAGCATGTCGAACGAACTCCTTAAGTGGATGGGTGCGCTTATCCTTGCGCACGACACCATTGGGCCGGATCACTGGGGCGACCCTGCTGACGAATAGCGAAATACAGCGCTGGCGTATCCTGCCCGCCACTGTTGCCGACCGTGGAAATGGACTCACCGGCCTTGACCACATCCCCTGCCGACTTGAGCAGCGTCTGGTTATGACCGTACAGGCTCAGGTAACCGTTGCCGTGATCCAGGATCACCAACAGGCCGGCACCGCGCAGCCAATCGGCGAACACCACGCGCCCGCCATGCACGGCATGCACCTGGCTACCGGCGGAGGCGCTGATCATCACGCCGTCCCACTTGGTGCGGGTGTCGTCACCACGGGTTTCACCGAAGCGCGCCAGTAATCGACCATTGACCGGCCATGGAAGTTTGCCCCGTGCCGAAGCAAAAGCGCCGCCGAAGGTTTCACCCTCGCTGGAAACCAGCGCGCCGGGGCTGGACCGGGTCGTTTTGCGTGGGGCGTCGTCTGTGTCGGCGTCGACCTGGGCTTCACGCAAGCGCTTTTTTTCGGCTTCCTGCTGGGCGATCAGCGCTTTCTGGCGCGCTTCCTCTGCCTCGCGAGCCTGGCGGGCCAGGGTTTCCTCGATGGTCTTGAGCACGTTGGCCAGCTCGGCCTGGTCCTGCTCGCGGGCCTTGAGCTTGCTGTCCCGCGCCTTCACGTCGTCGTTGAGCTTGGCCAGGGCCACCTGGCGCTCCTTGCGAACCTTGTCGAGTTCGTCGCGCTGGCTGTCGAGGCTGCTTTTCTGCACCAGCAACTGGGCTTGCTGCATTTCGATGTCTTTTTCGACGTTGGCCAGTTGGCGCAGGGTTTCGTTGAAATTCTTGAGTTGCTCCAGGCGGGCCTGGCTCAGGTAGTCGTAGTAAGTGAGCGTGCGGGCGAATTTCTCGGGGTTCTGCTGGTTGAGCAGCAGCTTGAGATACTCCTGGCGGCCGCTCTGGTAGGCCGCTCGGGCCTGGATGGCGATCAGGTGCTGCTGTTCAGTGCGCGCGCTCTGGAGTTTTTTTTTCTCTCCATCGAGTCGTTGCAGCTCGGATTCGCTTTTCTTCAGCTCTTTCTGCAGGGCATCGACCTGTTTCTCCAGCTTGCCCATCTCGGTCTCGGTGCCGCGCAGGTCTTTCTGGACGCTGGATTTCTCTTCCTGCAACTTGCCCAGCAGCTTCTTCAGCTCGGCAATGTCCTGGCGCGTCGCTTCCAACTGCTGTTGGGTTTGCGCGCGCTCGTCGGCAAAGGCCGGTTGGAGCAGGCAGGTCAGAGCGAGGGCTATCAGGACGCGAAGCATAGAGGCGGGTGATACCAGGGAAAGGGACGGCCTAGTATGCCCGCCCCACGCGGCAAAAAAAACGCCCATTTGGGGCTGTGTGATAACTGGCCGGAAAAAACACTGCAAACCCCCTGTGGGAGCGGGCTTGCTCGCGAATGCGGTGTGTCAGCGACATTGATGTCAATGGATAGACCGCATTCGCGAGCAAGCCCGCTCCCACCCGGGATGTGTGTTGAATCACACCAGAATCGAAGTCCCGGTCATTTCCGCCGGTTTTTCCATGCCCAGCAGCATCAGCATGGTTGGCGCCACGTCAGCCAGCACGCCGCCGTCGCGGACCTTGAGGTCGCGCTTGCCGACGTAGATGAACGGCACCGGCTCGGTGGTGTGGGCGGTGTGGGCCTGGCCGGTGGATTCGTCGGACATCTGCTCGACGTTGCCGTGGTCAGCCGTGATCAGTGCTTCGCCGCCGACCTTTTCCAGTGCCTCGACGATGCGACCCACGCAAGTGTCCAGGCATTCCACGGCCTTGACCGCCGCGTCGAACACGCCGCTGTGACCGACCATGTCGCCGTTGGCGTAGTTGACCACGATCACGTCGTAGCGCTGGTGTTCGATGGCGTCGACGATGCGATCGGTGACTTGCGGCGCGCTCATCTCCGGTTGCAGGTCGTAGGTGGCGACTTTCGGCGATGGAATCAGGATGCGCTCTTCGCCCGGAAACGGTTCTTCACGGCCGCCGGAGAAAAAGAACGTCACGTGGGCGTATTTTTCGGTCTCGGCGATGCGCAGCTGGGTCTTGCCGTTCTTCGCCAGGTAGTCGCCCAGCACGTTTTCCAGGCTGCCGGCGGCAAAAGCCGAGGGCGCCGGGATGCTGGCGGCGTATTGGGTCAGCATCACGAAACCGGCCAGTCTTGGCTGACGGGCGCGTTCGAATTCCTTGAAGTCGTCTTCGACGAACACCCGGGTCAGCTCGCGGGCGCGGTCGGCACGGAAGTTCATGAACACCACGGCATCGCCGTCTTCGACCTTAACCGGTTCGCCGATGGTGGTGGCCTTGACGAATTCGTCGCTTTCGCCGCGCTCGTAGGCGGCTTGCAGGCCTTCCTCGGCGGTGGCCGCGCTGTACTCGGCGTTGCCGTCGACGATCAGGTTGTACGCCTGGGATACGCGGTCCCAACGGTTGTCGCGGTCCATGGCGAAGTAGCGGCCGACGAGGCTGGCGATACGGCCCTTGCCGAGGGCCTGGAAGGTTGCGTCGAGCAGTTCGATGGACGAGGCGGCGCTTTTCGGCGGAGTGTCGCGGCCATCGAGGAAAGCGTGCAGGTAGATCTTTTCGGCGCCGCGCTTGAAGGCCAGCTCGGCCATGGCGATCAGGTGATCCTGGTGGCTGTGCACGCCACCGTCGGACAGCAGGCCCATGAAGTGCACGGCCTTGCCGGCGGCCACGGCCTTGTCCACGGCGGCGCAGAGGGTCGGGTTCTCGAAGAACTCGCCGTCGCGGATCGATTTGGTCACCCGGGTGAAGTCCTGATACACCACGCGGCCTGCGCCGAGGTTCATGTGGCCGACTTCGGAGTTGCCCATCTGCCCGTCCGGCAGGCCGACGTCCATGCCGCTGCCGGAGATCAGGCCGTTCGGCACGGTGGCCCAGAGGCGGTCCAGCACCGGTTTGTTGGCCGAGTACACGGCGTTGGATTCGTGGCTTTCACTGTGACCGAAGCCGTCGAGAATCATCAGGACCAAAGGTTTAGGCGTGGTAGTCATGGAATCCACTCGTGGCTGGTTAAAAGAAGACGATGGAAAAGGGACGGGCAGTTTAAAGGTAAGTTCCGGTGCCGTCACCGCCGGGCGGGGTTTGGCCGGCCTTGCGTGCTGTGTATACTGGCCGACATTTTAACGCCCTGGAACCTCCTTCGATGGTTGCTCACCTGATTGAATTTGCCACTAACCACTACATTCTCGTCGGTATCTTCGTCGTACTGCTGGCGCTGCTGATCGCCCACACGATGCAGGGTGGCGGTCGCAGCCTGAGCACTGGCGAGCTGACGGCGCTGGTCAACAAGGACGCCGGCGTGGTGGTGGATATCCGTACGAGCAAGGAATACGCCGCTGGTCACATTGTTGGCGCGGTGAACATTCCCCAGGACAAACTGATCGCGCGTATCGGCGAGCTGGAAAAGCACAAGGCCAAGACCATCATCCTGGTCGACGCCCAGGGCCAGCACGCCGGCACCCATGCCCGCGAGTTGATGAAATCCGGCTTCACCGCCGCCAAGCTCTCCGGTGGCGTTGCCAGCTGGAAGGCTGACAATCTGCCCCTGGTGAAGTGAGATGACCCACGTCGTTGTCTATTCCAGCGATTACTGCCCCTATTGTTCCAAGGCCAAGTTCCTGCTCCAGAACAAAGGCGTGGCGTTCGAGGAGATCAAGGTCGACGGCAAGCCGCAACTGCGCGCCGAAATGACCCAGAAGGCCGGACGCACGTCCGTCCCGCAGATCTGGATCGGCAGCACCCACGTGGGCGGTTGTGATGATCTGTTCGCCCTGGAGCGCGCCGGCAAGCTCGACGCGATGCTCAAGGCCTGAATTCCCTACTAAAGAACCTGAAAGTAAGAAGGATCTGCGATGACTGACCAACAAAACACAGCTGCCAGCGAAGAAGAAACCGCACCGCAATTCTCCTTGCAGCGCATTTATGTCCGTGACCTGTCCTTCGAAGCCCCGAAAAGCCCGGCGATCTTTCGCCAGCAGTGGGAACCGAGCGTCGGCCTGGACCTGAACACCCGCCAGAAAGCCCTGGAAGACGACTTCCACGAAGTGGTGCTGACCCTGTCGGTGACCGTCAAGAATGGTGACGAAGTGGCGTTCATCGCCGAAGTGCAACAGGCCGGGATCTTCCTGATCAAGAACCTCGATGCGGCCTCCATGAGCCACACCCTGGGCGCGTTCTGCCCGAACATCCTGTTCCCTTATGCCCGTGAAACCCTGGACAGCCTGGTGACCCGTGGTTCGTTCCCGGCCCTGATGCTGGCCCCGGTGAACTTCGACGCCCTGTACGCGCAAGAACTGCAGCGCATGCAGCAGGAAGGCAGCGCGACCGTTCAATAAGCCGACTTGGGTATTGATGCAAGCC
>NZ_JAGGOF010000094.1:6703-18208 GCF_018614775.1 Pseudomonas fluorescens
GCAAGCCCGCTCCCACATTTGCTATGAGGCGTTATTGAAACCGTTCTGCCGCCAGGCCTCGTAGACCGCCACCGCCACGGTGTTCGACAGATTCAGGCTGCGGCAGCCTTCGCGCATCGGCAGGCGCAGGCGTTGGTCGGTGGGCAGGGCGTCCAGCACGTCGTCCGGCAGGCCACGGCTTTCCGGGCCGAACAGGAACGCATCACCGGCGACGAAGCTGGCGTCATGGAACGGCCGCGAACCCTTGGTGGTGAAGGCGAACAGGCGCGGCTGCCCCAGGCTTTCCAGGCAACTGGCGAGGTCGGCGTGACGCTGCAAGGTGGCATACTCGTGGTAGTCGAGACCGGCGCGGCGCAGGCGCTTGTCGTCCATCTCGAAGCCCAGCGGTTCGATCAGATGCAGGTGGCAGCCACTGTTGGCGCACAGCCTGATGACGTTGCCGGTGTTCGGCGGAATTTCCGGTTGAAAAAGGATGACGTGAAACATGCACGGCTCCGCAGATAAAGATGAGCGGCATTCTACGCCGCAAACCGATCGGCGTTCGAAGCTAATGCCTCGGGTGATGGGCTCTTTGGCGATTTTCGGCGTGATGGTCGGCTTGATGATCGGGCGCCTGACCACGCCCGAGCCGACCGTGCTGCAACAGATCGAGGTGACCGATGGGACCTTGGTGGCCTGGTTCAACGACGAGCCGAAACTGCACGGCGAAATCGTCGACGGCTCGGTGGGGTTGCTGTTCGAAGCGCAGGGCCGGCCGCAGAAGGGCCAACTCAAGCTCAACGGCAAGGATGTGAACTGGCGGGTGCGTTTGAGTGACAAGGGGTTGTTGCTGACACTGGTAGCGGCGCGGCCGTTGCGCGGCGAGTGGACCGGCAGCGAAGTGAATGACCGCTGGCGGCTGGAGGTCCGTCTCCAGGAGCAATAAAAGAGGGAATCCCCGGCCTGCCTGTACCAGGGTTCCCAAAACGGGAGGGCGACCGTGAGGGTCAGCCCTGAGTGTAAAGAGGGAAACCTTGACCTGCCTGTATCAAGGCCCCCAAAACAGTGGGCTCATTGAGCCCGGTATAAAATGGGGAATCCCCGGCCTGCCTGTACCAAGGTCCCCGAAACTGGGTAGTGACAGGGTTATTGCAGGGGGCGTGCCAGTTTCAAATGGTTTGTCACAAAAAACTGCTCATGCAGCGAAAAGCCCCGTATTTCGGGGCTTTGGCTTTTATTGGACCGTGTTCGTGAGGTGGCCCGATTGGGCTTGGTTCGCAGGAAGCGCGCAGTTGCGGTTCATGGTGCATTGGTGTGGTGCACGCTCATGTCGCTACCGCCGCCACCTTACTTGTGGGAGCGGGCTTGCTCGCGAAGGCGTCGCGTCAGTCAGCATCAAGTTGACAGACACACCGCCTTCGCGAGCAAGCCCCACAATGGGTTCTACATCAGGGGTAGAAAAATCTCATTCAACCCTCATCCCCGTCATCATCATCCCCGCCGTCAACCTTCATCCCCAGTTCCTTGATCTTGCGCGTCAAGGTGTTGCGGCCCCAGCCCAGCAGCACGGCGGCGTCGCGGCGGCGGCCGGCGGTGTGCTTGAGGGCGGTTTCGATCATGATCCGCTCGAAACTCGGAACGGCACTGTCCAGCAGGTTCGACTGACCACGGGCCAGCGCCTGGTCAGCCCACTGGCGCAGGGCCTGTTCCCAGTTGGTCACCGGCGCCGAGTCTTGTGGCAGGCTCAACAGTTCCGGCGGCAGGTCGCTGATGTGCACTTCGCGCCCGGAAGCCATCACCGTGATCCAGCGGCAGGTATTCTCCAGCTGGCGCACGTTGCCGGGCCATGGCAGGTTCTTGAGGTATTCCTCGGTTTCGCTCTTCAGCAGCTTGGGCTCTACCGCCAGTTCCTGGGCTGCTCGGCTGAGGAAGTGCCGGGCCAGGGTCGGGATGTCTTCGCGACGGTCTGCCAGGCGCGGGATATGGATGCGGATCACGTTCAGGCGGTGGAACAGGTCTTCACGGAATTTGCCGGCGTGGACCAGGGTTTCCAGGTTCTGGTGGGTCGCCGCGATGATGCGCACGTCCACCTTGACCGGCGTATGCCCGCCCACCCGGTAGAACTCGCCATCGGCCAGCACCCGCAGCAGGCGGGTCTGGGTGTCGGCCGGCATGTCGCCGATTTCATCGAGGAACAACGTGCCGCCATCGGCCTGCTCGAAGCGCCCGCGCCGCAGGTTGGCCGCGCCGGTGAACGCGCCTTTTTCGTGGCCGAACAGCTCGGACTCCATCAGGTCCTTGGGAATCGCCGCCATGTTCAGCGCGATGAACGGCGACGCCGCTCGCGGACTGTGGCGATGCAGCGCGTGGGCCACCAGTTCTTTACCAGTGCCGGACTCACCGTTGATCAGCACGGTGATGTTGGAGTGGCTCAGGCGCCCGATGGCCCGAAACACTTCCTGCATCGCCGGCGCTTCGCCGATGATTTCAGGGGTACGGGCCAGGGCCGGCACTACTTCCAGGCCTTGTTGTTCCTGGGCGTGCTGATTGGCGCGCTTGACCAGTGAAACCGCTTCATCGACGTCGAACGGCTTGGGCAGGTACTCGAACGCGCCGCCCTGGTAGGACGCCACTGCGCTGTCCAGGTCGGAGTGGGCGGTCATGATGATCACTGGCAGCCGTGGGTGCTGTTCGCGAATCCGCGCCAACAGGTCCAGGCCGCTGGCGCCGGGCATGCGGATGTCGGAGATGATGACGTCCGGTTGCTGACGTGCCAGGCGACTCATCACCCCGTCGGCGCTGTCGAAGCTCTGGGTGGTCATGCCTTCCTGTTGCAAGGCTTTTTCCAGGACCCAACGGATAGAACGGTCGTCATCGACGATCCACACGGTTTCACTACGGCTCATGTCGCTGTGGCTCCTTGTTCCAGTGGCAGGAAGATCGAGAAAGTGGTGTGGCCGGGGTGGCTTTCACACTCGATCAAGCCCTGATGCTGACTGATGATGTTCTGGGTAATGGCCAGGCCCAGCCCGGTACCGTCCGGACGGCCGCTGACCATGGGGAAGAAGATGGTTTCCTGCAGTTCGGCAGGGATGCCCGGGCCGTTGTCGATGATTTCGATCTTGGTCACCAGGCGATGGCGCACGTGGCCGATGGTGAACTGGCGCATGGCGCGGGTGCGCAGGCTGATACGGCCCAGGCGCAGCTCGTTCTGGCTGCTGATGGCCTGCATCGCGTTGCGCACGATGTTCAGCACGGCCTGGATCATCTGCTCGCGATCGATCAGAACGTCGGGAATGCTCGGGTCGTAGTCGCGCACCAGGGTGATGCAGCCCTGGGCCTCGGCTTCCACCAGGCTGCTGACGCGCTCAAGCACTTCGTGGACGTTGCACATGGCCAGGGATGGCAACTTGTTCGAGCCGAGCATGCGATCCACCAGGTTTCGCAGGCGGTCGGCTTCCTCGATGATGACGTTGGTGTAGTCCTTGAGGCTTTCTTCCGGCAGTTCCCGGGCCAGCAATTGCGCGGCGCCGCGAATCCCGCCGAGGGGGTTCTTGATCTCATGGGCCAGGCCACGCACCAGCATCTTGCTGGTTTCCTGCTTGGACAATTGGGCTTCTTCCTTGGTGATGCGCAGCAGCCGATCGCGGGGATGGACCTCCAGCAGCAACAGGGTGGCACCGTTGTTCAGGATGGGCGTCACCGCGTAGTCCACGGTCAGGGTCTGGCCGGTCAGCGCGGTGAGCATCGCTTCGCGCTTGGTGAACGGATGGGCCTGTTCCACCGCCTGGCGCAGGGAATTGAGCGCCTCGGACGATTCGGTGAACAGCTCGCTGATGAACTGCCCATGGCTGCGCTGGCCGCTGACGGCCAGCAACATCTCCGCCGCGGGGTTCATGTACTCGAGGCGCAGTTCGGCGTCGAGCAGGATGGTCGCGGTGGTGAGGTTGTCGAGTAGCAAGCGGTGTAAGGCGTCGCTGATGGTCATCGGGACCTCTTTTGGAGCGTAGCGAGCACGCGTATGACGCGCCGGTACAAGGAAAATGCAAAAACCAAACCAAGGCTCCGAAAAGAAGCGTTTAAGGCCCCAAATAGGCATTTTTCGCCCGTTAGCGTGGCGTTTTGCCAGTTTTTACGGGTACTTTCGAACCAAAATGGGTTGGAATCTGGAAAGCGTGCAAGCGCGGGCACCAATATGGTGCGCCAACCTGAACGAGGTTAGAAGAATGGCAGGATGCTGCTTTTTTCTTCTTCGGGCTTTTCGGCGAGGGGGCATTCGGGACGTTGGCCATAGTCGGTGATGACACACGGCTTGGTGCGACGCTTTTGCGCCAGGGATATGCGCTGCATGTGGAAGGGCTGGTTGGGGGTGCGTTCGACGATACGGTCTTGCTCGTCAAGGATTTCCACCGACAGGTGATGGGTGCCGCGATCGATGTTGCTCAGGGCAAACACCGGGCTCGACCCCGGTGCCCCCGTGGGCTGGCCGTCGAGCAGCAGGCGGTAGCGGTGACCTTTCCTCAACCCGGGTTCGCTGGTAACGCTGGCGATCAGCTCGCCCTCGCTACTGCGTATCGTCGCGTCCGGCTCCGGGATCAACAGGCGGAGCATTTCATAATGAAACAGCGGCTCGGGTGGGGCTTCTTTCGCAGGCGCCAACGTCGTGCCTTTGGTGGGCGTCGGCATGCGGTTGCCGGGCGGCAATTGGACCTTCTTCGCATTGCCGGGGCGCGGCTGGTCGGTAAAGACCCGATTGCCCTGAGCGTCGACGTAGGTGTACACCTGCGCCACCCCCGGCAGCGCGGCGAGCGCCAGGCCCAGTGCGAGCAGCCAGCGGATCATGGCTGATGCACCCGTTGCACGGTAAAAGTGACGGTTTCGCTCTGTTGCACGAGGTTGTCCCCATCGATGACCTGCACCGCCAGGCTGTGCTCGCCCCGGTCGATATTCATCACTTGCAGGCGTGGCACGTTGGTCGGCTGGCCGTAGGGTTGGCCGTCCACCAGTAACCGAAACTGATGGGGGCTTTGCAGCCGCGGTTGCGCCCTGACCCCCACAGTAAAGGTGCCATTGTTGGCACGCAGGGCTTCCTCACTGGGGATGTCCGTCAGCTCCAGCGCGGCGTAGGCGTTGCGCGGTTCATCCCTCTCTGCGGGGGCGGCCGGTGTGTTCGGACTGGCGGGGGGTTGGCGTTCGATGCTGTTGAGCGGCGGCAGCTCCACCGCCTGGGCCGGTACGCCCTGGGGCGGCTGGTTGCTGTAGGCGGTATTGCCGTCGGCGTCAATGTATTTGTAGATCTGCGCGGCGGCAGGCAACGCCAGCAGCAACAACAGCATTCCTGGAAAAGCGCGACCCATAGCATCAACCGAGAATTGAAAGTGTTGGGTAGCAGCATAGGACAGAGGGGGCGGTTGGCCCAACCCGAAAGTCCGAACACTGAAGTTCCTGTGGGAGCGAGCCTGCTCGCGATAGCGGTGTGTCAGCCAGCAATGATGTTGAAGGTGATGGCCTCATCGCGAGCAGGCTCGCTCCCACAGGGAACGTGTGTTTGCTTAGTTTTTCACCTCGCACAATTGCGCAGTCGCCCGGATCAGGGCAAGGCGGTGGATCGGGTGCTGCTTGTCGTTGTGGGTGGCGCGGGCCAACCACTGCGGGCACTGCGGGTCGGTGCGGTAAGGGGCGAAGTCGGCCAGTTGCTGCAAGAGGCGTTTTTGCAGTCGGTCCAGTTGCGGGCGGATCTGTCCTGCCAGGTCGGGGCGTGGCAGGTCCGGGGCCTTGCCCTCCAGGGCCCAGTCGGACAGGTTGATGTATTGCACCAGTTTGTTGGCTTCTATCTGGGCGCTGAAAAATGCTTCCACGGTTTCGCCCGTCAGCTTGTAGGCCGGTGCCTGGGCGACGGCGGCGGCAATGACTTCACGTTCGCGCGGACGGTCTTCGACCGGTTTATGGCTGTCCCATTTGCTCAACGCCACTTGATCGGCCAGAGCTATGCGTTCGCCAATGGCGTTAAGCAGCGGGGTGAGGGCGTCGGGGGCAGGAGCGGCTTCGGCGGTGGCGGCCAACAGCGCGGTAGAGAGGGCAAGGCCAAGTATGAAACGCACGTTCATGGGCAGTCTCTTCTTCTGGGGTGAGGGCGACGGCCATCATGCACGTAACCTGCGCCCATGAAAAAGGCCTCCCGAAGGAGGCCTCTCTATTCACGCTGCTTTTGCCAGCGCTACCGGATCAGCAGCTGTAGTACAGCTCATATTCCAGTGGGTGTACGAAGGTGCGAACCTTGATTTCTTCTTCGCTTTTCAGTGCGATGTAAGCGTCGATGAAGTCATCGCTGAATACGCCGCCCTTGGTCAGGAACGCACGGCCCTTGTCCAGCTCTTCCAGGGCTTCTTTCAGGCTGCCACAGACCTGTGGAATTTCCTTGGCCTCTTCAGGCGGCAGGTCATACAGGTTTTTGTCGGCGGCATCGCCAGGGTGGATCTTGTTCTGGATACCGTCCAGGCCGGCCATCATCAGTGCTGCGAAGGCCAGGTACGGGTTGGCAGCCGGATCCGGGAAGCGGGCTTCGATGCGGCGGGCTTTAGGGCTGTTCACGTAAGGAATACGGATCGAGGCGGAACGGTTGCGAGCCGAGTAGGCCAGCATCACCGGTGCTTCGAAGCCTGGGACCAGACGCTTGTAGGAGTTGGTCGAAGGGTTGGTGAAGCCGTTCAGGGCCTTACCGTGCTTGATGATGCCGCCGATGAAGTACAGGGCGGTGTCCGACAGGCCGGCATAGCCTTCGCCAGCGAAGGTGTTCTTGCCGTCTTTGGAGATCGACACGTGAACGTGCATGCCCGAACCGTTGTCGCCGTACAGTGGCTTCGGCATGAAGGTCGCGGTGCGGCCGTAGGCATCGGCAACGTTGTGCACGACATACTTCAGGGTCTGGACTTCGTCAGCCTTCTTGACCAGCGTGTTGAATTTCACGCCGATTTCGTTCTGGCCGGCGGTCGCCACTTCGTGGTGGTGAACTTCGACGGTCTGGCCCATTTCTTCCAGTGCGTTGCACATGGAGGTGCGGATTTCGTGGTCGAAGTCGAACGGAGGTACTGGGAAGTAGCCGCCTTTCACGCCTGGACGGTGGCCTTTGTTACCGCCTTCCACGTCCTGGTCGGACATCCACGAACCTTGTTCGGAGAAGATCTTGAACATGGAGCCGGAGATGTCGGACTTGAACTTGACCGAGTCGAAGATGAAGAACTCAGGCTCTGGACCGAAGAAAGCGGTGTCGCCGATACCGGTGGACTTCAGGTATTCCTCGGCGCGGTGGGCGATGGCGCGTGGGTCGCGGTCATAGCCTTGCATGGTCGAAGGTTCGATGATGTCGCAGACGAGGATCAGGGTCGGCTCTTCGGTAAACGGGTCCAGTACGGCGGTTTCGTCGTCTGGCATCAGGATCATGTCGGAGGCTTCGATGCCTTTCCAGCCGGAAATGGAGGAACCGTCGAACATCTTGCCGATTTCGAAGAATTCGTCGTCCAGCGCATCACGGGCCGGCATGGTCACGTGATGTTGAGTGCCCTTGGTGTCAGTGAAGCGCAGATCAATCCACTTGACGTCATGATCTTTGATGAGTTGAACCGACTTCGACATATGTCCTCCGGGTGGCTTCGGGCGGGTAATGGTGTGCCCTAAGATTGGGTGATGCCGGCGCGAATACTCTGCCAAGGCAACCTGCCTCACAAGGGAGCAATTTGCATGCCAGTGCCCCAGCGTTGGTTTTTTTGCACCAAATCCACGCTTTTTGCAGGCCTGAAACGCAGGTTGTCGGACAATGATGCACTCTAATGCAGCGTTCTCGGTAGAAATTGACCTGTTTTGGTGCATGCAAAACCATCTGCATATTAACTGGTTAAACCTTGAGCAATTTCCGCTATAATCCGCGCCCCCCTTTTTCGGCTGGACGTTCGCGCGCTGTTTTCATGAAACTTATCGTAAAAGTCTTCCCCGAAATCACCATCAAGAGCCGCCCGGTACGGATGCGTTTCATCCGCCAGTTGGCCAAGAACATCCGTGCCGTGCTCCGTGATCTGGACCCGGTCGTGGTGGTGAACGGCGTGTGGGACAACCTCGAACTGGAAACCCGCGTCAGCGAACCCAAGATCCTCAAGGAAATGACCGAGCGCCTGAGCTGCATGCCCGGCATCGCGCATTTCCTGCAGGTGGATGAGTACCCGTTGGGGGATTTGGACGACATCGTCGCCAAGTGCAAGCTTCATTACGGCGCTGCGTTGGCCGGCAAGATTTTTTCGGTGCGTTGCAAACGTGCCGGCAAGCACCCGTTCAGTTCGATGGACGTGGAGAAGTACGTGGGCAGCCAACTGCGCCGGCAGTGCGGCGCCGCCGGTATTTCATTGAAAGACCCGCAGATCGAAGTGCGCATCGAGATTCGCGACCAGCGCCTGTTCGTGATTCACAGCCAGCACAACAGCATCGGCGGTTATCCGCTGGGTTCGCTGGAGCAGACCCTGGTGCTGATGTCCGGCGGTTTCGACTCCACGGTCGCCGCCTACCAGATCATGCGTCGCGGGCTGATGGGGCATTTCTGCTTCTTCAACCTGGGCGGGCGAGCCCATGAACTGGGCGTGATGGAAGTGGCGCACTTCATCTGGAAGAAGTACGGCAGCTCCCAGCGTGTGTTATTTGTGAGCGTGCCATTCGAAGAAGTGCTGGGCGAAATTCTCGGCAAAGTCGACAACAGTCATATGGGCGTCATTTTGAAGCGTATGATGTTGCGTGCCGCGTCCAGCATCGCCGACCGCTTGCAGATTGATGCGCTGGTCACCGGCGAGGCGATCTCCCAGGTATCGAGCCAGACACTGCCGAACCTGTCCGTGATCGACTGCGTTACCGAAAAACTCGTGTTGCGCCCTCTGATCGCCAGCCACAAGCAGGACATCATCGACACGGCCATCGAAATCGGCACCGCCGATTTTGCCCGGCATATGCCGGAGTACTGCGGGGTCATCTCGGTCAATCCGAAGACGGCGGCCAAGCGCGGGCGGGTGGAACATGAAGAGAAAGAATTCGACATGGCCATTCTCGAGCGTGCGCTCGAAAATGCCAGGCTGGTGCCGATCGATCGGGTAATCGATGAATTGGGCCAGGACATTCAGATTGAAGAAGTCGGCGAAGCGCTGGCCGGTCAGATCATCATCGACATCCGTCATCCGGACGACGCCGAAGATGACCCGCTGGACATCGCCGGCATCGAGGTACAAACGATGCCGTTCTATGCAGTGAACGCGCGTTTCAAGGAACTGGACCCTACTCGCCAGTACCTGCTGTATTGCGACAAAGGCGTGATGAGTCGCCTGCATGCCCACCATTTGCTCAGTGAGGGGCATGCCAATGTGCGCGTTTATCGACCGAGCTAAGTGCCCGGGGCTGTTTGCCTGTGGCCTGCGTCACCGGCCCCCCGACGCCGCCGGCAAGCTGTAACGGCTTTGTCGGACTCAACGTAAATCGCTGCCACGACCTGTCAGCACACCGAATCCTCTGATCGAGATACACAAGTGATCGAAAATCTACGCAACATCGCCATCATTGCTCACGTTGACCATGGTAAGACCACCCTGGTAGACAAACTCTTGCGTCAATCCGGGACCCTGGAGCGCAACGAGCTCAACGACGAGCGCGTGATGGACTCCAACGACCAGGAAAAAGAGCGCGGTATTACCATCCTGGCGAAAAACACCGCCATCAACTGGAACGGCTACCACATCAACATCGTGGACACCCCGGGCCACGCCGACTTCGGCGGCGAAGTAGAGCGCGTGATGTCGATGGTCGACTCCGTGCTGCTGCTGGTCGACGCCCAGGACGGCCCTATGCCGCAAACCCGTTTCGTGACCAAGAAGGCTTTCGAAGCCGGCCTGCGTCCGATCGTGTGCATCAACAAGGTTGACCGTCCAGGCGCGCGTCCGGACTGGGTTCTGGACCAGATCTTCGACTTGTTCGACAACCTGGGTGCCACCGAAGAACAGCTGGACTTCAAAGTCGTCTACGCCTCGGCCCTGAACGGTATTGCCGGTCTGGACCACAATGAAATGGCTGACGACATGACCCCGCTGTACCAGTCGATCGTCGACAACGTACCGGCGCCGGCTGTTGACCGTGACGGTCCGTTCCAGATGCAGATCTCCGCACTGGACTACAACAGCTTCCTGGGTGTGATCGGCGTTGGCCGTATCGCGCGCGGTACCGTCAAGCCGAACACGCCGGTCGTGGCCATTGGTGCCGACGGCAAGAAGCGCAACGGTCGTATCCTGAAGCTGATGGGTCACCACGGTCTGCACCGCGTGGACGTTGAAGAAGCCGCTGCCGGCGACATCGTTTGCATCAGCGGTATGGACTCGCTGTTCATCTCCGACACCCTGTGCCACCCGGACGCGGTCGAAGCGATGAAGCCGTTGACCGTTGACGAGCCAACCGTTTCCATGACCTTCCAGGTGAACGACTCGCCGTTCTGCGGTAAGGAAGGCAAGTTCGTGACCTCCCGTAACATCAAGGAGCGTCTGGACAAAGAGCTGCTGTACAACGTTGCACTGCGCGTTGAAGAAGGCGACTCGGCTGACAAGTTCAAGGTCTCCGGCCGTGGTGAGCTGCACCTCTCGGTACTGATCGAAACCATGCGTCGCGAAGGCTTCGAAATGGCAGTAGGTCGTCCGGAAGTGATCATCCGCCTGGTTGATGGCGTGAAGCACGAACCGTACGAAAACGTCACCATCGACCTGCCGGAAGAATCCCAGGGCAAGGTGATGGAAGAGATGGGCCTGCGTAAGGGCGACCTGACCAACATGGTGCCGGATGGCAAGGGCCGTGTTCGCCTGGAATACAACATCCCTGCTCGTGGCCTGATCGGTTTCCGTAACCAGTTCCTGACCCTGACCAACGGCGCAGGCATCCTGACTTCGATCTTCGACCGCTACGACGTGATGAAGTCCGGCGACATGTCCGGCCGCCAGAACGGCGTTCTGGTTTCGGTAGAAACCGGCAAGGCGCTGACCTACTCCTTGGAAACCCTCCAGGCGCGTGGCAAGCTGTTCGTCGAGCACGGCCAGGAAATCTACGGCGGCCAGATCGTGGGTCTGAACAGCCGTGACAACGACCTGGGCGTGAACCCTACCAAGGGCAAGAAGCTCGACAACATGCGTGCTTCGGGTAAAGACGAAACCATCGCTCTGGTTCCACCTGTTCGCTTCACCCTGGAACAGGCCCTGGAATTCATCCAGGACGACGAGCTGTGCGAAGTGACGCCGAAGTCCATCCGTCTTCGCAAGAAGATCCTGGACGAAAGCGAGCGTACCCGCGCTGCCAAGAAAGCCAAGAACTGATTATTTGGTTCTGGCTGAATGAAAACGCCCCCGGTCGAAAGACCGGGGGCGTTTTTTTTATGCCTGGATTATGCAGTGACCGGGGTGGCCCCTTCGCGAGCAAGCCCGCTCCCACAAGGACGGCGGTGAGCCTGTGGGAGCAACTGTCTTG
>NZ_JAGGOF010000095.1 GCF_018614775.1 Pseudomonas fluorescens
AGCAAGCCCGCTCCCACACTATTCGGGGGTAGTCACAGAGATCATGCTCCCCCCTATCCTTGGAGGGAGCCCGTGCTTTACTGCCGAACCAGTCGCTGGTTCAGCAGTTGCACGGCTTCTGTGCTGCGATACGGGTTGATGTCCAGCCCGCCACGCCGCACATACCGCGCATACACCGTCAATTTCTCCGGCTTGAGCAACCGCTGCAGGTCGAGAAAGATCCGCTCTACGCATTGCTCATGGAAGTCCGAGTGCTGGCGGAAGCTGACGAGGTAGGCCAGCAGGCTCGCGTGGTCCAGGGCTGCCCCACGATACTCCACCGCCACACTGCCCCAGTCCGGCTGGCTGGTCACCGGGCAGTTGGACTTGAGCAGATGGCTGTGCAGGCTCTCTTCGACAATGCGCGATTCATCGCAACGCAGCAGTTCCGGGCGCGGGTGCTCGTAGGAATCGACGCTGATGTCCAGGTCATCGATGCACACGCCCGGCAACGCCACGACGCCTTCGTTTTCCACGTCCTTGAGGCTGCGAATCCGCACCTGCACCGGTTTGCCGACAGCCGCCGACAGATCCTGGCGCAGGGTGGCTTCCAGGCTCGCGGTATCGACGAACGGCGTCTGGTTCAGGGAATTGAGATAGAGCTTGAACGATTTGGATTCGATGATGTTCGGTGAATCCGCCGGGATCGCGAACTCGCCGATGGCCACCACTGGCTTGCCGGACGGCAACAGCCAGGACAGTTCGAAGCAGTTCCAGAAGTCCACGCCTTTGTAGGGAAGGGTCTCGGCCGTCAGGCCCAGTTCCGCCCATTTCGCGGTGCGCGGGATCGGAAACAGCAACGACGGCGTGTAGGTGGCAATGTATTCGCTGGATTTGCCCAGCGGCGAATGTTCGGCTGCGGGATGCATGACGGAAACCTGACTGAAGAATCAGCCGATTCTATCAGCCTTTGCCGCGGCCTTTGAGTGCTTACTGACTGACTGTCAGGTCGCCTTTCATCCCGGCCTGGTAATGACCGGGAATATTGCAGGCGAATTCAAGCCGCGCGGCCTTGGTGAACGTCCAGGTCAACTCGGCGGTTTTGCCCGGCTCCACCAACACGCTGTTGGGATCATCGTGGCGCATGCCGGCCTGGTCGTGGTCCATGGCGCCATGAGCCATCTCCTGCCTCATGGCGGTCGCGGTCAGTTGCCCGCCCTGTTGCATCTTGAGCATTTCCTGCTGGTGTGCAGCGTGCATGGCAGTGTTACCCAGGTTGAATTCGTGCAGCAGCTGGCCTTTATTGATGAGCACGAACCGCACGGTTTCTCCGGCCTTGATCTCCAGCGCGCCAGGCTTGAACGTCATGTCCCCCATCACCACTTCGATGCTGCGACCGGCCTTGGCCGCCGGCGCAGGTTGGCCGAAATCGAAATGGCCCGGAGCTGCCCATGACGGCATGCTGAGGACCAGCGTGCAGACCGCCAGGATCAGGCGACTTCCCATTGACATGTTCATACTCCAATCAGATTCAGCGTGTGGGAAACTCTACCTCGCGGTGCCTGCCAGTCGGCTGACGCCTTGATTACAACTTTGTCAGGTTGTGCCACGGTCTTGCCTGCCACGGTATAACGCCCCCGTTTTTTTCCTGCCTGAGCTGCCCATGAAACTGTTGATTGTCGAAGACCAGACGAAAACCGGCCAATACCTGCGCCAAGGCCTGAGTGAAGCCGGGTTCAATGCCGACCTGGTGGCCGACGGCATCACCGGCCAGCAACTGGCGATGAGCGGTGAATACGCCTTGTTGATCCTCGACGTGATGTTGCCTGGCCGCGATGGCTGGCAGATTCTGCAAGCGGTTCGCGGGGCCGGCCTGGACACGCCGGTGCTGTTCCTCACGGCGCGGGACGCGATACAGGATCGGGTCCACGGCCTGGAGTTGGGTGCCGATGATTACCTGGTCAAGCCGTTTGCCTTTTCCGAGTTGCTGGCGCGGGTGCGCAGCCTGTTGCGCCGGGGCAGTTCGACACCCCAGGAGACCAGCTTGCAACTGGCCGACCTGCGCCTGGACCTGATCCGCCGCCGCGTGGAACGCAGCGGCCGGCGCATTGACCTCACCGCCAAGGAGTTCGCCTTGCTGGAAATGCTCCTGCGCCGCCAGGGCGAAGTGCTGCCAAAATCCTTGATCGCGTCCCAGGTCTGGGACATGAATTTCGACAGTGACACCAACGTCATCGAAGTGGCGATCCGGCGCCTGCGCCTCAAGATCGACGATGAATTCTCCAACAAACTCATCCACACCGTGCGCGGCATGGGCTACGTGCTTGAGGAGCGCAGTTTGTGAGGGGCCGTTGGTCGTTGAGCGTTCGCCTGGCGTTGTTGTTCGCCGCCTGCACGGCCGTGGTGTCCTTGTTGGCCGGGGTGTTGTTCAGTCGCGCCAGCGAGGCGCACTTCATCGAACTGGACCAGCAACTGCTCGAAGGCAAGTTGATCGGCCTGCGCCGTGCCTTGCAGGATCTCAATGCCGAGCAGGCTCAGGGCCGCCTGGAGGATGAACTGAGCCGCCAGGCCGACCTGGCGCTGCGCATCCAAGGCAGTGATGGCGTGCGCTGGTACGACAGTTCGATCCGGATTCCGGCGCGGTTGCCGCAAGGGCCTGGCCTCTCCACTCTCCACGACGTTGACACGGATTACCGGGTGCTGAACGCGTCGCTGTACCCGGAACGCGCAGACTCGCCACAATTGACGCTGCTGCTGGACATCACTCATCACCAGCACTTTCTTCAGCGCATGCAGCGCTTGATCTGGCTGACCGTCGGCCTCTCGGCCCTGGCCACCGCCCTGCTTGGCGCCTGGGCTGCGCGACGTGCCTTGCGACCCTTGCGGCGCATGGGTGCAATCACCGGCAGCGTCTCGGCCCGCTCCCTCAATGCACGCCTGCCGGAAGAACAAATGCCTGCCGAGCTGGCGGAATTGGCCCACAGCATCAACGCCATGCTCGGACGCCTCGATGATGCATTCCAACGGCTCTCGGCGTTCTCCGCCGACATCGCCCATGAGCTGCGCACGCCGCTGTCGAACCTGCTGACCCATACCCAGGTCACCCTCACTCGCGAGCGCTCGCTGGAGGATTACCGCGAGGCGTTGCACAGCAACCTCGAGGAATTGCAATGGATGGCGCAACTGGTCAACGACATGCTGTACCTGGCCAAGGCAGAGCATGGCTTGCTGGCGCCGAACCGCGAAGCGCTGGAACTTGAACAGGAAGTGGACGTGTTGCTGGAGTTCTTCGCGCCCTTGGCCGAGGACGCCCATGTCCGCTTGAGCCGCAAGGGCAACGGCAGCCTCCAGGGCGACCGTAACATGGTGCGCCGGGCCCTCTCCAACCTGCTGGACAACGCCCTGCGCTTCACCCCCACAAACGGTGAAGTGCGGGTGCGGATTGTCGACGGGACACGATCAGTCGCCGTCAGCGTGGAAAACAGCGGCGAAGGGATCCCGGCGGACTTGCTGCCACGCCTTTTCGACCGTTTCTACCGCGCCGACCCGGCCCGCCAGGAAGGCAGCAGCGAGCATGCCGGGCTGGGCCTGGCGATCACCCGCTCGATCATCCGCGCCCATGGCGGGGAAATCCGCTGTGAATCAGCCGATGGCTGGACGCGCTTTCTGATCGAGTTGCCCAAGCAAGACCTGAGCTGACGCCACCCCGTGGCGGCCTTACGAATACCGCAACGCCTGCGCCGGTTCGATCTTCGCCGCGCGCCACGCCGGGTACACGGTGGCGAGAAAACTCAGGATGAACCCCGCGGAGCAGATCAACACCACATCACCGCGCTGCAACTCCGACGGCAGGTTACTGACGAAGTACACATCGGAACTGAAGATGTGCTGGCCGCTGACCCGCTCCAGCCAGCCCACCAACTCACTGACGTTCAGCGCCGCAATCACCCCCAGCACGCCGCCGATCAGCGTGCCGACGACGCCGATCACCGTGCCCTGGACCATGAAGATCGCCATGATCTGCCTGGGCGTGGCGCCAATGGTCCGCAGGATCGCGATGTCGGCGCCCTTGTCGTTCACCACCATGATCAGCGTGGCGATGATGTTGAACGCCGCCACCGCGACGATCATCAACAGCAGCAGGCCGATCATGGTTTTTTCCATTTTCATGGCACTGAACAGGCTGCCCTGGGTGTGGGTCCAGTCGTCGGCCTTGTAGCCCACGCCGAGCCCCGTGGCGATGTCACCGGAAACCTTCGGCGCGGCGTACAAGTCTTTCACCGCCAGGCGCACGCTCTGCACCTGGTTCGGCTGCCAATGCTGCATCTGCGCGGCGTCGGCCACGTGGATCAGGGCCATGGAGCCGTCCAGCTCGGCGCCGACCTTGAACACGCCGACCACATTCAAGCGCTGCATCCGCGGGGTAATACCGCCGGGCGCGGTGCTGACTTCGGGCACGATCAGGGTCAGCTTGTCACCGACGTTCAGGCGAAAGCGCCGGGCGGTGATCTCACCGATCACCACGCCAAACTCGCCGGGTTTCAGGGCATCGAGACGCCCCTGGACAATGTGCTGGGCGACGATCGACACCCTGCCTTCCTCGGCCGGGTCGACACCGCTGATCTGGATCGGCTGCATCGAACCCTTGTAGCTGAGCATGCCTTCCAGCTCGGTGAACGGCACGGCGGCGGTCACCTCGGGATTCTTCAGCGCTGCCGCGGCCACCGGCTGCCAATCGTCGATCGGATTGACGCCGACGATCGTGGCATGGGGCACCATGCCGAGGATGCGCGAACTCATTTCGCGCTGGAAGCCGTTCATCACCGACAGCACCACGATCATCGCCAGTACACCCAGGGCGAGGCCGATCATCGAGGTCATGGAGATGAACGAAACAAAGCGATTGCGGCGCTTGGCGCGGGTATAGCGCGTGCCGATAAAGATCGATAACGGTCTGAACATTCGCGGAGCACCGTAGAAAAATTGAAGACCCGGCGCGGGTTGCGGACGCCGGGTTGCGGGCGGTCAGATAGGTGTCAGGCAACCTTCCTGCAAATGCAGGACGCGGTCCATCTGCCGGGCCAGGTTCATGTCGTGGGTCACCACCAGGAAGGCGGTGCGCATCGACGTGCTGAGTTCCAGCATCAGGTCCTGAATGCCTTGGGCGGTGTGGGAGTCGAGGTTGCCGGTCGGCTCGTCGAGCATCACCAGCCCCGGCTTGTTGACCAGGGCCCGGGCAATCGCCACGCGCTGGCGCTCGCCACCGGACAGTTCGGCCGGCTTGTGCTCCAGGCGATGGCCCAGCCCTACCCGCTCCAGCAACGCCGTGGCGCGCTGACGGGCTTCAGGAATCGCCGTGCGACCGATCAGCAGCGGCATGCAGACGTTTTCCAGCGCGGTGAACTCGGGCAGCAGATGGTGGAACTGGTAGACGAAACCCAGGGACCGGTTGCGCAGCAGGCCACGGGCCTTCTCGTTCAGCGCCGAAAGCTCTTCGCCCGCCAGCCAGACACTGCCGGCGGTCGGCGTATCGAGGCCGCCCAGCAGGTTGAGCAAGGTACTTTTGCCCGACCCGGAGGTGCCGACAATCGCCACGCGCTCGCCAGGGTGCAGCTCCAATTGCAGGCCCGACAACACCACCACCGACTCCGGGCCTTCCTCGTAGGATTTGCCCAGGTTGCGGCAACTCAAGATCGCTTTTTCACTCATGCCCGACTCACTCATAACGTAACGCCTCCGCAGGCTGGGTGCGCGCGGCACGCCAGGCTGGATACAGGGTGGCGAGGAAACTCAGGACCAACGCGGCGCCGCAGACCATCAACACGTCATCCGCCTGCAACTGCGACGGCAGGTAGTCGATGAAGTACACGTCGGCGTTGAGAAACTTGTGCCCGATCAGGCCTTCGAGGGCGGCAATCGCGGCGCTGACGTTCAGCGCGGCAAACATTCCGACCAGGGCACCGACGGCCGTGCCGATCACGCCGATGACGGTGCCCTGGACCATGAAGATCCGCATGATCTGCCCTGGCGTGGCGCCAAGGGTACGCAGGATGGCGATGTCGCCCTTCTTGTCGTTGACCACCATCACCAGCGTGGAAATTATGTTGAATGCCGCCACGGCGACGATCAGCAGCAACAGCAGGCCGATCATGGCTTTTTCCATGCGGATCGCCTGGTACAGGTTACCGTGGGTGCGGGTCCAGTCCCGGGCGTAGTAGCGATCTTCGCCGAGCTGCTGGGCGATGGTCCACGCTGCGCGCGGTGCCTGGAACAGGTCGTCGAACTTCAACCGCAGCCCCTGCACCTGATCCGGCTTCCACCGATGCAGGCGCGCCAGGTCCTGCAGGTTGGTGACGCCGAGGTAACCGTCCAGCTCACCGGCGCCGACATGGAAGATGCCGACCACGGTAAAGCGTTTCATGCGCGGGAACATGCCGCCCGGGGTCACGGTGACTTCCGGCGCGACGAAGGTCAGCTTGTCGCCGATGGCGGCGCCCAGCTTGGCCGCGGCCTTGTCGCCAATGACGATGCCGAAGCTGCCGGGCGCCAGGTCATCGAGTTTGCCCTGCTGCATGAAGTTGTCGATGATCGACACCTGCCGCTCGAGCCCGGGGTCGATGCCGTTGAGCAGCACCTTGGAGACCTTGCCGTTGTTGGTCAGCAGCCCCTGCATCTGGGTGAAGGGCGCGACGGCCAGCACCTGCGGGTTCTGCTTGACCTTGGCGGCCAGGCTCGGCCAGTCGCTGATGGCTTCGCCGGACTCGAGGGTGGCGTGCGGGACCATGCCCAGCACGCGGGTGCGCATTTCATGATCGAAGCCGTTCATCACCGACAGCACGACGATCATCACGACCACGCCAAGGGCCAGCCCGATGATGGACGTCAGGGAAATGAACGATACAAAATGATTGCGACGCTTTGCACGGGTATAACGCGTGCCGATGAATACGAAGAGAGGTCTGAACATGTCGGGGCTTGTTCGGAGGGAAAAGGAACGTCCTTGTGGCGGGGGTCACAAACCAGCTTTACACTCAGACCACCGCCGCTACCATGGGTTCGCCATGTCGACATTAGATGAAGAAGATCGCCGCGAATACTACCGTATCGAGGACACGATCGCACTGGAAATTCGGCCCCTGTCCATTCCAGAAGCCGCCGACCTGGAAGTGTTGCAGGATGCTTCTCCACTATTCAACCTGCTCAGTGAATTGCACCTGAGCGAATTCGAGTCCCAGCACCTGTTGCGCCAGATCAGCGAGCGCGAACGCAGCATCGCGGCGTACCTCAAAGTGATGAACAAGCGTATCGACCTGCTCAGCCAGGTCGTTGCCCTGACCGTGCTCGGTGAGATCGGCGAACCGCAGCCGGTGATCATTTCCGAAGGCGGCATCGATTTCCAATACCCCACGCCGGTCGCCATCGGCACCCACCTGTCGATCAAACTGGTGCTCATGCCACAGGCCCTGGGCCTGTTGTTGCGGGCACGGGTCACCCATTGCGATCCCAAGGGCGACGGCTACGACGTGGGCACCGAGTTTGAACGCCCGACTGACGCCCAGCGCCAATTGCTGGCCCGCTACATCCTGCAGAAACAGGCGCACGAACGACGCCTGGCTCGGGAACTGAACGAATCAGGTATCAATAAGGAAGAACCGTGACCCTCATTTATGGCCACCGCGGCGCCAAGGGCGAAGCGCCGGAAAACACCCTGACCGGTTTTCAGGAATGCCTCAAGCAGGGCGTGCGCCGTTGCGAGCTGGACCTGCATTTATCCATGGACGGCGAGTTGATGGTGATCCACGACCCGACCCTCAAGCGCACCACCGATCGCCGGGGCAAGGTGGTGGAGCACTCCGCCGCCGAACTGGTGACCTACGATGCGCGCAAGGGTGGCCCGGGCTGGATCAAGCCGTGCCCGATCCCCCGCCTGGAAGAGCTGTTCGAACAATGTGATTTCGAGCACTGGCAACTGGAAGTCAAAAGCGCTTCACGCACCCGTGCGGCAGCCACGGTGCTGGGGATCCGCGAGATGGCCCAGCGCTTCGGACTGCTGGACAAGGTCACCATCACGTCCAGTTCCCGGGAAGTGCTCAAGGCGGCGCTGGAGCTGACCCCGGACATCTCACGCGGCTTGGTAGCCGAATACGCCTGGCTCGACCCGTTGAAGGTCGCCCAGAGTTACGGTTGCGAGATTCTGGCGTTGAACTGGACACTCTGCACACCCGAGCGCCTGGTCAAGGCCCAACGCCAGGGCCTGCATGTGTCGGTGTGGACCGTCAACGAACCCGCGCTGATGCGCAGGCTCGCCGACTTTGGCGCTGACAGCCTGATTACAGACTTTCCCGGTTTGGCCACTGCCACGCTCGAGAATGGCTGAAATCGGTCTCCCCGGCCGGCTCAGGCCACCGGCCGGAGCCGCTCAAAAAAGCCGGTTGAGCCCGTCGTAAGCCGCTACCCGATAGGCTTCGGCCATGGTCGGGTAGTTGAACGTGGTGTTGACGAAGTACTTCAGCGTGTTCAACTCGCCCGGCTGGTTCATGATCGCCTGGCCGATGTGCACGATCTCCGAAGCCTGGTAACCGAAGCAGTGCACGCCGAGCACTTCCAGCGTCTCGCGGTGGAACAGGATCTTCAGCATGCCTTGCGGCTCACCGGCAATCTGCGCCCGCGCCATGCTCTTGAAGAAGGCCTTGCCCACTTCATACGGCACCTTGGCCTGGGTCAGCTCCTGCTCGTTCTTGCCGATCGAGCTGATCTCCGGGATGGTGTAGATGCCGGTCGGCACGTCGTTGACGAAGCGCCAGCTGCCATTGTCGACGATGCTACCGGCGGCCGAACGACCCTGGTCGTGAGCGGCACTGGCCAGGCTCGGCCAGCCGATCACGTCACCGGCGCCATAGATATTCGGCACGCAGGTACGGTAGTTCTCATCCACCTCGATCTGGCCGCGGCTGTTAACCTTCACGCCGATGTTTTCCAGGCCCAGGGTGTCGGTGTTGCCGGTACGACCGTTGCACCAGAGCAAGGCGTCGGCCTTGATCTTCTTGCCGGACTTGAGGTGCAGGATCACGCCGTTGTCGACGCCTTCGACACGGTCGTAGTCTTCGTTGTGACGCACCGTGATGTTGTTGTTGCTGAAGTGATAGCTCAGGGCCTGGGAGATTTCCGAATCCAGGAAGCTGAGCAACTGGCCGCGGTTATCCACCAGTTCCACCAGTACCCCCAGACCGCTGAAGATCGAGGCGTATTCGCAACCGATCACGCCGGCGCCGTAGACGATGAGCTTGCGCGGGGTGTGACCCAGGCTCAGGATGGTGTCGCTATCGTAGATACGTGCATGGCCGAAATCGATGTCGGCCGGGCGATACGGGCGCGAGCCGGTGGCGATGATGATGTGCTTGGCCACCAGTTTCTCGACCACGCCATTGCCGCAGACCACTTCCACCGTCTGCTCGTCAGCGAAACTGCCGGTGCCGAAGAACACGTCGACACGGTTGCGGGCGTAGTAGCCGGTGCGCGAGGCCACCTGCTTGGAGATGACCTTCTCGGCGCTCTTGAGCACGTCCGGGAAGGAGAACCAACGTGGCTCGCCGATGGCCCGGAACATCGGGTTGGTGTTGAACTGCATGATCTGCCGGACCGAGTGACGCAAGGCCTTGGACGGGATGGTGCCCAGGTGGGTGCAGTTGCCGCCGACCTGCCGACGGCTGTCGACCATCGCCACCTTGCGCCCTGCCTTGGCGGCGTTCATTGCCGCGCCTTCCCCCGCCGGGCCGGAACCCAGTACCACCACGTCGTAGTTGTAGACAGCCATGCGTACTCCTCAGAACAGGCCGCGTCGCCAGATTTGGCGCCGACGGCTAAATCATGCCGGCCTGCGGCATGAAGGAACAATTTTCAGGCCGGTTCACGAGCCCGGCCACAGTCTATAGAAGCGTCAACGCCGCGCACATTACCCCTTGGTCGCGTCGTAGGCTAGTTTTGCCTGCGCTATTTCGCCACACCCAAGCTTTCACCAGCCTGTCATCATTGGGTTTTACCACTCGTTATCCGTTCAAACGCCTCATTGGTGCGAGTGATGAAACGCTGTTTGTCCCGCAGCACGAAAAATACCCCGATACCGTGTTTTTCGGCATAGTCCCAACCCCGTTCAGGACCGAGAATCAGCAACAGCGTCGATAGTCCATCGGCCATCAACGCCGAAGGATGAATCACCGTGACTGACGCCAGGTTGTGTAGGACCGGTGCACCGGTGCGTGCGTCGAAGGTGTGGGAGTAACGCGCACCGTCCTGCTCGAAGTAGCGCCGATAATCACCGGACGTCGAAACCCCGTAGCCATTGATCTCGATCACCCGCTCGGCCACTTGGCGGTCGTCCCGGGGCGCTTCCAGGGCGATGCGCCAGGCCGAGCCATCGGGTTTGCGCCCGACGGCCTTGAGTTCGCCGGTGGCTTCGACCAGGTAGCTGTCGATGCCCAGCGCCTGGAGCCTGGCGGCAATCCGGTCGACCGCATAGCCGGCGGCAATACTGTCGAAGTCGACCTCCACGGCGGCGTCCTTGCACAGCCGGTCGCCGTCGATGCCCAGGTGAGCGTGGCCGACGCGCTGTCGAACCTGGGCCAGGGCTTCTGCGTCGGGCACTTTTTCCGACCGGGACTGAGGGCCGAACCCCCACAGATTCAGCAGCGGCTCCACGGTCAGGTCAAAGGCGCCGTCGCTTTGCGAGGACAACTGCTCACCCACCCGGATCAGCTCCAGCACCGGCTCCGGCATAACCTGGCAGCTGTTGGCCGGTAGCGCATTGAAGCGCTCGATGTCCGAGTCGCTGCGGTAGGTCGAGAACTGCTGATCCACATCGGCGAGGATATTTTCCACCTCGGCCTGGACCGCTTTCGGACCAGGCGTAGCGAAATGCCTGACGTATTGAATGGAATAATGACTGCCCATGGTCGGGCCGTCGAAACGCTCCAGGGTGTCGCCGTTGCCGCAACCGGACAGAACGCCCGCCAAAACCACAAGCCTTCCCCACCGTCCAGTTAACAAATCTTCATCTCCCCGCAAAACCGCGACGGCCATTATGGACAACGCACATCCCCTGTGGGAGCGAGCCTGCTCGCGATGGCAGCGTATCAGCCAGCATCAATCTATCTGATCCACCGCCATCGCGAGCAGGCTCGCTCCCACAGGTACTGCGTTTCCAACAAGATTGCCAGAGTGAGTACCTACAAATGCCTTCGAACACAAGCAATGGCAAGGCGATTTTTCGCGTTGTCAGCGGCAACTTCCTGGAGATGTTCGACTTCATGGTCTACGGCTTCTACGCCACGGCCATCGCCAAGACGTTCTTCCCCACCGACAGCGCGTTCGCCTCGCTGATGCTGTCCCTGGCCACGTTCGGCGCCGGGTTCCTGATGCGTCCTTTGGGAGCGATTTTCCTCGGTGCCTACATCGACCGCCACGGTCGCCGCAAAGGCTTGATCATCACCCTGGCGATGATGGCCGCCGGCACGATACTGATCGCCTGCGTACCGGGCTACGCCACCCTGGGCGTGGCGGCACCCTTGCTGGTGCTGCTGGGCCGACTGCTGCAAGGCTTCTCCGCCGGGGTCGAACTGGGCGGTGTGTCGGTGTACCTGGCGGAAATTTCCACGCCGGGCCGCAAGGGTTTCTTTGTCAGTTGGCAGTCCGCCAGCCAACAAGCCGCCGTGGTATTCGCCGGCCTGCTGGGGGTTGGCCTCAATCACTGGCTGAGCCCGCAGGAAATGGGGGATTGGGGCTGGCGCGTGCCATTCCTGGTCGGTTGCATGATCGTCCCGGCGATCTTCGTGATCCGCCGTTCCTTGGAAGAAACGCCTGAATTCCAGGCAAGAAAACATCGCCCTTCCCTGTCAGAAATTATCCGCTCCATCGGTCAGAACTTCGGTATCGTCCTGGCCGGCATGGCGCTGGTGGTGATGACTACCGTGTCGTTCTACCTGATCACCGCCTACACGCCGACCTTCGGCAAGGCCGAGCTGAACCTGTCGGACCTGGATGCGTTGCTGGTGACCGTGTGCATCGGCTTGTCGAACTTCTTCTGGCTGCCGGTGATGGGCGCATTTTCCGACAAGATCGGGCGCAAGCCGCTGCTGCTCGCCGCAACCGTCCTGGCGATCCTGACCGCCTATCCGGCACTGTCCTGGCTGGTGGCGAACCCCAGCTTCAGTCATTTGCTGATCGTCGAATTGTGGCTGTCGTTCCTGTACGGATCGTACAACGGCGCCATGGTGGTGGCCTTGACCGAAATCATGCCGGTAGAAGTGCGCACCACCGGTTTCTCCCTGGCCTACAGCCTGGCAACCGCTACCTTCGGGGGCTTTACCCCGGCGGCGTGTACTTATCTGATTCATGTGTTGGATAACAAGGCGGCGCCTGGAATCTGGCTCAGCGGCGCGGCGGTGCTGGGGCTGATTGCGACCCTGGTGTTGTTCAGGGGCAATCGACATGAACTGCGTGCTGCAGAGGCCTCCATAGTGGGTGGCGCCTGACAGATTGCTTTCGCGGGCAAGCCCGCTTGT
>NZ_JAGGOF010000096.1 GCF_018614775.1 Pseudomonas fluorescens
AAAATCATTAGGCCAGTTCAAGCCCGCTCCCACAGGGGCCAGAGGTGCCTGCAAATAATGCGCTCCCCGCTGCCAATGTGGGAGCGAGCCTGCTCGCGATGGGGCCAGGTCAGCCGGCGAATCTCTCAGAGATACCGCGCCATGATCGCGTCCACCGCGCCTTCCTGGCGCAGTTCATCCAGGGCTTTCTGCAGCCGGACGACCACGTCATCGGGCACGTCCTTGTTCAGGGCCAGGTACAACTCGGCACTGTTGAATCGCAAGACGGTCTTGAGATCACTCACGCCTTCCTGGCGCGCCAGGTAGCGTCCGGCCGGGTCGCCGGTGGCCCACAGGTCGATCTGACCGTTGACCAGTTTCCTGGCGTTGTCCTGATCGCGCAGCACAACAATCGGGTTCAGCCCTTGCTTGCCAAGGGTTTCGGCAATCGCGTCACCCTTGTAGGCGCCAATTTTGTATTGGCGCGCCTGCTCCAGCGAGTCGAGGGTAATCTTGCTGTCCGCCCTGGCGAGCATGATCCAGTCATCCGGGCCGATCGGGCCGACCCATTTGAAGAGCTTTTCACGCTCTGGCAGCCGCGCCGTGACGAACACCCCGTAGCCGGGATTCTCCAGGGCGAGCTTGTAGATGCGCTCCCAGGGAAAACGCAGCGTCAGGCTGTAGCTGATATCGGCGCGCTTGAAGATTTCGCGGACGATGTCCACGGCAATGCCATGGATGTTCTCGTCCTGGGCGAAGTTCTTGCCGTTCTTGGCCATGTTGTACGGCGGGAAGTTTTCCGTCAGCAGCACCAGCGATGTATCCGCGGCGCGGGCGGCGCCTGCGAGCAGCAAGGTGGCACCGGCAAAGGCAAGAACGAGGCGTTTGAGCATGTGAGGCTACCGCAATCCATGGTGTGCCCAAGAGTGCCTCGGGCCCGCCATGGTGTCCAGCAATCAGCGAATGCAGATACCGCGCTGCGCCATGTAGGCCTTGGCTTCCGGCACCGTGTATTCGCCAAAGTGGAAAATACTCGCCGCCAGCACCGCGCTGGCATGGCCTTCCAGAATGCCGTCGGCCAGATGCTGCAGGTTGCCGACGCCACCGGAGGCGATCACAGGAATGCCCAAGGCGTCGCTGATGGCGCGGGTGACGCCCAGGTCGAAGCCGTTCTTCATGCCGTCCTGGTCCATGCTGGTCAGCAGGATCTCACCGGCACCCAGGCCTTCCATCTTCTTCGCCCATTCAACGGCGTCGAGACCGGTAGGCTTGCGGCCGCCGTGGGTGAAGATTTCCCAGCGCGGGGTTTCGCCCGGGCCCGACACCTTCTTCGCGTCGATGGCGACGACAATGCACTGCGAGCCAAAGCGCTGGGCCGCTTCACCGACGAATTCCGGGTTGAACACTGCCGCCGTGTTGATCGACACCTTGTCCGCGCCAGCGTTGAGCAGGTTGCGGATGTCCTGCACGGTACGCACGCCACCGCCCACGGTCAGCGGGATGAACACCTGGCTGGCCATGCGCTCGACGGTGTGCAGCGTGGTGTCGCGGCCGTCGACGCTGGCCGTGATGTCGAGGAAGGTGATCTCGTCCGCGCCCTGTTCGTCGTAGCGACGGGCGATTTCCACCGGGTCGCCGGCGTCACGGATGTTCTCGAACTTGACGCCCTTGACCACCCGGCCGTTGTCCACGTCCAGGCAAGGGATGATGCGTTTGGCCAGCGCCATGGTAAGTCCTCAGCCTTTGTAGGCATCGCAGAAGGCTTGGGCCTCAGCGACATCCAGCGTGCCTTCGTAGATGGCGCGACCGGTGATCGCCCCGATGATGCGCGGCGCCTTGGCGTCGAGCAGCGCCTTGATGTCGCCCAGGTTATGAATGCCGCCGGAGGCGATGACCGGAATCTTCGTGGCCGCCGCCAGGGCAGCGGTGAACGGGACGTTGCAGCCCTGCATCATGCCGTCTTTGGCGATGTCGGTGTAGACGATGGCAGACACGCCATCCGCCTCGAAGCGCTTGGCCAGGTCGATCACCTGCACGGTGCTGACTTCGGCCCAACCGTCGGTGGCGACGAAACCGTCCTTGGCGTCCAGGCCAACGATGACCTTGCCCGGGAAGGCGCGGCAGGCTTCGGCGACGAACTCCGGCTCTTTCACGGCCTTGGTGCCGATGATCACATAGCTCACGCCGGCCTTGACGTAGTGCTCGATGGTTTCCAGGGAGCGGATGCCGCCGCCGATCTGGATCGGCAGGTTCGGATAACGCCTGGCAATCGCGGTCACTACTTCGCCGTTGACCGGCTGCCCTTCGAAGGCACCGTTCAGGTCGACCAGATGCAGGCGACGGCAACCACCCTCCACCCACTTGGCGGCCATGCTCACCGGGTCATCGGAGAATACCGTGGAGTCTTCCATCCGGCCCTGGCGCAGACGTACGCAAGCGCCGTCCTTCAGATCGATAGCGGGGATAATGAGCATGCTTTTCCTTCGTCAAAGAGCTGCAAGCTGCAAGCTATTAGCTGCAAGCAGGCCGCGTTTCAATTCTTGCAGCTTGAGGCTGGAAGCTTTCAGCTGCTCTTTTCTAGAGCCCACAAGTCGCTTTCAATGCTTTCGAACCTTTCTTTAAGGTGCGCCTGCACATCGAAAATCGCCCTGTTGTAGTAATGCGGAGCTATTTCGCGGGTAAACAGGTCAAGAATTTCCGCCGCTTCGAACGAACCGAGGTCCAGTTCGAAACGCTCCTCCATGAACCGCTGGATCTTGCGGTTCGCTTCACTCTCCTGTTCAGGCGTGAGGGTCAGGATGGGCGGTTTCTTGCGGGCCATTACCAGCGACCGTCCCACGCGGCGAAGTTCTGCAACAGTTGCAGGCCATGGGTATGGCTCTTCTCCGGGTGGAACTGCACGGCGAAGCGCGAACCGTCGGCCAGGGCCGCGGCGAAATCGACGCCATAGTGACCGCTGCCCACCACCTGCCGCGCGTTGCCGGCCGCGATGTAGTAGCTGTGCACGAAGTAGAAGCGCGCCAGGTCCGGGATGTTGTGCCACAGCGGGTGATCCACCGCCTGCTTCACTTCATTCCAGCCCATGTGCGGGACTTTCAGGTGCTCGTTGCCTTCATGCAGGTCCTTGCCGAAAAACTTTACCTGGCCCGGGAACATACCGATGCAATCGACACCGGTGTTCTCTTCGCTGCGCTCAAGCAAGGCCTGCATGCCCACGCAGATGCCCAGGAACGGACGGTCCTGGCTGACTTCCTGGACCAGCGAGTCGAAGCCCAGGCGGCGAATCTCCGCCATGCAATCGCGAATCGCGCCAACGCCGGGGAATACCACCCGGTCGGCTTCACGAATCACGTCGGCATCGCTGGTGATCAACACCTTGCCGGCGCCTACGTGCTCGAGGGCCTTGGCCACCGAGTGCAGGTTGCCCATGCCGTAATCGATAACCGCAACCGTCTGCATTACAGGACGCCCTTGGTCGAGGGCATCTGCCCGGCCATGCGGTCATCGAGCTCAACAGCCATGCGCAACGCGCGGCCGAACGCCTTGAACACGGTTTCGATCTGGTGGTGGGTGTTGTGCCCGCGCAGGTTGTCGATGTGCAGCGTCACGTTGGCGTGGTTGACGAAGCCCTGGAAAAACTCCTGGAACAGGTCAACGTCGAAGCCGCCGACGGTCGCGCGGGTGTACGGCACGTGCATCTGCAGGCCCGGACGACCGGAGAAGTCGATGACCACCCGTGACAGCGCCTCATCGAGCGGCACATAGGCATGGCCGTAGCGACGGATGCCCTTTTTGTCGCCGATGGCTTGGGTGAACGCCTGTCCCAGGGTAATGCCGACGTCTTCCACTGTGTGGTGGTCGTCGATATGCAGGTCGCCCTTGCTGACGATGTCCAGGTCGATCAGCCCGTGACGGGCGATCTGGTCCAGCATGTGCTCAAGAAAAGGCACGCCGATATCAAACCGGGCCTTTCCGGTGCCATCCAGGTTGATCGAGGCTTTGATCTGGGTTTCCAGAGTGTCGCGCTCGACAGACGCCTTACGTTCGGCCATCACCAGCTCCGCAAAATCATTGGGCGAAAAAGGCAGCCATTATAGGGGCGCGAGCGGCAAACAGAAACACGAGAGGTGATATCACTGACGGGCTGTTTCCTATCCTGTCGGCGCTAGACATGTCCGTACAAGCGATGGACGCAGATGGTTGCCATCGCCAGAAACAAATGTGGGAGCGAGCCTGCTCGCGATGAGGGCGTGTCAGCAGCAAAGATGCCGACTGACACGCCCTCATCGCGAGCAGGCTCGCTCCCACAGGGTTCACCCGAAACCGATGGTTCCGGGATCACCTCGATATTGCTTAGTGAAACAACACCGCCGTCTTCTGCAGGGTCACCCACACGCCCCACGCCAACGGAATGCCCACCACCAGCCAGGCAGCGATCACCAGCGGCTTGGTGCCCGGTGCGGCTTTCCATTCCAGCGAGGTGCTGCTGTCGGCCCCCTTGTCATGGCCCAGCGCCTGTTCGGCGGCCAGTTCGGCGTCGGTCATGAAGTATTTGTCGGCGACCGGGCGAACCATCAGGTTGCACAGGAAACCCAGCACCAGCAGGCCGGCCAGGATGTACAGGGTGATGTCATAGGCCGCGGCACGTTCAACGCCGATGCTCAGTTGATATTCACGCAGGTAGTTCACCAGTACCGGACCCAGCACGCCGGCTGCTGCCCAGGCGGTCAACAGGCGACCGTGGATAGCGCCAACCATTTGCGTACCGAACAGGTCCGCCAGGTAGGCCGGTACAGTGGCGAAACCGCCGCCGTACATCGACAGGATGATGCAGAACGCCGCCACGAACAGTGCAATGCTGCCCAGGTGACCGAGGTTCGGGATCAGCGCGTACAGGGCAACACCCAGGGCGAAGAACACGAAGTAAGTGTTTTTACGGCCCAGGTAATCCGAGAAGGATGCCCAGAAGAACCGTCCACCGATGTTGAACAGGCTCAGCAGACCGGTGAAGCCGGCCGCGATGGCTGCAATCTGGCCCAGTTGGGTAGCGTCCAACTGGCCGAAAGGCAAGTCGTTGCCGAGCAGCTTGCCGCCGAACACTTCTTGCAACAGTGGCGAAGCCATGCCGATGATGCCGATACCGGCTGAAACGTTCAGGCACAGCACCAGCCATACCAGACGGAATTGCGGGGTTTTCCAGGCGACGTTCACGTGAACGTGGCGATGGGTGATCATCGCGTTCGCGGCTTTCTTCGGCGCCGGGGTCCAGCCTTCAGGCTTCCAGCCAGTCGGCGGAACGCGATACGACAAGGCGCCACCGATCATGAACACGAAGTAGATCGCTGCCATGACCAGGAAGCTCTGCCACACGCCTACGCCCGTTGGCGAAGCGAAATGGCTCATCAGCGCCGCCGCCAGCGGTGCACCGACCATCGCGCCGCCGCCGAAACCCATGATCGCCATGCCGGTGGCCATGCCACGCTTGTCCGGGAACCACTTGATCAGGGTCGAAACCGGAGAAATGTAGCCCAGGCCCAGGCCGATACCACCGATCACGCCGGAACCGACCCACATCAGCCAGATCTGGTGGGTATAGATACCCAACGCGGAAATCAGCAGGCCACCGCACCAGCACAACGCCGATACAACGCCGGCCTTGCGTGGCCCGGCGTGTTCAAGCCAGCCACCCCAGATGGCTGCCGAGCAACCGAGGAAGATGAAGAACAGGGTGTAGATCCAGCCGAGCATCGAGATCGGCCAGTCGCATTGGGACGAAAAGACTTGCGAGATGAAGCTCATGTCCGGTGCACAGGCCACTGGCTTGGTCACCCCCAAGGCCTTGGACAGCGGCAACCAGAACACCGAGAAGCCGTAGGCCATGCCGATGCAAAGGTGAATGGCCAGCGCGGCCGGTGGAACCAGCCAGCGGTTGAAACCGGACTTGGCGATGATGCGTTCCTTGGAGAGGAACGCAGGCTGGTCGGCGATGCCGCCGGCCGTGATGCTCGTGCTCATTGTGAATCCCCCAGTTATTAGAATGATTCGCCAGCCACGCATCACCCTCAGCCTTCATTGCACGCAGGCATGGCTGTATTTTCTGGTGAAGCTCCATTGGCTGCGACATCAAGTCGCAAAACGACGGCGAACAGGCAAAGGTTACCACTTGCTCGTGACAGAAAAGCCAAAGTGATATCACCTTTTTCATGTCACCTGTCTTATCGCACCTGTGCCCGGTTTCTGTAGGGTGCTAATCATTTATTTTTCAGAAGCCTGTTTTCAAGGGCTGTTGCTGTACGAAAGCCTCAACCAACGATCAGCCAACGCACCACCAATTCACAGCGTTATACTCCCAGGCTGAATTTTGAACTCAACCTATAAGGATTCGCCCATGAAAGCGTTCGGCAAAATCCTGGGTCTGGTACTTCTCGGGCTGTTGCTGATCATTGTGGCGCTGGGCTTCGCCCTGACCCACCTCTTCGATCCCAACGACTATAAGGAAGAGATCCGCCAGATAGCCCGCGACAAAGCCCACATTGAGCTGACCCTCAATGGCGACATCGGCTGGAGCCTGTTTCCATGGCTGGGGCTGGAATTGCACGAAGCCAGCGTGGCGACCCTGGCGAATCCGAAACAACCTTTCGCCGACCTGCAGATGCTCGGCCTCTCGGTCCGGGTGCTGCCGCTGCTGCGCAAGGAAGTGCAGATGAGCGATGTACGGGTCGAAGGCCTGAACCTGCGACTCAACCGTGACGAGAACGGTCACGGCAACTGGGAAGACATTGGCAAGGTGCCCGCCGCTACGACCACGGTGAACGCACCGACATCGGCTGAACAGCCTGCACCGCCCACCACCCCGACCGAAAAACCGGCCCAGCCGACCCGCCTGGACATCGACAGCCTGACTGTGAACAACGCCCGGGTCGAATACACCGATGAACAGACCGGCAAGCAGTTCACCGCCGAAAGTATCCAGCTGAGCACCGGCGCGGTCCACGACTCCACCAACATCCCGGTCACCCTCACCGCCTTCCTGTCCAGCAACCAGCCCGCAGTGCGCGTGCGCACCGAGATCACCGGCGAGCTGCGCTTCGAGCGCGCACTGCAACGCTACAGGTTCGAAGACCTGAAACTGTCCGGTGAAGCCACGGGCGATCCCTTGCAAGGCAAGTCGCTGAACTTCGCCGCCCAAGGCCAACTGCTCCTCGACAAGGCGGCAAACGTTGCCGAGTGGACCGGCATCAAGCTGTCCCTCAACCAACTACGCGCCCTGGGTGAACTGAAGGTCAATGACCTCGACAAGACCCCACAACTCAACGGCGGCCTTTCGATTGCCCAGTTCGACCTGGCGAAATTTGTCGACAGCGTCGGCCAGAAACTCCCCGCCATGGCTGAAGGCAGCCTGAGCAAGGTCGAGCTGGTCAGCCGCATCGCCGGCACGCCGAGCAGTGTCGAATTCAGCAACATCAACCTGAAGGTCGATGACAGCAGCTTCAGCGGACGTATCGCCGTGGAGGATTTCGCCAAGCAGTCCCTGCGTGCGCAGCTCAAGGCCGACACCTTCAACGTCGATCGCTACCTGCCGCCAAAGTCTGCCGAGGCCGACAGTTCCAAGGCGGCCCGTGAGGTTGAAGTCAGCAACACCGAGGCCAGCGCCATGGCCGGCGCCGGCACCACCCCGCTGCCGAGTGCTCCGACCCAAGGCGCCTGGAGCAACGACCGACTGTTCCCGGTGGAACGCCTGAGCAAGCTGGACCTCGATGCCGACCTGACCTTCGGCCAACTGCCCCTCGACAACCTGCCGATCCAGAACGCCGCGCTCAAGGCCACGGGCCAGGGTGGCCTGTTGACCCTGGAAAACCTGCGAGGCGACCTGTACAGCGGCAACTTCGAGGCCAAGGGCACCCTGGACTTACGCCAGCCCACGCCGCAGTTGAGCCTGCAGACCCGCATCAATCGGGTTCCGGCCGAAAAGATCATTGAAAGCCAGGGCAAGAATCCGCCGGTCAAAGGGCTGGTCACGCTCAACAGCGCGGTGACCGCCAGCGGCAACAGCCAGAAAGCCCTGATCGACAGCCTCAACGGCAACGCCGGGTTTGTCATCAACGACGGCGTGCTGCTCAATGCCAACCTCGAACAGCAACTGTGCAAAGGCATCGCCACGCTCAATCGCAAGGCCCTCAGCGGTGAACCCAGGGGCAAGGACACGCCGTTCCAGCAACTCAACGGCAACCTCACGTTCCACAATGGCGTGGCCAGCAACCCTGACCTGAAAGTGCGCATCCCCGGCATGACAGTCAACGGCAACGGCGACATCGATCTACGGGTGCTGGGCATGGATTACCGTGTCGGCATCATCGTCGAAGGCGACAAGAGCGACATGCCCGACCCGGCCTGCCAGGTCAACGAACGCTACGTCGATATCGAATGGCCGTTGCGCTGCCGCGGCCCATTGGAACTGGGCGCGAAGGCCTGCCGCCTGGACAACGAGGGGATGGGCAAGGTCGCAGCGAAACTCGCTGGCGAGCGCCTCGAAGACAAGATCGACGAAAAGCTGGGCGACAAGGTCAGCCCTGAGTTGAAAAACGCGCTCAAGGGGCTGTTCAAGCGATGACCGCCGAGCAATTCTCCAGCGCCGTACTGGACTGGTTTGACCGCCACGGGCGCCACGATCTGCCCTGGCAACAGGGCATCAACCCGTATCGGGTGTGGGTCTCGGAAATCATGTTGCAGCAGACCCAGGTCAGCACCGTGCTCGGTTACTTCGACCGGTTCATGGCCTCGCTGCCCACGGTCCAGGCCCTGGCCGCCGCACCCGAGGACGAAGTCCTGCATCTGTGGACCGGGCTGGGCTACTACACCCGTGCGCGCAACCTGCAGAAAACCGCCAGGATTGTCGTCGACCAATACGGCGGCGAATTTCCCCGGGATGTGGAAAGGCTTACCGAGCTGCCGGGGATCGGCCTGTCCACCGCCGGCGCCATCGCCAGTATCAGCATGGGCCTGCGAGCGCCGATCCTCGACGGCAACGTCAAGCGGGTGCTGGCGCGCTTCACCGCCCAGGAAGGCTACCCGGGCGAGCCCAAGGTGGCGAAACAGCTATGGGCCACCGCCGAGCGCTTCACGCCCCAGGACCGGGTCAACGCCTACACCCAGGCGATGATGGACCTGGGTGCCACCCTCTGTACCCGCAGCAAACCCAGTTGCCTGCTCTGCCCGCTGAAAAAGGGTTGCGAGGCCCATATGCTTGGCCTGGAAACCCGCTACCCGATTCCCAAGCCACGCAAGGAGGTGCCGAAAAAGCGCACCTTGATGCCGATGCTGGCCAACCGCGAAGGCGCGATCCTGCTTTACCGTCGCCCTTCCACCGGTCTGTGGGGCGGCCTCTGGAGCCTGCCGGAACTCGATGATCTCGACGACCTGCAACACCTGGCCCTGCAACACTCGCTGGAACTCGGCAACCAACAGGAACTGCCGAGCCTGGTGCACACCTTCAGCCATTTTCAGCTGGCCATCGAACCCTGGCTGGTCCGGGTCCGCGAAACCGGCCACCACGTGGCCGAGGCCGACTGGCTCTGGTATAACCTCGCCACCCCGCCGCGCCTGGGCCTCGCCGCCCCGGTCAAGACCTTGCTCGAACGCGCGGCCGCCGTATTGAACGCAGGAGAGTTGCAATGACCCGCACCATCATGTGCCGCAAGTACAAAGAAGAACTGGACGGCCTGGAACGCGCACCGTTCCCGGGCCCCAAGGGCCAGGACATCTACGACAACGTCTCGGCCAAGGCCTGGGGCGACTGGCAGAAACACCAGACCCTGCTGATCAACGAAAAGCGCCTGAACATGATGAACGCCGAAGACCGCAAATACCTTCAAGGCGAAATGGACAAGTTCTTTTCCGGCGAAGATTACGCCAAGGCCGAAGGCTACGTGCCGCCGTCCGAATAAGCTGTCCGGACCGGGGGCGGATCGTAAGCGACGGTAATAATTAAATATTTTTTGCTAACGTGCTTGACGCCCCCCCGAAAAACCCGTTTAATGCGCCCCGTTGCCCAGATAGCTCAGTCGGTAGAGCAGGGGATTGAAAATCCCCGTGTCGGCGGTTCGATTCCGTCTCTGGGCACCAAATACCGAAAACCCCGATCAAGCAATTGATCGGGGTTTTTTATTGTCTGGGGTTTCTTTCCTTGCCAGCTCGGCTCGTTGCTTACCGTTGGGACGCCCTCAACGTCTAACCAGCTTAAGTGTTGCAGCCAGTTTCCGTCTTTGATCAGCGCATCACGAGCGATTAAGCTCTGCCTCACCTTACGCCGCGATGGCGTTGTCGAAGGCACTGCCCCAACCAGGGATCACGTCTGCTTCCTTCGCAGTGATATTTGCATCACACGCAGAATCTGCGTAATACTGCCCCCAACAACTAACCCTCTTGACCGGCGTGGCCTGACCATCTGGTTGGAGGGGGAAAAAGCCGGCGCAAGCCGGTTTTTTCGTTTCTGGAGCATTGAAACATGCAGGGATCGCCCGAGTTCAAACCTCTGCGCACCCGTGTCTACATCGATGGCTACAACTTCTACTACGGTTGCCTGAAGGGGACCGCGTACAAATGGCTGGACCCACTGGCACTTTTCGAAAAACACGTCTTGCCGTCAGCGTTGATCAAGGACAGAAACAATCTCGTCAGGCGATCAGTGTTGCTAACCTGTCCCTCGATAAAATTTTTCACGGCCAAAATCATTGAAACCGTGGCGCGGGCTCCGGACTCAGTTTCATCTCAAGCCCGTTATCACACCGCCCTGCGCAAGCTGTACCAAGACCGCATCGAATTAGTGGAAGGCTATTACGCCGTTAACCGATTGAAGGTAAAAGTCGTCGATGCCAGCAATCCAAGCCGTCCTCCGCGCGAATGCGAGGAAATACAGGCCTGGAAAGTTGAAGAAAAGCAGAGCGATGTGAACCTGTCTCTGCAGGTGTATCACGATGCAATTACTGGCGCGATTGATCACGCCGTTGTTGTCACGAACGACACAGACATTGCTCCGGCGCTGCAGATGATCCGTAAGTTTACGACCGTCAGGGTGGGCCTTGTCGTTCCAACAACCAACCGGGAGCGAATCCCAAATACCGAGCTTGCCGAACTTGCTCATTGGAAACGTACTCATATCACTCATGCAGAGCTTGCGGCGTGTCAGACCCCGCGTAATTCCCGGACGAAAAGCCACGGTAAAACCGGAGTCCTGGTATGCACGCCCCGATTTGCTAAGCAAGGTCCTTGATTTGGTTATCCCCATCCGAGGAGATCGCGGCAAGACGTTTAAGTGGATGGAGCAACCCAATAGTCACTTGAACGGCCACCGGCCCATCGAGCTGGTGGAAACAGAGCAGGGAACAGAGCAGGTGCTGAGCTACATCCATGGCTGGCTAGCCCATCAGGCTGCTCACCAGGAACAGATGTAACCGTCATCAACAATCGCCAATGTACTCTGTCGGACTACCCCCTTCCTCCCACCAGCAGACTCAGCTACATTCGACCCTCGTTGCTTCACCCCCCAACAAACGAGTCGACATGGACATCACCGGCATCCCCTTCGGCACCACCGACTGGTCAACCATCGAGCCCACCGAACACAAAGGCGTCACCGGCACGGCGTATTGGCGCACCCGGCAGTTCGGGAACATCCGGGTGCGGATGGTGGAGTACACGGCGGGCTACCTGGCTGATCACTGGTGCACCAAGGGTCATATCCTGTTTTGCCTGAAGGGCGAGTTGAACACCGAACTGGAGGATGGGCGGCAGTTCGTGCTCAAGTCCGGCATGAGCTATCAGGTGGCCGACCAGGCCGAACCTCATCGCTCATCCACTTCGCTGGGTGCCACGTTGTTCGTGGTGGATTGAACGTCGAAGCGTGCGCCTTGAAGCTGTAGGATAGGCGACCTTATTTTCAGGTCAGGAACCCGGCCCATGGCATCGGTGAACAAACAGCAGAAACGCAACCAGCGCGCCAAGGCAAAAGCCAAGCAGAACCGGGTTCAACGTGCCGCTGCACCGAACGATTTCCTTGACCCGAACGATGAGCGCATCGATCTGGAGACGGTGGATCTGTCGGAGCTGTTCGAGGCCATGCGCGCCGCCGAAAAGCTCAGCCAGCAGGCCATGTGCACGGTCTTCCTCGAACATCCACTGCTAGCCCTCGTGCTGGAACAGGAAGGTGAGGAAGAAGCCACCGACTTCATCTTTACCGCCCTGATCGAATATCGCCGCCTGACCACGGGTGTCGATGAGCAAACCGCCCTGGACTGGGTGGAAAGCCCGCAGTTCCAGGCTGACTACGTCGCCGCCTCCCAGGCCCTGACGCAGAATCCAGGCTGATTTCACGCCGGCTCAAGAAGGTTGCGCGCGTCGGGTTGATCAGCCTCATCGCTGCACATCTGCATGCTTACAACCTCTTCGGATAGATCCTACAAGCCAAGGGCAAGCGGCCGGGTACCGCCTCATACCGTTCCTGCACGAATCCAAAGCATTTCCTCCCGATCTATCAGCCTCGTCCGGCATCATCGAAGCGCCGCGTGGAGCATCCTCTTGGACCGCCCACCACTCCGGTTGAAATTCGATGAGCTCACTTATCCCCCAAGACGACCCGACCCTTGCTCCACTGATCAGCGAACTGGGCGAACTGATCCGGCAGGCACGCCAGAAGGTGTTGCGCGCTGTTGATACCCTGCAAGTACAAACCTGCTGGCAGATTGGCCGACATATCGTCGAATTCGAACAGGGAGGTGCCGAGCGGGCTGCTTATGGAAAGCGCTTGTTGCCGACACTGGCAATAGAGCTTACGACGAGGTTTGGGAAAGGGTTTGATGAACGAAACCTGCGGCACATGCGCGACTTCTATCAGACATTCCAGATTTGGAACGCAGTGCGTACCGAATTGAGCTGGACCCATTACCGCACGCTGCTGCGCGTAGAGAATGACAAAGCCCGCCATTGGTACATGCACGAAACCGCCAGCCAGAACTGGTCAACCCGCGCCCTGGAACGCCAGATCGGCACGTTCTACTACGAGCGCTTATTGGCGAGCCGCGATCAGCCCGCGGTGAAGGAGGAGGCGGCCGCCAGGCTCAAGGAGATTGATCTCGGTCCCAGGGATATCGTCAGGGACCCCGTTGTCTTGGAGTTCCTCGGGCTGCCGAATGCCGGCATCCTGCTGGAGACCGACCTGGAACAGGCATTGATCGACCAGTTGCAGGGTTTCCTTCTCGAACTGGGCAAGGGCTTCGCCTTCATCGCTCGCCAGCAGCGCATCAGCACGGACAGCAAGGACTTCTACCTCGACCTGGTCTTCTACAACTACCTGCTCAAGTGTTTTGTGATTGTCGACCTCAAGCGCGGCGAACTGAGCCACCAGGACATCGGGCAAATGGACATGTACGTGCGTCTCTACGACGAGCTGAAACGCAACCCCGGCGACAAGCCCACCGTCGGCATCATCCTTTGCGCCCAGAAAGACGAATCGGTGGTGCGCTATTCCGTCTTGCAGGGTAACGAACAGCTGTTCGCCAGCCAGTACCAGTTGGTCCTGCCAACGGAGGAGGAACTGCGCCAGGCGCTGGATCGTGAAAGGGCGCGACTGGAGAACACACCAACGAGCCCAGTACCAGAGGGGTGACAGGGGATGCCAGGCCAGGGTTGCACATTTTCCAGGGCATCATCCAAGCCCATGGCGGTAAACTGCACGCCGCAAGCCAGCCAGGCAAGGGCAGCGAATTCAGCTTTACCGTGCCGAAAATCGACTGAGCCAGGCACCGCCCCTTAACAAATTGGAAACCGAAGCCCAATGGCCTCATTGAACAAGCAGCAAAAACGCGCCAAGCGCGCCAAAGACAAAGCCAAACAGATCCGCATGACCGGGCGTAAATCCATCCCGATGTATGGCGACCCGGCCCACGCCACTGCGCAACCGCCGGTCTACGTACTGGAGCTGTTCGCCAAGCTGCGCGAAGCCGAGGCAGTCAGCCGCAGTGAAATGCTCGATACGCTGCTTGCGTCCATGAGCGTGCTGATCAGCGAACGCCCAGGCCTGCTTGACCTGAAGAACGCCGAGAACGAAAGCATGGCGGCCACCAACCTGGCTGCCGACATGCTGGTGGATTACCGCATGTGGGTCGACGACATGGACCGCGAGGCGGCGCAGCGCTGGCTCAGCACCCCGGAATTCATCCAGGACTTCAGCGAGGCGCTGGACCGGTATCGCCAGTCGATGGAAGAGCTAGCCGGCGAATAAGCCAATCGGCTATTCGCCACCGTTCCAATGGAACACCAGGTTGCGTGGGGGCCCGCTGCCGACCTCGGTGGTGTCGCGACGCTCCTCACCATTACGTGACGCCACCACGGTGTACTTGCCGGGTGGCAGTTGCACGTAAACCAGCGGCCCCGCTCCGTCCAGCGTCAACAGGGTTTGCCCCGATGCGCTCTGGACGGTGACATCCACGTCCGGGACGTATTTGTTTTCCACGCCAATCGCAAAGGTCATGTGCAGGTTATACCCCTGGGCCTGCCCGATGGCGCGGGCTTCATCTTCGCCGATACCACCGGATAGATATGTAATTCCGTTCTGCTGCAGCGGTTGAACCTGCACGCCCGTGTTGTCTATGGGGGCGAGGTTGGTGGCATTGAGCATGATGGGAAACAGCAGCGCGCCAGCGACGATGAAGGGCAACCACAAGACGTAATGGACAATTTTCATGGCGAGGACTCCCCGGCTGCGAAGAACAGCTCCACATTCGTCTCGTTTGATTCTGGGTCAGTACGTAGGTTTAGATCGATTGGAAGTATCGCTTTCGTAAAGGGTGAACGCTTCGTCGCAACAGTGTATATCCCATTGACATATCCCTAACTCGCCCTATGCTTGAATCTGGTTTCGAGGAGGATTGCTGATGGAACAAACCACCCTTTTCATGAGCAACCGCAGTCAAGCGGTCCGGCTTCCCAAAGCAGTGGCAATGCCAAACGACGTCAAGCGTGTAGATGTGATTGCCATAGGCAGAACCCGCATCATCACGCCAGCCGGCGAAGCGTGGGATAGCTGGTTCGAGGGAGATACCGTGACAGCGGACTTTATGACAGAGCGTGAGCAGCCTTCAGAGCAGGAGCGCGAGTCGTTCTGATGATCAAATTCATGCTCGATACCAACATCTGTATTTTCACCATCAAGAACAAACCGCAGGTTGTGAGAGAAGCGTTCAATCTTCACCACGGCCAGCTTTGCATTAGCGCCGTCACGCTGATGGAGTTGATCTACGGCGCAGAAAAGTCATCAGCCCCTGAGAAAAATCTCGGAGTGATTGAAGGATTCTGCGCTCGCCTTGAGGTTTTACCTTTTTGTTATGAAGCGGCAGCACATACCGGAATGATCCGGGCCGAACTGGCAAAAATAGGAAAACCGATCGGTCCCTATGACCAGATGATTGCAGGTCATGCCCGTTCACGCGGACTGATAGTAGTGACCAACAATTTGAAGGAATTCGAGAGAGTCCCCGGACTGCGCGTTGAGGATTGGACCTCTGCGGCAAGGTCGGGGATCTGACGCACGCCGCTAGGACATAGCTTGGACGATCTGGAGGCATAAACGGACCGTCTGCAAATTGCGGTTACGCTCATCCAATCAACCCTTCCCACCCCCGCCCAAAGCTGGCACCATCGCGCCTTTTTTTACGCGACTCCCCCGGGATTTTCACCGGTAAACAGGGTTCAAACGGCCGTTCGGTTGTTGATGGCGCGACAGTCTGCTGTGCCGATGCGACAACCTGCCGCGCATCACCGGTTTACCCCCCGTAGCGCTGTTGGCGACCCTTCGGACGCGTGCTAGCTTGGCCGCCTCGCCATGGAAGGCAGCCAACAGCAAGGGAGCACACACCATGAGGACCGCACATGGCCCAGGCCACGCCCGCGCTTGAAATCCGCAACCTGCACAAACGCTACGGCCAGCTGGAGGTGCTCAAGGGCGTCTCGCTGACCGCCCGCGACGGCGACGTGATCTCGATTCTGGGTTCCTCCGGCTCCGGCAAGTCGACGTTCCTGCGTTGCATCAACCTGCTGGAGAACCCCAACCAGGGCGAGATCCTGGTGGCCGGCGAAGCGCTCAAGCTCAAGGCCGCTAAAAACGGTGAACTGGTGGCCGCCGACGGCAAACAGATCAACCGCATGCGCAGCGAGATTGGTTTTGTGTTTCAAAACTTTAACCTGTGGCCGCACATGAGCGTGCTCGACAACATCATCGAAGCCCCGCGCCGAGTGCTCGGCCAGAGCAAGGCCGAAGCCATCGAAGTCGCCGAAGCCCTCCTGGCCAAGGTCGGCATCGCTGACAAGCGCCACGCTTATCCTGCCGAACTCTCTGGCGGCCAGCAGCAACGCGCCGCCATCGCCCGCACCCTGGCGATGCAACCCAAGGTGATTCTGTTCGACGAGCCCACCTCCGCCCTTGACCCGGAAATGGTCCAGGAAGTACTTAGTGTGATTCGCGCCTTGGCCGAAGAAGGTCGCACCATGCTGCTGGTGACCCACGAAATGGGTTTCGCCCGTCAGGTTTCCAGCGAAGTGGTGTTCCTTCATCAGGGCCTGGTCGAGGAACAAGGAACGCCACAGCAGGTCTTCGAAAACCCGCTTTCGGCGCGCTGCAAACAATTCATGTCCAGCAACCGCTAACGGAGCAGTACATATGCAGATTTATAAGAAGTTTCTTTTGGCCGCTGCCGCCAGCCTGGTGTTCTCGGCCAATGCCATGGCGGCCGATAAGCTGAAGATGGGCATCGAAGCGGCCTACCCGCCGTTCAACAACAAGGACGCCAGCGGTCAGGTCGTGGGCTTCGACAAAGACATCGGCGACGCCCTGTGCGCCAAGATGAAAGTCGAATGCGGAGTGGAAACTTCCGATTGGGACGGCATCATCCCGGCCCTCAAGGCCAAGAAATTCGACTTCCTGATCTCCTCGCTGTCGATCACCGAAGAGCGCAAGCAGGCCGTGGACTTCACCGACCCGTACTACTCCAACAAACTGCAATTCATCGCGGCGAAAAACGTCGAATTCAAAACCGATAAAGACTCCCTCAAAGGCAAGGTCATCGGCGCCCAGCGCGCCACCCTGGCCGGCACCTGGCTGGAAGACGAACTGGGCAGCGATATCACCGCCAAGCTCTACGACACCCAGGAAAACGCTTACCTGGACCTGACCTCCGGCCGCGTCGACGCGATCCTGGCGGACAAGTACGTGAACTACGACTGGCTGAAAACTGATGCCGGCCGCGCCTACGAGTTCAAGGGCGACCCGGTGGTGGAAAGTGACAAGATCGGCATCGCCGTGCGCAAGGGTGACCCACTGCGCGACAAGCTGAACGCCGCGCTCAAGGAAATCGTCGCCGACGGCACCTATAAAAAGATCAACGACAAGTACTTCCCGTTCAACATCTATTGATGCTGACGTGCCTGGCCGGCGCTGCTGCACCGCAGCGCCGGCCTTTAGCAAAGCCTGCCGCGATATGAACACACACCCATGATGATCGATCTCTACGGATTCGGCCCGGCGCTTGCCGCCGGCGCACTGATGACCGTCAAGCTGGCACTCTCGGCCTTGTGCCTGGGGCTGCTGCTCGGCCTGCTCGGCGCCTTGGCCAAGACTTCGCCCTACAAGCCATTGCAATGGCTTGGCGGCACTTACTCGACACTGGTTCGCGGCATCCCGGAATTGCTCTGGGTGCTGCTGATCTACTTTGGCACCGTCAACCTGATGCGCGCGCTGGGCGAATACCTGGGCAATCCTGACCTGGCCCTCAACGCCTTCGCCGCTGGCGTTATCGCTTTGGGGCTGTGCTTTGGCGCCTACGCCACGGAAGTGTTTCGCGGTGCGATCCTGGCGATTCCCAAGGGCCATCGTGAAGCCGGCGCCGCCCTGGGCCTGTCGAAGTGGCGGATCTTTACCCGGTTGATCATGCCGCAGATGTGGCGTATCGCCCTGCCTGGCCTGGGCAACCTGTTCATGATCCTGATGAAAGACACGGCGCTGGTCTCGGTGATCGGCCTGGAAGAAATCATGCGCCACGCGCAAATCGGCGTCACCGTGTCCAAACAGCCGTTCACCTTCTATATGGTGGCCGCGTTCATGTACCTGGGCCTGACGGTACTCGCCATGGTCGGCATGCACCTGCTGGAACGACGCGCCGGTCGTGGTTTTATCAGGAGCACCCAATGAACTGGGAAGTCATCCTCAAGTGGCTGCCAAAACTGGCCCAGGGCGCGACCCTGACCCTGGAACTGGTGGCCATCGCCGTGATCGCCGGCCTATTGCTAGCGATTCCACTCGGCATCGCCCGCTCCTCGCGCCTGTGGTACGTGCGGGCCTTGCCCTACGCGTACATCTTCTTTTTCCGTGGCACACCGTTACTGGTTCAACTGTTCCTGGTCTATTACGGCCTGGCGCAGTTCGATGCCGTGCGCAGCAGCGCGCTGTGGCCGTACCTGCGGGACCCGTTCTGGTGCGCCACCGTCACCATGACCCTGCACACGGCCGCCTACATCGCCGAGATCCTGCGCGGCGCGATACAGGCCATCCCTCGCGGCGAGATCGAAGCCGCGCGGGCCCTGGGCATGTCGCGGCCCAAGGCGCTGTTCTACATCATGCTGCCCCGTGCCGCGCGGATCGGCCTGCCGGCCTACAGCAACGAAGTGATCCTGATGCTCAAGGCCAGTGCCCTGGCGAGCACCGTGACCTTGCTGGAGCTCACCGGCATGGCCCGCACCATCATTGCCCGGACCTACCTGCCCGTGGAGATCTTCTTCGCCGCCGGCATGTTTTACCTGCTAATGGCGTTCCTGCTGGTGCAAGGCTTCAAGCAGCTGGAGCGCTGGTTGCGCGTCGATGCCTGCCAAGGACGCTGACAGCGGTGTGCTGACGGGCGAAGCACTGCTCGCCCGCTTCACCGCGCTGGACGCGTTTCTCACGGCGCACCAAGCCTTGTGGAAACCGCGTCTGTTCACCCATCTGCAGCTACCTTGGGAAACTTCCTACCCGGATTTGGCCCAATGGCTACGCCAGCGCTCCCTGGAGGCTGCAGAACACGACCACCATCAGCCCTGGCTGATTGCGGACGCGCCAGACCCCTTCCCGGAATTGGCTGCCACCTCTCGCGCGTTGAGTGCAATCGGGCAATTGGCTGCCAAAGCGCTGCAAGCCCCCGCCCATCGCCTCAACGTCGACGTGCCCGGGCGCAAGTGGCAGCAGATCGAAGCCTTCGCCAGTTGCTTGAACTTCACCACCGAACCGACCCATTGGCTGGACTGGTGCGCCGGCAAAGGCCATCTCGGTCGACGCCTGCTGCACGGCGAACAACAACTGACCTGCCTGGAGTACGACGCGGCACTGGTCGCCAGCGGCCAACAACTGAGCCAACGCCATCGCCTGCCTATAACGCACTTGCGCCAAGACGTGCTGGCGGCGGACGCAGCCCAAGCGATCCACCCTGAAAACACACCGGTGGCCTTGCATGCCTGCGGTGACCTGCATGTGCGATTGATGCAATTGGCCAGCGCGGTCGGCTGCGCGCAACTGGCTATCGCCCCCTGCTGCTACAACCGCATCAGCGCCAAGCACTATCAACCGCTGTCCGACGCCGCCAAAGGCTCTGCCCTGCAGCTCTCCCTCGACGATCTCAGCTTGCCACTGACTGAAACCGTCACCGCTGGTGCACGGGTGCGAAGGCAACGAGACCAGTCCATGGCCCGACGCCTGGGCTTCGACCTGCTGCAACGGCAAGTCCGCGGGCGCGACGACTACCTGCCGACCCCCTCATTGCCCAATGCCTGGCTGGAAAAATCCTTCGCCCAATACTGCATCGACCTGGCAGCCTTGAAAGACTTATCCACAGTCGGCGCGCCTGATTGGGCCGCGCTGGAAGCTGCGGGCCATCAACGCTTGGCCGAAGTGCGCAACCTTGAACTGGTGCGAGGCCTTTTCCGACGCCCGCTGGAGCTTTGGCTGGTACTGGACCGGGCGCTTTTCCTCACCCAAAAAGGCTACGACGTACGCCTCGGTACTTTCTGCGAAATGCCCCTGACACCGCGAAACCTGATGTTGCTGGCAGAGCGTTACTGAGACGAAACAGCCTGTGGATAACTCTGTTGATGGAATCTGCGCGGCTCCAAGAAATCCGCGATTTCCTGACCGAATCCCCGGTGATCATTTTTTGTTCACATGGATAAAAAACCATGAAAACAGGCATTTGCGACCAAACGAGAACGCGGTCACAAAAACGCAAGGTTCAAGCGGCTGCGTCCTTTCCGTTGTGCATAAGCGTCTGAGCAAAACGACATAACCGCCGAATTCAGTGCTCCCCGGCCGCATTCATTGCCTCCAGCCTGCCCGTGCTATACAAACAACGAATGTATCGTGATTGACACCCTGCCGACACAATCAAGGACTGGCCGTGACGTTCATTTCCTACGCACAGAACTTCGAAGACATACGCCTGTGGCGCGCCCTTCAAACGGTGGAAAACGGCTTTTACCTGGATGTCGGCGCCAACCATCCGACAGATGATTCCGTCACCCGGGCGTTCTACGACCACGGCTGGCGCGGCATCAACATCGAGCCGGTGCAGGCCTACTACGACGCGCTCTGCCAACAACGCCCCAACGACATCAACCTGCAATGCGTGGCCGGCGACAACGCCGACAGCCTGACCTTCTACACCATTGCCGATACCGGGCTGTCCACCGTCGAGGCCAACGTCGCCCAACAACACCGCGACGCCGGCATGGACGTACGCACCCAGACCGTCCACTCCCGCACCCTTGCCTCAATCTGCGAGGAGCACGTTCAGGATCGCCCTATCCACTTCCTCAAAGTCGACGTCGAAGGCCACGAAGAAACCGTGCTGCGCGGCATGGACTTCACTCGCTGGCGCCCCTGGATCATCCTCATCGAAACCCCCTGGGCCCGCGACCAGACCTGGGAAACCCTCGTCACCCGTGCCGGCTACCACTCCATCCTGTTCGACGGCATCAACACCTACTACCTGGCCGAAGAACACCTGGCCCTCAAACCCGCCTTCGACATCCCGCCCTGCAACCTCGACGGTTTCCAGCTCTGCAAAGGCCACAAGTTCAGCCACCCCATCGACGACACCCACACACAACTGATCGCCGCCCTGCAACGCGCCGAACAGGCCGAAGCCCAACTCCACGCCATCCAAAACAGCCGAACCTGGCAAGCCCTGAACAAACTGCGCAACCTGCTCCACCGCGCCTGAGCTGGCGCTGCGCAAAAATAGTCAGAATTCAGGGGTTTACAGAACGCGCCCAACCGCTATAATCGTCGCCCACACGCCGGTATAGCTCAGTTGGTAGAGCAACTGACTTGTAATCAGTAGGTCCCGGGTTCGACTCCTGGTGCCGGCACCATACAAGGTTCCATAGAAAGCTTTCAAAGTCTCTGGAACCCCCGAAAAACCCGCCTTCTGGCGGGTTTTTTCGTTTTGGTGTTCCATCGGTTTCCGTCAGAAACTGGTGGATTCCAACCGTTTTAAGGGTAGAGTTTGGGATACAGGTCACTTCGATAAAAGGGAGTACCCTTATGTCGCGCACCACAGCTCCGCTCTCCGACGCAGCTTGCCGCTTGGCAAAACCTACAGACCGCGCCTACAAGCTTTTCGACGGCGATGGCCTCTATCTCCTAGTCCACCCCCGGTGTCAGGATAGTT
>NZ_JAGGOF010000097.1:0-98907 GCF_018614775.1 Pseudomonas fluorescens
CAGGCCCATGCCGAACATCACCAGCCCCAACAAAGGCACGATAGCGACCTTCAGGTCCACGAACCACTGCGGCAGCAGGAATGCCACGACGGCGAAAGCCAGTACCCAGTAAGCGAAGGTATTGCCGACAAAGCGGCTCAATGCAGCCAGTGCGCGCATGACCTGATCCTTATTATTGAATGAACACATAAAACCAATGTGGGAGCGGGCTTGCTCGCGAATGCGGTCTGGCATTCAACAATGATGTTGACTGACAATCCGCATTCGCGAGCAAGCCCGCTCCCACATTGGTTTTATGTGTTCATTCAATAATAAGGATCAGGTCATGCGCGCACTGGCTGCATTGAGCCGCTTTGTCGGCAATACCTTCGCTTACTGGGTACTGGCTTTCGCCGTCGTGGCATTCCTGCTGCCGCAGTGGTTCGTGGACCTGAAGGTCGCTATCGTGCCTTTGTTGGGGCTGGTGATGTTCGGCATGGGCCTGGCGCTCAAGCTGGAAGACTTCGCCGAGGTAGCCCGTCGGCCGGGACGAGTGGCCTTGGGGGTGATTGCCCAATTCGTCATCATGCCCGGTACCGCATGGCTGCTTTGCCAAGTGTTCAGCCTGCCGCCGGAAATCGCCGTCGGCGTGATCCTGGTGGGCTGCTGCCCGAGCGGCACGTCGTCCAACGTCATGACCTGGCTGGCGCGCGGCGACCTGGCCCTGGCCGTGGCGATTTCCGCGATCACCACGCTGCTGGCTCCCCTGCTGACACCGGCGTTGATCTGGTTGCTGGCCTCGGCCTGGTTGCCGGTGTCGTTCTCGGCGCTGTTCTGGTCGATCCTGCAAATCGTACTGTTGCCGATTGCACTGGGCATCATCGCCCAACGCCTGTTGGGTGCCCGGGTTCGTCATGCCGTAGAAGTGCTGCCGCTGATATCGGTAGTGAGCATCGTGATCATCGTGGCGGCGGTGGTGGCGGCCAGTCAGGCGAAGATCGCCGAATCCGGCCTGCTGATCATGGCCATTGTGATGTTGCACAACAGCTTCGGTTACCTGTTGGGGTATTTCACCGGACGCGTGTTCGGCCTCCCCTTGCCCCAGCGCAAGACCCTGGCGCTGGAAGTGGGCATGCAGAACTCCGGCCTGGGCGCAGCACTGGCGAGTGCACACTTCTCGCCGTTGGCGGCGGTGCCCAGCGCGCCGTTCAGTGTCTGGCATAACATCTCCGGCGCCTTGCTCTCGACCTATTTCCGGCGCATGAGTGAAAAGCAGGACCGCGAGGCGCTCGCTACCCGGCGAGCTGTTGACTGAACGTAAACTTGATCGAGTGCCCGACAATGGGCACTCTACCCTTCAGCGGGGACGACCCCGCCACTTCATCAAAGTGTTCAATCCGGGGACGGCCCCATCATCGATGGAGGCGTGTAATGTCCTGGATCATTCTGTTTTTTGCCGGCCTGTTCGAGGTCGGTTGGGCTGTCGGCCTGAAATACACCGACGGTTTCAGTCGCCCTCTCCCCACTGCATTGACGATTGCCGCCATGGCGATCAGCCTCGGCCTGCTTGGCCTGGCCATGAAGGAATTGCCGTTGGGCACGGCCTATGCGATCTGGACCGGGGTCGGCGCCGTGGGCACGGTGATCGCCGGGATCATCCTGTTTGGTGAGTCGATGGCGCTGGTTCGGTTGGCCAGCGTGGCGTTGATCGTCGCGGGATTGATCGGGCTCAAGGTCAGCGCCTAGGCTTCCACCGCTATCGCGAGCAGGCTCGCTCCCACATGGGCTCTGCGGTGCTCCGCGATTGTGCCTGGCACAAAGCTGTGGGAGCGGGCTTGCTCGCGAAGGGGCCGGCAGTTTCAACATTCTGGTCGACTGACACTCCGCTTTCGCGAGCGGGCTCGCTCCCACATTTGACCGAGTTGCCCGAACCGGACGCGATCTATTGTGGGAGCGAGCCTGCTCGCGAAAAATCGAAAGACCGCAGCCTATCTATCTGACCGCCCCGCGCAACTCGCCCACCAGCGCCTGCAACTTCATGGGCTCAGCCAGCTCCACCGCCACCGCCGGCCCGGCCACCAAGGTCACCCGCGACCACAACCGGCGAAACAGCCCCTTGGCCGGGTCACGACTGAAGAAACTGCCCCACAAGCCCTGCAACGCCAGGGGAATCACCGGCACCGGGGTTTCCTGGAGGATGCGGGTCAGGCCGCTCTTGAACTCATTGATCTCACCGTCGGCGGTCAGCTTTCCTTCAGGAAAAATGCACACCAATTCACCGTCCGCCAGGTACTGGGCGATTCGCTTGAAGGCCTTTTCATAGATATGAATGTCTTCCTGGCGCCCGGCGATCGGAATCGTCCCAGCGGTGCGGAAGATGAAATTCAATACCGGCAGGTTGTAGATCTTGTAGTACATCACGAAGCGAATCGGCCGACGTACCGCGCCGCCAATCAGCAAGGCATCGACAAAGGACACGTGGTTGCAGACCAACAGCGCCGCGCCTTCATCGGGTATCGCGTCCAGGTTGCGATGTTCTACGCGGTACATGGAATGGCTCAGCAGCCAGATCATGAAACGCATGCTGAACTCGGGGACGATCTTGAAGATGTAGGCGTTGACGCCGATGTTCAGCAGCGACACCACCAGGAACAACTGCGGGATCGACAGCTTCGCCAGGCTCAGCAAGACGATGGAGGCAATCGCCGAGACCACCATGAACAACGCGTTGAGGATGTTGTTGGCGGCGATTACCCGCGCCCGCTCGTTCTCGGCGGTGCGAGACTGGATCAGCGCGTACAGCGGCACGATGTAGAAGCCGCCAAAGATGCCGAGGCCGAGGATGTCGATCAGCACCAGCCAAGCATGGCCGAAGCCGAGCACTTCAAGCCAGCCATGGCCGTCGACGCTGTCGGGAATTCCACCGGAATGCCACCACAGCAACAGCCCGAACACGGTCAGCCCGAACGAACCGAACGGCACCAGGCCGATCTCGACCTTGCGCCCGGAGAGCCGCTCGCAGAGCATCGACCCCAGGGCGATCCCCACCGAGAACACCGTGAGGATCAGGGTCACCACGGTTTCATCACCGTGCATCCACTCCTTGGCATAGGCCGGGATCTGCGTCAGGTAAATCGCCCCGACGAACCAGAACCACGAGTTGCCGACAATCGAACGGGACACCGCCGGGGTCTGCCCCAGGCCCAGCTTTAAAGTGGCCCAGGATTGACTGAAGATGTTCCAGTTCAGACGCATTTGCGGCGAGGCCGCGGCGGCACGCGGGATGCTGCGACTGGCCAGGTAACCGAACACGGCAATGCCGACAATTGCGCTCGACACCAGCGGGGCGTAATGGGCCGAGGACATCATGACCCCGGCGCCGATAGTGCCGGCGAGAATCGCCAGGAAGGTGCCCATCTCCACCAGGCCGTTGCCGCCCACCAACTCGTCCTCACGCAGCGCCTGCGGCAGGATCGAATACTTCACCGGGCCGAACAGCGCCGAATGCGTGCCCATGGCGAACAGCGCCAGCAGCATCAGTGACAAATGATCGAACAGGAAGCCCACCGCGCCGACCGCCATGATGACGATTTCGCCCAGCTTGATCAGACGGATCAGCGCATCCTTGGCGAATTTTTCCCCGAACTGCCCCGCCAGGGCCGAGAACAGAAAGAACGGCAGGATGAACAACAGGGCGCAGAGGTTGACCCAGATCGAGCGGTCGCCCTCGATGGTCAGTTTGTAGAGGATGGCGAGGATCAGCGATTGCTTGAACACGTTGTCGTTGAACGCGCCCAGGGACTGCGTGATGAAAAACGGCAGAAAGCGCCGCGTGCGAAGCAAGGTGAACTGCGAGGGGTGACTCATCTTCCGTGTTCCTGAATGGCCTGGACGCTTATTGGAAATAACGCTTTTCGATCCAGGCCACACATTACCCCACGCCATGGGTGGCTTGGAGATGTCCAACGATTATTTTGCCAATCCTGCAATGCACGGTGACACAAACAACTCACCGTGCCAGGCGCCCATCAACGTGCGCCGGCCGACGATCAGCCACATCAGCGCCAGCAGCAGCACCAGCCCACACCCGAACACGCTGAAAAAAGCCAGGCTCAGCAGGTCCGCCAACTTCAGCGTCGTCAGCGCGTAGACGCCCAAGGGAAAGGTAAAGCCCCACCAGCCAAGGTTGAAGGGAATGCCGTCGCGCAAATAGCGCGCGGTGATCAGCAGCGCCATCAACATCCACCAGAACCCCAGGCCCCATAGCGTGATGCTGGCCACCAGGCCCAGCCCGGCGGCGATTTCACCGACGCCCGGCAAGCCATTGGCGGCAAAGATCAGCGGGGCATCGTTGCCCAGCAGCAACATGCCCAAGGCACCGGTGCCGATCGGACCGAGGGCCAGCCAGCTCGACGCGGCCATGTTTTCGTGGGGCAGTTTGTGCAAGGCCATGCGCAGCAGCAATATCGTCAGAATGCTGAACGCCACCGGCAGGGAAAATGCCCAGAGCACGTAGCTGGTCACCAGCACGACCAGTTGTCCATGAGCGTCGGCCAGATGCGGTGCCAACAGCCCGCCGCTGGCCGCCGCGACTTCGGCGGCCACCACCGGCAACAGCCACACGGCGGTCATCTGGTCGATCCGGTGTTCCTGGCGGGTGAACATCAGGAACGGTATCAGTACGCCACAGGCCAGGGACATCGCCACGTCGAGCCACCACAGCGTTTCAGCCAGCGGCACAACGCCCGCGCCCCAACGCGGCAGGCCGAACACCAGAAAGCCGTTGATGAGAGTCGCCAGCCCCATGGGAATGGTGCCGAAAAACATCGAGACCGTTGAGTGGCCGAAGATCCGCCGCGCTTCATCGAAGAACAACAGCCAGCGCGCGGCGTAGAGTCCGGCGAACAGCACGAACAGCAGCGTATTGAACAACCACAACCCTTCGCCCACGACACGCAAGGCCGGCACATTCCCCGGCCATTGCGCCAAGGACAAGGCCAGGACGCCGGTGCCCATGGTCACGGCGAACCAGTTGGGCGTGAATTGGCGAATGGCTTCCAACGGCCTGGGCAAATGGCTCAACGGACGAAAGCGGGTCTTGGTGGCGCAGCATGTCATGGCACAACTCCTGTCCTCGAATGCGGTGGAACCCATGCTAGAGCCAGATCGAATATCTATATAACGGGTAATTTCTCTATATGTCATCTGTTCTACAGATAAAGCATCAGAGGCGGTCACCGGTTTTCATCACAACGCTTTGCGGCTGGCGCATCGCCCCCCAGAGTGCAACGACCGACAGCACAATCAACACCGCACCGTAACCATCGGTGGTCGGGATCAGCCCGAACACTCGCACCAGGTTCCCGGCCAGCAACGACGGCAGGCTGAACGCCAGGTAACTGAGGACGTAGAACGCCGACATCAGGCCAGCCCGTTCGTGAGGCAAGGCCAGCGGCACGATACTGCGCAATGCACCGAGAAAGCCCGCGCCAAAACCGCTACCGGTCACCAGCGTGCCGATGAAAAACAACGGCAGGCTGCCGCGGTGTGCCGCGCTCAACACCAACACCAGGCCGATCACCAACAAGGCGCCGGCCCAACGCAGAATCGTCCCGGCCGCCTGGTTGCGCAGCGTATAGATGGACAACGCCCCGCTGAGGGTCAGCACCGCCACCAACGCGCCGCCGATCAGGTTGGAGGAAGATCCGGTCGCGGTCCGCACCAGGGACGGTGCCAAGGACAGGTAGAAGCCGCCCACCGCCCAGGCCGCCAGGTTCAGGGGCAGCGTCAGCCACAGGGCTCGCCGCGCCTGGACAGGTACGTGCAAGGTCGGACGCAGGGATCGCCACGCGCCGGGTTGTGGGCTGACGCTTTCTCCCAAGTGCCAGAGGTAAACCGCCTCGCCCAGGAACAGTCCCAGCAGCAGCCAATAGGTCAATTGCAGCGGCAACGGCGCGAACTCGGCGAGCAGGCCACAGCCCAGCGCACCGCACGCCATGCCCAGCATGGGCGCGACGCTGGTGATCAGCGGACCTTGCTGTCGGTCGAAATCCAGCAACGCGGCGCCCAGCACGCTGGTGGCCATGCCCGTGGCAAAGCCCTGGATCAAGCGGGCGCCGATCAGCCAGCCGATGCTTTCGGCATTGATAAACAGCAGCATCGCCAGCATGTTGAGCAGCAGCGCCACGAAGATCACCGGTTTGCGACCCAGGTAGTCCGACAACGAGCCCACGGTCAGCAGGGCCGCCAACAAACTGAAGGCGTAGACGCCGAAGATCAGCGTGAGGATCGCCGGGGAAAACTGCATGTGTTCCTGGTAGAGGTGATACAGGGGCGTCGGTGCGCTGGACGCGGCGAGGAAACCGAGCAAGGTGACTGCCAGGAAGATCAAGCTGGCTCGCGTTGACGCGGGACGGGACATGGGCACGCTCCATCAAAATGTCTATAAAAGCTAATTATTTGCTTTTGTAGAGTCTGCGCCCGACACGCGCTTAAAGCAAATTCTTTGTGTTAAGGTCCTATCCATGGCTATTAAAGAAGGTTTACGCCCCGGCGGCAGAAGCGCCCGGGTCCAAGAGTCGATCCATTCGGCCGTCCGTGCCCTGCTTCAGGAACAGGACCGCGCCACGCTGACCGTGCCGCAAATCGCTGCGCGCGCGGGCGTGACGCCGTCCACCATCTACCGGCGCTGGGGTGACCTGCCGGCGCTGCTGGCCGACGTCGCCGTCGCCCGCATGCGCCTCGACAGCGAACCGGCCAACACCGGCAGCCTGCGCGGCGACTTGCGCGCCTGGGCTGAGCAGTACCTGGACGAAATGAGTTCCGAACCCGGTCGCAACATGATGCGCGACATCCAGGCCTGCGCCACGCCGGGGCATTGCGTGGAAATCATCAGCGCTCAGTTGCAGATCATTCTGCAGCGTTATCCCGATGCGCCTGACCCCGGCATCGAACGGCTGATCAATGTGATAGCGGCGCCGACGGTCTTCCGCATTCTCTTTGCCAGCGCGCCGCTGGAGGTCGAGGAATTGCATCGGTTGATTGATATCGCGTTGGGTCAGTAAGGCCGCCATCGCGAGCAGGCTCGCTCCCACATTGATGGGGTGAACCCTGGATCCTGGAGCTGACTCAACACCCCTGTGGGAGCGAGCCTGCTCGCGATGAGGCCGGCAAAACCACCACAAAACTGAACAATCCCCCTACCCCGCGACACCCCGCCACGCCCCGACCTTGGTCGACACTGACGAACCCGAGCGGGCATGCGAGACTGTCTTGCCGGGCTCAAGCCTGGCGTTCTTCGTTCGGGAGTTTCCATGTCGTTGTCCAGCGGGCTGATCGCCGGTGTCGCCCTGGCCTATATGGCCATCATGTTCGCCATCGCCTTCTACGGCGACCGGCGCAGCACGCCGCTGCCGCCACGGGTACGCGCCTGGGTCTACAGCCTGTCGCTGGCGGTGTACTGCACCAGTTGGACGTTCTTTGGCGCCGTGGGCCAGGCCGCCGAACAGCTCTGGTCATTCCTGCCGATCTACCTCGGGCCGATCCTGCTGCTGGTGCTGGCGCCGTGGGTCCTGCAGAAAATGGTGATGATCAGCAAGCAGGAAAACATCACTTCCATCGCCGACTTCATCGCTGCCCGCTATGGCAAATCCCAGTCCCTGGCGGTGGTGGTGGCGCTGATCTGCCTGGTGGGCGTGTTGCCGTACATTGCCTTGCAGCTCAAGGGCATCGTGCTCGGCGTAAACCTGCTGATCGGCGCCGGCGCCGACGCCATGGGTACCCGCGCCCAGGACACCGCGTTGATCGTCTCGCTGATCCTGGCGCTGTTCACCATCGTGTTCGGCACCCGCAACCTGGACGCCACCGAACACCACCGCGGCATGGTGCTGGCGATTGCCTTCGAATCCCTGGTCAAGCTGTTCGCCTTCCTCGCCGTCGGCGCGTTCGTGACCTACGGCCTCTACGACGGTTTCGACGACCTGTTCGACCAGGCGATGCTTGCGCCGCGACTAGAGCAATACTGGAAAGAAACCATCAACTGGCCGTCCATGGTGGTGCAGACCGGGGTCGCGATGATGGCGATCATCTGCCTGCCACGGCAATTCCACGTGACCGTGGTGGAGAACATCGAGCCCCAGGACCTGCGCCTGGCCAAGTGGGTGTTCCCTGCCTACCTGGCTTTGGCCGCACTGTTCGTGGTGCCCATCGCCCTCGCCGGGCAAATGCTGTTGCCCAGCTCGGTGCTACCGGATTCGTTCGTGATCAGCCTGCCCCTGGCGCAGGCTCATCCGGCGCTGGCGTTGCTGGCGTTCATCGGCGGCGCCTCGGCGGCCACCGGCATGGTGATTGTCGCCAGCGTGGCGCTCTCCACCATGGTCTCCAACGACATGCTGCTGCCGTGGCTGTTGCGCCGCAACAACGCCGAGCGGCCCTTCGAAGTGTTTCGCCAGTGGATGTTGTCGGTGCGGCGCGTGAGCATCGTGGTGATCCTGCTGCTGGCCTATGTCAGCTATCGGTTGCTGGGCTCGACGGCGAGCCTGGCGACCATCGGCCAGATTGCCTTTGCCGCCGTCACTCAATTGGCCCCCGCCATGCTCGGCGCGCTGTATTGGAAACAGGCCAACCGCCGCGGCGTGTTCGCCGGCCTCGCCAGCGGGATTTTCCTGTGGTTCTACACCCTGGTGTTGCCGATCGCCGCCCATAGCCTTGGCTGGTCCCTGGGCAGCTTCCCCGGTTTGGCCTGGCTGCACGGCAACCCGCTGAATCTGCCAATCAGCCCGCTGACCCAAGGCGTGGTGCTGTCCCTGGCCGGCAACTTCACCTTGTTTGCCTGGGTGTCCGTGCTGTCGCGCACCCGCGTCTCGGAGCACTGGCAGGCCGGGCGCTTCATCGGCCAGGAAATCAGCGCCCGTCCCAGCGCCCGTTCGATGCTGGCGGTGCACATCGAAGACCTGCTGCAACTGGCCGCCCGTTTCGTCGGCGAGGAACGCGCGCGGCAGAGCTTCATCCGCTTTGCCTATCGCCAGGGCAAAGGCTTCAACCCGAACCAGAACGCCGACAGTGAATGGATCGCGCACACCGAACGGCTGCTGGCCGGTGTACTCGGTGCTTCGTCGACGCGGGCGGTAGTAAAAGCCGCCATTGAAGGTCGGGAGATGCAGCTCGAGGATGTCGTGCGCATTGCCGACGAAACCTCGGAAGTGCTGCAGTTCAACCGTGCACTGCTGCAAGGCGCCATCGAGAACATTACCCAGGGCATCAGCGTGGTCGACCAGTCGCTCCGGCTGGTGGCTTGGAACCGCCGCTACCTGGAACTGTTCAACTACCCGGACGGCTTGATCAGTGTGGGGCGGCCCATCGCCGACATCATCCGCTACAACGCCGAACGCGGCCTCTGCGGACCGGGCGAGGCGGAAGTGCATGTGGCCCGGCGCCTGCACTGGATGCGCCAAGGCCGCGCCCATACGTCGGAGCGGCTGTTCCCCAACGGTCGGGTCATCGAGCTGATTGGCAACCCGATGCCCGGGGGCGGTTTCGTCATGAGTTTCACCGACATCACGGCGTTCCGCGAAGCGGCGCAGGCGTTGACCGAAGCCAACGAAGGGCTGGAGCAACGGGTGGCCGAGCGCACCCGGGAATTGTCGCAACTGAACCTGGCCCTGACCGACGCGAAAAGCACCGCCGAGGCGGCCAACCAATCGAAAACCCGCTTCCTTGCCGCCGTCAGCCATGACCTGATGCAGCCGCTCAACGCCGCGCGCCTGTTCTCCGCCGCGCTGTCCCACCAGCACGACGGCTTGCCCAGCGAAGCCCGGCAACTGGTGCAGCACCTGGACAGTTCGCTGCGCTCGGCCGAAGACCTGATCACCGATCTGCTGGACATTTCCCGCCTGGAAAACGGCAAGATCAATCCAGAGTGCAAGCCGTTCGCCCTGAACGACCTGTTCGACACCCTCGGCGCAGAGTTCACCGCGCTGGCCCAGGAACAAGGCTTGAAATTCCGGGTTCGCGGCTCGCGGCTGCGGGTCGACAGCGACATCAAGCTGCTGCGACGCATCCTGCAAAACTTCCTCACCAACGCCTTTCGCTACGCCAAGGGCCCAGTGCTGCTGGGCGCGCGGCGGCGCAACGGCGAGTTGTGCCTGGAAGTCTGGGATCGCGGACCGGGCATCGCCGAGGATAAACAGCAGGTCATCTTCGAAGAATTCAAGCGCCTCGACAGCCATCAGACCCGCGCCGAAAAAGGCCTGGGATTGGGCCTGGCGATCGCCGACGGCCTATGTCGCGTGCTGGGGCATACCCTGCGCGTGCGTTCCTGGCCGGGACGCGGCAGCGTGTTCAGCGTCAGCGTGCCCCTGGCTTGCGCACAGGCAGTCGTGCCCAGCGCCGCGGCCGAACCCAACGGCCATTTGCCAAGGGGCGCGCAGGTGCTCTGCGTCGATAACGAAGACAGCATTCTGATTGGCATGAATAGCCTGCTGACGCGTTGGGGTTGCCAGGTGTGGACGGCGCGCAACCGTGAGGAATGCGAGCAGTGGCTCATCCAGGGTGGCCGCCCGCAACTGGCGTTGGTGGATTTTCACCTGGACGACGGCGAGACCGGCACCGAGCTGATGGCCTGGCTGCGCACGCGCATGGGCGAACCGGTGCCGGGGGTGGTGATCAGCGCCGACGGCCGGCCGGAGACGGTGGCCCAGGTGCATGCAGCGGGCCTGGATTACCTGGCCAAGCCGGTGAAGCCGGCGGCGCTGCGGGCGTTGTTGAGTCGGCATTTGCCATTGTGATGGGCACCCCTGCAATCCTGTGGCGAGCGAGCATCTTGTGGAGCTTCTTGTGGGAGCAAGGCTTGCCCGCGATACACGCGCCTCGACTTACCCTTGGGCCGTATTGTTCCCATCGCGGGCAAGCCTTGCTCCCACAAGTGCTTCGTTCGCTGAAAATCTACTCTGACAGCTCCACCGGCCCATCCGCATCCGTCATCGCTCGCTCAAGCAAGTCGGCCGGCAAGCTCTTGCTGGCCCGGGCGCCGAGGAGCTTGAGTTGCTCGCTGCGGCTGATCAGGTTGCCGCGCCCTTCCGTCAGCTTGTTGCGCGCCGCGCTGTAGGCTTTGTCCAGTTGCTGCAAGCGGCTGCCGATCTCGTCCAGGTCCTGGATAAACAGCACGAACTTGTCATACAGCCACCCGGCCCGCTCGGCGATTTCCCGTGCGTTCTGGCTCTGGCGTTCCTGTTTCCACAGGCTGTCGATCACCCGCAAGGTCGCCAACAATGTGGTTGGGCTGACGATCACGATATTGCGGTCAAACGCTTCCTGGAACAGGTTCGGCTCAGCCTGCAACGCAGCGGAAAACGCGGCCTCGATCGGCACGAACAGCAACACGAAATCCAGGCTGTGCAGCCCGTCCAGGCGCTTGTAGTCCTTGCCGGCCAAGCCTTTGACGTGGGCCCGCAACGACACCACATGTTGCTTGAGGGCGAGCAGGCCAATGGCGTCATCTTCGGCGGCCACGTACTGCTGATACGCCGTGAGGCTGACCTTGGAATCGACCACCACCTGCTTGTCGCCGGGCAGATAAATCAATACGTCAGGCTGGAAGCGCTCGCCGTCCGGGCCCTTGAGGCTGACTTGGGTCTGATACTCGCGGCCCTTCTCCAGGCCCGCGTGTTCGAGCACCCGCTCCAGAATCAACTCGCCCCAATTGCCCTGGGTCTTCTGGCCTTTGAGTGCACGGGTAAGGTTGGTGGCTTCATCGCTCAGGCGCAGGTTCAGCTGTTGCAGGCGCTCCAACTCCTTGCCCAGCGAAAAGCGCTCACGCGCCTCGGCCTGATAGCTTTCTTCAACGCGCTTTTCGAAGGACTGGATGCGTTCCTTCAAGGGGTCAAGTAACTGGCCCAGGCGCTGCTGGCTGGTTTCGGCGAAGCGCTGCTCACGCTCGTCGAAGATCTTACCGGCAAGTTCGGCGAACTGCGCCCGCAACTCGTTTCGCGAACCTTGCAGATCATCCAGGCGTTGCTGATGGCTTTCCTGCTGCTCGTGCAGTTCGGCGTGCAGCGAGGCCGCCTGGGCATCGAGCCGGCGCAGCTCCGCTTCCTTGTTGGCGCGTTCCAGGTTCCAGGCGTGGGCCGCGTCGCGGGCATTGTCGCGCTCGATCTGCAACAGCTCGACTTCGCGAGACGCGGCAGCGAGTTCGGCTTGCTTGGCGGCGTTGGCCTGGCTCAGATCGCTGATCTCATCGCGGCAGGCATCGAGCTGGGCGTTGAGACCGTCGTGGGCCATGTGCGCAGTGGCCAGGCGCTCCTCCAGCAAGGCCTGCTCGGTCTGCGCGGCGCTGGCCTGGCGTTGCAGGTGCCAGGTCAGGCCCAGCAACGGCACCGCAGCGCCTGCCAGACCGAACAACAGGCTGGTCAAATCCATAGCCATGACAATTCCTGCTGATGAAATAAAGCCCGAAGGTTAACCAAGCGGGCGGGGCATTGCCCAGCTCAGTCTTGGATTTCAGTCAATTTCACCGAGGGCCTGCCGGGCACGGTGATCGCCGGCCCGGGCGGCCTGGCGCAGCAGGTCGTGGCCAATACGCCGATCCCGAGCATTGCCGCATTCGCGGCACATCAACTGCCCGAGACGACTCTGCGCCGCGACCACGCCTTCCCGGGCCGGTTGCTTGAGCAAACGGCCGGCCAAGTGTTTGACACTGGCATTTGACCCAAGGCGCGGGCTGTCAAGCAGCCACTCGGCGACGCGCATCGACATGCATTTTGGAGTGGTAACACGGGGGGGTGTGGAAGTAACAGGCGTTGATACGGAGCGAAACTTCATAAAGCACTGCGGGACAGATCGGAAGGCGCGCCACTCTACTCCTTTTTTCGTACGGGTAAAGTCGAAAAAATCCGGCACGCCCGTGCTAGAGCAAGCGCTTGGGACAATCCACAGAAGCTGTGGATAACTCAGTGGACAACCTCCCCTTAACTCGCCGAAAGCCCTGTGGAACGGGGCCTGCGCTCAAACTGACGATTTTTTCACCAGTAAAAAAAAGCGATGTTTTTCATTGACTTAAATTTTCGACACAGGCACCCACTGCGGTTTGCTCGCACATGACAGTACGGTGACAAGCAGCATGGCAAGTGTGCACAAGTAACACCTGAAGTGGTTATAAGGGTCGGTTTTTTTGGTTCATCCAGCGGTAAACCTGGGGATAACGTTCTCGCCTATCCGCGAAAACCATCCATCCTTTGGGGGAGCGAGCCTGCTCGCGATAGCGGTGGGTCAGGCAGTGCGCTATCGCGAGCAGGCTCGCTCCCACAGGGGCCGGGCTGACCCGTTAGGCTATTTGAATATTTTTTGACCAGTGCCCTTCCCTCCAGCGATTCGATCCGTTACTATCCGCGGCGTTAGTACCAAGCTGAAAGTCAATTCCGGGTCGAACACCTCTCCGCGGTCAGCCATCCCAACTGGGAAGCCCTTGCCGATAAAAAGAGACCGACCCCCTCGATGGTTTCCAGGTATCCCTTGCGCCAACACTGCCTTTGATCAAATGCAAAGGGTGTTGCCAGGCTCGTTACTCTGACCGAACCAACCTGCAAATTGATCAGGATCTTCACCCCGGGCCCAGAACCTTTGCCCTTGATGTGTTGCCTGCCCTCCTAAGTACCTACCTGCCAGCCCAAGCGCGCACTTTTATAGCGCTCAAACTGGCTGCTTTGTTCCAGTCGGGTTCTTCGTTCGACCAATGGTGGTCGACGTTACTGGAACGTTTTAACGTTGCACGGTTCTTAACCGTGTCATTTGTAGGAACACCCATAATATGTCGACTCAAATCCACACGCAGGATGCCATCCGCACCCTAACCAACGCTTTTGCTCCAATGAACTGCCTGATCATGGCAGCGCGCAAAGGCTGCTTCAGCTTCACCCTGGTCAACGAACACGGCATCGCCCGTCACAGCGAACGCCTGTACCCCGATCAGTACTCCAGCGCAGAGCCGCTGCAGGCGGTGATCGAGCGTACCCGTCAGGCGCTGGTTGCCTGATACGCCGTAAAGGCAGAAACCCCAAGAGCCCCGCCCGAAAAGCGGGGCTTTTTGTTGCCTGAGAAACGCAGGACAAGCGAAACGGCCTAAGCACCAAGGGATATAACAGTTATAACCGTTCGCTGAAGATGTTTTAAAAACAGTCCTTTACAGCACAAATATGACACTACACTTCAGGTCAAGCGGCATGATCCGCTTTCGGCGGAGCCTGAACCGATCCATTGCTGCCAAGCCCACACCCGTCAGGCTCCGCCCCTATCACGCTTCGAGGGTTTTATGGGTATCGCCGCCAGCGAACTGTGTCGATATGTAATCCGCCCGACGCTCCTTTACCTGGAACGCCACAGCGCCACGGCGGAGTCCTTGTTGCTGGGCATTGCCGCCAGCCAGTCCGGCCTGGGTTCAGCCTTGCATGACCGGCGCGGGCACGGCCTGTATCGCATCACCGAGCCTCGCCACCAGGCGCTGTGGGACCATTACCTGGCGTTGGACCCGGAGCGCGCCAGCCTGGTCCGCGGCCTGGCCAGCCAGCATGCCTTCCTCAGCGGGCCGCACCTGGAACTGACCGTCAACCTGCGCTACGCCACCGCCATTGCCTGGCTGCTGGTGGAAGAACAGAATCCAGCCCTTCCGGACGCCGATGACCTGCTGGGCATGGCGCGCATCTGGCGCCAGACCTTCCACCCGCAAGGGCGCTTGCGAGACTTTACGTGCGCTTGGCAAAGCTGTGTTTCACCACAGAAACAGTTCGCTTGCTGACGAGGAATTCAGAAACTTCCTACAATGCACGTGAATTTGGTCGGATTGTCCTACAAAACCGCTCTAAATCAGGCCATGCAGGCTATAGCGCTAGAACGAAAATGTTGGTAATTTTCGCCCCGGTGACCATCAGGAGTTCTAACAATGAAAAAAATCATGCTCAAAACCACCCTAGGCCTTGCCGTTACCCTGGCATCCACTCAGCTTTTCGCCAGTGGCTTTGCCTTGAACGAACAAAGCATCAGTGGCATGGGCACTGGTTTCGCGGGTCGTTCCTCTTCTGCCGACGACGCAAGCACCGTGTTTGGCAACCCTGCCGGCATGTCGCGCCTCAAGCGCCAGCAAGTCACGGGTGGTTTCGCGGTCATTGACGCCTCCACCGATATCAATGATGCCAGCGGCACTCAGTCGGGTACCAACAAGGGCGATATGGTCCCCCTCACCGGCGTTCCGATGGGCTATTACGTCAAGCCTATCGACGATCAGTGGGCTTTCGGCCTGGGTGTCTACGCGCCGTTTGGCTTGATCACCGATTATGAAAACGGCTTCCAGGGCCGCAGCTTCGGCAGCAAGAGCGAAGTGAAGGTCGTCACCTTCCAGCCAACCGTCAGCTACGCCTTCAACGACAAGGTATCGATCGGTTTCGGCCCGACCGTCAACCGTATTTCCGGCTCGCTGGAATCGCAACTGGGTGTAACTGGCCTGCCCGAGGCCGGCGTAGAGATCAAGGGTGACGACATTGGCTACGGCTATAACTTCGGCGTGCTGGTCCAGGCAACTGACACCACTCGTGTCGGTCTGACCTACCATTCCAAGGTCAAGTACAAGCTTGAAGGCCACACTGAAGTGAACCCGGGTGCCGGTACACCCGCCTTCCTGCTGACCAACGGCCGCTACGACGCTTCGCTGGACATCACCACGCCTGAGTCGGTGGACTTCTCCGTCACCCAGGAGATCAACGATGCCTGGAAGGTCTATGCCGGCAGTACCTGGACCCGCTGGAGCCGCCTGAAAGAAATCACTGTGCAAAACGACGGCACCGGCAGTGGCGGCGGTTTACTGAACCCTGCTCTCGGCACCATCACCGAAGAACAGAACTGGCACGACACCTGGGCCTATGCAGTCGGTACGTCCTATCAGTTGAACAAACAGTGGGTACTGCGCACTGGCCTGTCCTTCGACCAGTCGCCCACCAACAACACCGACCGTTCGCCACGTATCCCCACCGGCGACCGGACCATCTTCAGCCTGGGTGCCGGCTGGAGCCCGACTGACGACCTGACCATCGACGTTGCCTATTCCTACCTCAAGGAAGAAAAAGTCAACGTCAGCGGCAGCAACGCCCTGAACCAATCCTACAACGCTGAATACAAAAACAGCGCCAACGGCTTTGGTGTCGGTGCAACCTATCGCTTCTGATGAGGCATGGCGAAGCTGAACCCTTCGCCAACTGACGCGATAAAAAGCCCCGCGCTCTGCAAAGAGGCGGGGCTTTTTCATGGCCGTTGATCAGGGCTTGGAGGCGATGGCGGCTTCCACGGCCCTGATGAATTCAGGGTCATCGGGTTTGATCCGGCTGGAGAAACTGGCGACCACCTTACCCTGGCGATCCACCACGTACTTGTAGAAATTCCATTTCGGCGCAGCAGATTGTTCAGCCAGGTGCTTGAACAACGAGATGGCATCCGCGCCACGCACCGGTTGCGGTTCGGTCATGGTGAACGTCACGCCGTAATTGACGTAGCAGACCTTGGCCGTTTCCGCGCCGTCCCTGGACTCCTGCTTGAAGTCATTGGAGGGCACGCCCAGCACTTGCAGCCCTTGGTCCTTGTAGTGCTGGTTAAGCGCTTCAAGGCCCTTGAATTGTGGGGCGAACCCGCAGAAGCTGGCGGTGTTGACCACCACCAGCGGCTTGCCAGCGAAACGCTGGCACAGGTCGATGGTTTCCTTGGCCCGCAGCTTGGGCAACGAACCTTCCAGCAACGGTGGGCACTCAGCGGCCCAGACGGAGCCGGCCATGGCCAGTAAAAGAGTCGGGACAGCAAGCCAGCGCATCAGCATGTTGGCATTTCCTATAGGCATTCAGCCTAAGACGTTACTCGCCGAGCCCGACGCCGTCCATGTTCAACAATTGCCCATGCCCAACTGCATCAAGGCCAACCCGCCCTGATGCCAGCCCCACCAGGCGACGGCCAGCAGCAGGCCGGCGCCCAGCGCAATCAGCCACGGACCGATGCGACTCATGCGGCACCGGCCTGGACTTGCAGACGCGCCACTGGACGCTCACGCACCGGCCAGTTCAACGCCGCCGCCAGGAGGCTGAGCAGGATCGACACCTGCCAGATCAAGTCGTAGCTGCCAGTGCGGTCATACACCACCCCGCCCAACCAGCCGCCCAGGAACGAGCCCAATTGGTGGAACAGGAACACGATCCCACCGAGCATCGAGAGATTTCGTACACCGAACAGGGTCGCGACCGTGCCGTTGGTCAAGGGCACCGTCGACAGCCAGAGCAAGCCCATCGCCATGCCGAACAAGTAAGCCGTGGTGGTGGTCACCGGCAGCCACAGGAACAGGCCGATCACCACCGCGCGTAGCAAATACAACCCGGTCAGCAAACGTGGCTTGGACATCCGCCCGCCCAACCAACCGGCGGTATAGGTACCGAAGATATTGAACAGCCCGACCAGGGCCAGCACGGTGGTTCCAACGCTGGCCGCCAAGTGTTGATCCACCAGATAGGCCGGCAAATGCACGCCGATGAACACCACCTGGAAGCCGCAAACGAAGAACCCGAGCGCCAGCAACCAGAACCCGGAATGGCTGCACGCCTCGCGCAGCGCTTCGGACAGGGTTTGCTCATGGCCGGCCACCGGCAACGGCGCGTCCTTGAGCATGCTCACCAACGGCACGATCAACGCCACCAGCAGGCCTAGCACCAACAAGGCAGCCGACCAGCCCAACCAGCTGATCAGCCCCAGCGTGCCCGGCAACATGGCGAACTGGCCGAAGGAGCCGGCGGCACTGGCGATGCCCATGCCCAGGCTGCGTTTCTCCGGTGGTACGGCACGGCCGACCACGCCGAGGATCACCGAGAACGAGGTGCCGGACAGGCCGATGCCAATCAGCAATCCAGCGCTCAACGACAACGACCAGGCCGAATCCGACAACCCCATGAACACCAGGCCGAGGGCGTACAGGACGCCGCCGACCAGCACCACTTTCGCCGCGCCGAAGCGGTCCGCCAGCGCACCGGTGAACGGCTGCGTCAGGCCCCAGATCAGGTTCTGCAAGGCAATGGCAAAGGCGAACACCCCACGGCCCCAGCCGAACTCGGCGCTCATGGGCGAGAGGAACAAGCCGAAGCCATGCCGCACGCCCAAGGACAACGCCAGAATCAGCGCACTGCCCACCAGGACCCAACCACAGGTACGCCACATCGATGTCATTCTTATTCTCCGGTCGCGGGTATATGCCCGCTTATCATCGAACGAACCGGCGTCAGGCCAATTCGTCCAGCAAGGCCAGCAATGCCGTGCGCTTCTCGGCGCCCAGCTTATCGATCAAACGTTGTTGCGCCGCCTCCCAGGCCGGCAATGCCGCCGCCAACCGCGCGTGCCCGACCTCGGTCAGCTCGACGATGCGGTTGCGCAGGTCTTCACCCTCGGCCAGCTTCACCAGCCCTTCGCCTTCCAACACCCGCAGATTGCGCCCCAGGGTACTGCGGTCCAGGCCCATGGCCTCGGCCAGGGAAGAAATACTCGGCTGATCCAGGCGCGCCAGGTTGCTCAGCAAAGAATACTGGGCAACGTTGATGCCGAAGCCGTCGAGGGCGCCGTCGTAATACCTGCTGACGCCACGGGCGGCGCGACGCAGGTTGATGCACAAGCATTGGGAAGGAAGCATGGGTGCGTGTATATACCCGCGATGAGTGGAATGCAAATTTAAAATCAAAAAAACGCTTCCCTGTGGCGACTACTCTTTAAATTCCCCAAGGTAATCAAGCACTTCGCCTGAAGCCTTTTCACCCATCCCTCATTAAAATCCCCGCACCTGTCATGTCTGACAGGTTTCAGGGAGTTTGAATCGAGCTATAACGACCCCCTGCCTCCAGCCCCACAGGGTCTGAATCTGGGCCGTGCGAACCATGCCATCCAGTAGTAGGAAGATTCCGCCGCCCCCACGCCATCAATGATGATGAATGGGAGATTTTCCATGTATCACAGCACCGTTGTTTCCGAACACTCATCGCCCTTTCAGGATCGCTTTCACGCTACCGAGGGCAAGCAACCTCAGAAAATCCGACTGACAAACCGCGAGAAAGAGTTCCTGCAGTGGAGCGAGGTTGGCAAGTCTTCCTGGGAGATTGCCATGATTGTCGATTGCAGCGAGGCCAACGTTAATTATCACTTCAATAACATTCGCCGAAAATTCGGCGTCAGTTCGCGTCATCTCGCGGGGAAGATTGCGCGTGAGCAGGGGTTGATCTAAGCCTTGGATAAACCTCTACATCGGACGGAATGCTGGTTGGACATCTCGCCCAGCTCAATCGCAGTGAAGGACCACCAATTGATATAAGCACGGCCGTCATGGACAAGTTAGAGCTTGGCCATGACGGTGGTTTGGCGGATTTTTCTGAGTCACTGGATCATGTAAACGAGATCACTAGCCACCCAACCTGATTAGTTCTGCCTTCCAGCCGTTGTATTTTTCTCTGTTCACTTGCGACGTAGCCCTGCGTTGATTGTCATCAATACTAATTTTTTCCTTTAATCTTTCTATTCTTTTCAGGTCTTTGTCAGACACCCGGGGTTGAAGGGTTGGAACAGGTTCAGGCGGTGGTTGAACCGATTTAGGCGTGAACTTGGATGAGCTGGGAAGAGGCATTGGCGGCCTCCCGGTTTGATCGATATATCGATTACTTCTGTTTTTTGCGAGATCAGAAATGGAGCCTTTTTCAAAGTTCTGATTCTTGGGCGGGATAATGCGGTTAGCTCGACTTCTTGCAAGATCTGCAATACTGCCACGCTCAACGACTATTTTACTCGGCTGAATGGCTGTTGCCGCAGGAACATTAGCGGGCATCGCTGACAACTTGCTGGAAGTGTCCACTGCCTGTGGTGCACCAACTGAATGACCGCCGACCAGTTGGCTAGCATTCCGAGTCACCCCGGCTGCTGACATAGTACTCACAACAGGTCTGGGCATAGCATTGGGTAATCTATATATTACATGCCCCGTAGGATCCGAAAAACTAACCGGATCCCCCTCGCAATAGGCATAGGCATTCACCCCCCCCTCCCCAAAAGGACTCCAACTGTCCGGACTATGAAACCTCATCAACAAGGGGTTGAACACCCGATACCCCTTCCCCAACAGATACCAGCCGGTTTGCGTCTCCCGCCGTTCACCGTTGTAGCCCAAGTGGCTGCCGACCGCAGCCTCTTCAGCGCGATGGCCGTACGGTGTGTAGGCCACCGCTTGGGCTGCACCCTGGCCAACTTCACAGAGCACACTGTTCTTGTTATCCCCGGCCAACAATAACGACTTTGGGTCAGCACCCGCCTGGCGCTCGGCGAGCACCACGTTATCTGCACGCACGAACGTGGTGCTATCGGCGCCTCTGATCTGGCTCGTCAATTCTCCGCCCTGGTAAAAGCGTTGCTCTGGCCCGCTCCCATCGTCCAAACCGGTCAGCGTATCCAACGGATCGTAACTGTAGCCGGCAGGGGGCTCGCCCGATTGACCGCTGACGGAAATCAGCCGACCGAGGGGGTCGTACTCCAGCGTTCGGTTTTCTTCGTCTCGGACCAGGTGACCGTCCAGGTTGTACTCCAACTCGATGCTGGCAGGGTAATCCGCATGACTGTTGGTGACACGTCGCAGTTGCGTTGGGTCGAGGAGCGTGTCGTAGGTATAGATTGCCCGGTTGAAGCCACCGGCAAAGTAGGTCAGCACCAACGTGAGGTTATCCAGCGCGTCAAACGAAAACCCCTGACGATCGATGGGTTTGCCATACGGATCGATGGGCGGCTGGGTACCGACACACGTGTAATTAGTCAGACGCCCCCGCAAGTCATAGCTGTAGGACTCGTCACGCAGCACGACGGCCCCCTCACGCAAGGTTCGCTGTTCCAGACCGTCGACATCGTTGTAGACCTGGCTCAGTTGCTGCTCGACCCCATCGAGATCAAAGGTGCGCAAGGTTTCACGACCGAACTCGTCGTACTCCAGGGTGATGCCCACGCTTTGCCCGCTGAGGCTGTCGTGAGTATGAATACTGGCCGTCTGGCTCAACGCGTCGTAGGTAAACGTCGAGGCTGTCGTGCCCAGTTGCGTATGCTCCAGACGGCCTTGAGCGTCATAGCGATAACTCTGTTCCTGCCCCAGCACGTCAGTGTAGGCAAACAGGCGACCGAGCCGGCTGTAACGGTAATGCATGGTGTAGTCGACACCGTCTACCGTTCGCCGCTCGCTCTTTGGCTCACCGGTGCTGTAATAGTCACGGGTGAGCTGCAAGCCTTGTTCCTGGCAACTGGTCAGACGTGCGTTCTCCCGGTCATATTCATAATCGGCCAATATGCTTCCTGCCAGATTCCGCCGTAGGGGCTCGGTTCCCAACTCCGGTTGATATTCGTATTCAATGACGTTGCCGCTGGGCGTAGTGACCGTATGGGGTTGCGTCTGCCCGGGCTCGTAAGTGAACACCTGCTCCCGACCGCCCGTTTCGGAGTGGATCATCCGGTCGAGACCATCGAATGTCTGGGTACCGAGCCCAACTTCATTGACGCTGATCGAAATAGGCAGGTCTTCGCGACTGTGTGCGGCATAACTGCGCCGAACCACAGCGGTGTCCGGCAGGGTGCTTTCGATCATCCGGTCAAAAGCGTCGTAACCGTAGAGCGTGACACGCTCCAGCTCAGGGAATCCGACAATTTCCTTTGCGGTCCGCCCGAGCCCGTCATAGAAATATCGATGCAGGCTGACAGGCTGCTCGGAGAGATCGAGTCGTACGACACGGGTCGGCTTCTCGAACAGGTTGAGCCATGTCTCGGTGACGCCACTGGTTTTCGGCACGGGTACGAGGCCTTCGCGCCAACTGCGCTGGATCGGCCCCTGCGACTCGGACGTACCAATCGGATCGGTCTGCTCGAAGGCCTTCACGCCGTCCGGGCCGGTGACACAGTATTGTGCGCCCCAGTCGTCGTATTCATATTCTGTCGTCAGAATCCGTACGTCTTCACCCAGCCAGTCATACTCGGCATCCTTGATCAGATTACCCAGTGCGTCATACCCGGCGGCGTAGACCTGACGCGGTGTGCTGGCGCGGCTGGGGTCATCCGCGTCGTCCCGTTCTTCATAGATCGCCCGGTTGAGCCCGTCGAACTTCGTACAGGTTTTGACCCGCTTGACGTCATACAGCCACTGTTCGGCCTGCTCTCCAGGATTGGCACACAGAAAATACTCATAGCTGCGAAATGCCGAGAAAGCGGTGCCGGGCGCGACGGTTTCCCGGGTTACTCGCCTGAGCGCGTCATAGGTGTAGTGGATTTCGACATTGTTGTCATCGCGGTTGAGCAGTGGCTCGCCGTTGAGCACCGAATGCCACAACGTCACGACTTTCTGCACGTTTCTGCCATCTTGTTGGTGGTCGAAACCGGTAAGGGTTTCAACCGTCTGCAACACGCTCTCCTTGAACAGTGGGCTGTCGAGCGTGCTGTAGGCATAGTCGGTGCGGGTGGATTGGCCATTCATCGTCACCGTTTGACGTGAGACGCGTCCATGCAGGAACGCATCCGTCCGGTCGTCGATATGGTCGAAGAGTGTACGCTCCAGCTCGGTTTCGGTGGACCCAAGCTGAACCAGCGTCTGGCTCTCGATCGTCAGCCACTGTTTGAGGAAGGCGTCCCCCACTTCCGACAGAGCCTTGTAGCGATAACGGGTACCTAAGGTCGGGGCTTGACCATCAGACGACGGAGCCGGGTTGACGTTTTTTTCTTTCAGGCTACGCACAAAGCCTTCGGGGTCGGCCGGACAACCATCCCCCCCTGCGGCGGGATACCAGGTGCTGGTTTCGATAACGCCATTGGCCAGGGCCTGCACGTGCAGGTTGCCGAGCGTGTCATAGGTGTTGCTGACGGTTTCGGTGCGCCTGCGGTTCGGATTATCGAGTAACGACCAGCTGGTTCGGACCGTCTTGGGCAACTGGCAGTATTTCGGTTGCTGTTCGAAATCGACGTCCGGGGTCAGGTAATACGTGGTTTCAACCGTCTTGACGTTATTGTTCTGAGTGGTTGTTTCATGCGTCAGCAGATGGAACTGGTTGAATCTGCGTTCGATCTTTCGTACTGGATACGGCTCCTCTTCCGAGTCGTCGGCGACCCAGTGGGTTTCGATGCAGCCGTACTCGTAGGCGCCAATGTGTTTGTAGAGATTGTCCAGACCGTCATTATCCCAGGCCAGACGCAGGCCGTTGCCGAGAAAGTTCGTTTCGGTGTCGTTGTCAGGGAGCTTGTAGGTGTAGCGCACATCAATCGGAGGCTGGTCGAAGCCCGGTTCGGTGAGATGCCGGGTCACCCGGGGCAACGGCGTGCGCCCGCTGTTCTCCGGGAATGAATGGCCGGCGTCTTGATAGAACACGTCTTCACGCCCGCCCGTGGGGGTTTCTACCCAGGTGATGCAGAGATGATCGCGGATACGGTTGTAGCCGAAACGCCAGGATGCTTCGTTCTCGGTGGGCAGGGTGATGCGGTTGACGTATTTGTCAGAGCCTTCCAGGGCCATGACGAAGCGCGCCAATGGGTTGCCATCCGGGCCGGCGAACGGCTGGAGTAACACTTCGACGGTGGTGCTCTGGCGTTCAACGGTCAGCAGGGTCTGGTCCGAGTCATCCTTGACCCAGGCGAGTATCTGGTGAGTGCCGCTGAACGGGGTATAGCCGAGGGTGACCTTGTGCCCCGTGGCTGATCGAATCTCAACGGGCAGGGCCACCTGATTCTGTGAGCTGTCCATGACTTCGAGTATCTCGACCAGGCCGGATTTATGCACGACCCGATAATGGGTCTCGTCCTGTTGATGGAAATGAAAGCTGTCGAGTTTTTTTTCCTTCATCACCAACTGGCCACTGACGGTGTCACTGCCAGTGACCTTGAAGGTTTCCCCCGTGCTCAGGGACAGGACCTGGTTGGCGGGCGTGTATTGCGACAATTGCAGGTTCCAGCCATAGCCAAAACCACTGTCCTGGGTATTGAGGGGGTTATACGCCAATTGAAGAGGCAGCTCCGGCCCTTGCAGGTAATTGGCCTTGATGTCCGGCAAGCTGACGCTAAAGGTATATTGCCCGGTGCGCGGATCAACGCCCCCCTCTATAAAGCTCATGAAGTTGAAAGCATTGGAGTGTACAGAGTTCGAGGCGGTCATCTGGTAATCCTCATGTATCTGAATTCAATAAGCCCGGCAGCGGCGTATAAGCGGCAATATTCAATGCCTTCCGGCATCTGGCTGCCGCCCGCTCCGAGCATTCGAAGCTCAATGTTTCTTTAACTGCCCAGCGTGATTCACGGCGTAAACTCCGTGTGCACCAGTCTGTTCCGATCCCCTACAGTACTAGGCGGAAGGAAAGAAATGCGTCGCCTGTGTGGATTTCCACGTTTATCGATCAATATCACTGCCAGGTCCCGGGACAACTTGTCTCTGGCATTGTTTCCCCGACGGATGTAAGGAATGCGATCGGAACGATGCAAAGTAATAACCAGCAGGCCTTTCGCAAAATTTGACTGGTCAACCCTAATATCCAACGACTCGTCCCGCTCTTTGACGACCTCCTTGAGGACACTGTCGAACTTCACCTTATCGACAACTTCCTCCTTCAGCGGATCGTCGAAGATATACCCTGTCCAACTGAACATGGTTTCGGCCAGTTGCTCGCTTTCCCAGCGAATGGTCGACGTCTGGGGCGATAGGTAAATATCGCTGCCATCAACCGAAACAAACTCCAACGTTTCGAACGCAACGCCAGGAAGCGTACCCCCCACGTATCGCAACGTCCAATAATCGACAGTGCGCAAATGAAAGTCGAAATCATCTTCGGGATCCCCCCCCGGGCCCGCTGATCCACCACTGACCCTCACTCGCTCAAATAGGTAGTCCGACGGTTGGAATTGAGGTATGGCCTGCGGGGTAACATGTATTTTGCTGTTTACCTCGCCGGGAAAGTCGGTTGACTTCCACCATCGTTGGTCACTGTCGGCCTGGAACTTCACATGAAAAGCCTTTACTGCATTCCCCCTTTCCCGCGAATGAAGATAAATCTCCTGCCGGCTGATGGCTGCACTGGGCGAGGCGTCTTGCACGGCGCCCCAGGGTTCGGCCAGTTCAAAACGATTCTCGACCAAGCGGCTCCGCCATTTCTCGCTGTCCGATTCCGCTATACCGTCAAGCGGCTCCTCGACCGGCTCTATTTCATCTCCCGATACATCGTCTACCAGCTTCAGGCTGGCCTTCTCGGTGACACTCAACGGGTATTCCACGCCATTGACAGGGACTGTCCCGACCACGATTTCCGCTCTCAACTGTTGATAGCCGTTTGCATACAACTGGCCATAGCGTCCCTGTTCTCTCCCGCCAGGCACCGTTACGGTGAACTCTGAAAGCGCCTTCCAGCTGGGCTCCGGTTCCAGCTCGGAAAGATCCACGACACTGTAGCCGCTGGACAGAACCACCCCGTTGCTGACGATTTCGCATTGCACGACAGTGCTCGATGCCGGGCCCTGGGCCGACGCGGTGAACTGCCCCGTGGAACTGACCTGCCCTGCGCCGCTGATCACTTTCCAGCGTCTGGGGAGACTGGGCAGCAGCGTGGTGTCGTCCCTCAGTTGTATCGCCACGGACTTTTGTACCGCTGGAACATAGGCGGGATCGATCCGCAGTTGTTGTTGCGCATTCTGCAGCACCAGGGCTAACCGCCGCGTTTGCGTACCGGCGACTTCAATCTGCTGCACGGCCAGGCCTTTGGCCCTTGAGCGGGTATCCGGTGTAAAGGTTGCCTGGTGACCCTCAGGGGTCAGCGCGCCGTACAGCGGTGCCAGGGGAGTCCATGTCACACCCGTGGCATCCGCTGTCGAGGCCTTCAACACGATGGGTTGTGATTGGGCCCGGGTCGAATAAACCGCCGTGCTCGGTGCCACCGTCACGCTTTCATACACCACCAGCAGCAACGCCGATGCCGTGTAGGTCTCATCGCCAGCGATATATTCGGCGGTGACCACCACATGCAGCGACTCATGCCCGATGGTATTCGCGGAGGCGGCGGTATACAGCCCGTCGCTGATCCTGCCATGACCCGCGGCGGTATGACTCTGCAGGCTGACCGCCTTCCAACTGCTGGCCTGGATGGGCGTACCGTTCCAATCAAGTAACCTGAAGCGCTGCGTCCCTCCGGCCTGGATAGTCTGAAATGTAGGCTCCAGGGTAATGCGGGTCCGTTTCGGATTGATGTTGCCAAATACCGCCAGGTCGGCAGGCACATGGCGCTCACGCTCTTCAAATACGTTGTCACCGGGAAACAGCAGGTTGTTGAGCACGTCCAGCCGGTTATCCTCGATGTGAGGAATCATCGCCTGGGAAAGAATCAGCGCCGCCGTGTACCGATCACTGCCATCGGTTTCCTGATCATCAGGCAGCAAGTACGGGAAGCTGCCATCGGGAGGGAAACGCCCATCGACGGTATTTCCCTGCAACCGTATGAAAATCACCACCCCACCCTCGCCAAAATTCGACGCCCCCCTGACCTTCGCCCCTGGGGCCGCCTGGGTGAGGATGTGAAATGAAGTGGGGGTCAACGGGTTGTGGCCTTTAAGTTCGAGCATCCCCAATTGAAAGACACTTCGGTGCGCTGGTAGCGCCGCGAAACATTGTCTCAAGAAGCCCGACAAGCGTAGGTTCGTTGCTTCATCGTCTCCGGCCAGATTGCAACGAAAGTTAACCCCTTCGGCCAAATTCAGCTTCACCCTGCCCTGCTTGTCGATTTCGCCCACCACCATGGATAAATCAATGTCCATTTCGACATTGAAACCCTGCGACTCCGCAACAGTGAAAGTCGATGAGAGCGTCTTCAGCGCGCCAGCCGCCTGACGCGAAGCGGTATAACGACCGCTCAGAATATTCATCGTCAATACTGCAGTGGAATTAGTCAGCGATGCGGTATTGAACGACAACCGCGGCTGCCCTAACGTAATATTTTCCAGCTCGACATAATGGCTCTGAAGTTCGTTCAGAAAGACTTGCCCACTTAACGGCGGCAGGAAGCCGAACCCATTGAATCGTTCTATGTATTGCTGCTCCAACAAACGATTCAACCGCCCGCGACTGAAGATTGAAACAGCGCCCCAGCCTTGGGTCACCGAACCTTGCCGCATACGTGCGAGCAGGCTTTCCAACGAGTTGCCAGACATGATATTGCCCTCTCATTCACTTAAGAAATAAAGCAATAAAGCGGTGCTTGATAATTATTGAGCCAACGCCTCAAGCACGGTAGGAAAACCAGAGAGGGGCAGCGGCAAAATGATATAGCCTTCGAATGTGCCGAAATCGCCGCCGTCCACCGACACGGTAATCAGAACAAACCGCTCTTTGGCTGAAACGTTATCGCTGTACAGGCCCGATGCCGCATCAATCGATCCCGGCCCACCGAGCGGGAGCGACCATCGGCCGTTTTGGGATTGATTATTTACAAAGACCTGCAATTGAATTTGCCCCTCCGGCAAATCCGGATTATCTACCGGTTTAATCGTGGCGCCGGGCTCGCTTTGAAGTACCAGGACATAGGCAGATTGTGTTTGAGATCCGTGACTCACCTCGACCTCATCGAGCACAAAGGTTTTTGTAGCGACTTGAGGACCAGCGATATAAGTGTGATCACCACCCGGTTTGTCACTGACGACCACGTCACCGCTTTCGCCGGCGACGGGATTCTTGATGGCCCAGTCCAATACGCTCCCATCCAGGTGACTTGCCGACAGCTCTACCCGTTGGCCGTGATAGCACACCTGGATCTGCGGATTAGCGGTGATCGGGTTCGCCATGACCGAGAGCAATGTCGCGCTTCGCTCGCCGGAGAGCGGCTCATGGGCAATGACCAGTACCCGGTTGAATGAGCCGTTCAGGGCGTGGGCAGGTGGCGCCTGGTACAAGCCGGTTTGCGCGTCGATCTCACCCGGGTTGCTGCCGCTTTCGGAAAGATTTTCCACTGACCAGCGCAGGCCGGCATGCTCCGGTTCCGTGGTCAGTTGCAGGGGCCTGCCGGCAGCCACCATCGGTTGGCGCTCGACAATGGTGAATGACGCACCGGACGTATGGACCTGGCCGAACATCGCCAGGTCGAAGGGCAAGGCGACGCGGGTCGGGTGCGCATTGCTGCTGCCTATTATTTGCACCCCTGCTAAAAAGGTTTCGGACGCTGCCGTCGTCAAAGTGGTGGCGAACCGCTCAAGGATCGCCCTTTTCACCGTGCTGGCGACGAAATCCTTGATCTGCTCCAGTTCCTGGCCCTCAATCGTCCCGGGAAGCCCGGAAACATGACTGACCTCCTGCGTATCGGTGTACGGCACGAACAACTCGCCTTCCATGGCCGAAACGCCAGACTCATCCGCCGCCAAACGGAACTCGTGCTGCAAGTTGATTGTGAACGTAGCCGTATGCGCGCTCCAGGTCGTGCCGCCTGAAGGGCGGTATCTGAACGACAGGGAGAAGGTGCTCTGCCAGTGTTGGAATACCTCATCCTCACCAAACTCGGCGGTCAGCGGCAAAGCGCCGTCCGCAGCCGGAACACTGAACGCTTCGAACTCGAACTCATAGTCAAGGCTGCGGTAGCTGCCCGCCGTCGCCGGCAGGGCGCCGCGCTTGGCGACCATTTTTGCCAACGCGCCGCCCTGACCGAGCGTACGCTCGAATTCAGCCCCCTCAAGCAACTGTAAAAGCGCATGGGCGAAGGCAGCCCGATGGATCAACGCCAGGGAAAACAGTGCAGTCGCCGAGTAGCTTTGCTGGGCATCATCGTCGGGAATCAGGTACCTGAAGTCGGAGCCATCGCTAGGAAATGTGCCCGCAAGTCCGTCGGACATACGCACGAACAACAACACGGCACCGTCTTCGCTCCCGGGCATCAGTGCCTGGGGGTCGCGAACCTGGGTCCGCACATCGATGCTTTGGGCGAACATGAACGGATTCCCCTCATCGGGGAAGGTGCCCAGGGCATAGACGCGCCGGTCTGCGTCCAACCCCTCGAACCAGCGCTTGAAGAGCGTCCCCGCTTCACTTTGTTCCGTAGGGGTATTGAACAGCTTCAGCAAGACTTCCTCGCTGTTCGCCAGATCTGCCACCACATCACCGACATCTGCCGTCAAGGCCAGATCCAACGTCACCTGCGCGCCATTCAGCGGATCGAGGGCGCTGAGGCTGGTGACGCTCTTCTGACCCTGGACGGTTTCCACCATCATATGGATGCCCTCTACGACCGCCAGGCTCAAGGATGTCGTGGCAGTCTGAAGGCTGGGCTGTTCAAAAGAGAGCGCTGGCGCGCCCAGCCTGAAACCCGTCAGGTAATGGGTAATGTTGGTATCGGGTATGTCCATGGCCCCCGTGATAGCGCCCAGGTCCGTGCCCTGACTCAAGCGAGTGATATGGTCCTGCTGCAGGCCCAGGTTAATTTTTCCGCCCTCCAGGACCATAATGAGGTCCCACCCTCGCATCTGGGAGTTGCCGTGCATCCACGCGAGTAAACTTTCCACCGAATGACCGGCCATGACATTACCTCCAGAAGGATTCGCTCCAATAACAGGGCTTGTATTGACAGCTGGTTGACCGCTATTCATTGACTCAACACCTCGAGTACCTGTGGGAACTCAATCAGAGGCAGCGGCAAGATCAGATGGCCTTCGAACTTGCCGAATGCGCCACCATCCACTAAAGCGAAAATCAGCACGAAGCGCTCGGTAGCGGTTGGCGACGTCCGGTAGAGGCCTGTTGAATCGATCGAACCCGGTCCCCCCAAAGGCAGGCTCCACTCGGCCTCCATAACATTCGAATTGACAATGGCCTCCAGTTGAACCTGCCCCTGCGAAATATCGAGGTTGACAATCCTGATCGTTGTTCCGGGTGTCCGTTGCAGCGCCAGAACATGGACAGATCGGATCTGGCTCGTCCGGCGGTTCTTGACTTCCACTTCGTCGAGTACATAGGTTTTACTGGAGACCTCGGGTCCATGGTGATAGGTGTGATCGCCCTCGGGGTTAACGCTGGGTCGTACTTCGCCACTTTCGTTGGCAACCGGGTTCTTGATCGACCAGATCAGCTCACCTTCACCCAACGTACCTGCCGCTAATTCGACACTGCTTCCAAGGTCGCAAATCTGGATCAACGGGTGGACGGACAATTCATTCACCAGCACGGTTACCAAGGCCGAACTGTAGTAATCCGAACCTGGGTCGGTCGCCGTGATCCGCACACGCTTGAAACGCCCCTCGATCGAGGCCGCCGGAGGCGAACGGTACAATCCGTCGGCGCTGATGGCTCCGGGATCGCTGGCGTCTCTCGCCAGGTTCTCCACTGTCCACAGCACCCCGCCGACATCAGGTGCCGTGCTGAATTGAAGGGTATCGTCCTGCGGCATCAGCGGCTGCATCGGGCTGATGATGAAAGAGGTCTGGGTGGGATTGACGCGGCCGAAGAAGCCGATATCGTAAGGGGAGCGGATTTCGTGACCTTGTATCGCTCTGCCAAAATTCATTTTTATGAGGTCGTCGATAAATGGCCTCATAAAAATATCTATATTTAAATCACGTTGCAGCGCACGCTTGATTTTTGGTTGAACACTATTCACGAACAAAAGCCCAAGCTGAGCTAGCACATACAGTAACAATACTGTCAAGTTGTCTTTGCTTGCCTCTTCCTTTGCCAGTGGCGTACCGTCTGATAGCGCACCGGTTTCTTCATCTTTCATATTTGTCACCAGCTCAAACTTCGTGGCCCGCATCACCACCTCGCTGACGCCATCAGTTCCGACAACATCCATCAGTTCGAATTCAGCCTGAAGATCCACAACATACAAATACTCCTTAGTGATTGTAGGCCACAACTCCTCCCCCACCCCATTTACAAACAATATATTGACCTGTGACTTAGCTTCCGAAACCCAATGCACTGAGAACTTATTCGCCGCCTCGGCAACTAGCGTAAAGGGCACCTTACTATTTGCTGAAAGAAAGACCGAACTCCGGGTAATCCAAGGAATGACGAACTGCGAATCCTCACCAACACCCACACCGGGGAGAGGGTTTGCCGATGATGCTATCGTTAATCCTCCTGCCCTTGCCACAGCTGACATCAGCTGTCCATCACTGCTGTAGAGACGATGAAAATCATCACTGCCGATCATCTCTGCAACCCTATCCAGTAACGCGTCCCCCAAAACGGAAGACAGTTGCTCCACGTTGAATAACACAGTGGCCGAATAGTCTTCTTCGCCGTCATCGGGAATTAAATACCTGAAACCAGAGTTCGGACTCGGATAACCCCCTTCGTTATTCCCTTCCATACGTACGAAGGCCACGATAGCGCCGTTACCGTGCTCGGCGGAGCTGGGGTCGCGGGCAGCCGCTCCGCTTGCCTGAGTGCGCAGACCAAATGATTGAGGACGCATCGACTCACTCGTTCCGCGCTCGATCCTGCCCAACGGCCAGATACGTTTATCATCGGGCAGCTGGTTGAACAGGTCCTTGAAAAAACTTCCGCCCAATCGCTGCTCTTCTGCCGTCTGGCCAAAGGTCAGTCTGAAGTTATCGCTTTTTTTCAAATCCAGTATGATTCGCCCGTCGTCGTCCACATTGCCCGGGACTTGATGCAGCAGCAAGTCCAGGTACAATTTCGGCCCTTGCAATGGATCGATTTCATCCACCTCAACCGCCTTCCAACCCACACTTTCTTTTGTAAGGGTTAATTGGCTTCCGCCGATCACGCTCATAGTCAACATCGCTTTGGAATCATTCAAGTCGGCATTTTCGAATGACAGCAACGGTACATCCATCACAAAGTCATGGATGAATTTCACCCACCGGTTTTCAACGACCTGCACTTCCCCTCGGATCGGCGGCAAATAGCTTTCGGTATCGAAGCGACGTATATACTCCTGGCGCATCAACAAGTTTGCCTTGCTTCGCTCCAGCGCGACGATCATTCCCCAGCCCGACAACTGCGACGTATCTTTCATCCAGGCCAGCAACGATTCCAGCGAATTGTTTGACATGATCCAGACCTCATTGATTTGAATTCTCCACGGGCGTTACTCCACCAACTGCGGGGAGATCATGGGAAAGGCTTTATAGGAAAAGCCTTCATCGAAACTGGTTTCGACACGCACATCGAACTGTTGATTGAGTCGCAACCTTTCCAGAAAGGAGCGGGGCAGGCGCGAGGACAGCGCTCCGGCGAGATACTCTTCCTCGGTCACCACCTCGGCGTCGCCTTCGCGCAGGTTGAAAATCTCTTCGCCGCCAACCGCCAGCAGGCCCGTAGCCGTTATCTTCACGCGCTGCCCTTGGGCCATGAAGATCCAATTGGCCAAGTTGAAGGTCACCTCATCGATGACCGCACGCAGAGAAATTTTGTTATCCGGAGAAGCGGGGGAACGGATCTGGAGCGTCGGCCAACCGTTCACGATGTCCTTGATTTCCAGATCAAACACCCCCGATTTGTACGAGGGTTCCCCTGGGGGGGTGACTCGATAAAACACATCCAGGCGCTTGCCCATGTTCGCCGGTACAAAACGGGGCGGGATATAAAAACGTTTTGGATCACCGACCGTAGGATCAGCCACATGACTGCCGCTGTCGCCGTAACCCTCCCAGTGCATCTGGACCGTGTCCTCCGAACCAATCACCGCCTCGGCTGGAACCTTGATAGAGACGCCTCCCGTGATACTACTGGCGAGTAAATAACCCCGGTACTCCTCATCCTCACCGTCCCGGATCACCCCCTCGATCTCGGGATGAGGCAAATGCAGGGGCCGGCGCAACGTCAGCGTCAACGGCATGGAGGTGCCGGCCCGCCCTACCCGGGCGTACTGATAGGTCAGCTCTACCGTCTTGCCGTTATTGGCTGACAACCACCCATGGTCGACAGCGATTTGCAGGACCTGGCTGTCCACCGTTGACGGATCGACGCGCAGTGTCTTGATCTCCTTCGGATCGCCCATGGCGTACAACACCACCTCATCGCCCACCTGGATACCGGGGTAAATCTCGATGACCAGCGTAATGCCATTGGGGTGCGCCTCGGGGTCCAGCATGTCGCCGGTATAGTCCTTGACTCGGGGCGCCGGCAACAAAGGGGTTTGTGGCGTAACGATACGCAGCGCTTGTTCACGGGAGTGGCTGGGCACCGTCGGGGTGGTGTAGACGATGCTGTAGCTGATCAATGCAGAGCCATCTTCAATGGGTTCCAACTCACTGAGTGGTACTGTCCATTGCAGGGGTCGCCCCAGGTCGGGCTCGGACAGGACTATTCTGCGGGTAAAATCGTCCCAAGCGATGCCGTCAAAGAAGTATCTTTTCATGGTCAATGTCACCTGGTCGCCCACCGACATCGCCTGATAGGGTGGTACGACCACAGTGGCACCGGCAAGTCCTACCAACAGCGTCAGGTCCACATCGCAATCATGGGACTCCTTGATCTGTGCAACCGGAAGCAGCGCACTCACCCCTTTGCCCACATGAAAAAAACGCCGCAGCGATTCCTCTCCCCGGCCATCCGGTGCGCTCGCATCGTCCATCCTGTACGAATACAGCACCTGGCCCTGATCCAGCGCCCGGAGCTTGTCGTTAGGAATTTCGACCCGCATGCCTTCCGGCTTCAGCTCACCCGGGCCGATCAGCACCCGGTCGTCAACATGGTCGATGACCTCACCCAGCGGACCACTTCCCCGCCAGTTGGGCCAGAATGCATGCCCTTCGGCAATGCCGGGATAGTTAATGTGAGTGGCAAGGTCGGCGCTACCCAACGCGTCCAGATCAATCGCGTTATCAGGTCCAAGCATTGGAACTTCTGGCGGAGGTAGCACAGCGGCCATCATTTGAACTCCCTGATCGACATATCTTGATGGCGGGCTTTTTGAGCAGCGCCCCATCAAGTTTTCCTTTCTTTTACGCCTCGCCCATCGATCTGCCCACTATCAGAACTGATAGGTTACCGGCGCTGACCCGACTGTTATTGTCGTTGTCGGAAGTCGATATTTATTCCCCGAAGTTCGCTCTCAGCGGTGCTCGGCGCTGGCATTTTCATGTCCGGCCGCCGGCCCATCGGCGAACTTTTATTACCCCCAAAGAGGCTCATGACAATGACTGCCGCCCGCTCTGTACATTCCAACGCGCTTAACTTCATGAGTTCCGTACAGAACGGGGTTGACCCGCGCACGGGTCTCTACGCCGTAGCGATCAACTTCCCCGAGGTACAAACCAATGATCTGCGCGGTCCGGGTTTTGCCCTGGCGCTGGCGTACAGCTCGCTCAATACCCAGGACAGTGGCTACGGTTATGGCTGGAACCTGCAACTGTCGCAATACACGCCTGGAAACCAGATCCTGTCCCTGAGCACGGGTGAAACCTTCAAGGTCACCGGCAGCGACACCGTCAGCGGTCAGTTGGTCATGAAGGAAAAAAAGCTCGACAGCTTTCATTTCTATCAAGAGGACGAGAGCCACTACCGGGTTGTGCATAAATCCGGCCTGGTCGAAATACTCAAGGTCATGGGCAGTACCCAGAACGGCGTGGCCCTGCCGGTTGAGATTCGTTCACCCACCGGGCACAAGGTCACGCTCGGCTATGCGCCGTTCAGCGCCACTCAACAGATACTGGCCTGGGTCAAGGATGATTCGGGCCGGACCTTGCTGACGCTCGACCGCCAGAGCACGGCCATCGAGCTGCTGGTGCAGCCGTTCGCCGGTCCCGAGGGTGGTCCGTTGGCGCGCTTCACCATGATGCTGGAAGGCTCTGACAAATACGTTACCCGCATCATTCTGCCGACGCCGAACGAAGCGTCCTGGCGCTTTGGCTACAACCAGATCCGCGATCATCTTTGCATGACCTGGGTAGAGACCCCCGTCGGCGGGCGCGAGGACATACTCTATCAAGACGGTGGTCATCAATTCCCTGAAGGCAGCGGCCGCCAGCCTTTGCCCCGGGTCACCCGACACCTGACCGACCCAGGCTTGGGCCAGTCGCAGATCGATGTCCGCTACACCTATAAAAGCGAAGACCCCGAGCAGGGCGAGAAGAATTTCCTGGGAGGTGGCCTGCGTCTGGCCTGGGATGAAGATGGCCTCGACAATCTTTACAAGTACATTGGCGCCTATGAATACGTGTGCATTGAAACCCTCTGGGTACTTGATGAATCGGAATCGGACGCGCATCCGGTCCGAAAAATCGAACGCAGTTTCAACCAATTCCATTTGCTGACCCGGGAAACGACTACACAGAACAATAACGTCGAAACGGTGGAAACCACCTATTACCTGACCCCGGACGTCGCGTTCGATCAGCAACCCAACTACTGCCAGTTACCCAAGACCGTCAGGACCAGCTGGTCGGTACTCGATAACCCGAACCGCAGGCGCAGCGAGACCGTCAGCAGCACGTATGACACGTACGGCAACCTGCGGGTGCGGACCCAGGCCGATGGTGTCATGGAGACCAGCGTCTGGTACCGCGCTGCGGGTGAAGAGGGCTGCCCGGCCGATCCCGAAGGCTTTGTACGGCAGTTGAAAGAAAAAACCGTCAGCCCCGCGCGGTCGACCAATGGCCAGGCCCCGACGCTGTGCACCCGTTATCGCTACAAGGCCTTGCCGGAATTGGGCGACCGCCTGCCGGAGGATCGCCGGGCGGAGGACGTGCCCCTCAAGCAGTGGCTCACGGTCGAGAGCCAGACGCTGGTGCAGCTTGGGAGCAATGAAACCGAACTGGAGCATACGCTCTTCGAACACATCGACGACCGGACCGACGCGTTCCTGCATGGACGTGTCTCGCGCCAGACGGTGACCTTGAACGGCCTGTGCACCCTCGTCGATTATGACTACAGCAAGTTCGACAGCCCTCAATTCGGCGTGCCCGTGCAGCAAACCCGGGAGACGATGAGCACGAGGTTCGATAACGTCAGCAAAGCCATCGTTCGAGAACATTCACTGTTCACCTCACAAGAACTGTCGAGCCTGGTCGATGGTGTGCAAACCCATTACTACTACGACGCCCTGAATCGACTGACCCGGGAAGTCGTCGCCCCCGATACTGCCTTCACGGCCACACGCAATTATGAATACACCCTCAGTGCCATGGGCGGGCAGCGGGCCGAGCAATTGAGCTTCAGCGCCAGGCAAATCAAGACCCGCAGCGTTCTCGACGGGTTGGGTCGCTTGATTTTCCAGGAGAGCGATCATGTCGACAGCAACCATTCAAGCCGGACCCGACAAGCCTATGCGGCCACTTACAACGCGTGGGGGGATCTGGCTGAAGAGACGGAATATGACTGGCTGGACAGTGAACCCCGGACGCTCAAGAGCAGCTTTGAGTATGACGACTGGGCGCAGCAATGCTGCGTGACCGGCCCCGACGGCGTCGAGACCCATCAAAGCCTGGACCCGATCGGAACACCTGAGTCCCAGGGACCGATCCAGCGCAACTGGCGCCAGAGCGCCGGGCCATCCCCGTTGATCAGCGGCCTGAGCGAGAGCTGGCTTAATCCATTCGGCAAACCCTCGCAGACCCGGACCCTGGATTCAGCCGGGAACGAAATCGCGACAGAAACCTACCTTTACGACGGCCTGGGACGTTGCACCCAGCATACGGACGCCGCGAAATACACCACTGGGTTCGTCTATGACCCCTGGGCACGGCTGATCAGCAGCACCCTGCCCGACGACAGCATCGTCACGCGCACGTATGCGGCACACAGCACATTGGAATTGCCGGTGGGCCTGTGCGTAAGCGGCGACGGCGTAAACGAAACGAGTGTGGGCACCCAGGCGTTCGATGGCTTGGGTCGACTGACCCGGACCACATCCGGCACCCGCACCGAGCGTTACACCTACGATGCCGGCCAGATGCAGATAAAGACGAGAATCACACCGGCAAACGACACCATCGAATACGACTACAACCTGGCCCTCACCGACCAACCCATCAGCAGCCACGCGCCGGATCAGGACACGGGGTTCACTTACCATTCGACCAGCTCGCGCCTGACCCGGGCACGCAATGAGCAAGGCAGCCGCGAGTACGAATACGACACCGCCAATCAGTTGCGCGTCGAGCGTTGGATCGACAATCGCAACACCGCCTGGGAAACCCTGCATTCGAGCTCCATGCAAGGCCGCCCGATCAAGCGCACCGACTTGAAACAGAACCATAGCGCCGGCCTGGACACCGTCTACGACTACGATGACGCCGGACGGGTAAAAAGTATCGATCAGGGTCAGCTCCAGGCCGCGTTCGAATACAACAGCCTGGGTGAACTGCACCTCATCACCACGCGGGACCGGGCGGCGGACAGCACGCTGGTGACCCAATTGCAGTACGACGATCAAGGTCGCGAAATACTGCGCACGCTCACCTTGAACCAACTGCCGCCGCGCACCCAGGCGCAAACCTGGCAGGTCGACGGCCTGCTGCAAAGCCGGGATCTGCAGCTGGATGGACTCAGCCTGCTCAAGGAGACGTTCAGCTACGATGCCCGTGGCCGGTTGACCAAACATGAGTGCGAGGGCAGCACGTTGCCCAGGGACGGCGAAGGAAGAGAGATCCGCAGTCAGATCTTTTCGTTCGACGCCCTGGACAATATCAAGCTGGTGCTGACGAAATTCGCCGACGATACAACTGAGCGGGCCATCTTCACCTACGCGGTCGACGATGACCCGTGCCAACTGCAGGGCATCACGTACTCGCCGCCGAAGGTGACAAACCCTACGTTCAGCTACGACCTCAATGGCTGTCAACTCAACGACGAGCGCGGCCAACGTCTGAGCTACGACAGCCAGAGCCGTCTGATGGGTGTCGAAAGCCCGGGGGGCCAGGTTGTCAGCCAGTACCGTTACGACGGGCATGATCATCTGGTGACTTCGAAACAAGGAAATGAAAGCGAAGCCCTGCGCTTCTACCAGGACGAACAACTGAGCAATCTCGACCAGGACGGCCATCAGACCCACTTTTTCTACCACGCTGACCGCCCCCTGGGGCAACAGGCCTCGGACAACTCACAGACGTTACTGTTGCTGACCGACGCGAACCACAGCGTCATTGGTGAAAGCCGGCAACGGGACCTGCGTTCCGCCGTCTACAGCGCTTACGGCGAACGCCATAGCGACGACACGCTGCGCAGCCTGCTGGCGTTCAACGGCGAAATGCGTGATGAAGCCAGTGGCTGGTACTTGCTCGGCCAGGGTTACCGGGCGTACAACCCGGGCCTGATGCGCTTCCACAGTCCGGACTCGCTCAGCCCGTTCGGCAGCGGAGGTGTCAACCCCTACACCTATTGCCTGGGCAACCCGATTGCCCTGCGTGACCCCACGGGGCATGAGGCGGTCGGCTGGAGTGGCAGGTTGCGGAAACCGGACGAGGATACTGCGCCGCCGCAGAGTAGTGGAGGTGGCGGCGTGGAGGGTTGGATTTCCGTGGCGGTGGGCGCGGTGTTCGTTGCCATTGGTGTCGCTTCATTCATTGGTTCATTGGGAACCTCGGGACCTGCCTCCCTGGCATTGATCGCGGTGGGTACCGCGCTCTCTGCCGGCTCGACCATTGCCAGCGCAGTGGCCGTAGCGGATAACAATGAACAAGCTGGTAGATGGGGCCAGTATTTGGGGTATGGGGCAATGGTTGCATCGGCCCCTTTCATTGTTAAGGGGGCTTACCAGGGGGTCATGAATGCAGTTAGAAAGACCGCCATCCCGGTCGCGAATAAATCGACGGGGCACTTGCTGCTCGCCGGCATATTCGCGCCGAAAGCAGCAAGGATGGTTAATATTGCCCCAAATAAGCAATTCCAACTGGTTCAGTTAATACCGAAAGTAAAGCCGATATTAGCTAAGCCTGGCGCCGCTCTGCTTCAACCAGCCAATCTCGCTGCGGCTTCAGCTGTGCCCACCCCTTTTATCCCTACCCCTCCAAGAATCCCGCCAGCTGCTGCGGCTCTTGCCGCTTCGCCGCCCAAATCAGGAGGGACAGGGGCAGGTCTTGGAGGAAGGGCCGGAGGAGGACTTCAAAAAGGTCGTTCAGCTCCAGACTTGGAGGATCTGTTTCAAAAAGAACTGAGGATTAAAACTGCCCCAAGACGAGACATGCCTGGGAACCAACCGCTTGAGTTCCACTCTGCCCGTCAATGAGTTCTTCGTTAATCTTCGGCGACAAAACCCATCCGTTTTGCCGCCGAAATCTTCTCGCCCCCCCAAACCCGCGGGCGCCGGCAACCCTCAAGCCACCAACGTCGGCGTCAGCATCGGAAAGCTCTTCCAGGTCTGCCTGGCATCGAAGCTGACGCTGACCCGCACTTCCAGCCCGCCACCGATCTTGAAACCCTGCAGGTCCGACTTGGAAATTCGCCCGGCGGGAATGGTCTGGGCCACCTCCGGAACCGGCGACTCCGTCAGCACCGGAATCCTGACCAACTGGTTGCTACTGTCGACACCTCTGACCTCGATCGTCAGGTACTGGTCGACGGCCATGAAGGTCCAGCGTGCGAGCGTGAAACTGGCATATCCCCCAGCAGCAATACTCGCCAGACTCAACCTGCCGCCGGACACTTTGTCGCACTGGACGGTGGGCAACCCCGTCAACTCCTCGACCCGCAGACTGTAGTTGTTCGACTTGTGCGGCTCGACGATGCCGGGCTCGAACACCTCGTAAATCACCGAAATCGTCTTGCCCAGGTGCTGGGCGATCTTGTCGCTCGGGATCTTGTAGTCCCGCGAACCTGCGGGGTTCGGACTGTCAGTACGAAACGCGCCGACCGTGCCCGGCTCGGCCCATTGCACGAACACGCCCTCACCGTCGTAGATGACCGCCTCGGATGGGATGATGACCGTCACGCCATTGACCGCATCGAGCGGTTTCAGCACCCCGCTCGATGATCCACCCGGGGCCTCCTTGACCGAGCAAGGTGGCAGGGTGCGTGGGATAGGCGTAGCCGCCACCTCCAACTCAACCGGCTCGGAACGCAGGCTCAGGTTGCCCGCGCGGTCCTGCGCCTCATACCACACATACCGCCAGCCATCGCCCCGGTCCCGAATCACATCACCCGGGATCGTGACTTCCAAGGGATCGGCATAGTTCTGGTCATCGAGCTCGATGACCCCGCCCTGGTACTGGGAACCCGGCGTGGCCCCCCAGTACCAGGTGATTCGGTCCCAGGGTCGGGGGGTCGTATAGGGCGGCAGGTTGGCCTTTACCTCATCGTTGTTCAGTTCGAGGTAATGGGCCGTGAGCTTGTTGGGTGGAAGGACTTCGGAGGGGAACACCAGCTCGCTGTCGGCAGCCAGTATGGGAGGGGTTTTATCGATGGTGACGTTTACCGGCACGCATTCACGAGGCGTCGAATTATTCCAGGGCACTACCTGGTAATACAAGGGGTGAACGCCCTCATCCAGCTTGGCAGCGGGGACTCTCAGCCAGAGGTCTGCGTTCTGAATGGGCCCCTGTAGAAATTTTTCATCGACCTTTTCCCCTTTCCAAAACAACCGAACGGTATCGGTCATCCCGGATTCTGGAGCTGCATCACTCCATAATTCGAACTCAACCCGTAGCGGCAACAGCCAGGCGTCCTTGCGTAGCAGGTTCTCTTCACCACCGGGAGCCGGGTCGAGCACTCCGATGATATCGGGCGGAGAGAGGTCCACTTTAGGTTCATTGAAACGCTGCTGGTCTCTGGAACTCGACATGGCTGTTGCCTCACTAAAAAGCGAGCCGGCTCGTTAGCGTGGTCGGCCTGGCCGGCGGGCGTTTGAAATATGAAATTCAGTTTTCACCCACTAACGTCTGGCTCTCATTTCAGCACTTAAAGCCAAGCATCGGGAGACCCCTGAGGCCCTCCCTCGTGAGCGCTCTGATCACCAGTTGTAACGAACACCAAAATTGACACCCCACGGCTGCTCGATCTTGTCACCGTTGCTGTAGTCCAGATCCGCGTGCATCGAGACCTTGTCGGTCAGCGTCATGGACAGGCCCGCGCCGAGTTCGCCCCGAGAACCCGACAAGTCGTTGTTGAACTTGTTATCGTTGACCTTGACTTCGTTGTTGTTGGCGAATTCATGGGCATAGGCGATGCGAACATACGGCTGCACTACCTTGCCCTCGCCCAGATTGAAATTGCGTCCGGCCGTTGCACCCAGCTTGCCGAGCAGCGAATGAGTGCGGTCGCCTTCAGCGGACAGGCCGTTATCCAGGTCATAGTCCTTACCCTGGATGATCACGCCCGAGAGCTGGGTATAAGGTTCGACGAAATAATCGTCGGCCAGGGTAATGTGCCGGCCGAACTCCAAGGACCCGCCAACGCCATGGTTGTCGTAGTTGCCCTTGGTTTTCTTGCCGTCGCTCAGTTGTACCTTGGATTCATTCTGGAAGCGGTTGAACTTGATCACACCGTCGAAGTAATAGCCGCTTTCATCATCCAGCCAGGTGGTGTAGGCACCCAGGTAGTAACTATTGACCGTGCCGCTGGTGCCACGGCTCAAATCCAGGTCGGACTTGCTGTAGCCACCCAACACACCGACCAGCCATTGCCCGTCGCCCATCGGCAACGGCGCATCGGCACCGAAGGACAGGCCCTGCTGGGTTTGCTGGTAGCCCACGCCGGAGCTGGCGCTGACATCGAATTTGTTGCCATAGGCACGAATCCAGCCACCGGCCTTGTCGGCATCCCTGCGCACTTCACCCATGCGGCTGCGCAACGTGCTGAGTTCGCCGTACCAGACCGTCGGCGCGGTGTTGAACAGTGCCAACACTGAACGCGTGCCAGGGCTGATGATCCGTGAGGCGACATCGAGGTACCAATCATTGTCGCCCTGTTTGACCAGGTCATATGAATAAGCGCCCAGGTCTACCGGACCGTTCAGCATGGAGAACTGGGCATCACCGGCGGCGATGTGGATAACGGGTATGGCGCCCGCTCCGGTCGGGTCGGCGCCACTGCTGCCCATTAGCACCGTGTGGTTGCCTGTGGCCGTGCCGGTGACCTCAAGGGTGTCGACTTGGCCGGTGGCGAAGTTGGCATCCATGATGAACGTGCCATTGCCCGACAGATTGTCGACTGACAACTTATAGAACTCGGTCGGGTTGCCAAACTTGATCGCCCCGCCGTCCATGGACAGATTCTCCACGGTGCCGGTATCAACCATGTTCCACTGGGCCTGGCTATTGATCGCCAGGTTGGCGACATTCTCCAGCCGCCCCGTCAGGGTTGCCTGGTTTTGCAGGGTGATGTTGGCCGTGGCCCCGCTATCGGCGACGACATCGCCCACCAACTGGCTGTTGTCGACCGTCATGTTGGCGGTCGATGAGCCTTTGACTTCCAGAATTCTGCCGTTGCCACCGATCAGGGTCGAACCATTGCCGACATGAATGTCGGCCGTCGTGGCTGGCAGGCCAAAATCATTGACGAGTATCGCTGAACCGGTCTGGCCCTGGACCGTCGTGCCATCGAGCACCAGCCGTCCAGGGGTCGATACGTTCTGGTCCGTGGTCATCACAATGCCGTTGAGCCCGCCACGAATCGTACTGGCGGTGGCCGATACCCGGCCATTCGCCAGTTGCAGGCCGAAACTGTTCGCGTTGGTGCCCGTCAGCACGGTTTGGTCCAGGTCCAACTGACTCAACCCACCGACCAATGCCCCCACATTACCGCCGGAAATAGTGCTGCCCGTGACGGTGGCTGCGGACCCTTGCAGACTGCCCGCCACGTTGCCCAACGACAGCCCGGTGCCAGTGCCGGTGATATTGCTGCCTTGGATGGTTGCGTTGCTGTCGAGCAAGTCGATGGCGATGCTGCTGGTACCCGAGGTCACGACCGAGCCATTGAGCGTCAGGGACGATCCGCGCTCAGCCCGGATCTGATTCGTCGTCGCACCGTTGGCAGTCAGGCTGGCATTGTTTCTGAGCAGGTAGTTATCGGTCGCGACGCTGCCATCGATCGCCAGCGTGTCGTTGTCGATGATCCGCGCCAGCAAAGGCGTGCTGCCCAACAGCAATGGCAGGAGAGCTACCCACCTCAAAGATATCGACAATGGGCTCAATACGAAGGAGTTCTTAGCTTTCATCAGACACCGCAAAAGTAAACTGTCAAAGAATAGGTTCGCCGTGACCGACGATCTGTGCTTGAACCTGCAAAGGCGGCGAATAATAGAGAGACAGCTCCTCAGGGTATGTAGGAACAATCCGAAAACAACCAGGAAGAATTACCCTGTCATCAGCAGCAGGAGGACAGCCGTCCTTCTGCTACCGAATGAGGCAACAGATCACAGCCTAGGAATCACACAGTGCCCCCCGTCTTCGAATACGGCGATCATCACGGTCACCAGATCAGAACTGACGTCCTGACCGCGGATGTTGATCGTGTACTTCACTTTTCCATAGCCGTACTGATCGCCGGTGTCATAGGTCGGTTTCAAATACGTGTCATAGTCAATAAACCAATGAATGCCGTCTCTTTCCTGGTCGTCCGTGACGGTGATGACTTCTTTAAGTTCGGTATTCGGCAATTCCACACTGCCGCTTTTATCGTAGGTTTGCCATTCGGCGTTGACCTCCACATCCTTCTTCACATAGTTGGAGGGTGGAATATAGACCCGGATCCCCCATACGCCGTTTTGCTCAACCAGTGCATCGCAATTCAACGGATAAGGAACGTCTTGATCCGGGAAGGTAGGCTCTTCGAGATCAATAACCTCGACATTGACGTTAACGAAGGTACGATTCGACTCCGGTTTATTCGTGAACCCCGTGCGAGTCAGGGTGTAGTACATCGGCAATTGAGACATCACGGGCGTCTGTTGTATGACGCTCCAAAGGATAATTATTTCAACTTCCTCGTTAGGGTCTTCGGTGCCGCTGACGACATAATCAGGTGTCACGGCCACCCCGTTCCAGTAAAGCGTTAACGCGTCGCCGATCTCAGGGTCATCGTACAGCTCTATAAAACCTGACGCGGGCTTACCGATATCATTCTCGGTCAACTCGGTACTGCTGTTGGAGGAACTCTGGAACCTGATCAACTCCAGCTCTGGGTTGATGGGCCCAGGGTCCCCTGTTTCCGGGCCGGGTATTGCCAAGTCCACCTTGACCTCGATTTTGCTCGGAGAGGCGGTCGGATACGGGCCTCGAAGTACCTCATAGTCCACTTCCGTCAGTTGCACGTGAGTGCCGTTAAAATCATATTCATCCCTTATGTGTGTCCAAGGCACAGTGATCTGCAGTGGGAAGGGAAGGTGCGAGCCGACGGGCGTCTCAGCAAGTTTGGTGGTCCCCCACCTGATGACAATCCCGTCGTAGGCGTCCCAGTTCGTGTATTCGCCAATCTCAACCTTGGTTGGAAAACCCGCATCGACCCTGTCAATGAGGTCGTCTGCAGCCAATGGAACGCTGGGAGAACGCAAATTGGCCGGTAGATTGCCCAAGGCGACCACGACTTCAACCGGGAACGGCATATCGCTGCGGTTACCCGCCTTGTCGAACAGGAAATACACGACATAGTGAAGTTTCGAGCCCAGGCGCGTCACAATATCTTTAGGCACCAGTATCTGCCGAGTCGGAGGGAGCAATCCCAGATACGCCAGGTCCGCAGGATCCATGTCCGAAGTCGGTGGCTTATCCAGCCACGCAACGGCGATAGTGACGGACTCTTTTTTGTCTTCGATGAAATCAGGTATCTCGCATCTGACGCCACCGTCCTGGTTCAGGATCGCCGTGGTGATCGGCTGTTGGGGCAGGATGATGATGCGCTCCGGTACGTCGGGCCTGATGGGCCCCGTTTTATCGATCGTAATCGGCGCCGTGATAGATGGCGTTTCTGTGGACGAGTTCCACTCCTTCACTCGGTACCTGAGTTGAAACGTCCCTTCATAGTTTTCAAAGATCGTCAGCGGAATTTGCCGGCTCAGAGGAAATTGATCAGAGGGCAGCGCACCGCTGTCGGGAACATCTTCAGCGTGAAATTCCAAAAATTCCGATGAACTGGCAGGCTTCCAATCCAGGTACAGTTTATTTAAAAACGGAGATCCCGGCTCCGGACGATTTGGCCATTCGGGAATCTGGATCTGCAAGGGTGCGTCGATTTTGCTGATGGGCATCAACCCGTCGGCGTCGCCAGGGATGGCATCCACCACGATGGGCGACCTGAGGTCCAGCGCCTCGCCTCCTTTGAAGAGTTGTTTGCGATAGTCGATCCGTACCTGTTCCGCCTTTGAACGTGTGCTTGAACCTGCCATGCTCGCTGCTCCAAAACCGTTTGGGTTTAGCCATGAAGGGATTTCATGGTCTGTCAAAACGCGTTCGGCAGTTCGACTCATGGCCCAAAGGAAACACCAGCCCTGTCGCTCCGCCCGGCCCTAGAAGCCTGAGCAAAATTAAGCGCCGATTTTTCGAAGCACGATACTGTCAGAGTTGACAGGTCACCCAGGCACGTTCAACCCAACACCACCCCCACCAACACCGCCACCTCCAGCAACTCCAACAACGCCCCCGCCGTATCCCCGGTGCAGCCCCCCAACCGGTTCACCATTATCCGGCGCACGCCGATGAACACCGCTGCAGCCACCAGCAGCGCAAGCACACCAGCCCATCCCGCCAGCCACACGCAGCCCAGCGCAGCGCCCAGCAAAACCTGCCAGCCGGCACGCTGAGGCAGATGATCGGCCAGGGCCTGGCCCAACCCGCCGGCGCGTACGTAAGGTGTGGTCAGGAACAGCGCGAGCAACGCGCCGCGTCCCAGTACCGGCACGATGAGCAACGCCAGGGCCTGTCCTTGCTCGATCAGCGCCAGCAGCGCGGTGAATTTGAGCAGCAGCACCAATACCAGGGTGATGACGGCGATTGGTCCACTGCGCGGGTCTTTCATGATCAGCAAGGTGCGTTCACGGTCGCCGAAACCGCCGAGCCAGGCATCAGCGCTGTCGGCCAAGCCGTCGAGGTGCAGGCCGCCGCTGAGCAACACCCACGCCGTCAGCAACAACGCAGCATGGAGCAGTGGCGGTGCGCCGAGGAACGCGGTATTGAGCAGCCACAACAAAGCGCCGAACAACAGCCCCACCAACGGATAGAACAGCAATGAGCGGCCCAGTTGTTCGGGCTCGGGCATGCCCGGCAGGCGCACCGGCAGGCTGCTGAGAAATTGCAGGGCGATCCAGAACGGCAGCATCGGCTCAGGCCTCCTCCGTCAGAGTCGGGCCAGACGTCACCCGCAGGCCGAACAACGCCCCATGGCCGACCTCGACATTCAGCAGTTGTTCGCGCGGCAGGCCCCGGGCCTGGGCCAGCAACAATCGCATCACGCCGCCGTGGCTGACCAGCAAAACCCGCTGACCAGCGTAGGCCGCGTGCAGGCGTCCGATGGCTGCCAGCACGCGGTTGGAAAATTCCAGCACCGGCTCGCCATCGGGGGGCGTGAAGCCGTAGGGATCAGCCCAGAACCAGCCCAGGCCGTCGGCATCGGTCTCCATCAACGCCGCCGCGCTGCGCCCTTCCCAGGCGCCGAAATGCAGTTCTTGCAGGTCCTTGTCCAACTGCACCGGTACGCCAAGGCGGGCACCGAGTTGCTCGGCGAAACGGGCGCACCGTTGCAGCGGCGAACTCACCAGCCGATCCCACGGCCCGCCTTGGGCGACTGCCCCGTGCATCTGTTCCCAGCCCTTGGCGGTCAGGGCGTCGTCGAGGCTACCACGCAGGCCGCCACCCAACTCGGTTTCACCGTGGCGCAGCAGGTCCAGGCGCAAGGTCATGCCGGGCGATCCGCCACGGCGGCTTCGGCAAACGTCGCCATCTGCCCGTGCAGGTCACAGGCCAGGCGCAACAACGGCACCGCCAGCGCCGCGCCACTGCCCTCGCCCAGGCGCAAGCCGAGGTCGAGCAGCGGTTCGGCGCCGAGGGTTTCGAGCACGTGGCGATGGCCGGGCTCGGCGCCGCGATGGGCGAACAGCAGCCATGGCCGGCACTCGGGGTTCAGGCGCACCGCCAGCAGCGCGGCGACGCTGCAAATGAAACCGTCCACCAGCACCGCGACGCCCTGCTGGGCGCAGGCCAGGTACGCGCCGGCCAACGCGGCGATTTCAAAACCGCCGAGGTTGAACAGGGTCTGCAACGGGTCGTTGGTTTGGGCCGCGTGCAGCGCCAGGGCGCGCTCGATCACTTGGGCCTTGCGGCTGACGCCGGCCGCATCCAACCCGGTGCCGGGGCCGACCAGATGGGCCACCGGACAATCGAGCAGTGCGCAGGCCAGGGCGCTGGCGGCCGTGGTGTTGCCGATGCCCATTTCGCCGCCGATGAACAATTGGGCGCCGGCGGCGACAGCGCGGGCAACGCTGTCGCGCCCGGCTTGCAGGGCTTGCTCGCCTTGGCCCTCGGTCATCGCCGGGCCGTGGACGAAGTTCGCGGTGCCGGGGCCGACGTGCAGATGCCGTACGCCGGGCAGGTTCAGCGAAGGCGTTACGGTGCCCAAGTCCACCACTTCCAGCGAGGCGCCCAACTGCCGCGCCAGGACGCTGATGGCCGCCCCGCCGCTGACGAAGTTGAGCAGCATCTGGCCGGTGACTTCCTGCGGGAAGGCCGATACCCCTTCAGCCACCACACCGTGGTCGCCGGCAAAGATCGCGATCCACAAGGAATCCAGGCGCGGCTTGACCTGCCCTTGCAGCCCCGCCAGTTGCACCGCCAGCGTTTCCAGTTGTCCGAGGGAGCCGGCCGGTTTGGTCAGTTGCTGCTGACGGGCCGCGGCCTGTTCCAGGGCCTGGGTATCGAGGGGCTTGCAGGGGTCCAGCCACCAGCGGTGATTCATAACGCGGTACCTTTGAGAGTCAGGGGCAATCCGGCGACGGTCAGCACGACACGCTGACAACGTTCGGCCAGGGCTTGATGCAGCCAACCGGCTTCATCGACGTAACGGCGAGTCAGCTCGCCCAGCGGCACGACACCCATGCCGGTTTCGTTGCTGACAAAAATGATTTCACCGGGCAGCGCGGCGACGCTGTCCAGCAGGGCTTCGCGTTCGGTGTTCAATTGTTCGGGGGTGTCGAGCATCAGCAGGTTGGTCAGCCATAGGGTCAGGCAATCGACCAGCAGGCAGTGACCGGCGGCGGCGTTTTCTTGTAACACCTGGGCCAGGGCCAGGGGCTCTTCCACCAGGGCCCATTGCGCCGGACGCCGGGCGCGGTGTTGGGCAACCCGCGCGCTCATCTCGCCGTCCAGGGGTTGGCTGGTGGCGATGTAGGTCACTGGCAAGCCGGTGTCCGCCGCGAGTTTTTCAGCCAGGCGACTCTTGCCGGAGCGGGCGCCGCCGAGGATCAGTTGGAGCATGGTGTTTTACCTTTCAAATAGGCGGCGTTGCTGCCGGCCTCATCGCGAGCAGGCTCGCTCCCACAATGGGACGGTGTTCACAATCCCCTGTGGGAGCGAGCCTGCTCGCGATGAGGCCAGTACAGCCACCCTAAATCCCACAGAGCTCACGCAACAGCCGGGTATCCAAATGCTTCTCCACCAGATCCGCCAAGCGCTCGATGTCCCGCTCGCGCAACCCGTGGTAATCCACCGCCTGCACATCCGCCAACCCGGCCCAACGCAGCAACGCGCTGCTGGCCTGCGGCGATTCGAACAGCCCATGCAGGTAGGTCCCGAAAATCTGCCCGTCCGGGCTATGGGCACCGTCGCAACGGCCATCATCCAACTGCACAGCCGGGTGTTCCAGCGCAGGGCCCGTGGTCACGCCTGCGTGAATCTCATAGCCACTGACCTCGGCCGCTTCCAGCGCCAGCCGCCCGCGTACATTGCGCAATTGCTTCTCTTGCGCAAGCGTCGTTTCAAACGCCAATAGTCCCAGTCCGGCACTGGAACCCGCCGCGCCTTCCAGCCCCAACGGGTCGTGGACCTGCTGGCCGAGCATCTGCAATCCGCCGCAGATCCCCAGCAGCTTGCCGCCGTAACGCAGGTGCCGCTGAAGCGCGGTTTCCCAGCCGTTGGCCCGTAGGTAGGCGAGGTCGCTGCGCACGCTTTTCGAACCGGGCAGGATGATCAAATCGGCGGGCGGAATCGCCTGGCCGGGACCGATGAACTGCAGGTCGACCTGCGGGTGCAGGCGCAGCGGGTCGAAGTCGGTGTGGTTGCTGATGCGCGGCAACACCGGCACCACCACCTTGAGCACCTGTTCGGCCTTGTCGGTCTGACGTTGGTCGAGACCATCCTCGGCTTCCAGGTGCAGGTCCATCACGTAGGGCAACACCCCCACCACCGGTTTGCCGGTGCGTGCCTCCAGCCAGTCGAGGCCCGGTTGCAGCAAGGCGATGTCGCCGCGAAAACGGTTGATGATGAAGCCCTTGACCCGCGCCTGCTCGCTGGGCGACAGCAACTCCAGGGTGCCCACCAGATGGGCGAATACGCCGCCGCGATTGATGTCGGCGATCAGCAGCACCGGGCAATCCACCGCCTCGGCAAAACCCATGTTGGCGATGTCACCGGCGCGCAGGTTGATCTCCGCCGGCGAGCCCGCGCCTTCCACCATCACCACCGGATACGCCGCGCTCAAGCGCGCGTGGGACGCCAGCACCGCTTGCATGGCGATGGCTTTGTAATCGTGATAGGCCACGGCATTCATGCTGGTCACGGCGCGACCATGGATGATCACTTGGGAGCCGGTGTCGCTGTTGGGCTTGAGCAGCACCGGGTTCATGTCGGTGTGCGGTTCCAAGCCCGCCGCCTGGGCCTGCACCGCTTGGGCGCGGCCGATTTCGCCGCCGTCAGCGGTCACCGCGCTGTTGAGCGCCATGTTCTGCGGTTTGAACGGCACCACGCTGACGCCCTGGCGCCGGACCCAGCGGCACAACGCCGTGACCAGGGTGCTTTTGCCGGCATCGGACGTGGTGCCTTGCACCATCAAAGTGGTCATGAAAGGTCCTTGGCGTAGGCCTCGAAGGCCTCTTCGAGGCGGCGGAATTCGTGGTCATCGGCCGGCAGCCCGAAGCGCAGGCTGCTGTTGTACACGAACAGCCGCAGGAGGATGCCGCGACGGGCCATGAACTCATGAAGCCTCTGGGCGTGCTCGGTAATCAGCCATTGGAACAGTCCGCAACCGCCCTGGGGCTTGAAGCCGTGACGTTCCAGCGTGACGGCCAGGCGCTGGCTGGCCGCTTCGCAGCGTTGTCGTTGGCGGGTGTGGGCGCCGGTGTCCAGCAGGCAGGCCTGGCCCAGCACCCGGGTCGGCCCGCTGACCGCCCACGGGCCGACTTGGTCAGCCAGCAGCTTGAGCAAGTGACGCTCGGCCAGGACAAACCCGAGGCGCACCCCGGCCAGGCCAAAAAACTTGCCAAACGAACGCAGCACAATCAACCCGACCTGATGGGTGTGCGCCGCCAGGCTCAGTTGCGGGGTGATGTCCATGAACGCTTCATCCACCACCAGCCAACCACCGCGCTGGGCCAGCCGGGCGTGCCAGTCCAGCAAACGCTCGGGACCCAGGCTCAGGCCGGTGGGGTTGTTCGGGTTGACCACCACCAACACGTCGAGGTTGTCGAGAAAGAAATCCACTTCGGCTTCCAGCACTTCGCGCACGATGTAGCCACTGCGCCGCCAGGCTTCGGCGTGTTCGGCGTAGCACGGCGACAGCACGCCGACCTTGCCGGCCCGCCGCAGACGCGGCAACAGTTGGATCGCCATCTGCGAACCGGCTACCGGCAGCACCTGGGATGCACCGTAGTAATCGCAAGCGGCCTGTTCCAGGCCGTCATCGGTTTCCGGCAGACGCGCCCAGGCCCGCAGGGGAATCGCCGGGACGTCGAACGGCCACGGCGCCAAGCCGCTGGACAAGTCGAGCCAGTCGGCTTCAGCGATTGCGTATTGCAAAGCTGCGTTGCGCAAGCGGCCACCATGCTCAAGCATAAAACTCAGCTCCCAGGCAAAGGATCAACAGCCACAACCATACCCCGCGCTGCACCAGTTGCCAGCCACGATCGATGGAATCGGCACTTGCCGGTACGCCTTCGCCCAACGGCGGACGCTGGTGCAGTTCGCCGTGATAAACCGCCGCCCCGCCCAACTCGACAGCCAGCGCACCGGCACCGGCAGCCATGACCGGCCCGGCGTTCGGGCTGTCCCAAGTCGGGCCTTGGGTACGCCAGCACTTCAAGGCCAGTCGGGTTTTTCCCAGCAGTGCGTAGGTCAATGCCACGAGGCGCGCCGGAATATAGTTAAGCAGGTCATCGATCTTCGCCGCCGCCCAACCGAAGCGCTCGAAGCGTTCGTTGCGATAGCCCCACATCGCGTCGAGGGTGTTGCTCAGGCGGTACAGCACCACGCCGGGCGCGCCCGCCACGGCGAACCAGAACAGCGCGGCGAACACCGCATCGCTGCCATTTTCCAGCACCGACTCGGTGGCGGCCCGGGCCACCGCCGTTTCGTCCAGCTCGGCAGTCTCGCGGCTGACCAGATAGCCCACCCGCTTGCGCGCCTCGTTCAGATCGCCGCTGCGCAGCGCCCTGGCGACGGGTTCGACATGCTCACCCAGGCTGCGCAGGCCGAGAGCGCAATATAGCGCAAGGATTTCCACCAGCCAGCCCACCATCGGCGCCCAGGACAGGGCGGTCGCCAGCAAGGTCAACGGCACCACGGCGATGAACCACGCGGTCACCCCATGGCTGCGCCAGCCGCGCCCGCCGGCGTTGAAACGTTGTTCGATGCGATCGGCAAAGCCACCGAATGCCACCAGCGGATGCCAGCGCCGGGGCTCGCCCAGCAGCGCATCCAGCGCCACTGCGGCGGCACTGAGCAATGCGACACTCATGGGCTGACTCCCCAACGGTTTTCATACAGCAGTTCATGCAATGGACGCGGTTGCGCCCAGCCTTCCAAGGCGAGCATCGGCGCCGGGTAGAAGCCTTCGACCGGGCCCAGGCACAGGATTGCCAGGGGCTTGGCGCCGGCGGGCAAGCCCAGCAGATCGGCCAGGGGCCGGGGCTCGAACAGCGACACCCAGCCCATCCCCAGCCCTTCGGCACGGGAGGCCAGCCATAGGTTCTGGATCGCGCAGGACAGTGAGGCGAGGTCCATTTCCGGCAGGGTCCGCCGGCCGAAGATGTGCCGCTCGCGGTCCTCCATCAACGCCGCCACCAGCACTTCGGCGCAATCGTGGATGCCTTCGACCTTGAGTTTCATGAACTCATCGCTGCGTTCACCCAGGGCCTCGGCGGTGCGGATGCGCTCCTGCTCCACCAGTCGCTGGATTTCCCCACGCAAGGCGCGGTCGCTGATGCGGATGAACCGCCACGGCTGCATCAGGCCGACACTGGGCGCCTGGTGCGCGGCTTCCAGCAGGCGGCGCAGCAACGCCGGCTCGACCGTACCGCCGCTGAAGTGGCGCATGTCACGACGTTCGGCGATGGCGCGGTAAATCGCGTCGCGTTCGGCCTGGGGGAATGCGTTGTCGGTCATGGCCTATTCGCGAGCAAGCCCGCTCCCACAGGGAATTGTGAACACCCATCCAATGTGGGAGCGGGCTTGCTCGCGAAGGCGGCCTCAAGATCAGGCGCAAACAGTGCGGCAATCGCCCGCGGATTGGACGGAAAATAAAAATGCACGTAAGACGCCGTCATCCGCCCGTCCCGGAACACCGCCTCCGCCCCGCGCCCGCCGTTAGGGCTGTGGCCACGGGCAATCGGTACAAGCTCGGTGCTGGTCAACGAATGATGATAGGTATGCCCACGCAGGTTGCCTTCCGGCAGCTCCACCGACTGCAACGCCAGGGCCGCGAGGCGCTTTTGCATCTGCGCATCGCCGGCCAGCAAACCGAGCAATTCGGCGCGGGTGCCTTCGACATCGGTCAATGAGTCCAGCAAGTACAACATGCCGCCGCATTCGGCGAGCAAGGGTTTATCGGCGGCGTGATGGGCGCGGATCGCCGCCAGCATCGACGTGTTCTGCGCCAGGGCGAGGTGGTGCAGTTCCGGGTAACCGCCCGGCAGGTACAGGCTGTCCGCTTCGGGCAGTCCGCTGTCGTGGATCGGCGAGAAAAAGCTCAACTGCGCGCCCATGGCCCGCAGCAGGTCCAGGCTCGCGCCATAGGTAAAGGCAAATGCTTCGTCCCGGGCCACGGCGATGCGCACGCCGTCGAGCCATGGCTCGGGGGTGATCACTTCGGGGGCGGCAAACGCTACCGCCGGCGGCAGCGCCACTTCGCAACTGCCGGCCAAGGCCTCGGCGGCGGCATCGAGGCGCACATCCAGGTCGTTCAACTCGCTGGCCTGGACCAGCCCGAGGTGGCGGCTGGGCAATTCGATGCCGGTTTCCCGCGACAGCGCACCGTACCAGCGCAGGCCCTCCGTCAGGCTGCCTTCGAGCAACTGCGCATGGCGCAAGGTGCCGACGCGGTTGGCCAGGACCCCGGCGAACGGCAAGTCCGGTTGATAGCGCGCCAGGCCCAGGGCCAGGGCACCGAAGGTCTGGGCCATGGCCGTGCCGTCGATCACCGCCAGCACCGGCACGCCGAAATGCCGCGCCAGATCAGCACTGGACGGCGTGCCGTCGAACAGTCCCATCACCCCTTCGATCAGGATCAGGTCTGCCTCGGCGGCGGCTTCCCACAGCAACCGTCGACTTTCCTGCTCACCGACCATCCACATGTCCAACTGATAGACCGGCGCGCCGCTCGCACGCTCGAGGATCATCGGGTCGAGGAAGTCCGGGCCGCATTTGAACACGCGCACCTTGCGCCCCTGGTTGCGATGCAAACGGGCCAACGCAGCGGTAACGGTGGTCTTGCCCTGACCCGAAGCCGGGGCCGCGATCAGCACCGCCGGACAGGAGCGGCTCATGGACGCATCACTCACAGTTCGACGCCTTTCTGCGCCTTGATGCCGGCCTGGAACGCATGCTTGATCATGCCCATCTCGGTCACGGTGTCGGCCAACTCGATCATTTCCGGTTTGGCGCCACGTCCGGTCACGACCACATGCTGCATGGGCGGGCGCGCCTGCAAATCGCTCAGGACCTGATCGAGGTCGAGGTAACCGTGCTTGAGGGCAATGTTGAGTTCATCGAGCACCACCAAGCCAATGGTCGGATCGCTGAGCAATTGTCGCGAGACGGCCCAGGCAGCCTCGGCGGCGGCGATGTCGCGCTGGCGGTCCTGGGTTTCCCAGGTGAAGCCTTCGCCCATGACGTGAAACCGCACCTGCTCGGGGAAGCGACGGAAGAACAGCTCCTCACCGGTGCTGTTACGGCCCTTGATGAACTGCACCACGCCGCAGTGCATGCCGTGGCCCATGGCCCGGGCGAGCATACCGAACGCCGAGCTGCTCTTGCCCTTGCCATTGCCGGTCAGCACCAGCAGCAGGCCGCATTCGTTCGGCGAGTTGGCGATGCGCTCGTCGATCACGGCTTTCTTGCGCAGCATGCGCGCCAGGTGGCGTTCGTCGCGATCAAGCGTATCGGTCATGGGGAGCTCTCCGTTGGAATGGGATAACGGCGGGCAGGCAGAAAAAAGACGGCAACAAGCCTGGCATCGCCCACCGTGATGCCGTTGGATGAATCAGGCCGGTCTCCGGGCTCATGAGCGGCGTAATGCCGGGCTGCGCGCCTTCCCATGTCGACGACACAGTGGCCTGGTGGCAGCTTTGACTCATTTACCGTTGCGGGGGCAGCGCCGGGTTCGTGTGCACTCACCGGCTTCCCTGTTTCACTCTGTCGACCAAGGCCACAGAGCACCTGAAACAAGCCGCGAAGGTTAGAGGGTTGGGGGGTGAGCGTCAATCAAAGCTGGTACGCCGGACATTGGCCAGGATCAATAAAGTGACGCCAATCTTGTGTCAGGCTACGGCAAGTGATATCAAATGGACATTACAGCCTATGTCACAAGAATAAGAGGGCAAACGTATGCAAGGCATGATCATCAGCAATCCGAAATTGGAATTCCTGCGCCCGGTGCTGGAGCGCTGGTTCGACTGCATCGACCGCTACAACGCCGTGCGAGGGGATAACGACTGTCCGTACTGGTTCGATGAGAAAGCCAACCTCGGATTGCTGTCGGCCGCGGCATGGATGGCCGAGATGGTCACGCTGCAAAATACCCCCACCCGCAAACAGAATGAAGAAGGCGAACGCAACGTCAGTGCCGACCTGTTCATCGCCAGCACCGAAGCACGCGCGTTCATCCAGGCCACCCAGCGCTGGCCCAAGGTCAGCAACCTGAACCTGACACAGCCCCTGCTGGAGGCCGCCAGCGATGCCAGGCGCATCAGCTATGCCAGCGACTTGAAGCTCGGCTGCCTGTTCGTCTCGCCGCAAAAAGCCCAGCAGAGCGCCACGCCGGAAGAACTGCAGGACATGCTCGACGACCTGCAAAAGGAAAACACCTGCGCGGTGGCCTGGTATTTCCCCTACGCCTACCGCAAGTTGCGCAACGACAGCGGCCACTATCACCCGGGCATCGCCGTGCTGTTCAAGCAGGCCCACGGCTGACCTGAAAACAAGCTGTGGGAGCCGAGGCATGCGCGCCACAGGTTGAACCATACGCGCGTCTACGCTTCTCTATGAATAACCTCATGCATTCATAGGGAAGCCAGCATGCTCAAGCCACCGCACCTTTTGATCATCGCCCTTGCCACCGGGCTTGCCGCCTGTGGCGAGTCTTCGACCCTGCAAGTGTCCGACGGCACCGGCCCGGCGCCGAAACTGCCCGAGCCGAACAAGACCCTGGTGCCCACCGTCAACATCGCCGAAGCCATCGGTTGGCCCCAGGGCGCCAAGCCCACCGCGGCCCAGGGCCTGCGAGTGGGCGCCTTTGCCGAAGGGCTGGACCATCCGCGCTGGCTCTACGTACTGCCTAATGGCGATGTGCTGGTGGCCGAAACCAATGCCCCGCCGAAACCGGACGACGCCAAGGGCATCCGCGGCTGGGTGATGAAAAAAGTCATGGGCCGCGCGGGCGCCGGCGTGCCCAGCCCCAATCGCATCACGCTGTTGCGCGACGCCAATCACGACGGCATCGCCGAAACCCGTACGGTCTTCCTGGAAAACCTCAACTCGCCGTTCGGCATGACCCTGGTGGGCAATGACCTGTACGTGGCCGACACCGACCGGCTGATCCGCTTCCCCTACAAGGAAGGCGACACGAAAATCACCGCGCAGCCGACCAAGGTCGTCGATCTGCCTGGCGGGACCATCAACCATCACTGGACCAAAAACGTCATCGCCAGCCGCGACGGCAGCAAGCTATACGTCACCACCGGCTCGAACAGCAACGTCGCGGAAAACGGCATGGAAGTGGAAGAAGGTCGCGCGGCGATCTGGGAAGTCGACCGGGCCAGCGGCAATCAGCGTATTTTCGCCTCGGGCCTGCGCAACCCCAACGGCCTGGCCTGGGAGCCGAGCAGCGGCGCATTGTGGACGGCAGTGAACGAACGGGATGAGATCGGCAGCGACCTGGTGCCGGACTACATCACCTCGGTCAAGGATGGCGCCTTCTACGGGTGGCCCTACAGCTACTACGGGCAGAATGTCGACGTGCGCGTCGAACCGCAAAACCCGGCACTGGTGGCCAAGGCCATCGCCCCGGACTACGCCGTCGGCCCGCACACCGCCTCACTGGGCCTGACCTTCGCCGAAGGCAGCCGCTTGCCTGCACCGTTTACCGAAGGCGCTTTCATCGGCCAGCACGGTTCCTGGAACCGTAAACCCCACAGCGGTTACAAAGTGATTTTCGTACCGTTCAGCGGCGGCAAGCCGGTGGGCCAGCCAGTGGATGTGCTGACTGGCTTCCTCAACGCGGACGAGAAAGCCCAGGGCCGGCCGGTGGGCGTGGTGATCGATAAACAGGGCGGGTTGCTGGTGGCCGATGATGTGGGGAACAAGATCTGGCGGGTGTCGGGTCAGTAACCCCGACACACCGATGCGGCGGGGGAATTCTCTCTGGCCTGTGGGAGCAAGGCTTGCTCCCACAGTTCGGGGCAACAAATCAGGGATTACGCGCCAGATGCTCCGGCTGCAACACCCGCTTGGCGCTCAGATAAGCCTTCTGCCAATAAGCCTTGGACAGGCTATCAAGTTTGACCGTCCCGCCTGTTGCCGGCGCATGCACAAAGCGGCCCTCCCCCACATAGATCCCGGCATGACTGACCTGGGAGCCGCCGTTGGTGGCGAAGAAAATCAGGTCGCCGCTCTGCAATGCATCCTTGCCAACGTCCGGTGCACGCATGCCGATCATTTCGCGCGTGGAACGCGGCAAGGAGATGCCGGCGGCGTCGCGGTAGACGTAGCCGATCAGGCCACTGCAATCGAAACCCGAGTCCGGGGTGTTGCCGCCCCAACGATACGGCGTGCCCACCAGGCCCAGCGCCCGGAAGAGCACATCTTCGGCCGCTGGAGAATAGGTTTGCGGGGGAGCGAAGACCACCGGCGCCCGTACTGGCGCGGGCGGCGGTGTGCGGCTGGCGCAAGCGCTGAGCAGCGCGGCAAGACAGATGAGAGCGAGGCGGGCCGACGTCGACATATGCAGAACAATCCTGATCTGGATGCGGCTTTTCTGCCGTGGGCATGAAAACAGACCCGCCCGCGTAATACGCAGGCGGATTGCCATCAATCAATGATCAAGGATTCTAGCGACTATGCGGCAAACTTCAAGTAAGACTTTAAGTTTGCCTTACAAACTGTGTGCTTACTTGCGCGCAGTGACCACCGTCGGTGCCATGGCGAGGGCGCGCTTGGCTTCGATGAAGGTCTTGCTCCAGTAGCTGTCGCCCAGGCTGTCGATGCGCACGCCACCGCTGCGGCGGCTGCTGGAATGGATGAACTGATTGTCGCCCAGGTAGATACCGGCATGGCTGACACGACCGCGACGACCGCTGGTGCTGAAGAACAGCAAGTCACCGGGTTCCAGTTGATTGCGCGCCACCAGCGGGGCGTTCACGTTGATCATTTCGCGCGTCGAGCGTGGCAGGCTCATGCCGGCCTCTTCGCGGAACAGATAACCGATGAAACCGCTGCAATCGAAGCCGGCTTCAGAGGTGCCGCCAAAGCGATAGCGGGTACCGATCAACGACATGCCACGTTCCAGGATGCTGTCGGCCAGCACAGGAAGCTGATAAGGCTTGTTGCTGGCGAAGTCTGCCAGCTCTTTGTCGGAGGCCATTTCTTCCTGGAACGAAACGGAGGAAGACTGGGCGGTGACGGAGTTGTGTACCTGTGGTTGTTGTACGGGCTGGGACACTGGGGAGTGGGCAGCGCAACCGAACAACAGGGTGACGAGTGCGAGAGGCACGAGGGGTGCGAAGCGATTTAGCATGGGCACGACCGTGGCTGAGGTAGTAAAGATGGCGAGACTATGCCCTCTATCAACCTCATTTGCAAATTCAATCGATGCAAATGTGACTTCCCGGTTTTACGTTGACATCTAAGCGCTTAAGCCCATTTTGAATGTCACGTGGCCTGCAACCCAGCAGGGCCGCGGGTTTCGCCGCGCCGGGGCCCGGCCAAGAGCCACTACTGATAACGGTTCTACCAGCCCAGGGTTTCTTTCAAAAAAGGAATAGTGAGCTTGCGCTGGGCCTGGAGCGAGGCCTGGTCGAGGCGTTCGAGCAATTCGAACAGCGCGCTCATGCTGCGGGTGCCACGGGTGAGGATGAAATGCCCGACTTCATCGGTCAGGTGCAGGCCGCGGCGAGAAGCTCGCAGTTGCAGGGCGCGGAGCTTGTCTTCGTCGGAGAGCGGACGCATCTGGAAAATCAGCGCCAGGGTGAGACGGGACTTGAGATCCGCCAGCTTCACCGGCAGTTCCCGTGGCGACGTCGAGGCGGCGATCAGCAAGCGCCGACCGCTGTCGCGCAGGCGATTGAACAGATGAAACAGCGCCTCTTCCCAGTCAGCCTTGCCGGCGACGGCCTGGAGATCGTCCAGGCAGACCAGTTCGTACTGTTCAAGGTTGTCGAGGATTTCCACGCCACGATCCAGCAACTCGGCCAGCGGCAGGTACACGGCGGGCTCGCCCAACTGCTCGAACCGCAGGCACGCTGCCTGCAACAGGTGCGTGCGCCCTACCCCGTCCTTGCCCCACAGATAGATCAGACTCTCGGTCCAGCCGGCGTCGGCTTCGCAAAGCCGCTCGACATAGCCGAGTGCAGCGGCATTGGCGCCTGGGTAGTAGTTGATAAAGGTGGCGTCATCACGCAGACGCACACCTAGGGGCAGCTGAATCGGTTTCATGCTGACTGAACGGTTGCGGGGAACCGTTAGTGGCCTCTGTGTAAAGTTGGCAAAGTCTATACCCGTGGCGCGGACCGCACAATGCACCGGACCACGAGCAAAATCAAAGGTTTGCAGCAGCAAGGCCAGGGAGCGACGGTTTTCCTGGCATTCGCCCTACAGCTCCGGGTCTTCGGCGCCACTGTACATGTCCGAATCCTTGTACACATCGTGCACATGCCGCACCAGCACCATGATCACGGCCGCCACCGGCAGCGCCAACAGGATCCCGGTGAAACCGAACAACTCGCCACCCGCCAGGATCGCGAAGATCACCGCCACCGGGTGCAGGCCAATACGATCGCCCACCAGCAAGGGCGTCAGCACCATCCCCTCCAGGGCCTGGCCGACCATGAACACCGCCACGATACCCAGCATCGGGTACAGGTCGCCACCGAACTGGAACAACCCGGCGATCAACGCCGCGCCAATGCCAATCACAAAGCCCATGTAGGGCACGATGGCCGCCAGCCCGGCGATCATGCCGATCAACAGGCCCAGTTCCAGGCCGACCAGCATCAGCCCGGCCGCATAGATGAAGCCCAGCGCGACCATCACCAGCAACTGTCCGCGCACGAATGCGCCGAGCACTTCGTGGCATTCGCTGGTGAGGGTCATGATGCGTTCTTCGCGATGGCGTGGCAGCAGGCTGCGGATCTTCGCCATCATCAGGTCCCAGTCCCGCAGCAGGTAGAACGCCACCACGGGAATCAGTACCAGGTTCGCCAGCCAGCCGATCAGCGCCAGGCTCGAGGCCGTGGCCTGGCTCAGCACCACGCCGACGATGTCGGTGGTCTGGCCCATGTGTTCGCTGATGGCCGCCTTGACCTTGTCGAACTTCCAGAAACCGTCCGACAACCCCAGCTTCGACTGTACCCACGGCACCGCGCTGTGCTGCAACCAGTCGAGCATCTGCGGCGCCAGTTCGTACAGGCGCACCAGCTGCTTGGCGAGCATCGGGATCAGCACCAGCAACAGGGCGCTGACGATCAAGGTGAACAGCGCAAACACCGTCACTACGCCCCAGGTCCGCGACAGGCCGAGTTTTTCCAGGCGATCCACCACCGGATCGAACAGATAGGCCAACAGCAGCGCCACCAGGAACGGCGTCAGGATCGGGTGCAGCAAATAGATAAACGCGAACAGCAGGGCGACCCCACCCAACCAGAACCAACGCCGCGTATCGCCCATGAACCACTCCTAGCTATATAAAGAAAGAACTACCAGCGAAAGCGCAGATTGGCGGTCGGCGCCGGCGCGGGTGCTGCAACCGGAACCGCGCCCTCGGCGACCGGTGGCGTCTGGGGCGCCGGTGCGACAGCCTCCCCGGCCGGAACTTCCTGCAATTTCGCCAGGGCCAATTGCGCCTTCAGTTGCTCGGCGCTGCCGTTGACCCGATAAAGCCCCCGGTCACCGTCAACCCGCTGTAACTGCCCGGCAAACGGTTCGAGCAAGCGCCCAATCGCTGCGTAACGCTCGAGGTTCATGCCCTGCACTTCCAGCAGCTGCTCGCTGGCCAGGCCCGGTTTGGCGACGAAGCGTGGCGCCAGGCGCTGGCTCACCGCCAGCATGACCGCATCGGCCAGGGCCGCCGGATCGGCGCCCTGGGCATTGCCCTGTTCGCGCTGATTACCCAGCCACAGGCGCCAGGTGCCGTGCCATTGCCCCCCCTCCTCCTTGGCGTGGACCGCCAGCAACGCATCCGCCGCGTAGCGCTCCGACGCATCGTGCAATGGCGCCGGGTCGCTGCCTTCGAGGTTCGGCGCGGTGGCAACGATCTGTTCGCTCAGGTCCGCCAGCGGCAAGCGCAGCGCCAGGCCCCGATGCTGGGCGGCGCGACGCAACGGCGTGGCGCTGGCCTGGCCATCGCCGACCAGGCTGGAGCCCTCGACCGAGTCATTCAGCCACCAGCCGAGGATCGACGGCCGGTTTGCGCTCCACAGCGACAACCCTGCCGAGCGCAACGCACGCTCGGTACTTGCCGGGTCGAAGTCGACCTTCAGGCTTTCTGGAGGGCCGGCGTCATAGCCGTATTGCAGGATGATCTGCTGCGGGTCCTTGCGGACTGCGGCCAGGCCGGGATTCTGCGCGGCCTTGGGGTCGCCGGTCAGGCGCAGCACCAGCGTATCGAGGGCGCGTAATGTCGCCTGGTTGCGCTCCTCCGGCGTCTGGTTGCTGACCGGTTCGAGCACTTGATAGAGGCCATTGACGGTTTCGGCATGGCTCGCCAGGCTGATCAGCGACAGGCAGCCCACGGACAAGAATTTGAACAAACGCATGGAAGATTCCCGGACATAACGGCTGGAACAGGCCGTGTGGAGAAGATTGAGCATGGCTGTGACCACGGCACCGGGCAAAACATTCACCCACCCGATGGAAGTTTCGCACTGTCATCACCATAGCCGGTTACCGCTACACCTTATACAGCCGCACCGCGCAGTACCAATATAAGAAATATCGGTTTTTTTCCGTGGATATGTCCCTGCCCGTCGGCGCGAGGATGGCCGCTGCCCCTCAAGCCTGATAAAATCGCGCGCCTTCGCAGACCGGCAATCGCCGGGCACCCGGAATAATCCGTACCACGGTTATTCAATGCCCCCGGCGTCGGTCGTTACCCAGAAATCCCCCCTAAAGGCCTGGATCATGAGCAAGCAACCCTCCCTGAGCTACAAGGACGCCGGTGTAGACATCGACGCCGGTGAAGCATTGGTCGAACGCATCAAGAGCGTCGCCAAGCGCACTGCGCGCCCGGAAGTCATGGGCGGCCTGGGCGGTTTCGGCGCCCTCTGCGAGATCCCGGCCGGCTACAAGCAACCGGTGCTGGTCTCGGGCACCGACGGCGTCGGCACCAAGCTGCGCCTGGCCTTGAACCTGAACAAGCATGACAGCATCGGCATCGACCTGGTCGCCATGTGCGTGAACGACCTGGTGGTGTGCGGCGCCGAGCCGCTGTTCTTCCTCGACTACTACGCCACCGGCAAGTTGAACGTCGATACCGCAGCCCAGGTCGTGACCGGCATCGGTGCCGGTTGCGAGCTGGCTGGCTGCTCCCTGGTCGGCGGCGAAACCGCTGAAATGCCCGGCATGTACGAAGGCGAAGACTACGACCTGGCCGGCTTCTGCGTCGGCGTCGTCGAGAAAGCCGAGATCATCGACGGCTCGAAAGTCGCCGCTGGCGATGCCCTGCTCGCCCTGCCGTCCTCCGGCCCGCACTCCAACGGCTACTCGCTGATCCGCAAGATCATCGAAGTCTCGGGCGCCGACATCGAGAACATCCAGCTCGACGGCAAGCCGCTGACCGACCTGCTGATGGCCCCGACCCGCATCTACGTCAAGCCGCTGCTCAAGCTGATCAAGGACACCGGCGCCGTCAAGGCCATGGCCCACATCACCGGTGGCGGCCTGCTGGACAACATCCCGCGCGTGCTGCCAAAAGGCGCCCAGGCCGTGGTCGACGTGGCGAGCTGGACCCGCCCGGCGGTGTTCGACTGGCTGCAGGAAAAAGGCAACGTCGACGAAACCGAAATGCACCGCGTGCTGAACTGCGGCGTGGGCATGGTGATCTGTGTGGCCCAGGAGCATGTCGAAACTGCCCTGAATGTGCTGCGTGAAGCCGGCGAACAGCCTTGGGTGATCGGTCAGATCGCCACCGCCGCCGAAGGCGCTGCCCAGGTCGAGCTGAAAAACCTTAAGGCGCACTGATGTCCGCAACCTGTGATGTCGTGGTGCTGCTGTCCGGCACCGGCAGTAACTTGCAGGCCCTGATCGACAGCACGCGGACCGGCGACAGCCCGGTCCGTATCCGCGCGGTGATTTCCAACCGCGCCGATGCCTACGGCCTGCAACGTGCCCGGGACGCGGGTATCGATACCCGCGTCCTCGATCACAAGGCCTTCGAAGGCCGCGAAGCCTTCGACGCCGCGCTGATCGAACAGATCGACACCTTCAACCCGCAACTGGTGGTGCTGGCCGGCTTCATGCGCATCCTCAGCGCCGGTTTCGTGCGTCACTACCAGGGCCGCCTGTTCAATATCCACCCGTCGCTGCTGCCCAAATACAAAGGGTTACACACTCACCAGCGCGCGCTGGAGGCCGGAGACACGGAGCATGGCTGCTCCGTGCACTTTGTCACCGAGGAACTCGATGGCGGACCACTGGTCGTACAGGCAGTAATACCGGTAGAGTTGCACGACACGCCGCAAAGCCTGGCGCAACGGGTTCACGCCCGGGAGCACCAGATCTACCCGATGGCCGTGCGTTGGTTTGCCGAAGGACGGCTCACCCTCGACGATCGCGGAGCCTCACTGGACGGCAACCTGTTGCCTGCCAGCGGCCATTTGATTCGACACTAGGAGATTTTATGCGTCGCGCCCTGCTCTTCGCTTGCGCTCTGCTTGCCCTGCCCCTGGCTCAGGCTTCGGACCTTCAACCGTTCTCCGCCAGCTACACCGCCGACTGGAAACAGCTGCCCATGAGCGGCACCGCCGAGCGCAGCCTGACCAAGGAAGCCAACGGCACCTGGAAGCTGAGCTTCAAGGCGTCGATGATGATCGCCAGCCTGACCGAAGAAAGCACCCTGACCCTGGACAAGGACACCCTGCTGCCCCAGTCCTACCACTTCGAACGCGGCGGTCTGGGCAAGGCCAAGAAGGCCGACCTGGACTTCGACTGGAACACCAAGATGGTCACCGGCACCGATCGCGGCGACGCGGTCAAGCTGCCGCTCAACCGCGGCATGGTCGACAAATCCACCTATCAACTGGCCCTGCAACACGACGTGGCGGCCGGCAAGAAAAGCATGAGCTATCAGGTCGTCGATGATGGCGAAGTCGATACCTATGACTTCCGCGTACTGGGCGCAGAGAAGGTCGACACCAAGGCTGGTCAGATCGACGCGATCAAGGTCGAGCGCGTGCGCGATCCGACGCAAAGCAAACGCATCACCGTGCTCTGGTTCGCCAAGGACTGGGACTACCTGCTGGTGCGCCTGCAACAGGTCGAGACCGACGGCAAGGAGTACAACATCATGCTCCAGGACGGTACGGTCAATGGCAAGGCTGTGAAAGGCAGCTGATCAACCCTGATAACACGAAGCCCCGCAGATGCGGGGCTTTTTATATGCAACAGCTCCAACACCCATTTTCGGACGGGCATACTCCCAATAACGGATAATTAGGGCAGCCCAGAGGGCCGAGTACGAACGCAACTTAATTTTCCTTTGATTGGTTCGCTGGTATCGGTTTTTTTCTCTAGCAGTACCACCCCCCTTACTACAACCGATCCTACTGCAGCGCTTGCAAATTCATGCAAATCAATCCATCGAGTCGTAGTTGGATGAACAATAGTTTTAATTCTGAAATACCACCGATCCGTACTCGTATCGCACTTCTCCGAATCGAATCGTATCTCCGTGGCCGAAGGCACATTATCAAGCTGGATATAAGTCATCTGATCATTTTTACATCCATGATATTGCATATTATAGTAAGTATGTACGTCAGTAGGAAGGCTACAGGCATCGCCCCCACCTTCTGGCTTTTCGGAAAATCTAATAACCCCCTTCGGCATATCTTCTTGCATCGAAGAGGGGGTATCGGCACAGCCCGATATAACCATAAATCCAATAAACAGTATCCTTGAAAGATTCATATTATTACCCTCTGATTGCCACCCCGCCATTATTGTCCATACCTGTTTAATCCAGAGAAACATACAAGCTCTATCAGCCGTCGCCTAAACACGTCCCCGTCGCTCCGCACTGATAGAAGTAAACAAGATTTTTGAGAACCAGGTAACTGTCAAAGTTGACAGGTATGCATGATTTTGGAGACTGCGACTCATCACGGCTACCCTGTCCCGCCAGCTTGAGCCTGCCTGCATCGTTGGAAATTGTCATCGGCTGTGACCTCTTCGCGAGCAGGCTCGCTCCACAAAGGGGTGGTCCAGGCCTCGTGTCAGCAACATGAAACCTTCTTCATAAACCCAACCTGCGACCAAACGCCGCGCCCTGCCTGGCTTGCAGCATTGTTGCGATTTTCATGAAAGCTTCTTAACGAAGCGGAGCATTTACTTAGCAGGCTATCCAAATCTATAACAAAGGCCTGCACACGCCTTGCTGCAGATGACAGAAACTGGAGTTTGCAAGATGACTGTGAAAGTGAATGAACGCGACGATGACCACATGTCCCACGAAGCCATCGCGGCCGGTATCCAGATCTGGGACGTTCGGCAACAGGATCTGTTGGTGGGGATGTTCCATTCCGAGACGGAGGCCAACCGCTACAAGGCGGAGCTGGAGCGCGAAGAGCAGCAGCGCGCCCATGAGATGACAGAATCCTGAACGGCTGAAAACGACTTGTGGGAGCGGGCTTGCTCGCAAAGGCGGTATGTCAGGAACATTAATGTCGACTGACCCACCGCATTCGCGAGCAAGCCCGCTCCCACAGGGTTTAGTGGCTCCCAAGGGTTGGGTATTAGCTCACTGGCATTGCGCCAGGCTTACCACATCAAATCATCCGGAATCTGATACGCCGCGTACGGATCGTCGGCATCCACTTCTTCGGTCTGGGTGTTGAGCTGGACGATGCGCTTGGGGTCGCGCTCCTGGATCTTCAGGGCCGCCTCGCGGGGGATCACTTCGTAGCCGCCGGCGTGGTGGACGATCGCCAGCGAGCCGCTGCTCAGCTTGTTGCGCATCAGGGTATTGACCGAGATGCGCTTGACCTTCTTGTCGTCGACGAAGTTGTAGTAGTCCTCGGTGGTCAGCTTCGGCAGGCGCGAGACTTCAATCAATTGCTTGATCTGCGCGGCCCGGGCCTTCTGCTCGACCTTCTCCTGCTGCTGACGATTGAGTTCCTGGTCGCGCTTGACCTTCTCGGCCATGGCTTCCTGGGCGGCACGCTGCTGGGAGTCATCCAGTTCAACCTGGCCTTTGTGGGCCAGGCGCTGCTGCTTCTGTTTCTCTTTGCCGACCTGCTTGGCCTGCTTTTGGTTGACCAGCCCTGCTTTGAGCAACTGGTCGCGAAGGGAAAGGCTCATGGTGCTTACTCACTTAGGCAACGGCCTCAGCCACAGCTGGGCAAATTCTTTTCCTGACGTTTGGCTTCGCCCCACAAGGCGTCCAACTCTTCGAGGGTGCAATCTTCCATGGGACGGTGGGTGTCGCGCAATGCCTGTTCGATAAATCGCAAGCGTCGCTCGAACTTGGCGTTGGCGCCGCGCAATGCGGTTTCCGGATCGATTTTGAGATGGCGAGCCAGATTGACGACCGAAAACAACAGATCGCCGATTTCATCGGCCACCGCCACCTGATCGTTTTCCGACATGGCTTCGAGCACTTCGCCCAGCTCTTCCCGAACCTTGTCGAGCACCGGCAAGGCGTCCGGCCAGTCGAAACCGACCTGAGCGGCACGCTTTTGCAACTTGGCCGAGCGCGACAAGGCGGGCAGGGCTGCGGGTACATCGTCGAGCAACGACAGTTGCTCCGGCGCCGAGGCTTTCTCGGCCCGTTCCTCGGCCTTGATTTCTTCCCAGCGCTGTTTGACCTGCTCTTCGCTCAGACGCGGCGTGTCCATGGGCGCATACAGGTCACCGCTGGGGAACACGTGGGGGTGGCGACGGATCAGCTTGCGGGTGATGCTGTCGACCACGCCGGCGAATTCGAAGCGGTTTTCTTCCCGGGCCAGTTGGCTGTAATACACCACCTGGAACAACAGGTCACCCAACTCGCCCTGCACATGATCGAAATCGCCGCGCTCGATCGCATCGGCCACTTCGTAGGCTTCTTCCAGGGTATGGGGGACGATGGTCTGCCAGGTTTGCTTGATGTCCCACGGGCAACCGTACTGCGGGTCGCGCAGGCGGTTCATCAGGTGGAGCAGGTCTTCAAGGCTGTACATCGGACAATCTCATGACGTGAATCCCTGTGGGAGCGAGCCTGCTCGCGATAGCGACAGTGGCCTCAACCTCTTTAAAACTGACCTACCGCTATCGCGAGCAGGCTCGCTCCCACATTGGACTGTGTTTAACAGTGCCCGCTTACCCCGGCGTCCGGTTACGCCGGGTCTCGATGATGTTCGGCAACTGGGAAATCCGTCCCAGCAACCGGCCCAGCGCATCCAGGCCCGGAATCTCGATGGTCAGGGACATCAGCGCAGTGTTGTCTTCCTTGTTCGAGCGGGTGTTGACCGCCAGCACGTTGATCCGCTCGTTCAACAACACCTGGGACACATCACGCAGCAGCCCGGAGCGGTCGTAGGCGCGGATGACGATGTCCACCGGGTAGGTGAGCACCGGCACCGGGCCCCAACTGACCTGGATGATCCGCTCCGGTTCACGGCCGCCCAGTTGCAGCACCGAGGCACAGTCCTGGCGGTGAATGCTGACGCCGCGGCCCTGGGTGATGTAGCCGACGATCGCATCCCCCGGCAATGGCTGGCAGCAGCCGGCCATCTGGGTCATCAGGTTGCCCACGCCCTGAATCTGGATATCGCCGCGCTTGCCGGGCTTGTAGCCAGTGGCCTTGCGCGGGATCAGCTCCAGTTGCTCGTTGCCGCGCTCCGGCTCCACCAGTTGCTGGGCCAGGTTGACCAGTTGCGCCAGGCGCAGGTCGCCGGCACCGAGGGCGGCGAACATGTCTTCGGCGGTTTTCATGTTGGCCTTTTCGGCCAGCTTGTCGAAATCCACCTGCGGCAAGCCCAGGCGACTGAGTTCGCGCTCGATCAGGGTCTTGCCGGCGGCGACGTTCTGGTCGCGGGCCTGCAACTTGAACCAATGGACGATTTTCGCCCGCGCCCGCGAAGTGGTGATGTAGCCCAGGTTCGGGTTCAGCCAGTCGCGGCTCGGCGTGCCGTGCTTGCTGGTGATGATCTCGACCTGCTCACCGGTCTGCAGGCTGTAGTTGAGCGGCACGATCCGCCCGTTGATCTTGGCGCCACGGCAGTTGTGGCCGATCTCGGTGTGGACCCGATAGGCGAAGTCCAGCGGCGTCGCGCCCTTGGGCAGGTCGATGGCGTGGCCGTCGGGGGTGAAGATGTAGACCCGGTCCGGCTCGATGTCCACCCGCAGCTGTTCCGCCAGGCCACCGATGTCGCCCAGCTCCTCGTGCCATTCGAGGACCTGGCGCAGCCAGGAGATTTTCTCTTCGTAGTGATTGGACCCCGACTTGACGTCGGTGCCCTTGTATTTCCAGTGGGCGCAGACGCCCAGCTCGGCTTCCTCGTGCATGGCGTGGGTGCGGATCTGCACTTCCAGCACCTTGCCTTCGGGGCCGATCACCGCGGTGTGCAGCGAGCGATAGCCGTTTTCCTTGGGGTTGGCGATGTAGTCGTCGAACTCCTTCGGAATGTGCCGCCACAGGGTGTGGACGATGCCCAGCGCGGTGTAGCAGTCGCGCATTTCCGGGACCAGCACGCGAACGGCGCGAACGTCGTAGATCTGGCTGAACTCCAGGCCCTTGCGCTGCATTTTGCGCCAGATCGAATAGATGTGCTTGGCCCGGCCACTGATGTCGGCTTCCACGCCGGTGGCCTGCAACTCTTCGCGCAACTGGGTCATCACGTCGGTAATGAAGCGCTCGCGATCCAGGCGCCGCTCATGCAACAGCTTGGCGATCTGCTTGTATTGGTCCGGCTCCAGGTAGCGGAAAGACAGGTCTTCCAGCTCCCACTTGATATGACCGATGCCGAGGCGGTGGGCCAGGGGCGCGTAGATGTCGAACACCTCGCGGGCGACACGGTTGCGCTTTTCGTCATCGGCGGCCTTGACGGCGCGGATCGCGCACGTGCGTTCGGCCAGCTTGATCAGCGCGACGCGCACGTCGTCGACCATTGCCACGAGCATCTTGCGCAGGTTTTCCACCTGGCCCTGGGTGCCGAGGACCATCGACTGGCGCGGGCTGAGGCTGGCGCTGATGGCGGCCATGCGCAGCACGCCGTCGATCAGCTTGGCGACCACGGTGCCAAAGCGCTGGCTGACCGCCGGGAGCTGGATCTGGCCTTCGCGCACGCCACGGTAAAGCACCGCTGCCACCAGTGAATCCTGGTCGAGCTTGAGGTCGACGAGGATCTCCGCGATCTCCAGGCCCGTCTGGAAACTCGAGGTGCCTTCGGACCAGAGGTTCTTCGCCGCGTTATGTTGCTGCTCCGCCTCACGGGCGAACTCGCAGGCTTCCTTCAAGGCTTCACGATCCAGCACCATGTCGATGCTGACCGCGTGATCGAGCCAAGCCTCGAGATTGATACTGCCGTCGGTGTTGATCGGCTGGTGTGCTCTCACCTGTACCATCGTTGCTTACCTTCCCTACGACGCAGATTCAATGCGTCAATATCGCTGACCTTCATTGCCCGTGTGTCCGCCCAAGGCCTTGGCGGGTTGGCACGAACGGGTCAGTCGGACAAGCCATCCTGGCTCGCTTCAAATAACGCCATGGCCTCGACATGTGCCGTCTGAGGAAACATATCGAGAATCCCGGCACGTTTTAACCGGTAGCCCTGCTTGATCAATTCGACCGTGTCCCGGGCCAAAGTTGCCGGGTTGCACGATACATACACCAACCGTCTGGCGCCCAGGGACGCCAGCGTGCGCACCACCTCGAAAGCACCGTCACGGGGTGGGTCCAAGAGTACCGCAGAAAAGCCTTCGCCGATCCATTCGGCACCCGCCAGGGGCTGGGATAAATCGGCCTGAAAAAAGGCAGTGTTATTCAAATTGTTGCTGACAGCGTTGGCCGCCGCGCGGTCCACCATGGTCTGCACGCCTTCCACGGCCACCACCTCGCGCACCTTCCTTGCCAGCGGCAAGGCAAAGTTGCCCAGGCCGCAGAACAGATCCAGTACCCGCTCCTCGGGTCGAGGCGCCAGCCATTGCAAGGCCTGGGCAATCATCGCCTCGTTGACCCCGGCGTTCACTTGGATGAAATCCCCCGGTCGGTAAGCCAGCTCCAGGTCCCAGGTGTCCAGGCGATACCCCAGGGCCAGGCCCGGTTCGACCGGTTGTGGCTCGCCTTCGCCGTGCAGCCACAGCTGGGCTCCATGGGATGCGCAGAAATCCTTGAGGACCGTCAGGTCGACTTCCGACAGCGGCGCCATATGCCGCAGCAACAGCGCCAGGGACGAGCCGGCGAACAACTCCACATGCCCCAGCGCCTGGGGTTTGCCCAGGCGTCGGAGCATGTCCGGCAAACCGCTCATGATCGGCTGCAAGGGCTGTACCAGCACCGGACAATCACCGATGGCCACAATGTCCTGGCTGCCGACGGCGCGGAAACCGACCTCGAGTTTTTTCGCCTTCTGGTCCCAGCGCACCGCCACGCGGGCACGGCGCCGGTAGCCGAGTTCGGGGCCACTCAATGGCGCCGCCCATTCCTGCGGCTGCACGCCGGCCACCCGCGACAACTGCTCGGCGAGCATGCGCTGTTTCAGGGCAAGTTGTTCGCCATGGGGCAAATGCTGGACGCTGCAACCGCCACACCGGCCGGCATGGATGCACGGCGCCGGACGCCGCAATTCGCTGGGCAGGAACACGCGCTCGGTACGGGCCTCGACCACTTTGCCGTGGGCACCCAGCACCCGCGCTTCGACCTCTTCACCCGCCAGGGCACCGATGACAAACCAAGTGCGCCCCTCGACAAAGGCGATGCCCCGGCCGTCATTGGCCAGGCGCTCGATGGTCAGGCGCTGCTTTTTACCGGTGGGCACTTGCGGGGCCCGGCTTCCGCCGCTGGGCTGGAAGCGCAGGCCTCGTTCTTGCCTGGCCATCAGTTGGGCGCGTCGAAAATGCCGGTCGACAGGTAGCGGTCGCCGCGGTCGCAGATGATCGCGACGATCACTGCATTTTCAACCTCCTTCGACAGGCGCAGCATTCCCGCCACGGCACCGCCTGAAGACACGCCGCAAAAAATGCCCTCCTCGCGCGCCAGGCGCCGGGTCACGTCCTCGGCTTCGGCCTGGGCCATGTCGATGATGCGGTCGACGCGATCGGCCTGGTAGATCTTCGGCAGGTATTCTTCAGGCCAGCGACGAATACCGGGGATGGCCGCGCCTTCCATCGGTTGCAGGCCGATGATCTGCACGTTCGGGTTCTGTTCCTTCAGGTAGCGCGAGGTGCCCATGATGGTACCGGTGGTGCCCATCGAACTGACGAAATGGGTGATGGTGCCGCCGGTCTGGCGCCATATCTCGGGCCCGGTGGTGGTGTAGTGGGCCTCGGGATTGTCGCCGTTGGCGAACTGATCGAGCACCTTGCCACGCCCCTCGGCCTGCATGCGCTCGGCCAGGTCACGGGCGCCTTCCATGCCTTGCTCCTGGGTCACCAGGATCAACTCGGCGCCGTAGGCGGTCATGGCTGCCTTGCGTTCGGCGCTGGAGTTGTCGGGCATGATCAGGATCATCTTGTAGCCCTTGATCGCCGCCGCCATCGCCAGGGCGATACCGGTGTTGCCGGAGGTCGCCTCGATCAGCGTATCACCCGGCTGGATCTGCCCGCGCAACTCGGCACGGGTGATCATCGACAACGCCGGCCGGTCCTTGACCGAACCCGCCGGGTTATTCCCTTCGAGCTTGAGCAAAAGCGTGTTGCTGGTGGCGCCGGGCAAGCGCTGCAAACGAACCAGCGGCGTGTTACCGATGCAATCGGCGATGGTGGAGTACTGCAAAGTCATGGCGTATTCGCAATCCGGGCTGCGGGGGCGCCTATCATACCGGCAAACCCGGCGAGGCCATATCACGCAAAGTGAGGTGGTTATGGCTTATGGGAATAAGCGCGCAAGCTGCAAGCTGCAAGCGACAATTTCATATTCCCCCTGTGCAAGGCTCATTGGCGGTTAGACGCAGGTTAAGGCGCAGGCCCTTCCCTGCATTCTCCGCCCACATCCGCCCGCCCTGGCGCCGCACCGCATTGCACGCGATGCTCAAGCCCAGTCCGAAACCACCATCACCCGGGCGGGAGCCGTCGAGGCGGATGAAGGGATCGAAGATACGCTGCAAATCCTGCTCGGCCACCCCGCCGCCTTCGTCCTCCAGCCACAGGTGCCAGAACGGCCCCTCGCGCCGGCCCTCCAGCCGCACGACGCCGCCGGGCGGTGAATGGCGGATGGCATTGCGCAGGACATTTTCCAGCGCCTGGGCCAGGGTGTTGAGATTGCCCTGGACCCAGCAGTCGGCGCCCACCGCGCAATGCAGCTGGGCAGCCGGCCAACCGCTTTCATAGCAGGCATTTTCGGTGAGCATTTCCCACAGCGCCTGGACCTGGATCGCCTCGCCTGGCAGCGGCGCGCGTTCGGTGTCGAGCCAGGCCAGTTGCAAGGTGTCGTCCACCAGTCGCTGCATGCCCCCCACTTCTCGAGCGACGCGTTCGCGCAGTCGAGTCAGGTCCTGCTCGCTTTCACTCGCCACCTGCAAGCGACTGAGCGGCGTGCGCAGTTCATGGGACAGGTCGCGCAGCAGTTGTTGTTGCAAGGCGACCGTGGTTTGCAGACACTCGGACATGTGATCGAAGGCGCGACCCAACTCACCGAGTTCATCGGTCCGGTTGGTGGTGCGGCTGGACAGGCGCACGTTCAATTGATCGGCGCGCCAGGCGTTGGCCTGTTCGCGCAACTGATTGAGTGGCACCACCAGCAAGCGATACAGGCCCACACACAACAGCAGCGTGAAGAGTCCGGGAATCACGCCGTTGGTGATCACCCGCCAGAACACCCGGTACCGCCCCGGCAGGAAGCGCTCGGGCAGTTCGATCACCAGGCTGCCGGCAGACGGATCCTCGGGAAATGGCACCCGCAGCCATGGTCGGCCTTTCTTGTGGATGGGCCAATCGAGGCCGCGCAGGAAGGTCAGGCGCTGGATCTCGTGGTCGGTCAACGGACGTTCGCCCAGGGATTGCAGGTCACCGCCAATCACGCCGACCCAACTCGCTTCACGCTGCTGCATGCCTTGTAACCAATGCTCGACGCCCGCCTGCTGTCCGGCATACCAGGCTTGCTCGGCTTCGGCGGCATAACGGCTGAGCGTGCCCCGGGCTTCGTCCGAGAGGAACTGGTTGCGCACTTCCATGTAGCGCCCCCAGGACCAACTCAACCCGATCATCAGCAGACAGAACGCCACCAGCAGGCACGCGAGTTTCCAGAACAGCGAATGCCGGCCCGGCAGGTCAGAGCGTTTCATCGTCGGCACTCAACACATAACCCTTGCCCCACACCGTGCGTACCTGCCGCGCGCTGTAGTCGATGGCCTTGAGCTTGCGGCGGATCTGGCTGACGTGCATGTCCAGGCTGCGGTCGTGGGGGGCATAACCGCGTTGCAGCACCTGCTGATAAAGGAAGGCCTTGCTCAGCACTTCATTACCGCTGCGCTGCAAGACGTCCAGCAGGCGGTATTCGCTGCGGGTCAGGCCAGCCCATTGGCCGCCAACATGGACATCGCCGCGTTCCTCATCGAAGGTCAGGTCCTTGGCCTGGCACCCGACCGCCACCGGTGCCGGCCGTCGGTCCAGGGCCACCCGGCGCAGAATGGCCTCGATGCGCACGTGCAGCTCCGCCATGCTGAACGGCTTGGGCAAATAGTCGTCTGCACCCAGGCGAAAGCCACTGATGCGGTCCGCCTCGGCGCCCAGGGCTGACATCAGCAGCACAGGGGTCGAATGGCTCTGACGCAAACGGGTCAACACCGCGAGGCCGTCCAGGCCCGGCAGCAGGATGTCCATCAGCACCACGTCGAAAGCCTGCCGGCAGGCGATGTCCAGGCCCTCCTGGCCGTTCTGGCACCAAGTCACGTCGAAGCCGCTGCGGCCCAGGTGCTCATGGACATAAGCGCCCAGCACGGGATCGTCTTCGATGGAGAGGATGCGCGGGTGAGCGGTGGAAGTGGGAGTCATGAGTATCTGCAAATAATTCTCAGTTGAGCGATTATTCAAGATCGATCCGCCCGAGGCAACCGCCGCGTACCTGCATGGGTCATGTGGGTCGCCACAGCGATGCGCGAATTTACGAAGATTGCCCGCCTGCAAATCGCTACACTGCGCAGGTATTGCGTGCCGGATGCGCGCAAAGCTCAATCAGACCGCTGGATGCAGGAGACAAGTGTGCTCAAGAAACTGGGAATCAAAGGCCGCGTGCTGTTGCTGACCCTGTTGCCGACCAGCCTGATGGCGCTGGTCCTGGGCGGCTATTTCACCTGGATGCAGCAATCGGACCTGCATGCCCAGTTGCTGCAACGCGGGGAGATGATCGCCGAACAGCTGGCCCCGTTGGTCGCCCCAGCCATGAGCCGACAGGACACCGAACTGCTGGAACGCATCGCCACCCAGTCCCTCGAACAAACCGACGTGCGTGCCGTGACCTTCCTCGCGCCTGATCGCTCGCCGCTGGCCCACGCCGGCCCGACCATGCTCAACCGCGCGCCGGAAGGCAACAGCACCCAATTGCTGCAACGCACCGGCAACGATGCCACCCGCTACCTGCTGCCGGTCTTCGGCAAGCACCGCAACCTGGCCGGCGAACTGATTCCCGAGGAAGCCGACCGCTTGCTGGGCTGGGTCGAACTGGAGCTGTCCCACAGCGGCATGCTGCTGCGCGGTTATCGCAGCCTGTTCGCCAGCCTGTTGCTGATCGCCGCCGGCCTGGGCCTCACCGCGCTGCTGGCCCTGCGCATGGGCCGCACGATCAACCGCCCGCTGAGCCAGATCAAGCAGGCCGTGGCGCAACTCAAGGACGGCCACCTGGAAACCCGCCTGCCACCGTTGGGCAGCCAGGAACTGGATGAGCTGGCATCGGGCATCAATCGCATGGCCAGCACCTTGCAGAATGCCCAGGAAGAATTGCAGCACAGCATCGACCAGGCCACCGAGGACGTGCGCCAGAACCTGGAAACCATCGAGATCCAGAACATCGAGCTGGACCTGGCCCGCAAGGAAGCCCTGGAAGCGAGCCGGATCAAATCCGAATTCCTGGCGAACATGAGCCATGAGATCCGCACGCCGCTCAACGGCATCCTTGGCTTCACTCATCTCTTGCAGAAAAGCGAACTGACCCCGCGCCAGCTCGACTACCTGGGCACCATTGAAAAATCCGCCGACAGCCTGCTGGGGATCATCAACGAGATCCTCGATTTTTCGAAGATCGAAGCCGGCAAGCTGGTGCTCGACAGCATCCCGTTCAACCTGCGGGACCTGTTGCAGGACACCCTGACCATCCTCGCTCCCGCCGCCCACGCCAAACAGCTGGAACTGGTGAGCCTGGTCTACCGTGACACGCCGCTGTCGCTGGTGGGCGATCCACTGCGCCTCAAGCAGATCCTCACCAATCTGGTGAGCAACGCCATCAAGTTCACCCGCGAGGGCACCATCGTTGCCCGCGCCATGCTCGAAGACGAACACGAAGACAGCGTGCAGTTGCGCATCAGCATCCAGGACACCGGCATCGGCCTGTCCGCCCAGGACGTGCGGGCGCTGTTCCAGGCATTCAGCCAGGCCGACAACTCGCTGTCGCGGCAACCCGGCGGCACCGGCCTGGGCCTGGTGATTTCCAAGCGCCTGGTGGAGCAGATGGGCGGCGAGATCGGCGTCGACAGCACACCGGGCGAAGGCTCGGAGTTCTGGATCAGCCTGCGCCTGCCCAAGACCCGCGACGATGCCGAGGACCTGCCCGGCCCGCCGCTGCTGGGCCGGCGCGTGGCGGTGCTGGAGAACCATGAACTGGCCCGCCAGGCCTTGCAGCACCAACTCGAAGACTGTGGTCTTCAAGTGACCCCGTTCAACACCCTGGAAAGCCTGACCAACGGCGTCACCGTCGCCCACCCGACCGACCAGGCGATTGACCTGGCCGTGCTGGGCATCACCAGCAACGACATGCCGCCGGAGCGCCTCAACCAGCACATCTGGGACCTCGAACACCTGGGCTGCAAGGTGCTGGTGCTGTGCCCCACCACCGAGCAGACGCTGTATCACCTCTCGGTGCCCAACCCCCACAGCCAGTTGCAGGCCAAGCCGGCCTGCACCCGCAAGCTGCGCCGCTCGCTGTCGGACCTGGTCAACCCGCGTCCGACCCGCAGCGAGCCCAACGAACCGATCGCCAGTCGTGCGCCGAAAGTGCTCTGCGTGGACGACAACCCGGCCAACCTGCTACTGGTGCAGACGCTGCTCGAAGACATGGGCGCCAAGGTGCTGGCGGTGGACAGTGGGTATGCCGCAGTCAAGGCCGTGCAGAAGGAAACCTTCGACCTGGTGCTGATGGACGTGCAGATGCCCGGCATGGACGGCCGCCAGAGCACCGAGGCGATCCGCCAGTGGGAAAGCGAGCGGCATTGTACGCCGCTGCCGATCGTCGCCCTCACCGCCCACGCCATGGCCAACGAAAAACGCGCCCTGCTGCAAAGCGGCATGGACGACTACCTGACCAAACCCATCAGTGAACGGCAACTGGCCCAGGTGGTGCTCAAATGGACTGGCCTGGCGCTGCGCAATCAGTCGCCGGAACGCAACGGCGATGCCCAGGCCGGCGGCGAACTGCTGGTGCTCGATCACGAAGAAGGCCTGCGCCTGGCCGCGGGCAAGGCTGACCTGGCGGCAGACATGCTGGCAATGCTGCTGGCCTCCCTGGAAGCCGACCGCGAAGCGATTCGCCAGGCCAGCGAGGCCAATGATCACAACGCCCTGATCGAACGGGTCCACCGCCTGCATGGCGCCACGCGCTACTGCGGCGTGCCGCAATTGCGCGCCGCCTGCCAGCGCAGCGAAACCCTGCTCAAGCAACAGGACCCAAAAGCCGCTGCCGCCCTGGAGGACCTGGAGCGCGCCATCAACCGGCTGGCGAGCGAGGCGCGTATCAGCGCCTGACCCAGCGCAATAACCGCCGGGGCAATCGCGGCTAAGCTGAGGCCATTCCAGCATCAGGAGGCCGCCATGCGCGTGATTCTTTTCAGCAGCCAGCCCTACGACCGCGACAGTTTCAGCAACGCACCGGGTGCCGCCGGCCATGAGTGGCAGTTCCAACCGGCCCGGTTGAACCTGGACACCGTGGCCCTGGCCGCACGCCATGAAGTGGTGTGTGCGTTTATCAACGATGACCTGAGCGCCCCGGTGCTGGAGCGGCTGGCCCACGGCGGCACCCGGCTGATCGCCCTGCGCTCGGCCGGCTATAACCACGTCGACCTGCCGGCCGCCAAGCGCCTGGGGCTGGACATCGTGCGGGTGCCGGCCTACTCGCCCCACGCGGTTGCCGAGCATGCCGTGGCGCTGATCATGGCACTCAATCGTTGCCTGCACCGCGCCTACAACCGGACCCGCGACGGCAACTTCAGCCTGCAAGGGCTCACCGGCTTCGATCTGGTAGACAAGATCGTCGGCGTGATTGGCACCGGGCAGATTGGCGCGACGTTTGCGCGGATCATGGCCGGCTTCGGTTGCCGGTTGCTGGCTTACGACCCCTACCCCACCCCCCAGCTTGAAGCGCTGGGAGCCCGTTACTTGCCATTGCCGGAGCTGCTGGCGCAGGCACAGATCATCAGCCTGCACTGCCCGCTCAACGAACAGAGCCACCACTTGATCAATGCCCAAACCCTGGCGGCGATGCGACGCGGCGCCATGCTGATCAACACCGGGCGCGGCGGGCTGGTGGACACACCGGCGTTGATCGAGGCGCTGAAAAGCGGCCAGTTGGGCTACCTGGGGTTGGACGTCTACGAGGAAGAGGCCCAGTTGTTTTTCAAGGACCGCTCCGACCAGCCGCTGCAGGACGACGTGCTGGCACGGCTGCTGACTTTCCCCAACGTGATCGTCACCGCGCACCAGGCGTTCCTGACCCATGAAGCACTGGCCGCGATCGCCACCACCACCCTGGACAACATCACAGCCTGGGCGAACGGCACGCCGCAAAACCGGGTGGATGACTAAAACCAAATCCACACCGAATCCCCTGTGGGAGCGAGCCTGCTCGCGATAGCGGTCTGCCAGTCGACATTCATGCTGGCTGATGCGCCGCCATCGCGAGCAGGCTCGCTCCCACAGGGGGATAAGCGGGAGTTCGTCGCATACGGACCATGCCTACCCAGATCGCGTGCTAGCATGTCGCGCCTATTTGGAGGACCCATGGCCGAACACGATTTCCGCTACACCCTGATGAACCCCCAGCACACCTTGACCGAAGTCCGCGCCCTGGCGCCGGGCCGCTATCAGGTCACTGGCAACGGCGGGTCGATCCAGGCCAACGATGTACTGCTGGTGACCCTCAAGGGCAGCAAGGATTTGTCCATGCGCCTGACCGTGGACACCGTTCGGCACCTGCTCAAGCCCATGGGCCAATGGACCGCCATGACCACAGGGCCAGTGTTCGGCGAACTGGCGATCCACACCTGGCAGGTCAACTGCGACCGCTGCGCCAAGGAACTGAGCTTCGAATTCGCCGTCGATGCCAAGCTCGGCACCAAGGCCCAGAAGCCGGCCGCCAGCGCGCGCATCGCCGAGCTGGGTTGGACCACGGTCGGTGAAAAACACCTGTGCCCGACCTGCCAGGAAGCTGTCTGATGAAACGTATGGCCCTGTGCGCGTTGATTGGCATGAGCCTGATGGGCTGTGCCGCTGAACCTGTGCAACTGCAACACAACCGCAGCTATATCCTGGAATGGATTGGCGAACGGCCGTTGATGGACTACAGCCACCTGACCATCACCCTTGGGGATGACGGTCGCGCCTATGGCAACGGCGGCTGCAACCACTGGTTCGCCCCCTACACCCTGGAAGGCCACCGTTTGAGCTTCGGCAAGGTCGGCAGCACCCGCAAACTCTGCGCCCCCGCCGTGATGGAGCAGGAAGCGCGCTTTTTGCAGGCACTGGAAAAGATCGAGCGCTGGGACATCGCGCCCAACGAGCAGATGCGCTTCTGGCCGGCCGAGGGCAAGCCGCTGCGCTGGTGGTTGGAAGAGGGCTGAGCTCCGGCCCCCCTGATCGTTCCCACGCGGAGCGTGGGAACGATCGTCACTTCAGCGCCTGCAACGCCTCAAGCTTGGCCATCACCCCCGCCGCTGTCTGCTCCCCGAGCAACTGCTCGCGCACCTTGCCCTGGTTGTCGATGATGTAGGTCACCGGCAGCCCTTCGCTGCGCGGCAGGTCGAAGATCTCGGCGGGGTCCCGGGCCAGCACGGTGAAGCGGATGCCCATCTTGTCGCTGGCGGCCTTCAGTTCCTCGCCTTGTACCTGATCGAAATTGACCCCGAACACGCCGACGTGGCGGCCCTTGAGCTGCTCGGCCAAGGCGTTGAACTCGGGGATTTCCGTGCGGCACGGCGCGCACCATTCCGCCCAGTAGTTGAGCACCAGCCATTGCTTGTCCAGCCGCTGCGAGGCGATAGCCTGGCCGTTCTGGTCCACCCCGTAGTCGTTGCCGCAGCCGGCGAGCAACAAAATGCCCATGAATGTCAGTGCCGCCATCAATCGCCTTGCCATGTGCCAATCCTTGTCTGAAGGTGAGCTGCCGCGACCCATTGCCCCTGTCTGTGCCTGGGACCTCGCGGCACAGTAGAATAGCCGCCACCTTACGCAAGATGCGACCCGCTCATGACCGATCTGACGCTTTATCACAATCCGCGCTGCTCGAAATCCCGCGGTGCGCTGGAACTGTTGGAGGCCCGAGGCCTGGCACCCACCGTGGTCCGCTACCTCGAAACGCCGCTCGACGCCGCGCAACTCGAGCGCTTGCTGGGCAAGCTGGGCATTACCGCCCGGCAACTGCTGCGTACCGGCGAAGAAGAATACAAAAGCCTCAACCTGGCTGACGAAAGCCTGAGCCAGGCACAGTTGATCGCCGCCCTCGCTGCCCACCCGAAACTCATGGAGCGGCCAATCCTGGAAACCGCTGACAAAGCCGTGATCGGCCGTCCGCCGGAGAAGATCCTGGAGATCCTGCCGTGAGCACGCCGTATATCCTGGTGTTGTATTACAGCCGCAGCGGCTCCACCCACGAAATGGCCCGGCAGATTGCCCGCGGCATCGAGCAGGCCGGGCTGGAGGCCAGGTTGCGCACGGTGCCGGCAATTTCCACCGAGTGCGAAGCGGTGTCGCCGGACATCCCCGAGCAGGGCCCGCTGTACGCCACCCTCGATGACCTGAAAAACTGCGCCGGCCTGGCCCTGGGCAGCCCGACCCGGTTCGGCAACATGGCTGCGCCGTTGAAGTATTTTCTCGACGGCACCAGCAACCTGTGGCTGACCGGCGCCCTGGTGGGCAAGCCGGCCGGGGTGTTCACCTCCACGGCCAGCCTGCATGGCGGCCAGGAAACCACCCTGCTGTCGATGATGTTGCCGCTGTTGCACCACGGCATGTTGATCACCGGCCTGCCCTACAGCGAATCGGCGCTGATCGACACCGAGGGCGGCGGTACACCGTACGGCCCGAGCCATCACGCCGGAAGTGACGGCAAGAGTGGCTTGAACGAACACGAAGTCGCGCTGTGCCGGGCCCTGGGCTCGCGCCTGGCGAAGACTGCCCGGTTGCTGGAGAACGGCCGTGGCTAAGAAGCCGAAGATCCTGCCGTCCACCCACTGGCTGGAACCGCGCGTCCGTATCGCCCGCGTCCTCAGCCTGCTGTGCTTTTTCGGCCTGGTGGCTTTGCTCAGCGGCTACTACCTGCTGATCGCCGACCTGCATGGCGCCCGGCCCTGGGTCATCCTGCTGATCGAGCTGGTGCCGCTGCTGATCCTCGCACCCGGCATGCTCACCGGCAGCGCCCGCGGGCACTCGTGGATGTGTTTCGTGGTGAACCTGTATTTCATCAAGGGCGCGCTGGCGGCGTATGACCCGAACCGGCAACTGTTCGGCGTGCTGGAAATGCTGGCGAGCCTGGCGGTGTTCTGCTCGGCGCTGTTGTATGTGCGCTGGCGGTTTCAGTTGAATCGGCGGTTGGCGGGTGAAGGTGATATCTCCGTCGCCTGACAGACCGCCTTCGCGAGCAAGCCCGCTCCCACAAGGGGATTTGTGAACGCCACAGATCCAGTGTGGGAGCGAGCCTGCTCGCGATGAATGCGACTCGGTGTCAGTGATTCACGGTATACGCCAGCATCATCGAGATCTGGCTCATTGGCCGCCCACCACTCTCTTCATGCCAGCGGTTGAAAGCATTCTGCACCGTCGCCAGGCCCCGCAGGCTGGTGGGGACTTTGTCGACGATCTTCTGGGCAACGAGCGCTGCCACCACGTCATAGCTGGGCACGAAGGTGTCCTTGCCCATCATTCGTAAGAAGCGCGGCGCCGAAAGGCCGCCCAGTTGATGGCCGTGCTTTTTCAGGTAAGTCCACAGGCCGACGATGTCGGTCACCGGCCAATCGGCGATCAGCGCGCCGAAACTGCCCTTCTCATGGGCCACGTCCAGAATCAGTTGGGCGTTGCGCGGCACGCTCCTGAGCTTGCCCAGGTGCCGGATGATCCGCGCATCCTGCATCAGCCGCTCCAAGTGTTCGGCACTCATCAGCACGACTTTTTCCGGGTCGAACTTGAAGAACACTTCTTCGAACGCGGGCCACTTGGCGTCCACCAGGCTGTGCTTGAGACCGGCGCGAAAAACCCGCAACGCCAGGGTCGAGAGGTAGCGGTCATCGCTGATCTTGCGCAGTTGCGCCGGGGTCTTGGGCACCGGCAGGTGGGCTTCCAGTTTCGCCGCCGAACCGAAGCGGTTCAGACAATACTCGTGCAGCCACTTGTAATCGCGCATGCCCTCTCCTGGGGTCCGAATGAAAACGGCGCTCGCGAGCGCCGTCGATATGAGGTCTTGGCGTCGTCAGAGGTTCACTACATTGACGAAGCGCGAAGCGGCGCTTTCGTCGATGCGCAGGTTGGTGAAGTCGAACAGATTGCGGTCCGCCAGTTGCGATGGGATGACGTTCTGCAAGCCACGGAAAATGCTTTCGGTACGCCCTGGATTCTTGCGCTCCCACTCCTGGAGCATCTCCTTGACCACCTGGCGCTGCAGATTTTCCTGGGAGCCGCAGAGGTTGCAGGGAATGATCGGGAATTGCTTGAAATCCGAATAAGCCTGGATGTCTTTCTCAGTGCAGTAGGCCAACGGCCGGATTACCACGTTGCGCCCGTCATCGGCGCGCAGCTTGGGCGGCATGGCCTTGAGCGAACCGTTGTAGAACATGTTCAGGAAGAATGTTTCGACGATGTCGTCGCGGTGGTGCCCCAGGGCCATCTTGGTCGCACCGATCTCGTCGGCGAAGGTATACAGCGTTCCGCGGCGCAGGCGTGAGCACAGCGAGCAGGTGGTCTTGCCCTCGGGAATCAATTCCTTGACCACCGAGTAGGTGTCCTTCTCGATAATGTGATATTCCACGCCCAGCGATTCGAGGTAAGCCGGCAACACATGCTCGGGAAAACCGGGCTGCTTCTGGTCCATGTTCACGGCGACGATCTCGAACTTGATCGGGGCAACCTTCTGCAGGTGCATCAGCACGTCGAGCATCGTGTAGCTGTCCTTGCCGCCGGACAGGCAGACCATGACCTTGTCACCGTCCTCGATCATGTTGAAATCGGCGACCGCCTCACCGGCCAGGCGGCGCAGGCGCTTTTGCAGTTTGTTCTGGTTGACCGTAAGAGTGCCCATGACGCGAAATCCGTGAGGTGTGACGAAAGGCCGGCATTATTGCAAAGCGGCAAGCAGCAAGCTACAAGCGGCAAGCTCAAGCCGAACCCCTGCCGCTGTTTCTTGCGGCTGACAGCTTGCAGCTTGTAGCTATCCGCAATTACCCCTTAGCCCAACAGTGCAATTTGCTCTAAGCCCTCGGCACAACTCCTTTCTATACTGCGTCATAAGGTCGCACACACATTCAGACCTTTACTTACTTGGCCACTTGGCCCGTAGGCGCTCCGTTGGGGGGCGATGGCAATAACAAAGGAGTGACTGACTATGATCCATCATGTCGTGGGGCTCTTTACCCACCCTGATCAAGAATGGAAGGAAATCCGTGGCGATCAGGAGGAAAGCATCAGCCACATGTACCTGACCCACACGCTGATCCTGGCGGCCATTCCGGCGGTGTCGGCGTTTATCGGCACAACGCAGGTGGGCTGGGTCATCGGCAGTCGCCCCCCCGTGATGCTGACCCAGGAAAGCGCGCTGTGGATGACCGTCATGTCGTACCTGGCGATGCTTGGCGGCGTGGCAGTGATGGGGGCTTTCATCCACTGGATGGCCCGCACCTACGATGCCAACCCAAGCCTGGCCCGTTGCGTCGCGTTTGCCACCTACACCGCCACACCCCTGTTCATCGGCGGCCTGGCGGCGCTCTACCCGCACATGTGGCTGGGGATGATCGTCGGCACGGCAGCGATCTGCTACACGGTCTACCTGCTGTATGTGGGCTTGCCGACCTTCATGAACATTCCCCAGGACGAAGGCTTCCTGTTTTCCAGCTCGGTGCTGGCCGTCGGCCTGGTGGTGCTGGTCGCCATCATGGCGTTCACCGTGATTGTCTGGGGGCTGGGCGTCGGCCCGGTGTATACCAACTGAATGATTGAAGCGCTCCTGTAACACATGAACCTGCCAACACAGGCCGCCGCAAGGCGGCCTGTGTTGGCCACGGTCGAAACGACCACTGGGCGCCCAAGCGATTCGCAACGGTCGACGCTTGCGGCATACTCGGGTCTCTGGAGACCCGTAAAGCATGCTCGATCTACTCAATACCCGCGTCGAAGAGTGTTATCAACAAGCCGAAGCCTTTTTCAAACGTCCTTTCAAACGCCCGGTGGTCAGCTTCAAATTGCGCGGCCAGAAGGCCGGTGTCGCCCACCTGCATGAGAACCTGCTGCGCTTCAACCCACAGTTGTACCGGGAAAACGCCGAAGACTTTCTCAAGCAGACCGTCGCCCATGAGGTCGCGCACTTGATCGCTCATCAATTGTTCGGCGAGCGTATCCAACCCCATGGCGAAGAGTGGCAATTGATCATGCGCGGGGTGTACGAACTGCCGCCCAACCGTTGCCACACCTATGAAGTCAAACGCCGCAGCGTGACCCGCTACATCTACAAATGCCCCTGCGCGGCCAACGATTTCCCGTTCTCGGCCCAGCGCCACAGCCTGGTGCGCCAGGGGCGACGGTACTTGTGCCGCAGTTGCCGTGGGACGTTGGTGTTCAGTGGGGAGACGCGGGTGGAGTAGCCTGCTTTTGGGGTGTCTGGACTGGCCTCATCGCGAGCAGGCTCGCTCCCACACTGGATTTGTGACACTGCAAAAAACCTGTGGGAGCGAGCCTGCTCGCGATGAGGCCCTGAAGCCCCCTACAAAACCACCCCGGCAGCACGCAACTGAGCAATCCGCTCATCACTGAACCCCAGCTCCCCCAGCACCTGGTCCGTATGCGCGCCCAACCCTGCGCCGACATGTCGAGGCTCCGGCAGCCCGTCCGAAAATTTCAGTGGACAGGCGATCTGCGCCTGGCTCGAACCATCACCACGGGGCACGTGCGTGACCACTTGCCGGGCCTGCAATTGCGGATGCCGCAGCGCTTCTTCAAGGCTCAGCACCGGCTCGACGCAGGCATCGATCCCGGCGAACAGCCGGCATAGCTCAGCGAAGTCGTGTTTTTCGAACTCGGCTTGCAGCGCCTGCTTGAGCGCTTGCTGTTGCTCGGGGTCAGGGGACAATCCCCAGGTCGCCAGTTCCGGTCGCCCCAAGGCCTCGCACAGCGCCTGCATGAAGGCCGGTTCCAGGCTGCCCACCGACATCCAGCGACCCTCCCGAGTGCGGTAATAGTCGTAGAAGCTGCCGCCGTTGAGCACATGGCTTTCCCAACCCGGTTCCACCCCGCAGGCCAGGTAACCGGCGCCGGCCAGGGCGTTCAGGCTGAATGCACAGTCGGTCATGCTGACGTCCAGGTGCTGACCCTGCCCGGTCTGCTGACGGGCGATCACCGCCGCCAACAACCCGATCACCCCGTGCAGCGAACCACCCGCGATGTCTGCCGCCTGGATCCCCAAGGGCAATGGCCCGCTGTCGGCGCGGCCGGTATGGCTGGCCAGCCCCGCCAGGGCCAGGTAGTTGATGTCGTGGCCGGCGCGGTCCTTGTAGGGCCCGGTCTGGCCGTAGCCGGTGATCGACACGTAGATCAGCCGCGGATTGATCGCCTTCAACGCCTCGTACCCCAGGCCCAGTCGCTCCATCACGCCGGGACGAAACTGCTCCAGCAGGATGTCGTGGTCGGCCAGCAACTGTTCGATCACCGCCAACCCTTGCGGCTGCTTGAGGTCCAGGGCCAGGCTGCGCTTGTTGCGATTGAGGTAAGCGTGGCTGGCGGCCCCCCCCTGGTCATGGGGCGGCAATATCCGCAACAGGTCCGGACGGGTCGGCGACTCGATGCGCAGCACCTCGGCGCCCATGTCCGCCAGCAACAACGAGGCGAACGGGCCGGGCAGCAGGGTCGAGAAGTCGAGAACCTTGAGCGATGCCAGTGGGCCTTGCATGGGCGATCTCCGATGGGTAATGGCTGAAGACTAGGCAGGGACCGGCGGTGGGGCAATTACCGTACTCGTCACTTTGACTGACGATTGTGCTCAGGCCTTCATGGCGAGGGGGCACGTTTGCCTTCAGAAATCCGAGGCATGAAAAAACCCGCCGAAGCGGGTTTTTCATGGCAGCTTGAAGATTACTTCACAGTGCTCGGCGTCGAGGCTTGCGCCGCGACAGTCTGCTCGTCCTCTTCACGAACGTCGGAGATACCGCGACCACCGGAAGCCAGCTCGGTGTGCAGTTGATCTTCGTCCAGTTCCTTGACCCACTTGGCAACCACGATGGTGGCGACAGCGTTGCCCACCAGGTTGGTCAGGGCGCGGGCTTCGGACATGAAGCGGTCGATACCCAGGATCAGCGCCAGGCCGGCCACCGGCAAGGTGCCCACGGCGGACAGGGTAGCCGCCAGCACGATGAAGCCGCTACCGGTCACGCCAGCAGCCCCTTTGGACGACAGCAGCAGCACCAGCAGCAGGGTGATCTGATGGGAAATGTCCATGTGGGTGTCGGTGGCCTGGGCGATGAACACCGCAGCCATGGTCAGGTAGATCGACGTACCGTCGAGGTTGAACGAGTAGCCGGTCGGGATCACCAGGCCTACTACAGACTTCTTGGCGCCCAAACGTTCCATCTTGATCAACATGCGCGGCAGGGCCGATTCCGACGAGGAAGTACCCAGCACGATCAGCAGTTCTTCACGGATATAGCGGACCAGCTTGATCACGCTGAAGCCGTGGGCACGGCAGATGGCGCCCAGCACGACCAGCACGAACACCACGCAGGTGATGTAGAAGCAGATCATCAGTTGGCCCAACTGCACCAGCGAACCGACACCGTAGGCGCCGATGGTGAATGCCATGGCACCGAACGCACCCAGGGGGGCCAGTTTCATGATCATGTTGATGATGATGAACATCACATGGGCGAAGCGATCGATGAAGTCCAGCACCGGCTTGCCGTACGAGCCCAGGCGATGCAGGGCAAAACCGAAGAGCACCGAGAACATCAGCACTTGCAGGATGTCGCCGTTGGCGAACGCGCCGACGATGGTGTTCGGGATCACGTTGAGGATAAACGCGATGATGCTCTGGTCTTTACCGGCGGAGATGAAACCGGCGATCTTGCTGGTGTCCAGGGTGTTCACGTCGATGTGCATGCCGGCGCCCGGCTGCACGACGTTGACCACGACCAGGCCGATCAGCAGGGCGAGGGTGGAAACGATTTCGAAGTACAACAGTGCGTAGCCGCCGGTCTTGCCGACCGATTTCATGTTCTGCATGCCGGCAATACCGCTGACGACGGTGCAGAAGATGATCGGGGCGATGACCATTTTGATCAGTTTGATGAACCCGTCACCGAACGGCTTGAGGGCAACACCGGTCTGCGGGTAGAAGTGGCCGAGCAAAATACCGATGGCAATGGCTACGATCACCTGGAAATACAGGGATTTGTACAGGGGCTGACGAGTCGTCATGGCAAACTTCCTCAAGCGTCCCGTGTGACAACATCCACCTGTCGTCCACGAAACCTCAATTGCGAACCCTCCTGCACTGGAGGGATTTGTTTTGGCGGCTGCACGGGGCAGACCTACTTAACGTATTGCAAAGCACGCGCCACTTTTTCGAAAAGCCCTACATCCTGTATAGCAGAAGGGTTTGCGGATTTCACATGGGGTTAAACAGCGCGCCCAAGGTGGCGGATTTCCGCCTGCACGCCGCTTCCAGTTCCGGGATTTGGCGGATATCCGCCTTGTCCAACCGACCTCCCCTGCTACCATCGCCCGCTTAACGGACGGACTTGCCTGCCATGCGCCAACGCACAATCGCCAGCCACTACGCCCGCGCAGCCCTGGGCGGCGCGCGTCGGCAAGGGTTTGACTATTTCCCCTTGTTGCACCAGCTGGGCATCAGCCCCGAACTGCTGGATGAGCCACGGGCTCGCCTCGCGCCGGAACAGTTTGCGCGCCTGTTGCAAACGCTGTGGCAACAGCTGGGCGATGAATACCTGGGGTTCGGTCGCGCCCCGAGTAAACCCGGGACGTTTGCGATGATGTGTCACGCGGTGATCCACTGCCGCACCCTGGGCAAGGCCCTTCAACGTGGTTTGTTGTTCTATAGCCTGTTCCCCGACGCTCCGAGCCTGACACTGGAGGCCGAAGGCGAGCGGGTGCGGCTGGTGCTGGACGGCTCGACGCTGTGGGATCCGGACCATTTCCTCAGCGAAAGCCTGCTGGTGATCTGGCATCGCCTCGGCAGTTGGCTGATTGGTCAGCGGATCGGCCTGGAACAGGCGACCTTTGGCTATGCCAGGCCCGCCCACGCGGCCGAGTACGACTTGCTGTTCCCCTGCCCCCTGGTATTCGAGGCCCACGGCAGCAGCCTGTTGTTCCACAGCCGCTACCTGGAGATGCCATTGCTGCAGGACGAACGCACCCTCAAGCATTTTCTGGAACGCTCCCCCGCCGACCTGCTATCGCGCCCGGACGATGGCCACAGCCTGAGCAGCCAGCTGCGCCGCCTGCTCAGTCGCGACACGGCACGCTGGCCTGACCTGGACACCGTCGCGGCTCACTTGCACATCAGCCCCCAGACGTTGCGCCGGCATCTGCGCGAGGAAGGCACCAGCTTCCAGGAGCTCAAGGACCAACTGCGGCGGGATATCGCCATCTATCATCTGGGGCGAGCGGATTTGTCATTGCAGCAGATCGCCGAGCAGTTGGGGTTCTCGGAACCGTCGGCGTTTCATCGGGCGTTCAAGAAGTGGACGGGGGTGACGCCGGGGGCTTATCGGGCGCTGGAGAACTGAGCAGTGACATACAAGTATTTACAGACCTGGGAGGGCGGCGCTCACCGTTCTCGTGTGGGAGCGAGCTTGCTCGCGATGGCGCCAGTGGCAACACACCCTGCTCCAGTCAAACCACCGGAAAATGAATCCGAAACGCCGCCCCACCCAACGCTGAATCGTCCAGAGTCAACGTGGCGCCGTAGCTTTCGATGATGTCCTTGACCACCGCCAGGCCAATCCCCTGCCCAGGGTGCTGGCGATCCAGTCGTTCGCCCCGTTGGAGAATCCGCGCCCGCTGATCCGGTGGCACGCCGGGTCCATCGTCCTCGACGCACAGTTCCATGCCACCGAGGGCCTGGTGCACGCTGACACGTACCTCGCCCACACACAGTCGATAAGCGTTTTCCAGCAGGTTGCCGAGCATTTCCAACAGGGCGCCTTGTTCGATCGGCATCTGGCAGTGTTCCGTCAGGTCGAAACCGACATTGACCCGTTTATCCCGGTAGACCTTGTCCAGGGTGTCACACAGGCTTTGCAGCACCGGGCGCAAGCGCACCTGATGGCGCACCAGCCCGCTCCTGCGCAGGCTGGCGCGCTGCAACTGGTAGCCGATCTGCTGGCTCATGCGCTCGATCTGCGATTGCAGCACCCAGGCCTGGCCACGGTCCTCGGGGCGCCGGGCCATGTCTTCGCTGACACCCTGCAACACCGCCAGCGGGGTTTTCAGGCTGTGGGCCAGGTCATCGAGGGAATCCCGGTAGCGGCTGCGTTGCTCGCGTTCGCTGTACAGCAAGCGGTTGAGGGAGCCGGTCAGGCGCAACAGTTCCCGGGGGTGCTCGGTACTGAGGCTGTCCCGGGCGCCGCTTTCGATTTCGTCCAGCTCCTGGCTCAGGCGCCGCAGTGCCCGCAGGCCCCAGGTCAGGCCGATCCACAGCAGCGCCAGCAACACCAGCAGAGCCGCGCCAAAGCCCAGGTAGAGGTTGTCCCGCAGACCTTGCAGGGTCACCTCGTAATCACGAACCGGTTGCAGGGTGACGATGCTGAACGCTGCGTTCTGGCCGCCGAGTAGCTGGATCTCGACGTCGTAGACAAAGAACTCCTGGCCGTCGTTCTCGCGGATACGGGCGAACTGGTTGCCCTGGCCGTCGTAGCGCGGCGTGTAATTGATGTTTTCTTCGCGGGTGGCCTTCGAGCGCCAGACCAGACGCCCGTCGCGGTCATAGATGTAGCCCAGTAAACGGGCATCGGCGAGGTTGAAGCGCTCGTCGGGCAACTGCGTCGGCATCTTCAAGTGGTTGTTTTCCACCCGGGCGGCGGAAATCAGCGTGGTCACGTCCGAGGCCAGGCGTTGCTCGATGGAATCCTGCAACGCCAGGCTGAACGCACCTTGCATGGCCGGCAGCAGCGCCAGCATGAACAACGCCGCCAGGGTCATGGCGGCGAGCATCAAGCGCAGTCGCAGCGAACGAATCACTGGCAGCGCTCGTTGAACAGGTAGCCCAGGCCCCGCACGGTGTCGATCGGCTTGAAGCCGGCCGGGGCCTCCAGCTTGCGGCGCAGGCGCCCGACCAGTACTTCAATGACATTCGGATCACGCTCGTCGTCATCGGGGTAAAGCTGCTCCATCAGGCGGTCCTTGGCGACCACCTGCTGGTGATGACGCATCAGGTATTCGAGGATGCGGTATTCGTAGGCGGTCAACGCCAGCGGCTCATCGCCCAAGGACGCCTGCTTGCGATTGAGGTCCAGCAATAAAGGACCAGCGACGATGGTCGACTGGGTGAAGCCGCTGGAGCGGCGCAACAGCGCATTCAAGCGCGCCTCCAGCTCTTCGAACTGGAACGGCTTGACCACGTAGTCGTCGGCCCCGGCGGCCAGGCCTTCAACCTTGTCCTGCCAGTTGCCGCGGGCGGTCAGGATCAGGATCGGAAAGGTCTTGTCCTGAGCGCGCAGCCGGCGGATCAATTCCAGCCCGCTGATGCCCGGCAGGCCGAGATCGATGATCGCCAGGTCATGGTTGAATTCCGCGACCTGGTACAAGGCCTCTTCAGCGTTGCCCACGGCCTGCACCACGTGACCACTGTCGGTGAGGCGGGTGTGCAGGTGATGACGCAACAGCGCTTCGTCTTCGACGACCAGTAACTTCATGAAAGCCTCTCCAGGCAAAAAAGACATCAATCCGGCGCGGCGCACCGCAACGACAGGCGCCGGATCGGCCTTGTGGAACCGCTTAGAACGTGTAGTTGGCGGACAGGTAGGTCTGGGCGCTGCTGGTCAGGTCCAGGGAACCGACCTTGCCGCCGCCGTGGGGGCTCATCTCGGTGCTGGCGTTGCTGCGAAGGTAACGGTAACCCAGTTCCACCGAGGTGTTCTGCGAAATTTGCTGCAGCACGCCGCCCTGCAGGCCCACGGCATAGCCGATGTCACTGTCGCGGCTATAGCCGGGGGAATCCTGGGTCAGCTTGGTCAGGCCCGCCGTGCCGCCGCCGAACAACCTGGTGCTGCTGGTGACCGGATAGAACAGGTCGTAGCTGCCCAACAGGTTTTCCTGGCGCAGCTTGATGCCGTTGTGAGTCCCCGAGACATTGTCATAGGTGGCGTAGTAGCGACCCTGGTCGTTTTGCCTGCCGAGTCGGACGCCATAGGTAGTGTCCTTGCCGACGATGCCGTCGGCATTCGGATGGTTCAGGTTGTCGTTCAGGGCATCGGATTTCTTGACCTTGTCGCTGGTCTGGCCGAGGGTCAGGCTGGCGAAGTTGTCATCGGCGTGGGCGACGGCGCTGGCACCCAGCACCGTGAAAGCCAGCAGCAGTCTTTTCATAGCAGTCATGATCAGTTTCCTTTCAAACGTGGGTGGTGTGTGAAGTCCCGGTCACGTTAACCAGCGATCCCTGAACCCCCCTTGAACGTTCTCTGAACCTGCGCTGAATGAATCGGCTAGAGCGTCCTGTCTGGTGCAAACCCTTTTTTCAAGGAGATCCATCATGCGCAGGTTGCTTGCCGTTGTACTTCTGACCTTGAGCGGTGCAAGCCACGCCGCCATCCAGACCCAGGAGATTCCCGGCAGCGTCAAGGCCAAGCTCCTGGTCGAGCACGGAGCGCTGGACAGCATGGTCACCGAAGACAACGTCACCGCATTCAAGAGCGAGATGGACAAGGCCGGTGCCAACTATAAGTTCGCCAGCCTTGAAGGCGCCAAGCACAGTGGACGCGGTTCACGGTAGACCGAGGCGCTTTCATCGCGAGCAAGCTTTGCTGCCAAAATTTCACCGCTTGCTTGCCATCCAGGGTTTGCCCTCTACCCAGCGTCCAGCCAACCCGGCAAAATGCCGCCATGAATGCACTCCCCGCCTTGCCCGCCTGCTGCTCGCCTCTGGATGAACATTGGTGCTTGCCCGATGCGCTGCCCGATACGGTGCTGCTGAGCACCCGCTTCGACCCATTGCTGCTGGCGGCCGATGATTTCCTGAACTGCGCCATCGAGCCACCGCCGAGCATCCAGCGTTCGGTGGCCAAGCGTCAGGCGGAATTCCTCGCCGGGCGGATCTGTGCCCGGGCGGCTTTACAGCGGCTTGACGGCCGGCCCTGCGTGCCAGCCATCGGCGAAGACCGGGCCCCGGTGTGGCCGGCGCATATCAGCGGCTCGATCACCCACAGCAACGGCCGCGCCGCCGCCATCGTCGCTGGAAAAGCACACTGGCGCGGGCTGGGCATGGACCTGGAGAGCCTGCTCGAACCCGAGCGCGCCGAGCGCCTGTGCGGTGAAATCCTCACCCCGCCCGAATTGCTGCGCATGGCCGCCCTCCCCCGCGATGATCGGGCGCTGCTGGTGACCCTGACCTTTTCCGTGAAGGAAAGCCTGTTCAAGGCGCTGTACCCGATCGTCGGGCAGCGTTTCTATTTCGAGCACGCCGAAGTGCTGGAATGGGCATCCGGCGGACAGGTGCGATTGCGGTTGCTGACCGACCTCTCGGCCGAATGGCGCCATGGCAGTGAACTGCAGGCGCAGTTTGCGGTGCGGGATGGGCAGTTGTTGAGTCTGGTGGGGATCAAGACCTGAAATTCAGGGTTGCCTGGAACGGCCTCATCGCGAGCAGGCTCGCTCCCACATTTGGAATGCGTACACCTGTGGGAGCGAGCCTGCTCGCGATGAGGCCCTTGCAGGCGCCATACCTCTCAAGACCGGTCCTGATGCCTCGGCCAACTCAAGCTGAAACACGCTCCGCCCAGGCTCTTGCTCTTGCCGATCAATGCCCGGCCGTCGTGCCAGTGGATGATCCGCCGCACGATTGAGAGCCCCAGCCCATGCCCGCCCGAGGCGCGGGCGCGGCTGTCGTCCAGGCGCAGGAACGGCTTGAAGATCCGCTCCCAGGCCGCTTCCGGCACACCGGGGCCGTCGTCCTCCACGTCCACCCGGCAACGCAACTGGCCCACCTGGTAGCTGACGGTGACCTGCGAGCTGGCATGGCGCATGGCGTTGCCCACCAGGTTCTGCAAGGCCCGGTGCAGGAAACGCGGCTCGGCCTCGACCCAGGCGCCGTCGCAGTCGGCCGCCGACAGGCACAGGCCGCGCTCGACCGTGATACCGGCCCGCAGCGGGCCCAGTTCATCGATCACTTGATTGACCAGCGCATCCAGGTCCACCCGCTGGAAATTCAGCGCCGGTGAGCCCTGCTCCAGCCGCGCGTAGGTGAGCATCTCGTCCACCAGCCGATCCAGGTCCTCGATGTCGTGGTCCATGCCCGCCAGGTACTTGTCCCGGGCCTGGGGCGTGGTGGCGCTGCCGAGCATTTCCAGGCCGAAACGCAGCCGCGCCACCGGGGTGCGCAACTCATGGGACACCGCCCGCACCAGCTCACGCTGGATCGCCAGCAACTGCTGCAAGTGCTCGGCCATGCCGTTGAACGCAGCGGCCAGCCGTCCTATCGAGTCGGCGCCACGGGCCGGCACCCGGGTTTCCAGGCTGCCCTGGGCGATTTGCGTGGCGGCCGATTCGAGGCCACGCAAGCGCCGCTCCAACTGGCGCACCAACAGATAAACGATCAGGCCAATCAGGCTCAACCCCAGCGCCGCAATCAGCACCAGCCACTCCGGCGGATAGGGATTCATCTGGTACAGCGGGCCGATTTCCAGTACCCACGGCGTACCGACCATACCGGCGAACACCCGGATCGAGTCGCCGCCCTTGCCCAACGCCATCACCGTATCGCCCTCGGACACCCGGCGGCGCTGGTCGTCGTCCATGTCCGCCTGCTCGGCGGTCATGAGCCGCAAATCAAAACCGAAACCTTTTTCTTCCTTGAGCTGCGCGAGCCGCCGGGGTTGCTCGCCCACCGGGTAGCGCACCAGTTCATCGGCCAGCAGGTAGATGGTCGCCCGAGCCAATTGCTCGCTGATCTGCTGGACTTCCCCCACCAGCATCAGTTGCTCGCCATCACTGACCAGCCGATAGACCTTCGCCGCATGGGGCCCAGTCTGCTCGACCAAGGCCTGGCCGCGCAGCACGCGCGTGCGCTGCCCCAGGTCCAGATGGGTCTGGGTGAACGTTTGCAACTTCAGGGGGATGCCCAGCAGGCGCTCCCACACCAGCAGCGCCCGACGCCGTTCGGTGTCGTTCATCGGCCGCAGATTGTCGGCCATCAACGAAAACGTGCCGTGGGCCAGGCGCTCGCGGTATTGCTCGCTGCGGGTCTGGTTCAGCAGGTGCAGGGCCAGCACGCCGAGCACCGCTACCAGCACCAGCGCCGCACACATGCCGCCGTAGATACGCAGGAAGATCGAGTTCACGATGCCGGGTCTACGCAGGCTTCAGGCACGAACAGGTAGCCTTTGCTGCGCACGGTCTTGATCAGCCGCGGATGGTCCGGGTCGTCGCCGATCTTGGGGCGGATGCGCGAGATGCGCACGTCGATGGAGCGGTCCTGGCCGTCGTAACCGATGCCGCGCAGGGCGGTGAAGATTTCTTCCCGGGACAGGATGCGCCCGGCGTTCGACACCAGCAGCCAGAGCAGATCGAATTCGGCGCTGGTCAGCTCGATGCCGTTGCCCTGCAACCAGGCCTCGCGCAGCGCGTTGTCCACCACCAGCGGGCCGAATTGCAGGCGCCGCGGCTTTTGTGGGGAGGACGGCTCCGGCTCGCTGCGGCGTAGCAGGGCCTGGATACGCGCCAGCAACAGGCGCGGCCGGACCGGCTTGCAGACGTAATCGTCGGCGCCCAGGTCCAGGCCCTGGATCTGATCGGTATCGTCGGTGCGGGCGGTGAGCATCAGGATCGGCCCGTCGTACTGCGTGCGCACCTTGCGGCAGATGCTCAGGCCGTCTTCGCCGGGCAGCATCAGGTCGAGGACCACCAGGTCCGGTTGTTCGGCAATGATCCGCGCCGCCGCCACCGCGCCATCGCCCTCGATGGCGACGCGCAACCCGTTGCTTTCAAGGTACTCACGGGTCAGCTCGGCCAGACGCTGGTCATCCTCGACGATCAATACCTGCCAGGCTTCTTGTTCCACTGGGGGGCCTCTTATGGTGAATACCTGATGAAGGAGAAGCACACCGCCAGATCCACTGACAGGACACAGCCCCTGTGGGAGCGAGCCTGCTCGCGATAGCGGTGGGTCATCTGGGATGAGGGGGACTGCGCCGCCGTCTTCGCGAGCAGGCTCGCTCCCACAGGGAATCCCATTTTTCTGTCACGTTTAAGATGAATACTCACTCCCACACACCGGCCGATTGTATAAACGCCGCCCCCGAAGAAAACAAGCCGGTAAATGCGTTCGGTCAGGTGGGTTTTGTGTGGTAACGTCCGCGCCCGCAAAAACCATCGGGCTGTTTTTCAGGCGCTGAAAACGATGAAAAAACCCTCGCTCCAGCTAGGTCGCGGCCTACAGAGGAGTTCCACGTTTCGCACACAAATTACGCACAGGCTTATCCACAGGTAGTACGTTGCATTCATCCCCTAAAACGCATTATCTTGTAGCCCGCCGCGAAAAAAACCCTACATGTAGGGTTTCAGGCCAAAAACCACACACTAGTTGGACAGAGAATTCAAGCGCTTTTCTTGCTTCTGTCCAACTGAAATAGCGCTTTTCCCCAAGCCCAGACCGCCCTTGCGGATGGCGACTGTTTCGAGGTCGAAAACGACCGAAACGGTACGGGTGTTGCAGTCCAATGCTGCTACTCGGCAATCCGGTTTCGAGCCTCGGCTCGCAGCCTAGAAACTTCGGATGGAAGCGGCGCCAGGCGCCTGTTTCCTACTGTCCCGAAGTTGTTATACCCGGCGACAGCCGGTTGTAGTGCTTCAGGACGGAACGGTGGGCACCGTAATGGCGCCCAAACAAACATAGAGAATGTGGAGACACCCATGCACACCGACACAACTCGCGAGAACCCGCAGGGCACCGCGCCGCTGGCCGCCGATTCGAGCCCGGATCTGGCCGCCACCGCGCCGGGCCAACTGCGTGTGATCAAGCGTAACGGCACTGTCGTTGCCTACACCGACGACAAGATCACCGTCGCCATCACCAAGGCGTTCCTTGCAGTTGAAGGTGGCACTGCTGCCGCTTCGTCACGAATCCACGACACCGTGGCGCGCCTGACCGAACAGGTCACCGCGACCTTCAAGCGTCGCATGCCGTCGGGCGGCACCATCCACATCGAAGAAATCCAGGACCAGGTCGAACTGGCCCTGATGCGTGCCGGCGAGCAAAAAGTCGCCCGCGACTACGTGATCTACCGAGACTCCCGCGCCAAGGAACGCGCTATCCGCACCCCTGCCGACGCACCGGTCCAGGCTCACCCTTCCATCCGCGTCGCTCGCGCCGACGGCAGCCTGGCGCCGCTGGACATGGGCCGCCTGAACACCATCGTCACCGAAGCGTGCGAAGGCCTGGAAGAAGTCGACGGCGACCTGATCCAGCGCGAAACCCTGAAGAACCTCTACGACGGCGTCGCCCTCAAGGACGTCAACACCGCCCTGGTCATGACCGCGCGGACCCTGGTAGAGCGCGAGCCGAACTACTCCTTCGTGACCGCCCGCCTGCTGATGGACACCCTGCGTGCCGAAGGCCTGAGCTTCCTGGAAGTTGCCGAGAGCGCGACCCACCACGAAATGGTCGACCTGTACGCCAAGGCGTTGCCGGCCTACGTTGCCAAGGGCATCGAATTCGAATTGCTGAACCCGGTCCTGGCCACGTTCGACCTGGAAAAACTCGGCAAGGCGATCAACCACGAGCGTGACCAGCAGTTCACCTACCTGGGCCTGCAAACCCTGTACGACCGTTACTTCATCCACAAGGACGGTATCCGCTTCGAACTGCCGCAGATCTTCTTCATGCGCGTGGCCATGGGCCTGGCGATCGAAGAGAAGCACAAAGAAGACCGTGCCATCGAGTTCTACAACCTGTTGTCGTCCTTCGACTACATGGCCTCGACCCCGACCCTGTTCAACGCCGGCACCCTGCGTCCGCAGCTGTCCAGTTGCTACCTGACCACCGTTCCGGATGACCTGTCGGGCATCTACGGCGCCATCCACGACAACGCCATGCTGTCGAAATTTGCCGGCGGCCTGGGCAACGACTGGACCCCGGTTCGCGCATTGGGCTCGTACATCAAGGGCACCAACGGCAAATCCCAGGGCGTCGTGCCGTTCCTCAAAGTGGTCAACGACACCGCCGTGGCGGTCAACCAGGGCGGCAAGCGCAAGGGCGCGGTCTGTGCCTACCTGGAAACCTGGCACATGGACATCGAAGAGTTCATCGAGCTGCGCAAGAACACCGGTGATGACCGTCGTCGTACCCACGACATGAACACCGCCAACTGGATCCCTGACCTGTTCATGAAGCGCGTCTTCGATGACGGCAAGTGGACCCTGTTCTCGCCATCCGAAGTCCCGGACCTGCACGACCTGACCGGCAAGGCCTTCGAAGAGCGCTACGAGTACTACGAAGCCCTGACCGAGTACAACAAGATCAAGCTGTTCAAAGTCGTCCAGGCCAAAGACCTGTGGCGCAAGATGCTCTCGATGCTGTTCGAGACCGGCCACCCATGGCTGACCTTCAAGGACCCGTGCAACCTGCGCAGCCCGCAGCAGCACGTGGGCGTGGTCCACAGCTCGAACCTGTGCACCGAGATCACCCTGAACACCAACAAGGACGAGATCGCCGTCTGCAACCTGGGCTCGATCAACCTGCCGAACCACATCGTCGATGGCAAGCTGGACACCACCAAGCTGCAACGCACCGTGAACACCGCCGTGCGCATGCTCGACAACGTGATCGACATCAACTACTACTCGGTGCCGCAGGCGAAGAACTCCAACTTCAAGCACCGTCCGGTCGGCCTGGGCATCATGGGCTTCCAGGACGCGCTGTACCTGCAGCACATCCCGTACGGTTCGGACGCTGCGGTCGAATTCGCCGACAAGTCCATGGAAGCGGTCAGCTACTACGCGATCCAGGCTTCCTGCGACCTGGCCGACGAGCGCGGCGCCTACGAGACGTTCCAGGGTTCGCTGTGGTCCAAGGGCGTCCTGCCACTGGATTCGCAACAGATCCTGATCGCCCAACGCGGCCAGAAGTACATCGATGTCGACCTGAACGAATCCCTGGACTGGGCACCGGTTCGCGCCCGTGTGCAGAAAGGCATCCGTAACTCGAACATCATGGCCATCGCACCGACCGCCACCATCGCCAACATCACCGGCGTGTCGCAGTCGATCGAACCGACCTACCAGAACCTCTACGTGAAATCGAACCTGTCCGGCGAATTCACCGTGATCAACCCGTACCTGGTTCGCGACCTCAAGGCCCGCGGCCTGTGGGACTCGGTCATGATCAACGACCTGAAGTACTACGACGGTTCGGTGCAGCAGATCGAGCGCATTCCGCAAGAACTCAAGGCGCTCTACGCCACCGCGTTCGAAGTGGACACCAAGTGGATCGTCGACGCGGCCAGCCGTCGCCAGAAGTGGATCGACCAGGCTCAGTCGCTGAACCTGTACATCGCCGGCGCCTCGGGCAAGAAACTCGACGTGACCTACCGCATGGCTTGGTACCGTGGCCTGAAAACCACCTACTACCTCCGCGCCCTGGCCGCCACCAGCACCGAGAAGTCGACCATCAACACCGGCAAGCTGAACGCTGTTTCCAGCGGCGGCAACCACGGTGACGACTCGGTCCTGGCTGCTCCAGCCGGACCTGCGCCAGTGCCAAAGGCCTGCGCGATCGACGAGCCGGATTGCGAAGCTTGCCAATAAGCTGAGCGGGCGAGCGCTGAGAAGCGCCTGCTGAAAGAACCCCCCGATAGACCGCTGGTTTATCGGGGGTTTTCTTTTGCCTGGAAAAAAGTCGACGCCTGGACTGGCCCCATCGCGAGCAGG
>NZ_JAGGOF010000097.1:98930-138051 GCF_018614775.1 Pseudomonas fluorescens
GCCTGCTCGCGATGGGGCCGGGGAAGCCATACAAAACACCCACCCAAAAGAAAGCCCCTCTGGCGAGGGGCTTCTTGTACAACCTTCAAGCAACCATCGACATCACGCCATCTGAATGATGGTCTGCATGATAGTGCTCTGGGTGGAGATGGTCTTGGCGTTCGCCTGGTAGTTGCTCTGGGCCTTGATCAGCTCGACCAGTTCATTGGTCAGGTTGACGTTGGACTCTTCCAGGGCGTTGGAGACGATCGAACCCAGGGTACCGGTGGTTGGAGCGTCGTAGCCCGGGATCCCCGACGAGAAGGTTTCCTTCCAACTGGTGCCGCCTACCGGTTGCAGGCCTTGCTCGTTGGTGAAGCTGGCGAGGGCCAGTTGGCCGATCGGCTTGGTCTGGTTGTTGCTGAAGTTGGCCAGCAGTACACCGGAGCCATCGATGGTCAGGTTGGTGATCTGACCGGTGGCGTAACCGTTCTGGGTCGGGATCGAACGCGCAGTGTCGGCGTTGAATTGGGTGGTCTTGCCCATGGAGATCGTGATGGATGGCGCACTCGTGGCGCCGTTGGCAGCCCATACACCGTTGGTCACGGTGCCGGGAACCCAACCCGTCAGCACCAGATCGTTGTTGATGGTCGGCGCGGTGGCAGGCGGCACGGGTGGCGTGCTGACCTGAGTCAGTTTACCGCTCGAATCAAAGCTCATGGTCGAGGAGATCGGCGCGGTCGCACCCGTGGTGGTAGGCAAGCTACCGTCCAGGTTGCGGCCGTCGATCAAGGTATAAACGTTCCAGGTGTTGCCAGCCGTCTTGACCATGTACTGGTCCATGGAATGCTGGTTGCCCTGGGTGTCATAGACCGGGGTGGTGAATTGCTTGGTGAAGGTGGAGGTATCGGTCGGGTTGAACGCCGCCGTGATCGCCGTCGCCGTCGAGTTCAGGTTGATGGTCGACGACACCAGGCTGGTGGCGCTCGGCGGCAGGTTGGAGGTGTCGATACGCAGGTCGGTCAGGATCCCGTTCTGGATCTTGCCGTTCGCATCCACGCCGTAGCCTTGCAACTTCGAAGTGCCATCGCTGTTGGTGATATAGCCTTCCTTGTCGGTCTTGAACGTACCGGCACGGGTGTAGCTCAGGGAACCGTCGTTGCTCAGGACGAAGAAGCCCTGGCCCTGGATGCCCATGTCCAGCACGTTGCCGGTGTTGTTGACGTCACCCTGGCCGAACTGCTGGGAAACGTTGGACAGGCGCACGCCGTTGCCGACGGTCTTGCTGCCCGAGCCCAGCTTGGTGGCCGAGTAGACGTCTTCGAATTCCGCGCGGGACGATTTGAAACCGGTGGTCGCCACGTTGGCGATGTTGTTACCGGTGACGTCCAGCTGCTTATTGGCTGCATAGAGACCGCTAAGGCCGATGTTGAAAGACATGTTTGACTCCTTTGCCGGGTTAGTCGGCTCTTACATACCAATAGTTTGTACTTTGGACAGGGCAATGCTGCCCAGCCCGGCCAGGTTGAGCATCAGCTCACCGCCCGTCTGGCTGATCGTCACGCTGCTGACCGTGGCCGGCAGGTTGGTGATCAGCGACGTGGGCTTGCCGTCGATGGCGGTCGTGGCTGCAAAGTTATACGTGCCCGAGGGGACCGTGGTGCCGGCGTCGCTCTTGCCATCCCAGATGAAAGCGGAATTGCCGGCCGCCTGGCTGCCCAGGTCAATGGTGCGCACGGTCTTGCCATCCTTATCGACGATCTTGACCGCGACCGAGGACACCGATGTCGGGACCACCACCGTGCCATTGAGGCTCTTGGAGGTGTCGACCACCGCCTTGTCGCCGGGGGCAATGACCGAACGTCCAACCAGCGACGAGGCCTGCAGGGCCTGGGACGAGTTGTAGTTGCCGGCGATGCCGCTCACGGTCGTGTTGAGGGTGGTGATGCCTTCCAGGCTGCTGAACTGCGCCAACTGGGCGACGAATTCACCGTTATCCTGGGGCTCGAGCGGGTTCTGGTTCTTCAGCTGGGTGACCAGCAATTGCAGGAACGCATCCTTGCCCAGCTCCTTCTTGCCCGTCGCGGCGCCCGTCAGCGACGAGAGACCATCGGTGGTGGTCGGCGTCTTGACCGAGGAGTTGGCCAGGATATCGTTGAGACTCAAACCACCGGTGCTGTTAGTAACGCTCATGTGACTCGCCCCTTATCACTGACCGAGGGTCAGGACCTTCTGCATCATGGTTTTGGCGGTGTTCATCATTTCGGCGTTGGTCTGGAACGAACGACTGGCGGAAATCATGTCGGCCATTTCTTCGACAACGTTGACGTTCGGGTAGTAGACATAACCCTTGGCGTCGGCGGCCGGATGGTTTGGCTCGTAACGTGCTTCGAGATTGCTCTGGTCTTCGACCACGCCCAGCACCTGTACACCCTGCCCTGCCGCGTCCTGTTGCTGGAACAGCGAGTCGCTGCCGCCGGACTGCCCCCCCTGGTACATGGTGGCGAATACCGGGTGGCGGGCACGGTAGGTCTGGTCGATGCTCGAAGAAACGGTCTCGGCGTTGGCGATGTTACTGGCGACGGTGTTCAGGCGAGTGGTCTGGGCACTCATGGCACTGCCGGCGATGTTGAAGACGCTCGCAATCGACATGGCTTACTCTCCGCGCAGGGCTGATACCAGCCCTTTGAATTTACTGTTGAGCAGGGTGAGGCTGGCCTGGAAGTTCACGGAGTTTTCCGCGTAGTTGGACTGTTCCAGTTGAGCATCCACGGTGTTCTGGTCGATCGAGGGCTGCATCGGCGTGCGATACATCAGCGACTCGTCGCCGTTGCCCAGGCCTTCGGCCTCGATATGACGGCTGTTGGTCATGTTCAGGGCGAAGCTGCCGTTCTTGGTCTTCTCGTTCTGCTCGGCGAGCACTTTGGAAAAGTCCAGGTCCCGAGCCTTGTAGTTCGGGGTGTCGGCGTTGGCAATGTTGTTGGCCAGGACTTCGGCACGCTGGGCGCGGAAGCCCAGGGCCTGTTCATGGATACCGAGCGCTTTTTCGAAGCTGATGCTCATGGCGCAAACCTTTGGTGACCAGAATGTACGTGCAATGGCTATAGCAAGCGTCATGCCACTTTTCAAAACCCCATAAACCGGGGCTTTGCGGGCAGCGGCAAGGCGGCAATGCCAGAAAAGCGGCAATGGGTTTCCGCTTACCTGCCGCTTTTCTGCCGCTCGAACGGGCTGAATAGCATTTCTTTGTGGGAGCGGGCTTGCTCGCGAAAGCGTAGTGTCAGCCGACATCAATGCCACTGTTGCATCGCATTCGCGAGCAAGCCCGCTCCCACAGGGGAATGTAGATGCCCAGAAGATAATCAACAGATATAAAAAAACGGGAGCCTTTGAAGGACTCCCGTTTTTTTGACACCCCGAACGATTCACTTCGCCTGGTAGATGATCCCCGGACTGCACTGGACCATCTGGTAGTGGTCCGGCAAACCGTTCAACGCCTCCGAGGCGCCAAGGAACAGATAGCCGCCCGGTTTCAGCGTGCTGTGGATGCGCAACAGGATGTCCTTCTTCACTTCGGCGGAGAAGTAGATCAGCACGTTGCGGCAAAACACGATGTCGAACTTGCCCAGGCTGGCGTAGCTGTCCAGCAGGTTGAACGAGCGGAACTCCACCCGGCTCTTGATTGGCGCCTTGATCATCCAGCGCCCAGGCCCTTTCGGATCGAAGTAGCGTTGCAGGCGGTCAGGCGACAGGCCACGACCAATGGCCAGGCTGTCGTACTCACCGGTCTTGCAGTTATTGAGCATGGTCCCGGACAGGTCGGTGGCGACGATCTGCACCCCGCCCTTCAACTGGCCCATGTTGGTCCGCTCGAACTCATCGATGGACATCGACAGCGAATAGGGTTCCTGACCCGACGAACAGGCCGCCGACCAGATACGCAGGCGCTGGCCCGGGCTGGCCTTGATGGCCGCCGGCAGCACTTTGTTCTTCAATACTTCGAACGGATACGTATCGCGAAACCACAGGGTTTCGTTGGTGGTCATCGCATCCACCACCATCTCGCGCAAACCACTGCGCGGCTGGGTCTGGATACGCTGCACCAGTTCGCCCAACGACTTGAGGCCCTGCTGCTCCATCAATTTGTTGAGACGGCTCGACACCAGATATTGCTTGTTTTCACCAAGCAATATGCCACAGGCTTTTTCCAGGAAGACCCGGAACTGTTCGAAATCCAAATTACCCGTAGACAAGATACCGCCTCTTTCATTGTGTTGACGTGCCGGGCGCACAATGCGCCCGACTTTTATTCTGCTGACTTGATTCGGTCGACCACCCGGGACGCCAGGTCATCGGGCCGGAACTTCGCCAGGAAATCGTCGGCCCCGACTTTCTTGACCATCGCCTGGTTGAAGACACCGGACAACGACGTGTGAAGGATGATATGCAATTTTTGCATACGCGGATCGTTGCGGATTTCCGACGTCAGGGTGTACCCGTCCATCTCCGGCATCTCGATGTCGGAGATCATCATCAGGAACTCCTCTTCCGGCTTCTTGCCCTCATCGACCAGGTTGCGCAGATAATCCAGCGCCTGCCGTCCATCGTTCAACGCCACCACTTCGACGCCGATCGTTTGCAGACAGCGGGTCACCTGCTTGCGTGCCACCGACGAATCGTCGACGGTCAGCACCCGCAAGGAAACCGCTTTGTGCTGGGTTTCGGCATCCACGACGCCATGGGAAATCGTTTCCGTCGTCGGCGCCACTTCGGCGAGGATCTTCTCCACGTCGATGATTTCCACCAATTGGTTATCGACCCGGGTCACTGCCGTCAGGTAGTGATCGCGGCCGGTGCCCTTGGGCGGTGGATGGATCTCTTCCCAGTTCATGTTGACGATGCGCTCCACTGAACGCACCAGGAAACCCTGGGTCTTGGTGTTGTACTCGGTGATGATCACAAACGGATTGCTCTGATCCATCAACCGCCCCGAACCGGTCGCCATCGCCAGGTCGAGAATCGGGATGGTCGCGCCCCGAATGTTCGCTACACCACACACCACGGGACTGGACTTGGGCATCAGGGTCAGCTTGGGGCATTGCAGCACCTCGCGAACCTTGAATACGTTGATCCCGTACAACTGCTTGCCATCCAGACGGAACAGCAACAGCTCCAGGCGATTCTGACCGACCAGCTGTGTACGCTGGTTTACCGAATCCATTACTCCCGCCATGCCCTGACTCCTACCTAACGCTAATGGGTCCGACGCGCATTCATCACTAAACGGCACGGGGCTTGCTATTCAACCGGCATGAATGCACAAACGACATTTTCTCGACGCCTGACCACTCACTGCCGCCACTGGCTCGGTGCACTGTTGGCTGCCTGCCTGTTCACCACCGGCAACCCCGCCCTTGCGGAGGCTCCGGTTACCTTGCCTGATCTCCTTATCGGCGTCACTCAGGGCTTTCTTGAATTCACCGTAGAAGACTATCTGGCAACCAGTCAAACCGAAGGTCGCTATGAAATCGAAGTCAATCAGCTCGACCCGCGTCTGCGCATGCCGATGTGCGACAAGGAATTGACTGCTTCGCTGGAGAGCCCCGCCCGCCCCCTGGGTCGCGTCACGGTGAAGGTTCGTTGCGACAGTACGGCGCCGTGGACAGTGTTTGTGCCCGCCCAAGTGCATCTATTCCGTGAAATTGTCACCACCACCCGGCCGCTCAAGCGCTCCGGAATCGTCGAGCCCCAGGACGTCACGTTGCGGGAACGGGACGTCAGCGTGGTCACCCAGGGGTTCCTGACCTCGGTCGATCAGGCCATCGGGCAGAAACTTGTCCGACCAATGGTCGCCGACCAGATCGTCACACTCGTCCATCTGGAGCAGGCAGAGGTCGTGCGCAAGGGCGATCAGGTGGTCATCACCGCGCGCAGTGGCGGCGTGGCCGTCAGAATGCCGGGGGAAGCACTTTCCAATGGCGGCATGCTGGAACAGATCCGAGTGAAGAACCTCAACTCTCAGCGAGTGATCAAGGCGCAAGTAACAGCGCCGGGGCAGGTAGAGGTGGCCATGTAGTGATCTGGCAGGACGGGTAGAAAGCTGGCGCTTGATCCCGGTGTTCCCTAGACTGTGCCTTTACGCAAAGGCAAGCGCGGACGTGCGCACGCTCATTGGATAATTGAGCCTAAAGTTTTTTCAGGGATAGCCGAAAACATGGCAAGCGTCCAAATATCCAGAGGTTTTCTACCATGGTCATCGACTTCAATCGTTTAAACAGCTCTTCACCGTTGACAGGCACTACGCGTACCAGCGCCAGCAAGGAAGCCGACAAATCCGCGCCGCAGTCTACTCCGGCCGAACACGTCAGCAATGGAGAGTCGGTTCACCTCAGCAATGAGGCTCAGCAGTTGCAGAAGGTCACTGACAAGCTGCGCGATCAACCTGTCGTCGACAACGCCCGCGTGGCCGAGTTGAAAGCAGCTATCGCCGATGGCAGCTATAAAGTCGACAGCAACCGCGTAGCCAGCAAACTGCTCAACTTCGAAGCCCAGCGCTAGGCCGCCGCCTGCGCCAGGCTTTTGGACGCTAAGACCCAAGGCCAGCCATGCACGACACGAATTTATTGCAACTGATCATCGATGACTTCGTTCCAGCACAACAATTGCTGGAGCTATTGCAGACCGAATCACTGGCCCTGCACGGTCGCGACATGCCCTTGCTGGAAAATATCCTGGCACGCAAACAGGCATTGATCATCTTGCTCGACCAGCATGGCCGCAAGCGCAGCGAGATCCTCGCCAGCCTCAACCTGCCCGCCAACCAGGACGGCCTTGCGCAATTCGCCAGCCAGTCGCCGATCGGCGATCAATTGCTGTCTCAAAGCGAAGTGCTCAATGAGCTGCTTGCCCAGTGCCAGGCCGCCAACGTGCGCAATGGCCAGTCGATCCAGGTACAACAGGCCGCCACCGCCAATCAGTTGCGCATCCTCAACGGCGGTGAAATCCCTACCTTGTATGACGCTCGCGGTTCGACCGCCAAGATGGTCAAGCACCGCCCGCTCAGCCAGGCATGAAACGAACAATGCCGGCGCTCTATCAACGCGCGCTACATGCTGGCAAAATGCTGGCCCTTCGTAGTCGTATTTTGCCTGGAGATTGACCTACCGTGTTCAATGCCTCAAACGCGGATGATGCTCCGCAACCGCCCAAGGTCCTTACCACGCCCCTGGAAATCTCCGGCAACCTGCGCATGCTGCAAGAGAGCCACGATCCGCTGATCATCACCTTCCACGAGCGCACCCAGCGCTTCCAGAGCTATCTGGTGGATGTCGACCGCGAGAGCAATTCCATCGCTCTGGACGAAATGATCCCCCGCGATGGCGAGCGCTTCTTGCTGGCGGGGGAGCCGTTTCGTGTCGAAGGGTTTCATGATGGCGTGCGCATCGCCTGGGAAGGCAAGGGTCCGCTGACCATCTCCGAGACCGGCGACGGTCGTTGCTATCGCGGCGCGCTGCCCGACGAAGTGGTCTACCACCAACGTCGCAATGCCTTTCGCGCGGCCTTGAAGCTGGCGCAACTGGTGGACGTCGAACTGGGCGGCGACAAACTCAAGTCACCGGCAAGAGGCAAGCTGCTGGACATCTCCGCCACCGGTTGCAAGCTGCGCTTTGAAGGTGACATTACCGAACGCCTGCAATTGGGCCAGGTCTACGAGCGTTTCATCGCCGCCCTGCCCTTCGGCAACATGACCGCGCCGGTCGAGTTGCGCTACCTGCACTTCGAAGAAAGGATCAACACCACCTTCGCCGGCGTGCGCTTCCACAATATCAGCGGGCTGGTGCAGCGGCAGGTCGAGCGTTTCGTCTACCAGCTCCAGCGTGAAGCCCGTCGTTTCGACAAAGACGACCTTTGATCTCGCTCCATAAGAAAACGGGCAGTCCCTTGCGGCGACTGCCCGTTTTTTTCATGCGCGATTTATGGCCTGGCTTGCGTAAAACTGGGCGCCTGCGCCTCATCACCTGCTGATTCGGCCTCTGTGACCGGCTCTGGCTCAGGTTCAGCCTCGGGAGTCGCTGGCGCCTGCATCTGCTCCTGCACCACCTGCTCATCCACACGAGGGTCGAGGCACGCGACCAAGGGTGAACTGGACATGCTGTCCGGCATTGCCACGTGATGCAGCGGAGCGTCGTCGACCTGATGCAGATTGGTGACCGCTTTCGGCCGGATCCGCCACACCAGCACCAAAGCGAAGAAGGCAGAAAATGCATACAACATGTGGCTGCCGAACATCTTCATCAACACCCCGGCCACCAGCGGCCCGATGCTCGCCCCGACGCCATAGGTCACCAGCAGCATAGCGGTCAGCGACACCCGCCGATCCGCCTCGACGTGGTCGTTGGAAAACGCCACCGCCAGCGGGTACAGGCAGAACTGCACCAGCGAGCAGAAGAACCCCGCGACGAACAGCACTTGCAGCGGCACATTCGAGAGGATCGCCAACGGCATCGCGCACACCGCCAGGGCCAGCGCAAAGCAACGGATCAGCAACGCCCGGTCGTAGCGGTCGGACAGCCAGCCCAGGGGCCACTGCACCAGCAAGCCGGCAAAAATGCAGCTACCCATGAACAGACCGACCTGCTCGGTCGACAGGCCCTGCTGGGAGGCATACAGCGGCGCCAGGCCATAGAACGAGCCGACGATCAGCCCCGAGCCCAACACCGTGCTCAGCGACTGCGGCACGCGCTTGATGAAAAAGCGCGGCTCCATCGGTGCCGGATGCAACGCGGCCGGGTGAATCCGCCGGGTCAGCGCCACCGGCACCAGGCACAGGGCGAAACACAGCGCCACCAGCATCAGCAGCTCCAGGCCCAGGGCCGGGTGAATCACCAAGATCAGTTGCCCCAATACCATCCCCAGGTACGAGGCAATCATGTAGCCGCTGAACACCACCCCACGCTGCTTGGCGTCGGCCTGTTCGTTGAGCCAGCTCTCGATGACCATGTACTGGCACATCATGCCGAGGCCGACGATCATCCGCAGCACGATCCAGGCCGGCAGCCAATTCACCAGCCCGTGGCCCAGCACCGCCGCCCCGACGATCCCGGCACAGGCCGAATAGGCACGGATATGCCCGACGCGGGCGATCAGTCGATGGCCGATCTTGCCGCCCAGTACCAGGCCGAAATAGTTGGCGGCCATCAGCGCACCGACCCACAGGCTGTCGACGTGGTCGGCGGCCAGACGCAAGGCCAGGTAGGTACTCAACAGGCCGGAGCCGATCAACATCATCAGCGAGGCGAAATACAGCGCTCGAAAAGGTTTCCAGATTTGGCGCATCGGCGTTCCGAGCGGCTCCTTGAGGTGGGTAGGGGCTATCTTTGAAGATAGCCCGAATGCAACGATTCGTTATGCCTGGGCCGCCAGAACGCGCCGCTCCCAGGGGGTGATTTCATCAAAGAAGCTGGTCAGCTCCAGGGTCTTCGAGGCGATGTAGCCTTCGATGAACTCCGCACCGAACAGTTCCTTCGCCAGATGACTACGCTTCAGACGCTCCAGCGCAGCATGCAAGGTACATGGCAACGAAAGATTATCCGGCACCTCGAATTCACCCTGGATCGCCGCGCTTGGCTCCAGGCGGTTCTCAATGCCATGAAGCCCGGCAGCCAGGCTGGCGGCAATCGCCAGGTAGGGGTTGGCATCGGCACCCGGCAAGCGGTTCTCCACCCGCCGGGCCACCGGTGAACTGGCAGGAATCCGCAACCCGGCCGAACGGTTGTCATGGGACCAGCAGGCATTGTTTGGCGATGCGAACGGATGGCACAAGCGATGGTAGGAATTCACGTTGGGCGCAAACAGCGCCGTGAAGTCCGCCAGGCCGGCCTGCTGGCCGCCGATGAAGTGCCGGAACGTCGCCGTCGGCTCGCCCGCTTCGTCGCTGAACACATTGCGCCCACTGCCCAGCTCGACGATGCTCTGGTGGATGTGCATCGAGCTGCCCGCCGTGTGCGCCAGGGGCTTGGCCATGCAGACCACGATCAGCCCGTGCTTGAGCGCCACTTCCTTGAGCAGGTGCTTGAACAGGAAGGTCTGGTCAGCCAGCAACAAAGGGTCGCCGTGAAGCAGATTGATTTCGAACTGGCTCACGCCCATCTCGTGCATGAACGTGTCACGGGGCAAGCCCAGCGCCGCCATGCAGGCATAGACCTCATTGAAGAACGGACGCAGGCCATTGTTGGAACTGATGCTGAAGGCTGAGTGGCCGTCTTCGCGACGTCCATCCAGGCCCAGCGGCGGCAGGAACGACTGGGTCGGGTCAGGGTTGGGCGCAAACACGAAGAACTCAAGCTCGGTCGCCACGACGGGCGCCAGGCCCAGGGCTGCATAGCGAGCGATCACAGCCTTGAGCTGGCCGCGCGTGGAAAGACGGGAGCTTTCACCGGTCAGTTCATCGGCGTCACAGATCGCCAACGCACGCGGCTGTTGGCTCCAGGGCAGGCGGTGGATCTGCTGTGGATCGGCCACCAGTGCCAGGTCGCCGTCGTCACTGCCGTAAAAACGTGCCGCCGGATATCCCCCCATGATGCATTGCAGCAGTACGCCACGCGCCAACTGCAACCGTCGACCCTCAAGGAAACCCTCGGCGGTCATCACCTTGCCCCGTGGCACGCCATTCAAGTCCGGCGTGACACATTCAATCTCATCAATGCCCGTCAATCGCTGCGCGAGTGAACGCTGGCCATCGGTCGTCATGACGCAATCCTTTGTTTATAGCGAGCCGCGAACGGCAACCCGTACAAAATAGGCTTCGGCTGTTCGGAATATCAAGCAGGGAGAAAGAATAAACGCCGGGCAAATATTCCATGTGGTCTGCCTTTGCTGATCAAGGGTTCAGGGCAGGTAGATCCTGAACACCCCGCCACCCAGTACGCCACCATTGGCTATCTCGGTGCGCCCACTCACACCGCCACGCTGATGCAGCGCGGCGATTCGCGCCGCGAAGTACAAGCCCAGCCCGGTGCTGCCACTGCTGTGGTTGATGCCCTGCACGTAATCGGCCTGGCGCTCGATCATCTCGGCCGGGTAACCCTCGCCGTCATCGTTGATGGTCAGCACCAACTGCCCGGCCTCGTCACTCGCACTGACCAACAGGGCCTGGCGCCCATGGCGAATGGCATTGGTGATGCAGTTGTCGAGCACCGACGCAACGAGCTCGCGGTCGAAAAAACCCAGGGGACTGAGTGGGTCGACTTCATAAGTCGCCATGATCCCGCGGCTGCGGAACACGTCCTGATGAGCGGCCAGTTGCGCCTCGATGAAGTCATCCAGCTCATGGTAGGCCGGGTGCAGCGGCAACTGGTTGACGCCGAGCTTGTACAGCCCCAGCAGTTGCACCATCAAGCCATTGAGGTGGGCGAACTCGAACTCGATGACGCCCTGCTCCGAGGTCTGTCGCTCGGCATCGGGCAACCGCTCGAGCCATTGCGTATGCGCCTGCATGAGCAAGGTCAGGGAGTTCTTCATGTCGTGCACGGTCGACGCGATCACCGTGGAAAAATCGAGAGCCTGTTCGCTGTCATTCATCGCCAAATGCCTTGCTTCGCAGTTTCTGATAACGCGCAAAACGCGCATCGGTGTCGGGCATCATGCCCACCAGTTTCAGACAGGCGCGGCACTCCTGCAGCAGCTCCGACTCCACACTGGTATCGGTGCCATGCAGCAGGGACTGCGCCATGTTCAGGGCAATACTGATGTTCTTCGGTTGCAGCTTCAGGGCACGCCGGAACAGCTCCCGCGCCTCCGGCAGCGCGCCGGTCTTGTAGACACGCACGCCCTCGCGGTTCAGCTCGGCGGCGGCATTGCCCTGATTGAGGATGTTCGGGTCGTCGGTGAGTTTGGCGATGCCTTGCATCACCGTCGGGTCATCGCCGTAGATCTCTGCGCAGTTCTTCAGCATCGACTCACCGGCGCTGGTCTGGCCGAGCATCTGCAATTGCTTGGCAACCAGCAGCGCGGCCTCGGCGCTCATGAACTGCTCCATGCCATCAAGACGCTGCAAGGCCTGTTCGGTGAGCTTTTCTGCGGTTTCAGCATCGTTGAGCAGCAGGCTCGTGGCCTTCATCAATCGCGCCCGAACCTGCAGGCCCGGGTCGTTGAGGTTTTCCTTCGCCACAGCGCTGAGGGTGGTGTTGATCTCCAGCCGCGTGCGCGTATCCAGACCCTTTTCGCTGCCCTTGCTGATCAGCGCATGGGCCAGGCCCAGGTTGGTCTCCGGGTCCTTGAAGCGCGACTGCGCACCCTGCCCGACCGCCTGGCGATAGGCCCTGGACGCGGTGTCATAGTCTTCGTTGGTCATCGCCAACTTGCCCAACAGCGCTTGGCGGCGCACCGCCAGGGGCGACAGGCGAACCGCCTCTTCCAGCACCCTCTGCGCCTGCTTCGTGTCGCCTTCGGCCACCAGCACATCGGCCATGCCGTCGTACAAGGCCGGCATCATCGGGAAGGTTTTCAGCGCCTTTTCGTAGACGTCCTTGGCCTGCAACACCTGACCGCGCTTGAACAGCAACTTGCCCAGGCCCGCATAAGCCCAAGGCAGCGGGCGATCCGCCAGGATGGTGTTGTACAGGCGCTCCAGCGCTTCGTTCTGATTCAGGTCGCGCAACGCATCGGCCCGATAACGCAGACACAACGGCCCGTAGCGCGGATCCTGCTTGCACAGGGCGATGCACGCATTGAGCACTTCCATGGGCTTGCCGCGATCCAGCGCCTGGAGGATCGGCTTGAGCAACGTCTTGCGCTGTTCCAGACGCTCCAGCCGCTGGGCCAGGCCGGAGCGGTTGAACGGCTTGGTCAGGTACGCATCGGGCTCATGCTCCAGGGCACTGAGCACCATCGCCTGACTGGTCTCGGCTGTCACCATGAGAAATACACTTTCATGGCTGATCAGCTTCTCGACCATCAGGTCTTCCAGAACCTGCTGGCCGTTCTTGCGCCCGTCACCCAGGTGATAGTCCTGCAGAATGAAGTCGTAGCGCTTCTGCGAGCACATGCGCAGCGCCACTTCGCCGGTGTCGGCGGTGTCCACGTCCTTGACGCCCAGCTCACGCAACATGGAGCGGATCGAGCTGCGGAAATCCGAGAAATCATCGACGATCAGAAAACTTTTTTGGTGGTACGCCAGCATCGAGGATGTCCAGGCAAGTAAGAAGATGCACCCAATGGCAAGACTAGCAAACGCCGTTTCGCGGCCCTGTGTAGCGCGCAGATGATAGTCGCCCGGCATTCGTGATCAAGCGGCTTGGAAAACCTCTTGGTCAGGTTGTGCCATGGCGCACATTGCGAGTGGCTCCTGCGTGGCGAAACGCTGGAGAAAGCAGGGCTCGTCAGGTTATCGGCAGGACGTGGCATTCCGTTAAGCGGATATGCAGGAGAGGCAGGTGTGATAATGGTGTCCCAGGGCAGGTTCGAACTGCCAACCTTCCCCTTAGGAGGGGGATGCTCTATCCAATTGAGCTACTGAGACACACGTCGACCACGAGAAACGCGGTGCGTAGGACGGCGTGCATGTTAACGACCTGTCCTGCGTTTGTCATGTTGTCCAAGACTATTTAAGTGTAGGCGAATGGTTCAGCCGGCAGGTTCGAAGACCAAGGGTTAAAAATGACCGCCGCTCATCTGCCGTAGGCACGCCCAACCTAGTAAATCGGCAAATTGCCACTATCCTGTACACTGCACGGACGAGACACCGCCTTCTGCTTCATTGCGGTTATCCGCCAAACGGTATGGCACATCGACACGATGCCACGGTCACACAATGCGGCCCTGCTCATTTTTTCAAACCAGTCCGCATTTTTTGATGAAGGGTACTGGCATAACGCCTTTACGCGGATCAGAATTTGTCACAGAATTGGCGCCAATGATCTGGCAATTTTGAGGCATGATGCGGGCCTCTTAACGATTCAGGTTGAACATTTGGCTTCGGAGCCTGTCCTATCGACATCCTGCGGCCAAATCCCGAGAACCGCTCCCCTGAACTAACCGGTTAAATATATGCGCCCAATGAAACAGGCAATTTATTCCAGCCGTACGGCTGACAAGTTCGTCGTACGTCTGCCAGAAGGAATGCGAGAACGCATTGCCGAGGTGGCTCGTAATCATCACCGCAGCATGAACTCTGAAATCATCGCGCGCCTTGAGCAAAGCCTGATCCAGGAAGGTGCGTTGGGTGAAGAGTTGAGCATGCGCCTGGACAGCCCGGAGCTGTCGCTGCATGAGCGCGAGCTGCTGCAGCGCTTCCGACAACTTTCTCATCGTCAGCAGAACGCCCTCGTTTCGCTGATCGCTCATGATGCAGAGATGGCCGCAGACGCGTCCTGATCGCACCAAGCTATTCAAGCCAGCCTTGTGCTGGCTTTTTTTTGCCTGGGATCTGGGCTCGACTGTGATCGATCCCATGCTCCGCGTGGGAATACCTCAAGGACGCTCCGCGTTCGGCTTCGAAAGCGACGCAGAGCGTCTTAGGCTGCATGTTCCCACAGAGCGTGGGAACGAGCGGTTCAGAGCAGGAAAATCGTCGCCAGCCCCAGGAAAATGAAGAAGCCGCCGCTGTCGGTCACCGCAGTGATCATCACACTGGCCCCCATGGCCGGGTCACGCCCCGTGCGCGCCAGGGTCATGGGAATCAAGACCCCCATCAGTGCTGCCAATAACAAGTTGAGTGTCATCGCGGCAGTCATCACCACCCCCAGCGACCAGCTGCCGTACAGCAGATAAGCCACCACGCCGATCACCCCACCCCAAACCAGGCCGTTGATCAAGGCAACGGCCAGCTCCTTGCGCATCAAGCGCGAAGTATTGCCGGTACTGACCTGGTCCAGCGCCATGGCACGGACGATCATGGTGATGGTCTGGTTGCCGGAGTTGCCGCCGATCCCCGCCACGATGGGCATCAATGCCGCCAGCGCCACCAGCTTCTCGATGGAGCCTTCGAACAGGCCAATGACCCGAGAGGCGACAAATGCCGTAATCAGATTGATCGCCAGCCAGGCCCAACGGTTACGCAGGGATTTCCAGACCGAGGCAAAGATGTCTTCTTCTTCGCGCAGACCGGCCATGTTGAGGACTTCGCTTTCGCTTTCCTCACGAATCAGGTCGACCATCTCGTCGATGGTCAGACGGCCGATCAACTTGCCGTTCTTGTCGACCACCGGCGCAGAAATCAAGTCATACCGCTCAAACGCCTGGGCCGCATCATAGGCGTTTTCGTCCGGGTGAAAGCTCACCGGATCGCTGGCCATGACTTCGGCCACCTGCTTTTCCGGGTCGTTGACGAGCAGCCGCTTGATGGGCAGCACGCCCTTCAGCACGCCGTCGTAATCCACCACGAAGAGTTTGTCGGTGTGCCCCGGCAGCTCCTTGAGGCGACGCAGGTAGCGCAATACCACTTCAAGGCTGACATCCTCGCGGATCGTCACCATCTCGAAGTCCATCAGCGCACCGACCTGCTCCTCGTCATAGGACAGCGCCGAGCGCACACGCTCACGTTGCTGGCCGTCGAGGGTTTCCATCAGTTCGTGGACGACGTCCCGGGGCAGTTCGGGTGCCAGGTCGGCGAGTTCGTCGGCGTCCATTTCCTTGGCGGCCGCGAGTAACTCGTGGTCATCCATGTCGGCGATCAGGGTTTCCCGGACCGAGTCGGAGACTTCGAGCAGGATGTCGCCGTCGCGATCAGCCTTGACCAACTGCCAGACCGTCAGACGCTCTTCCAGTGGCAGGGCTTCAAGAATGTAGGCGACGTCGGCGGAGTGCAGGTCATCGAGCTTGCGCTGCAGCTCGACGAGGTTCTGTCGGTGGACCAGGTTCTCCACCCGATCGTGGTGCGGACCTTCCTGGCGATGCGTCAGGTCTTCGACGACCCGCTGGCGCTGCAGCAGCTCAACGACTTGAGCAAGACGATCCTGAAGGCTTTCCTGCGTTTTTTTTACTTCTACTTGGGTCATAGGCGAACTCCACTCCCAGCAGTGGAGCACGCCGGAAGGATCAATCAGTCAATTCATGATTGGCAAAGCTGAATATTGAGTAACTACTGGGTAAGTCCATGGAAATTTTCCAAAGCCCCGGCGGGGCTGACGGGCGCAATCATACACCGCTTGACGCTTTAAAACGTTAAAAAATCATGGCAAGAACAAGCGCTTGCGAGACAAACCTGAACATAGGCTGAACCTGTCTCTTTACGACGACTTATCCTGAAAAGAAAACACACACGCCGTTGTAAATGTAGCGCCTACCCTGATACCAGCCAGCCATGTGAGAGCAAAGCTTTGCTCCCTCAGGCCCTGCATCAACCCACCTTTCAACCGTCAAGGAAGGCGCTCGAATGCCGTTCAGTCGCTCTATTTTTCTACTCGCCCTCCTGTGCTGCCTGCCCTCCTGGGCGGCCGGGCAAACAGTTCATCGCTGCGAGAGCAGTGCGGGACACGTGACATTCACGACCTTGAGCTGCGGACCGGAGGAGGACCTGTCGCTGCAACACATACGCCCCTACAGCCCGGGCACGATCGCGCCGACGACCGAATCGATGCTGCCGGAAGCCGAGCCCCGGCCAACCTCTAGTAATAGAAGAACCGGACGCAAAGAACCGACCGTGGTCGGCCAGTTCGAAGACCGTTGCGGCAACCTCATCAGTGCCAGGCAACGCCGGGAAGCCATCTTGGAGAAGCGCATCATTGCCGGCATGAGCCAGCAAGATGTGGAGAGCGCCCTGGGCAAGCCACACTCGATCAAGATCAGGAATTCGAGCACGCGATACACCTACGCGGCGAAGAAAGGCCGCAGCGCAGAAATCGTGTTCGATGAGGAAGGATGCGTGAAAGGCAAATTGTAGATAGCAAAAAGCCCGCGTTAAACGCGGGCTTTTTGGTGTTTGGTGCACTCGACAGGATTCGAACCTGTGACCGCTCGGTTCGTAGCCGAGTACTCTATCCAGCTGAGCTACGAGTGCAAGTTGTGGTTTTATACCAGATCACAACTGGTTGAAGCCAAGTAATTTGCAACGCTGCAAATAACTCTTAAATGGTGCACTCGACAGGATTCGAACCTGTGACCGCTCGGTTCGTAGCCGAGTACTCTATCCAGCTGAGCTACGAGTGCATTTGTTGCCGCGCATTATAGGTCGTCAAATCCTTTTGTAAAGCGCTTTTTTCAGTAATTTCAAGCACTTACTGAAAAAGCCAGGTTCTGACGCACTAAACGAATAATGGCGGAGAACGGGGGATTCGAACCCCCGACACCCTTTTGAGGTGTACTCCCTTAGCAGGGGAGCGCCTTCGGCCACTCGGCCAGCTCTCCGCAACACGGGGCGTATATTAACCACCTTCCTCCCCGTTTGCAAACATAAAAATCGATAAAAATTAATGGCTTGGTTCGTCGTCCTTCTCTTTCTTGATACGCAGGTAAATTTCCTCCCGGTGTACAGCAACCTCTTTCGGGGCATTGACGCCGATACGCACCTGGTTTCCTTTGACGCCAAGCACGGTTACGGTGATCTCACCATCGCCAATAATCAGGCTTTCCGCACACCGACGGGTCAGAATCAGCATACCTTTCTCCTCACGCAATTCAGTTCAGGGACAACAGTCGGCAAAAAAGGCATGGACCTGCAACCGAAACGGTCGAAGCCTCCAAGCCTTAGTATTGACCAGCGCGGGCAAAAGAACAGTTTTGGGACGCGCCATTCAAAAAAACAAAGGGCGCGGTCCAGCCGCGCCCTCAGGCCAACGCTTACTCGCCCTGCCGGGCAGCGGCGTCGAGTTCGAAAGCCGTGTGCAGGGCGCGCACGGCCAACTCCAGGTACTTCTCTTCGATCACCACGGAAACCTTGATTTCCGAGGTCGAGATCATCTGGATGTTGATGGTTTCCTTGGCCAGCGCTTCGAACATCCGGCTGGCCACGCCTGCGTGGGAGCGCATGCCGACACCGACGATCGAAACCTTGGCGATCTTCGTATCGCCCACCACTTCCCGGGCACCGATCTCGCCTGCGGTCTTCTTCAGCACTGCCTCAGCAGCCGGGTAGTCGTTGCGGTGCACGGTGAAGGTGAAGTCAGTGGTGTTATCGTGCGCGACATTCTGCACGATCATGTCGACTTCGATGTTCGCGGCACTGATCGGGCCGAGAATCTTGAACGCCACGCCGGGGGTGTCTGGCACGCCACGGATGGTCAGCTTGGCTTCATCGCGGTTGAAAGCGATGCCGGAAATGATCGGCTGTTCCATGGATTCCTCTTCATCAATAGTAATGAGGGTGCCCGGACCCTCTTTGAAGCTGTGCAGAACGCGCAGCGGAACGTTGTACTTGCCAGCGAATTCGACCGCCCGGATCTGCAACACCTTTGAGCCGAGACTGGCCATTTCCAGCATCTCTTCGAACGTGATCTTGTCCAGGCGCTGAGCCACAGGCACCACCCGCGGATCGGTCGTGTAGACGCCGTCCACGTCGGTGTAGATCTGGCATTCGTCAGCCTTGAGAGCCGCCGCCAGCGCTACACCGGTCGTGTCGGAGCCGCCACGGCCGAGGGTCGTGATATTGCCCTGCTCGTCCACGCCCTGGAAACCGGCCACGACCACGACGCGACCCGCCTTCAGGTCACCGCGAATCTTCTGATCGTCGATCTGCAGGATACGCGCCTTGTTGTGCGCGCTGTCCGTCAGGATACGGACCTGGTTGCCGGTGTAGGACACCGCCGGCACGCCACGCTTGATCAACGCCATGGCCAGCAAGGCGATGGTCACCTGTTCGCCGGTGGAAACGATCACGTCCAGCTCGCGGGGAACCGGTTGCTGGTCGCCGCTGATTTGCTTGGCCAGATCGATCAGACGGTTGGTCTCGCCGCTCATTGCCGACAGCACGACCACCAGGTCATCGCCCGCATCACGGAATTTCTTAACCTTGTCGGCGACCTGTTCGATTCGCTCGACAGTACCGACCGAGGTGCCGCCAAATTTCTGTACGATCAAAGCCATTTCAAAGCCGCCTCTGCCCCTGAAGGGCGCCCAATGATCACAACAGCGGCCGGGCCCGCCACTAGACGGCAAACCCGGGACGCTGCCTTAAATACCCTGCTCTACAAATGCAACGGTCTGGGCCAGTGCCGCGTCCAGTGCGCCGACGTCGGTACCGCCGCCTTGCGCCATGTCCGGACGACCACCGCCCTTCCCGCCCACTGCCGCAGCGGCCTGCTTCATCAAATCACCGGCCTTGAGTTGGCCAGTCAGGTCTTTGGTCACGCCTGCGACGAGAACGACCTTTTCCTCATGGACACTGCCGAGCAGGATCACTGCACGGCCGAGTTTGTTTTTCAATTGATCGACCAGCGCCAACAGCGCCTTGCCATCCTGGCCGTCGAGACGCACGGCCAGCACCTTCACGCCCTTGACGTCCACGGCCTGGGCCGACAGATCGTCGCCCGCGGCGCTGGCGGCCTTGGCCTGCAACTGTTCCAGTTGCTTTTCCAGCGCGCGGTTGCGCTCCAGCACCGCCGACAGCTTGTCGATCAGGTTGTCGCGACTGCCCTTGATCAGGCTCGCCGCTTCCTTGAGTTGTTCTTCGGCCGCGTTGAGGTACGCCAGGGCCGCAGCGCCGGTGACCGCCTCGATACGGCGCACGCCGGCGGCCACACCGCCTTCGCTGATGATCTTCAGCAGGCCGATGTCGCCGGTCCGGGTGGCGTGGATGCCACCGCACAGCTCCACGGAGAAATCACCCATGCTCAGTACGCGCACGCTGTCGCCGTACTTCTCGCCGAACAGCGCCATCGCGCCCTTCTGCTTGGCGGTCTCGATGTCGGTTTCTTCAGTCTCTACCGGGGAGTTCTTGCGAATCTCGGCATTGACGATGTCTTCCAGCGCCTTGAGCTGTTCAGGCTTGATGGCTTCGAAGTGGCTGAAGTCAAAGCGCAGGCGCTGACTGTCGACCAACGAACCTTTCTGCTGGACGTGCTCGCCCAGCACCTGGCGCAACGCCGCGTGCAGCAGGTGCGTGGCGGAGTGGTTCAGCGCTGTGGCATGGCGAACCTCGGCGTCGACATGAGCCGCCACCGGGGCCGCGACCATCAGGCTGCCCGAGGCCAGCACGCCGTGGTGCAGGAACGCACCGCCGGTCTTGGTGGTGTCGCGCACGTCGAAGCGCGAGCTGCCGGCCTGCAGGTAGCCGCTGTCGCCGATCTGGCCGCCGGACTCGGCGTAGAACGGTGTCTTGTCCAGGACGATCACGCCTTCCTGGCCTTCGCTCAGGATGTCGACCGACTGGCCGTCCTTATAGATGGCAACGATCTTTGCCGAACCAGTGGTGCCGGCGTAGCCCATGAATTCAGTGGCCACGTCAACCTTGACCAGGCTGTTGTAGTCCATGCCGAAGGAGCTGGCAGAGCGCGCACGCACCCGCTGGGCGTCCATTTCGCGCTCGAAACCTGCCTCGTCGAGGGTCAGGTTGCGCTCGCGGGCGATGTCGCCGGTCAGGTCCATCGGGAAGCCGTAGGTGTCATACAACTTGAACACCACGTCGCCCGGCACCACGCTGCCCTTGAGCTCGGCCAGGTCCTGTTCGAGGATCTTCAGGCCTTGTTCCAGGGTCTTGGCGAACTGCTCTTCTTCAGCCTTGAGCACGCGCTCGATGTGGGCCTGCTGGGCTTTGAGTTCCGGGAAGGCTTCGCCCATCTCGGCCGCCAGTGCCGCAACGATCTGATAGAAGAAGCTGCCCTTGGCGCCCAGCTTGTTGCCGTGACGGCAGGCACGCCGAATGATCCGGCGCAGCACGTAGCCACGGCCTTCGTTGGACGGCAACACGCCGTCAGCAATCAGGAAGCCGCAGGAACGGATATGGTCGGCGACCACTTTCAGCGAAGCCTGGTTGTCGTTGGTGCAACCGATGGCCTTGGCCGAAGCGTCCAGCAGGCTCTGGAACAGGTCGATTTCGTAGTTGGAGTGAACGTGCTGCAACACCGCACTGATCCGTTCCAGGCCCATGCCGGTGTCGACCGATGGCGCTGGCAGCGGATGCAACACGCCATCGGCGGTGCGGTTGAACTGCATGAACACGTTGTTCCAGATCTCGATGTAGCGGTCGCCGTCCTCTTCCGGCGAGCCGGGTGGGCCACCCCAGATGTCGGCGCCGTGATCGTAGAAGATCTCGGTGCAAGGGCCGCACGGGCCGGTATCGCCCATGGTCCAGAAGTTGTCGGAGGCGTAAGGCGCGCCTTTATTGTCGCCGATGCGCACCATGCGCTCGGCCGGGACACCGACCTCTTTGGTCCAGATGTCATAGGCTTCGTCATCGGTGGCATAGACCGTTACCCAAAGCTTCTCCTTCGGCAGGTTCAGCCATTTGTCGGAGGTCAGGAAGGTCCAGGCGAAGGTGATGGCGTCGCGCTTGAAATAGTCGCCGAAGCTGAAGTTACCCAGCATTTCGAAGAACGTGTGGTGACGAGCGGTATAGCCGACGTTTTCCAGGTCGTTGTGCTTGCCGCCGGCACGCACGCATTTCTGGCTGCTCACCGCGCGGGTGTAGGCACGTTTTTCCTGGCCCAGGAAGCAGTCCTTGAACTGGTTCATCCCCGCGTTGGTGAACAGCAGGGTCGGGTCATTGCCCGGAATCAAAGAGCTGGAGGCTACTCGGGTATGGCCTTGCTCTTCGAAGAAGCGAAGGAAGGCTTCACGGATTTCTGCGCTTTTCATTAGGTTCTTCCACGGAGGCTGCGGCCAAAGGCCTGTGCAAAACGTCGACAGACGAAGCAACGGCAAAGGGCCGCATTATATCGGCCCTTCGCGTGGGGTACAGCGTGTTATGCGATTGAAACTGTCAATTGGGCCGCTTGAGCGATCAGTTGCCGGAAAATTCGATGAAAGTGGCGATCACCCGATCGATTTGCCCGGCATCGACGTCCAAGTGGGTCACCATTCGCAAGCGCGGCGCAGCAACAAGCTTGATGCCACGTTCAGCGGCAAACGCCTTGATCGCCTCGGCTCGCTCGCCCATTTGCACGTAGACCATGTTGGTCTGCACCGGCTCGACCTCGTAGCCGGCCGCGCGCAAGCCTTCGGCGAGGCGCTGGGCATTGGCGTGGTCATCGGCCAGGCGTTGGACCTGATGCTCCAGGGCATACAGCCCCGCCGCCGCGAGAATCCCGGCCTGGCGCATGCCGCCGCCAACCATTTTGCGCAGCCGGCGCGCCTTGGCGATCAGCTCGACGCTGCCGCACAGAACCGAGCCGATTGGCGCGCCAAGGCCTTTGGACAGGCACACCGAGACCGAATCGAAATGCCGGGTGATTTCCCGCGCATCGACATTCAGCTTGACCGCCGCGTTGTACAACCGCGCGCCATCCAGGTGCAGCGCCAGGCCGTGTTCCCGTGTGAATTGCCGGGCCTGGGCCAGGTACTCCAGCGGCAGCACCTTGCCCTGCATGGTGTTTTCCAGGGCCAGCAGGCGGGTTCGGGCGAAGTGGAAGTCATCGGGCTTGATGGCCGCGGCCACCTGCGCCAGGTCCAGGGAGCCGTCGGGCTGCACTTCAAGCGGTTGCGGCTGGATCGAACCCAGCACCGCCGCCCCGCCGCCTTCGTACTTATAGGTGTGGGCCTGCTGGCCAACGATGTATTCGTCGCCACGCTCGCAGTGGGCCATCAACCCGAGCAGGTTGCTCATAGTGCCCGAGGGCACGAACAGTGCCGCCGCAAAGCCCAGGCGCTCGGCGAGTTCGGCTTCGAGGCGATTGACGGTCGGGTCTTCGCCGTACACATCGTCGCCGGTTGGCGCATTGGCCATTGCATCGAGCATGCCGGCGGAGGGCTGGGTGACCGTGTCGCTGCGAAGATCGATAACACTCATGAATCTGGCCTCGGGTTCTGGTGGAGGATTTCCCTCTTGAGCGCCATTACTGCGGGCATGGCGATGAATAATCAAGGCAGATCGGAGGAAAAGACACAAAACCCTGTGGGAGCGAGCCTGCTCGCGATGCCGGAGTGTCAGCCGCCATCAGTATTGTCTGACAGACCGCTATCGCGAGCAGGCTCGCTCCCACAAGGGTTCTGTGTTAAAAATCGTCCGCTGTCACAAACGTGGCGGCAAAACGTTCTCAGGGCGGGGTGTAACTCCCCACCGGCGGTAATTGCACGCAAGGTGCATAGCCCGCGAGCGCTTGGTGGTACACGGCTATGGCGGTGTAACGGCAAGGTCAGCAGACCCGGTGTGATCCCGGGGCCGACGGTCATAGTCCGGATGAAGAGAGAACGGGATTGACACCCAAGGGCCGACTGCGACTGTCTGTGCGCGGCGTACCCTCGAATCCCCTTCGATTCATGACGCCCTGTTTTTCACACAAACAGGAACCAGAACATGCAACCCACCGCAATCGATAGCAAAAGCAAAAGCCATCCGGGCGAGCGCATCGCGTTCATCCAGGCCTGCTGGCACAAGGAAATCGTCGACCAGAGCCGTAACGGCTTCGTCGCCGAAATGCTCAACCAGGGTTATCAGGAAAGTGATATCGACTTCTTCGAAGTCGGTGGCGCGTTCGAAATCCCGCTGCACGCCAAGCTGCTGGCCAAGTCAGGCCGTTACGCCGGCATCGTCGCCGCCGGCCTGGTGGTGGACGGTGGCATCTATCGTCACGAGTTCGTCGCCCAATCGGTGATCAGCGGCCTGATGCAGGTCCAGCTGGAAACCGAAGTGCCGGTGTTCTCGGTGGTGCTGACCCCGCATCACTTCCATGCCGGGGAAGAGCACCAGAAGTTCTTCTTCGAGCATTTCGTGCACAAGGGCCAGGAAGCGGCGAAGACCTGCGCCGATACCCTGTACAAGACCCGGGCTTTGCGTCGCACCGAACAGCGGGCAGTAGCGGTCTAAACACTGACCCCACTGTGGGAGCGAGCCTGCTCGCGATGACGGAGTGTCATTCGCCATCGATGTTGGCTGATAGACCGCTATCGCGAGCAGGCTCGCTCCCACAGGGGATCTGTGTCGGGTCAGGCCAGGTTCTCGTCAGTGGCCGGCACGATCAAAATCCCGGCCCTTAGGCCGTTCTTCACCTTGGGGTTGGGAAAGATGATCCGCGCGCCCTCCTCTTCGATCACCCAGCGGCTCTGGGCGATGTCTTCGGCCAGCACGTAGCCCTTTTCAAGCGCCGAGAAGTTCTCGATGTCCGCCGGCAGGTTCAGGCGGAAACTGTCGCTGTGCTTGATGATTTCCCGGGCGACGCTGAACAGCTGCAAGCCCTCCAGCCCTTCGTCCAGCTCAGGCTCGTTGCCTTCGATGATCTGTTGCAGGCGGGTTTCCAGCAGGCTGACGTTGACGCCGTCGTTCTGCCCGAACGGCCGGGCCTTGCCCAATTCCAGGGTGAAGGACTCGGCGCCGAGCTGGTCGTAGGTGTAGGCGCTGAACACAATCGACGGTTTGTTCTGCAACAACACCGCCTCCATGCCCGCCGCCCGCAGGCGCGCCAGTTCACGCCGTGAGTGCTGGCGACCATCCTTCCAAGGGTACAGGGCAAACTGTTCGATTTTCGAGCCACGGATGGCGGTGTGCAGGTCGTAGTGCAAGCGGCTGCGTTCCGGCCGGTTGAAGAAACTGGCGGCCAGCCGCTCCAGCTCACAGGCGCGCAACGCCTCGGCGCCGCCACTCAGTTCGTGGCGACCGTTGAACAGCCGGTTGACGTCCTGCTCGACGAACCGCTCACCGCGCCGAATGGCCTCGGGGTTGCCGAACAGAAACAGAATGCGTGCCCGGGGCTTCAAGTCCCCACGGGCGATGTCGTGCAGCAAGCGGTCGAGCAACTCGATCGGCGCGGTTTCGTTGCCGTGGATACCGGCTGACAGCAGCAGGTCCAGGCCGTTATCCCGGGCTTCGGGCGGCTTGACCTCCAGCGCGCCCTCGCTCAACCAGCGCATCCGTACGCCTTCGACAGTCAGTTGAGTCTTCTCCGCCGGTTCACGGCCGGCGAGGGTCAGTTCAAGCAGTTTGCCGAGGGCGAGCATAGCGCGGTTTCCTTAATGGTCGTGGCCGCAATCCGGGCCATGGACATGGTCATCGTCGCCGGCGTCCGCCGGTTCCATTTCCAGTTGCAGGCTGACCAGGTTGGTCGCCAATGGACGCAACAACAGGTTGGCGTATTCCTCGTCCCCTTCCTCGACGTCTACGCCGATCAGCAACTGACCGCGGCCGTCCTGCTGGATCCACAGCTCCTTGCCTTGCCACATCACCGCGACGCGGGTGCAGGAGGTTTCCAGTTGGGTGCCATCGGTGTCTTCAAGAATCAGTTGCAGGCTATCGCTCATGTTTTTACGTTCTCATCTGGGGATAAGGCAACGCGCCCTGCTTTGACTGTAGTCAGGTCGCGCGCGCTTTCAATTGATCTGGAAAGGATAAACCGAGCCAAGTTTAAGGATTTGTGTCAATTCATCCAGTGCCCCGCGGCATTCAAGCAGCAACTGCGGGTCGGCCAGGTCGTTCTCGGTCATGCGGTCGCGGTAGTGCCGCTCGACCCATTGGGTCAGCGAGTCGTACAACGGCGCGGTCATGATAACCCCTGGGTTGACGGCCGCCAGCTCGGTTTCATTGAGCGCCACGCGCAACCGCAGGCACGCCGGGCCGCCACCGTTCTGCATGCTTTGCTTGAGGTCGAAGACCTTCACTTCGCGGATCACCCCGCCCGAGGCCGTCAGGCCTTGCAGGTATTGCCAGACGCGTTCGTTGCCGCGGCACTCTTCGGGCACGATCAACAGCATCGAGCCGTCGGGGCGCGACAGCAGCTGGCTATTGAACAGGTAGGACCGCACCGCATCATCGACGGTCACTGCCGAACGCGGTACGCACACCGATTGAAATTTCCCACCGACCTTGGCGAGCTTGCTGCTCAACTCGGCCAGCATCTTGTCGGTCTCGAGAAACGCGTCCTCGTGGTAGAACAACACTTCGCCATTGCCGACCGCGATCACGTCGTTGTGGAACACGCCCTGATCGATCACCGACGGGTTCTGCTGCGCATAGACCACGCCCTCCTCACTCAAGCCATGCAGGCGAGCAACGGCGCGGGACGCCTCGAGGGTCTGGCGCGCCGGGTACTTCTGCGGCGCCGGGTAACGCATGTCGAAGGCACTGCGGCCGAACACGAAGAACTCCACGCCAGCGTCACCGTAGGCACGGCAGAAACGGGTGTGGTTGGCCGCGCCTTCGTCGCCGAATTGCGCCACCGCCGGCAACGCGGCGTGATGGGCGAAGTGCTTTTGATCGGCAAACATTGCCCCCAGCACGCGGCTGGTGGTCGGGTGCTCGATGCTGCGGTGGTATTTGCAGTTCAGGTTGGCGGCGGTGAAATGCACGCGGCCGTCAGCGGTGTCGGCGCTCGGGCTGACGGTGGCGGCGTTCGCTACCCACATGCTGGAGGCCGAGCAACTGGCGACCAACAGGGGCATCGCTTCCTTCGCCGCCTGCTGGATGACCTGAGCGTCGCTGCCGGCAAAACCCAACCGGCGCAGGGCAGCCACGTCAGGACGCTCTTGCGGCGCCAGCACGCCTTGCTGGAAACCCATGTCCATCAGCGCTTTCATCTTCGCCAGGCCCTGCAACGCCGCTTCCTTGGGGTTCGAGGACTGCTGGCTGTTGCTCTGGGACGCGACGTTGCCGTACGAGAGCCCGCCGTAGTTATGGGTCGGCCCCACTAGACCGTCAAAGTTGACTTCATAGGATTTCATCAGCGAGGCTCCACGAGAATCTGGTTTTTATAGGCATCAAGTAACGCGTTTGATCAAACACCGCGGCGCGGCCTTCGCGAGCAAGCCCGCTCCCACAAGGTTCACGCGATCCCTGTGGGAGCGGGCTTGCTCGCGAAGAGGGCTCACGCCATTCTCACGCCAGGCGTCAGGGCAGTTGGCATGACAAGGCTCGGGGTTTCCAGGGAAGCCACCGGGTACGCGCAATAATCGGCCGCGTAGTAGGCGCTGGCGCGATGGTTGCCCGAGGCCCCCACACCGCCGAACGGTGCGCTGCTGGCAGCCCCGGTCAATTGTTTGTTCCAGTTGACGATGCCAGCACGGCTTTGCAGCCAGAACTGCTGGTAACGCTCATGGGAGTCCGACAGCAAACCGGCGGCCAGGCCATATTGGGTGTTGTTGGCCTCGGCAATCGCAGCGGGGAAGTCGCTGTAGCGAATCACCTGCAGCAACGGCCCGAACAGCTCTTCATCAGGACGTTCGGCCACCGCCGTCACGTCGAGGATGCCTGGGGTCAGCAACGCCGCCTGGGGCTGTGGCTGGGTCATGAACAGCAGCGGCACGGCGCCTTTGCCGAGCAAATGGTTTTGCGCATCCATCAGCGCCTTCGCCGCGCCCAGGGAAACCACCGACCCCATGAACGGCGCCGGTTGTTGATCAAAGGCACCGACTTCCAGAGTCGAACTGACCGCCACCAGGCGCGCCAGCAAGGCATCGCCCCAGGCGCCTTCCGGCACCAGCAGGCGGCGTGCGCAGGTGCAGCGCTGCCCGGCGGAAATGAACGCGGACTGAATAATGGTGTAGACCGCCGCTTCGACGTCTGCCACTTCATCCACCACCAGCGGGTTGTTGCCGCCCATTTCCAGCGCCAGGATCTTGTCCGGACGGCCGGAGAATTGTTGATGCAACAGATTGCCGGTGCGGCTGGAGCCGGTGAAAAACAGCCCGTCGATGCCCGGGTTCGCCGCCAGGGCAATACCGGTTTCCCGCGCGCCTTGCAGCAGGTTCAACACGCCCGGCGGCAGGCCGGCTTCGACCCAGCACTTGACCGTCAGCTCGGCAACTTTCGGGGTCAGCTCGCTCGGCTTGAACAGCACGCTGTTACCGGCCAGCAAGGCCGGCACGATGTGCCCGTTAGGCAAGTGACCAGGGAAGTTGTAGGGGCCAAACACCGCCACCACGCCATGGGGCTTGTGCCGCAGCACCGCCGTGGCGTCGCCCAGCGGACCACTTTTTTCGCCGGTGCGTTCGCGGTAGCTCTGGATCGAGATTGCCACCTTGTTGACCATGCTGGTGACTTCAGTGGCGGCTTCCCACAACGGCTTGCCGGTTTCTTCACCGATGCAATGGGCCAGTTCGTCTGCCCGGCTTTTCAGGGCGGCGGCAAAGGCTTCCAGCACCTGGATACGCTCATCCAGCGAACGCCGGGCCCAGTCCGCAAACGCCTGGCGCGCCGCCTGCACGGCCGACTCCACTTGCGCCGCCGTGGCGCCCTTGCCCGTCCACAGCACCTGTTGGGTGACCGGGTTCAGCGACTCAAAGACGTCACCTTGGCCTTCCAGCCAACTGCCTGCGATGTACAGCGAATTCATTATTTCGACTCCCGAGCAGCAGACAACGCGACGGCGCGCACTTGATCGCCGGCGTTGAGTTGAAGACGTTTGGCGGTCAGCGGATCGACCACCAGGGTGCCCGCGGCCAAGCGCGCCGGGGCCGCGGTGATGCGGCAGTCTTCGCGCTTGCGGTTATGGATGAGGAACGGCGTGGCGTCGTCTCCAGGCGTACCGATGGCCAGCACCAGCGCCTGGCTGTCGCGCACCGCGCGGATCTTGCCGGTTTCGCATTCCACCGCCGGGCCGGCGTCGAAGATGTCGACGTAGCCCTGGTAACTGAAGCCTTCGCTCTTGAGCATCGACAACGCAGGCTCGGTGTCGGGATGAACCTGACCGATCACGGCGCGGGCGTCTTCGGACAAAAAGCAGGAGTAGAGCGGGAACTTGGGCATCAGCTCGGCGATGAACGCCTTGTTGCCCACGCCAGTCAGGTAATCGGCCTGGCTGAATTCCATCTTGAAGAAATGTCGGCCCAGGCTTTCCCAGAATGGCGAGCGGCCGTTGTCGTCGGACATGCCGCGCATCTCGGCGATGATCTTGTTGCCAAACAGCTGCGGGAATTCGGCGATGAACAGCAGCCGCGCCTTGGCGAGCATGCGACCGTTGAGGCCATTGCGGTAGTCGGCGTGCAGGAACAGCGAGCACAGTTCGGAATTGCCGGTCAGGTCGTTGGCCAGGAACAGCGTCGGGATTTCCCGGTAGATGTTCAGTTCCTGGGAGGCGCTGACCGTCAGGCCGACCCGGAAGTTGTACCAGGGCTCGCGCAGGCCCACGGCACCGGCGATGGCAGAAATCCCCACCACCCGGCCGTCGTCGTCTTCAAGCACGAACAGGTAGTCGGCGTCACCGCGCCCGGCTTCGCCGCGAAAGGTCTTTTCGGCCCAGCCGACCCGATGGGCCAGGCGCTCCTCGTTGGCCGGCAAGGTCGTCAGGCCGGTGCCAGTGCTGCGCGCCAGGGTGATCAGAGCGGGTAAATCGCTGCTGCGTACGGGACGAACGATCATGCTATCTCCTCAAACGGGTCGCTTGCGCCACCCGCGAAACTCATTAAACCGCCACCAAGCGCACACTGGCACCTTCGCCAACGCCCAGGGCTTCGGCCGCTTCCATGTCCAGCGTCACCGGCTTGCCCGGCGCGTAATCCAGTTCCAGCAGCACCGCGCGGTAATCCTGCAGTTGCGCATTGGCCACCAGGTATTGCCGGCCGGCACCCTTGACCGGCTCGCCGATCTTGACCGGCACCACGCGGCTCTGGGCAATCGAGCGGATCCCCGAGACGCGCGCGTGCAAGGTCGGGCCACCGTCAAAGATGTCGATGTAGTGATCGGTCTCGAAACCTTCGCGCATCAGGATGTCGAAGGTGATCTGCGCACGCGGGTGGACCTGGCCCATGGCTTCCTGGGCGGCGTCCGGCAACAGCGGCACGTAGATCGGGTAGTGCGGCATCAGCTCGGCGAGGAAGGTGCGGCTTTTCAGCCCACACAGGCGCTCGGCGGCGGCGTAGTTGAGGTCGAAGAAGTTACGCCCGATGGCGTCCCAGAACGGCGAATCCCCGTTCTCGTCGCTGTAGCCGACGATCTCGGTCACCACCGAATCGGCGAACCGCTCCGGGTGGCTGGCGACGAACAGCAGGCGTCCGCGGGAATTGAGTTCCGACCACGGCGAGCCCACCAGTTCGCGCACCACATAGAAGCTGGTCAGCAGGCTGTTGCCGGTCAGGTCGTGGCACTGGGAGAGCACGTGGATCTTGTTGTGGATCTTCAACTCACGGGAGGCGTGAACGAAGGTCTCGTTGCGAAAGCTGTAGAACGGTTCGGAATAACCGGCCGACGCGACAATCGCCGAACAGCCCGCCAGCTTGCCGGTGGCGGTGTCTTCGAGGACGAAGAAATAGCTTTCCTCGCCGTTGAAACTGACTTCGGCGGCGAACGAGGCTTCGCTCGCGGCGATCTTGTCGCTCAGGCGTTCCACGTCATCCGGCAAGGAAGTGACACCGATCGGACTGTCCGCAGCCAGACGCTGTACCTCGCCCAAATCAGCCATTTGCGCGGGGCGCATCACCAGCATGGTGTCACTCCTTAACTTGAAATAAAGGGTTCGACCAAAAGGTCGAGACTCAGAGAAAAAATACCGGGCTTGCTGCACATCAATCCAAGCCTGGAAGCGGACTTCCTGTGGGAGCGAGCCTGCTCGCGATACAGACGCCTCGATCTGCCTGGCGGACCGAGGCGATCCCAATCGCGAGCAGGCTCGCTCCCACAAAGCCCGGCCCACACAGGAGCCGGTCAAGTCTGAAATCAGGCTTGCGTCAGCTTCGCCGCCGCCTTCTCGAAGCGGTCCAGGCCGGCGTCGATGTCGGCGTCTTCCACCACCAGGCTCGGGGCGAAGCGGATCACGTCCGGGCCGGCTTGCAGGATCATCAGGCCTTCCTGTTCGGCGGCGTTGAAGATGTCCTTGGCCTTGCCTTTCCAGGCGTCGTTCAGCACGCAGCCGATCAACAGGCCCAGGCCGCGCACCTGGGTGAACAGGCCATACTTGGCGCCGATCTGCTCCAGGCGGGTCTTGAACTTGTCATGCTTGGCCTTGACGCCGCCGAGCACTTCAGGCGTGTTGACCACATCGATCACCGCCTCGGCCACCGCGCACGCCAGCGGGTTGCCGCCGTAAGTGGTGCCGTGGGTGCCGACGACCAGGTGCTTGGCCAGCGCTTCGGTGGTGAGCATCGCCGCGATCGGGAAACCGCCGCCCAGGCTCTTGGCGCTGGTGAGGATGTCCGGGGTCACGCCGTAGTGCATGTAGGCGAACAGCTCGCCGCTGCGGCCCATGCCGGTCTGCACTTCGTCGAACACCAGCAGCGCGTTGTGCGCATCGCACAGCTCACGGGCGCCTTGCAGGTAGGCCAGCTCGGCCGGCAGCACGCCGCCCTCGCCCTGGATCGGCTCCAGCACCACGGCGCAGGTCTTGTCCGACACAGCGGCTTTCAAGGCTGCCAAGTCGTTGTAGGGAACGTGGGTGATGCCGGTAATCTTGGGGCCGAAACCGTCGGAGTACTTCGACTGCCCGCCGACGTTGACGGTGAACAACGTGCGGCCGTGGAAGCTGTTGAGCGCGGCGATGATTTCGTATTTTTCGCTGCCGTAACGGTCGAACGCGACGCGACGGGCCAGCTTGAAGGCGGCCTCGTTGGCTTCGGCGCCGGAGTTGCAGAAGAACGCGCGCTCGGCAAAGGTCGCGTCGATCAGCTTATGGGCCAGGCGCAGGGCCGGCTCATTGGTGAAAACGTTGGACACGTGCCACAGCTTGTTGGCCTGTTCGGTCAGCGCGCCGACCAGCGCCGGATGGGCGTGGCCCAGTACGTTGACTGCAATGCCGCCAGCAAAGTCGATCAATTCGCGACCGGACTGGTCCCATACGCGGGAACCGGCGCCACGCACCGGAATGAAGGCAGCAGGTGCATAGTTAGGCACCATCACCTGGTCGAAATCGGCGCGTTGTACCGCGGCTTGCTCAACGGACATCGGAGTCTCCTGAAGAGAAACACCCGCCTGGAAATGGCGAGCGATGAGGGGATTGTAAGGACAGTTCTCAGCCCGGCCTTGCCGCCAAGCGACAACTTCTTATAGCGCCAACCCACGTTTTGCGCGGGTTTACGGCAATGCGACAAATTGCGTCGCAAAGGCGCAGTTTAAACGTTGGCGCTGGGTTTGAGGCGCCCGCTTCTACAATTCCCTTGTCGGACACCGATCCCCTGTGGGAGCGGGCTTGCTCGCGAAAGCGTCAGTTCAGCTGGCACCAATATCGACTGACACTCCGCATTCGCGAGCAAGCCCGCTCCCACGATTGTTTTGTGTAGACCGTCATATTCGTGTCAACCCGGCCCTCGGGTCGGAGCCGCCTAACCGCGCTCGGACGGCACCGACGACAATTCGAACGGGCTGCTGCTGCGCCGCTGGTTGCGGTCTTCGCGGGGGGTGGCGCCGAAGAAGTTGCGGTAGGCGCTGGAGAAGTGCGGGCCCGAGGAGAACCCGCAGGACAGGCCGATCTGGATGATCGATTTGCTGGTCTGCATCAGCATCTGCCGGGCCTTGTTCAGGCGCAGTTCCAGGTAGTACTGGCTCGGCACGCGATTGAGGTATTGCTTGAAGATCCGCTCCAACTGGCGCCGGGACACGCACACATGCTGGGCGATCTCGTCGGTGGTCAGCGGCTCTTCGATGTTGGCCTCCATCAGCAACACCGCCTGGGTGAGCTTCGGATGGCTGGAGCCGAGACGGTTCTGCAACGGGATGCGCTGGCGCTCGCCGCCTTCACGAATGCGTTCGACCACCAGCTCTTCCGACACCGCACCGGCCAATTCCGCGCCATGGTCCCGGGCCAGCACCGCCAGCAACAGGTCGAGCACCGACATGCCGCCGCACGCGGTGAGGCGATCACGATCCCAATCGAACAGATGGCTGGTGGCGATGACCTTGGGAAAGCGCTCGGCGAAATCATCCTGCCAGCGCCAATGCACGGCGGCACGGTAACCGTCGAGCAAACCCAGCTGCGCCAAGGGATAGACACCGGCGGACAAGCCACCAATCACACACCCGGCCCGCACCAGTTGCTTGAGCGCGCTGCTCAGGGGCGAGGCAAGCGCGGTCGGCGGCTCATCGGCCAGCAAAAACAGCTTCTGGAAACCTTCGAGCTTGCCCGCCCAGGGTTCGCCCGGCAGTTGCCAGGCGCCTTCGGTCGGTGCTTCGGCCTGCAAGAACGACAGCTCGTAGACCACATCCGGATGCACCCGCTGAGCAACACGCAAGGCCTCCTCGGCCAGCGCCAGCGTCAAGGCTTTTGTGCTGGGCCAAATCAGGAAACCAATTCGATGGGCGGTCATGGCGGGCAATCCAAAGCGAAAACAGTGTTAAAGCCAAAAGCGGCTGCAACCAAATTAGACCACCTGGCGCGCGGTGCGCAGCATGACCTGAATCGGTGCGTAACGGGAGCGATTTACTTGAGGCTGCCCGAAAGAAATTGCTGCAGGCGCTCCGATTGCGGATTGACCAGCACTTCACGTGGGTTGCCGCTTTCTTCGACGATGCCTTTGTGCAGGAACACCAGTTGGTTCGACACTTCGCGGGCAAAGCCCATTTCATGGGTCACCACCACCATGGTCCGGCCTTCCAGGGCCAGGGCCTGCATCACCTTGAGCACATCGCCCACCAGCTCCGGGTCCAGCGCCGAGGTCGGCTCGTCGAACAGCATCACTTCCGGCTCCATCGCCAGCGCCCGGGCAATCGCCACGCGCTGTTGCTCGCCGCCGGACATGTGGCCCGGGTAGGCGTCCTTGCGATGGGCCACGCCGACTTTGTTCAGGTAGTGCTCGGCCTTCTCCCGCGCCTCGGCCTTGGCCACGCCCAGCACATGCACCGGCGCTTCCATGATGTTTTCCAGCGCGGTCATGTGGGACCACAGGTTGAAATGCTGGAACACCATCGATAGCCGCGAACGCATGCGTTGCAGCTGCTTGGGGTCGGCGGCCTTCAACGCGCCATCCTTGTTGGCCACCAGCTTCAGCTCTTCGTTGTTGAGCAGGATCTTGCCGGCATGGGGTTGCTCAAGCAGGTTGATGCAACGCAGGAAGGTACTCTTGCCGGAGCCACTGGAGCCGATGATGCTGATCACATCGCCTGCGGCGGCTTTCAGGGACACGCCCTTGAGCACTTCGTGACTGCCATAGCGTTTATGCAGGTCTTGGACTTCGAGCTTGTACATGTCGGTTCTCACAAAACGTCAGTCGTTGGGCAGTCGATCGGATCGATGCGTTATCAGTGCTTGCGCGGGGCCAGGTAACCCAGCCAGCGGCGCTCGGCCAGTTTGAACAGGCGCACGAGGATGAAGGTCAGGCACAGGTAGAACACGCCGGCCGTGATGTAGGCCTCGAACGGCAGGTAATACTGGGCGTTCACCGTACGCGCGGCACCGGTGATGTCGATCAGGGTCACGATGGACGCCAGACTGGTGGTCTGCAGCATCATGATCACTTCGTTGCTGTACTGCGGCAGCGCCCGGCGCAGGGCCGATGGCAGCAGGATCCGGCGATACAGCGTGAAGCGCGACATGCCCATGGCCTTGGCCGCTTCGATCTCGCCATTGGGCGTGGCCCGCAGGCTGCCGGCAATGATTTCGGCGGTGTAGGCGCTGGTGTTGATGGCGAACGCCAGGCACGCACAGAAGGTCGCGCTGGACAGCCACGGCCAGAGGAAGCTCTCGCGCACGACCTCGAACTGCGCCAGCCCGTAGTAGATCAGGAACAGCTGCACCAGCATCGGCGTGCCGCGGATCACGTAGGTGTAGAGCCAGGCCGACATGTTGACCGCCGGCTGCTTGGACACCCGCATCAGCCCCAGGGGCAACGCCGCCAGCAGGCCGAAGAACAGCGACAGCGCCAGCAGCTTCAGGGTGGTCAGCAAGCCACCGAAGTACAGCGGCAAGGCTTCATAGATGACGTTGTAGTCGAAGATCATAGATCAGCCGCCCTTACGCCTACCGAGTAGCGCTTCTCAAGGTGACGCAATGCCAGCAACGAAACACTGGTGATCACCAGGTACATCGCCGCCACTGCCAGGAAGAAGGTGAAAGGCTCGCGGGTGGCATCCGCCGCCTGCTTGGCCTTGAACATCATGTCTTGCAGGCCCACCACCGAAATCAGCGCGGTGGCCTTGGTCAACACCAGCCAGTTGTTGGTGAAGCCGGGAATCGCCAGGCGAATCATCTGCGGCACCATCACCCGGAAAAACACCTGGAACCCGTTCATGCCATACGCCATGCCCGCCTCGGCCTGCCCCTTGGGGATCGCCATGAACGCGCCGCGAAAGGTCTCCGACAGGTACGCACCGAAGATGAATCCGAGGGTGCCGATGCCGGCCGCCAGCGGGTTCAGGTCGATGTAGTCGTCATACCCGAGCATTGGCGCCACGCGATTGAGCAGGTCCTGGCCGCCGTAGAAGATCAGCAGGATCAGCACCAGGTCGGGAATGCCGCGAATGACCGTGGAATACAGGTCGCCCAGCCACGCCAGCCAGCGCACCGGCGAAAGACGCAGCGCAACGCCGATCAGCCCCAGGACAATGGCCAGGGCCATGGACGACAAGGCGAGCTGAAGCGTCAACCATGCGCCATCGAGGATGACAGCCCCGTAGCCTTTCAACATGATTCAGGTCCTCGAAAGTGGGATGAAAAAATGGCGCAAACCGCAGGGATCCTGTTGCTTGCGCCATTTCGCACGAGTGGCGGGACGGTGTTACTTGCCGTAGATGTCGAAGGCGAAGTACTTGTCCTGGATTTGCTTGTACTTGCCGTTCGCGCGAATCGCGGCGATGGCAGCGTTGATCTTGTCCTTCAGGGCGTCACCCTTGCGCACCGCGATCCCTACGCCGTCGCCGAAGTAGTTGACGTCGGTGAAAGCCGGGCCGACGAACGCAAAGCCCTTGCCGGCATCGGTCTTGAGGAAACCGTCATCCAACAGCGTAGCGTCTGCCACGGTGCCGTCGAGACGACCGGCGGCGACGTCCAGGTAGATCTCGTTCTGCGAACCGTACGGCTTGATTTCGGCACCCAGCGGGGCCAGGACTTCACGGGCGAAACGCTCGTGGATCGAACCGCGCTGCACGCCGATGTTCTTGCCCTTGAGCTCGGCCAGGCCGTCGCTGACCTGGGTGCCGGCCTTCATGACCAGGCGGGCCGGGGTGTTGTAGTACTTGTTGGTGAAATCAACCGACTTCTTGCGGTCTTCGGTGATCGACATGGACGACAGGATCGCGTCGATCTTGCGGACCTTGAGCGCCGGGATCAGACCGTCGAACTCTTGCTCGACCCACACGCACTTGACCTTCATCTCTTCGCACAGCGCGTTGCCGATGTCGTAGTCGAAACCGACGATGCTACCATCCGGGGCTTTCGAGGCGAACGGAGGGTAAGCCGCTTCGATACCGATCTTTACAGGCTTCTCATCGGCGAAGGTCGGCAGGGAGAGCACGGACAGCGCCAGGGCGCCAAGCAGCACAAGTTTCTTCATCTTGGGACTCCATCGGTAAAGGGCAAAAAACGGCAGAGTGAGCAACAGCCCAATATGCGAATGGGTGAAACGAATCCGGGTGCTGCGTCCTAGGAAGCGAACGTTTTATTCAACGTGCGCCACGACGAGCGAGTGATCGGCATTCTAACGACAGGCCCGAAGCCGATATTTCTTCAATGCGACAACAAATTACAGAAGCACCGAGAAAGCGGATCGAGCGCATTGACAGCCCCGCAAATTCATGCAAGAGCAAAAGAAGGGAAACCGATCCATGTTGCAAATTGCGGGCCCATTATTCGCAAACCCTTCTAATCCGGCAAGCACAGCGTGTCGGCTAATTTTATCGGGCAGCTACGAACGCCCTGAAACAGCGCTCGGCGTTTCCCATCGCCTCGGTACGGCGCCTTTGGTTACACATTTCGAAACATCGGTAACGTTCAGAAAGGTCTGACGCCGAACGTCGATATTTATTCGCAGACCTTTCCACACTGATCGTTCCCACGCNNACGCGGAGCGTGGGAACGAGCCGCCAGGCATATGAAAAAGCCCCGCCCGGCAACTGCCAGGCGGGGCTTTTCAGAGACCCCGGAATCGCCGTCAGGCGACGTTCATGGTCTTGTGCGTCTCGATCAAATGCGCCACCACACCCGGATCGGCCAGGGTGGAGATATCACCCAACCCATCGTATTCCGCCGTGGCAATCTTGCGCAGGATGCGGCGCATGATCTTGCCCGAACGGGTCTTAGGCAGCCCTGGCGCCCACTGGATGACATCCGGCGAAGCAATCGGACCGATCTCCTTGCGCACCCAGTTCTTCAACTCCAGGCGCAACGCTTCGCTGGTTTCTTCGCCAGCGTTGAGGGTCACGTACACGTAGATGCCCTGCCCCTTGATGTCGTGCGGCACACCGACCACCGCCGCTTCGGCGACTTTCGGGTGAGCGACCATTGCACTTTCGATCTCGGCCGTGCCCATGCGGTGGCCGGACACGTTGAGTACGTCATCCACCCGACCGGTGATCCAGTAGTAGCCATCCTCATCACGACGGGCGCCGTCACCGGTGAAGTACATGCCGCTGAAGGTCTTGAAGTAGGTGTCGACGAAGCGGTCATGGTCGCCGTACAGCGTCCGCGCCTGGCCCGGCCACGAATCGAGGATCACCAGGTTGCCTTCGGATGCGCCTTCGATCAGGTTGCCGAGGTTGTCCACCAGCGCCGGCACCACGCCGAAGAACGGCCGCGTGGCCGAACCCGGTTTCAGCGCGGTGGCGCCCGGCAACGGGCTGATCAGCACACCACCGGTTTCGGTCTGCCACCAGGTATCAACGATCGGGCAACGCTCCTTGCCGACATTCTTGTAGTACCAATCCCAGGCTTCCGGGTTGATCGGCTCACCCACCGAACCCAACAGGCGCAGGCTGCTGCCATCGGCGCCTTCCACCGCGGCGGTGCCCGAGGCCATCATCGCGCGGATGGCGGTCGGCGCGGTGTAGAGGATATTGACCTTGTGCTTGTCGATCACCTGCGCAACGCGGGTGATGTCCGGGTAGTTCGGCACGCCTTCGAACAGCAGCGTGGTCGCACCGTTAGCCAGCGGGCCGTAGACGATGTAGCTGTGGCCGGTGACCCAGCCGACATCGGCGGTGCACCAGTAGACTTCGCCCGGCTTGTAGTCGAACACGCGCTCATGGGTCAGCGCTGCATACAGCAGGTAGCCAGCCGTGGTGTGCTGCACGCCCTTGGGCTTGCCGGTGGAACCGGAGGTGTAGAGGATGAACAGCGCTTCTTCAGCGCCCATTTCCTTCGGCGCGCAAACGGTGCCGGCGACTTTCATCAGGTCTTCGTACCAGATGTCGCGGTGCTGGTTCCACTTGATGTTGCCCGCCGTGCGCTTGCACACGATGACTTTCTGGATGCTGCTGGTTTCCGGGTTGGTCAGTGCGTCGTCGACGTTGGCCTTGAGCGGGATCTTCTTGCCGGCGCGAATACCTTCGTCGGCAGTGATCACCACTTTGGATTTGCAATCGATGATCCGGCCGGCCAGCGCTTCCGGCGAGAAGCCGCCGAACACCACCGAGTGAATCGCGCCGATCCGGGTACAGGCCAGCATGGCGACCACGGCTTCGGGGATCATCGGCATATAGATGGTCACCACGTCGCCGCGATGCACGTCCTGGCCGCGCAGGGCGTTGGCGAACTTGCAGACTTGCTCGTGCAGTTCGCGATAGGTGATGTTGCGACTCTCGGCCGGGTCATCGCCCTCCCAGATGATCGCGACCTGATCGCCGCGCTCGGCCAGGTGACGGTCGAGGCAGTTGTAGGAAACGTTCAAGGTGCCATCGGCAAACCACTTGATATCGACGTGGTGATCGTCGAAGGACGTCTGTTTCACCGTGGTGAACGGCTTGATCCAGTCCAGGCGCTTGGCCTGCTCGCGCCAGAAGCCATCCGGGTTGACCACCGACTGTTGGTACATGGCCTTGTAGGTCGCCTCGTCAGTCAACGTACTGGCCGCAACCTCGGGACGAACGGGATACACAGAAGCCGCACTCATGTTTCTTACCTCGGTGACATAGTTGTTTTTGTATGGTCCCGTTGTAGCCCGGGGCGGGCCTATAGAACCATTCGACGATGGTAGTAACAAGTCCCTACAAAATGTCGGTACTAACGTGCAAGTCTTCGTTTGCCACCCATTTCCCCCTGATTGGGTGGAGGCAACA
>NZ_JAGGOF010000098.1:0-11380 GCF_018614775.1 Pseudomonas fluorescens
TGCAGTTATAACGCCCGATGGCTGCCTTCGCCATCGGTTTTCCTCCAGTTTTTTACTACTTTCCCTGCTACCCCTGTAATTCTTTCTTCCCATTCCTCCCTCTACCTCACCGATCTCGACCTCAGCTCCCGTCTGCAGCGTCAGATTTGTATAATAGACAGGCATTACTCCGTGGGCCCGCCGCGAAGGGCCCTCCATGGCCCAGCGCGGCTAATCCGGCATCCATGCCGGATTGCCCACTCCACAATACCTGCGTTCGGCCAGCGTGGTTAACGGGGCGCCCAGATCACAAACTCGCCGAGGCGGCCTTAAAGCCGACCTGGCTCTACGGCTGTACCCAGGTCCCATTGTGGGAGCGAGCCTGCTCGCGATGACGGTTTCACATTCAGCATGATGCAAGCTGACCCACCGCTATCGCGAGCAGGCTCGCTTCCACAGAGGGATGGCTTGACGGGAATCTTCTTTTTGCCCCGGCCAAGGTGGGAGCGGGCTTGCTCGCGAAGGCGTCGGCACATCCAATATCAATGCAAGCTGACCCACCGCTATCGCGAGCAGGCTCGCTCCCACAGAGGGATGGCTTCAAAAGTGACCCGCCGTTAGGGCGGAACCCTAAGTCGTCGTTACCGCAGCAACGGATATACACACAAATCCAACAAATCCGAGCCAAAGCGTCAGACCTTGAACCGCCCCACCAACGTCTGCAAATGAATTCCCAGCCGTGCCAACTCAGCGCTGGAAGCAGCGGTTTCTTCGCTGGCGGCCGAGGTCTGTTCGGACACATCGCGCACGTTCAACACGCTGCGGTTGATTTCTTCAGCCGTGGCACTCTGCTGTTCAGCAGCGGCCGCAATCTGCTGGTTCATCGACTGAATCGCCGAGACCGTACGGGTAATATTTTCCAGGGAGCCACCGGCGCGACGGGTCAGCTCGACGCTGCTGTCGGTCAGCCCACGGCTGTTGTCCATGATGGTGGCGACCTGCTGGGTGCCGTTTTGCAGGCCCAGGATCAATTCTTCGATTTCTTCGGTGGACTTCTGGGTGCGTTGGGCCAGGCTGCGAACCTCGTCGGCAACCACCGCGAAGCCTCGGCCCGCTTCACCGGCGCGGGCGGCTTCGATGGCGGCGTTGAGTGCCAGCAGGTTGGTTTGCTGCGCTACGGACTTGATCACATCCAGCACACTGCCAATCTTGTCGCTTTCGCGCTTCAAATCACTCATGGCGGAGGTGGAGTTGCCGACTTCCCGGGCCAGTCGCTCGATCTGCGCGATGGCTTCGCCCACCACGCGCTCACCCTCACGGGCCTGCTGGTCTGCGGCGACGGCGGCCTCGGAGGCTTCCTCTGCATTGCGGGCCACTTCCTGAACGGTAGCGGTCATTTCATGCATGGCAGTGGCAACCTGATCGGTCTCGATCTTTTGGTTGTTGACCCCGGCGCTGGTCTGTTCGGTCACGGCCGAAAGCTGTTCGGCGGCGCTGGCGATCTGTGTCACACCGTCCCTGATACCGCCAATCAACTCCCGCAGGCTGATGACCATCCGCTGCAGGCTGCCCTGCAGTTGGCCCATCTCGTCGCGCCGACGAACCTCAAGGTTATGGCTCAGGTCGCCCGAGGCGACACGTTCAACTGCAACCAGTGTCTGCTGCAACGGAACGACGATCTGCCGGGTGATCAGCCAGGCGGCAAGCAGGCCAAACGCCAATGCCAGAATGGTGACAATGATCAGCGTGTCCTTCGCTTGAGTCGTCTCTTTGCCGCGTACTTCAACTTGCGAGGCGGTCATTTCATTGTTCAACTCGTTCAGGCGGGCGTCCTGATCCACCATTTTCTTGAGGGCAGCGGCGCTGGCTACTTGCGAGTCACGGAACAGGCTGACGGCAGCGCGATAGCCTTTAAGCGATTCGCTGGCCTGTTGCAGGTTGGCAATGTGCTGCTCCGGCAACTTGGCCGGCAGGCTTTCGAGGTTTTTCAGGGCGGTGTCGATGGCGTCCAATGCCGGTTGCTCGGCTTCGGCCTTGCCGCTGTAGGTGTAGCCTCGGACCTGGAAGCGTGCCTGCTGGATCAACTTGCTCAGCTCGATCACGCTGTTGAATTGCGCGACGCTGTCGCCTTGCAGCACGGATTTTTCAACTTCCGCGACCTTGGCCACGGCATTGTCGGCGGTGGCACCGAGCTTGGATCGGGCCGATTCGCGGCTTTCTGTCGCTTGGTTCAGGTCGGTAAAGGCACGTTTGTACTCATCGAGGATGGTTGCCTGCTGATTGAGCGCTTGCTGGTCAGCGGGGCGTACGAATCTCTGGAGGGCGGCTTGTACATCGCCCCGCAGCTTGCCCAGTAGCTCGCTGACGGCGGTGGGACCTTGTTCGCCGCGACGCATTTCGTATTCGAGACGAGCGACTCGCAGGTCCTTCGCCATCTCGTTGAGATTGGCAATGGTGGCTTGCTTGTCCGCCCGGCTGATCACGTTGGTCAGACTGTTCCAGCCAGCAAAAGTGCTCAGGACCGTCATGAGCAAGACCAGGCCAAAACCGACGCCCAGCTTGCGATTGACGCTTACATTTCCCAGCTTTTCGGTTAGCCAACTGGACATGCCGATACTCCTCGAACCTTTTATAGGCCTTATGAGGAGAGTATCGACCATGTGACGTAGATCTGTAGAAAATAGCTGAAGCCTTGCATGGCGAAGGAGCGTGCTTGCGCTCGATTGCGAGGCAGCCGCATTTACGACGCCGTTGTCTGCTGTGCGCCCTGGCGCGAGCAAGCGCTCTCGTTACAGGTGTGATGCCTGCCTTTTTCGGCGCTTAGACCTTGAAGCGACTCACCAGCGTTTGTATGTGAACCCCCAATCGCGCCAGTTCGGCGCTGGCAGCGGCGGTTTCTTCGCTGGCGGCGGCGGTGTGTTCGGACACATTACGAACGTTCACTACGCTACGATTGATCTCTTCGGCCACGGCGTTTTGCTGCTCGGCTGCGGCGGCGATCTGCTGGTTCATCGACTGGATCGCCGAGACGGTGCGGGTGATGTTTTCCAGTGAGCCTCCGGCGCGGCGGGTCAGCTCGACGCTGCTGTCGGTCAGGTCGCGGCTGTTGTCCAGGGTGGTCGCGACCTTTTCAGTGCCCGACTGCAGGCCATCGATCAGCCCTTCGATTTCTTCGGTGGACTTCTGGGTGCGCTGGGCCAGGCTGCGAACCTCGTCGGCCACCACCGCGAAACCACGCCCGGCTTCACCGGCCCGGGCCGCCTCGATGGCCGCGTTGAGGGCTAGCAGGTTGGTTTGCTGGGCGACGGACTTGATCACGTCCAGCACACTGCCGATCTTGTCGCTCTCGCGCTTGAGATGGCCCATGGCGTCGGTGGAGTGACTGACTTCTCTGGACAGGCGTTCGATCTGGGCGATGGCTTCGCCGACCACTTTTTCGCCTTCGCGAGCCTGCTGGTCTGCGGCGACCGCGGCTTCGGAGGCTTGCTCGGCATTACGCGCCACTTCCTGCACCGTGGCGGTCATCTCCTGCATGGTCGTGGCGACCTGGTCGGTCTCCACTTTCTGGCTGTTGACGCCGGCGCTGGTTTGCTCGGTGACGGCCGAGAGCTGTTCGGCCGCGCTGGCGATTTGCGTGACGCCGTCGCTGATGCCGCCGATCAATTGCCGCAAACCGACGGTCATGCTCTGCACGGCACGTTGCAGTTGGCCCAATTCGTCGTGGCGATCAGAGCTGAGGTTATGGGTCAGGTCGCCTGCGGCCACGTGTTCAGCGACCTTGAGGGTCTGCTCCAGCGGGCTGACGATCTGTCGGGTGATTGCCAGAGCGGCTATCACCCCGAACAGGAGGGCCAGCGCGGCGGCCGAGACCAGGAAGAGTTTGGCGCTCGCGGCGTCGTGGTCGCGCACGACCGTCTGGGACAGGGTGAGATCTCGGCTGGCCCCTCGCAGCACAACCCCCAGGTCAGACATGCGCTTGATGGCGGCAGCGCTGGCGGTCTGGGCTTCACGGAACTGGTTGACCGCGACACGATAGGACTTGAGCGATTCGCTGGCCTGTTGCAGGTTCGCGGCGTGTTCATCGGGCAATTGGGCCGGCAGGCTGCCGAGGGTTTTCAAGGCGTTTTCGATGGCATCCAGGGCTGGCTGCTCGGCGTCGGGCTGGCCGCTGTAGGTATAACCGCGAACTTGATAGCGAGCTTGCTGGATTGCCTTGCTCACGCCGACCACGCTGTCGAATTGAGCAATGTTATCGCCTTTGCGCGTGGCGTTTTCGACGTCGGCGACACGGGCCACGGCGTTATCGGCGCTGGCACCCAGCCTGCTGCGTGCATCCTCACGACTGGCGATGGCGCGGGTTAGTTCGGCGAAGGCCACTTTGTAATCGGCGACCGCTGCCAGTTGTTTGTCGACGATTGCCACATCGGCCGGCTGCTCGATCGATTGACGGGCGGTCTGGAGCCCAGGCTCCAATTTGCCGATCAGATCGTTGATTTCCCCCGGGCCCTTTTCACCACGGGTCGCGTAATAGTCCATGCGCGCGGAGCGCAGGTCCTTGGTCATGTCGTTCAGACTGGCGATGAGTCCCAGCGTGTCGCCTCGGGCAATTACCTTACCCAGGCCGGTCCAGCCGGTGAAGGTGATCATCAAGGTCAGAAACAGTACCAGGCCGAAACCGAAGCCGAGTTTGCGATTGACGCCTACGTTACCTAGCCATCTGAACATGCCGGTACTCCCTTGAAGGGCGGAACTGCTTTGCTTAGAAGTATATCGGCCCATCAGGGGAAAGCTGGAGAAAGGAGCTTGACGCGCTGTGGCAAGCCACAGGGGTCAGAAGAGGCGGGCCAGCAGGGCCGTAACCGCGGTCTCGACCCGCAGGATCCGCTCGCCCAGTTGCACCGGTTGCAGGCCGGCCTTGGCCAGCAGATCGATCTCGTAGGGAATCCAGCCACCTTCCGGGCCGATCGCCAGGGTCACCGGCTCGGTCAGGGCCCGAGGGCAGGGCGGATAGTTGCCCGGATGACCGACCAGGCCCAGGGTGCCCTCGGTCATGGCCGGCAGTCGGTCTTCGACGAAGGGCTTGAAGCGTTTTTCGATCAGGATTTCAGGCAGCACGCTGTCCCGCGCTTGTTCCAGCCCGAGAATCAACTGTTCACGAATGGCCTCGGGCTCCAGGAACGGCGTCTGCCAGAAGCTCTTTTCCACGCGGTAACTGTTGACCAGCACCACCCGCGGCACGCCCATGGTCGCGACGGTCTGGAACACCCGTCGAAGCATTTTCGGGCGAGGCAGGGCCAGCACCAGCGTCAACGGCAGCTTGGCCGGTGGCGGCTGGTCCAGGCTGATTTGCAGTTCAGCCTCGCGGGCTTCCAGGCGCAGCACCTGGGCGGTGCCCATCAAGCCGCCGATGCGGCCGACCCGCAGGCTGTCACCGACGGCGCTGCGGTGGACGTCCTGCATGTGGGTCAGCCGGCGATCGCTCAGGATCACCCGGTCAGGGCCAATGAAGTCGGCCTCTTCGAGCAACAGCAGGTTCACGCTTGGGTCGCAGGCGGCTGGTCGTTGTGATCGTCAGCCGTCTCGTCGTCCGGGTGCTCGCTGCGCTTGCGCACCAGGCCGCCGAACAGCACGCCGATTTCGAACAGCAGCCACATCGGCACGGCCAGCAAGGTCTGGGAGAAGATGTCCGGCGGGGTGAGGATCATGCCGACCACGAAGCAGCCGATGACCACGTACGGGCGGATTTTCTTCAGGTACACCACGTCAACCACGCCGATCCACACCAGCAGCACCACCGCCACGGGAATTTCGAACGCCACGCCGAAGGCGAAGAACAGCGTCATGACGAAATCCAGGTAGCTGGTGATGTCGGTCATCATCTCCACGCCTGCCGGGGTGGCGGCGGCGAAGAACTTGAAGATCAGCGGGAACACGAGGAAATAGGCGAAGGCCATGCCGGTGTAGAACAACAGGATGCTGGACACCAGCAGGGGCACGGCGATGCGTTTTTCATGCTTGTACAGGCCAGGAGCAATGAAGCCCCAGATCTGGTGCAGGATCACCGGGATCGCCAGGAACAGCGAGACCATCATTGTCAGCTTCAGTGGCGTCAGGAACGGCGACGACACATCGGTGGCAATCATCGTTGCCCCGACCGGCAGGTACTGGCGCAGCGGCGTCGAGACGAAGGTGTAGATCTGCTGGGTGAAGGCAAACAACCCGGCGAAGATGACGAAGACCGCCGCGACGCAACGCAGCAGGCGGGTGCGCAACTCGGTGAGGTGCGATACCAGCGGCATCGGCTGGTCGTGCTCTGGGATATTGCTCATGGGGCTCGCGGCGGCAATGTAGGGTCGTTGGGTGTGGTAGGCGCCGTCACTGCTGGCGCGGGTTGCGCCGCTTTTACCGGCTCGACAACCACCGGGGGCGCGTCAGCCAGCGGCGCTGGCGCGGTCATCGTCGGCTCGGCCACAGGCTCAACCGGCGTCGGTTCCTGCTGGGGCGGCGTGAGGATTTTCCGCGCTTCCTGCTCCAGGGACAGAATGTGTTCGTTGTGCAATTGCCGACGGATGTCGTCGGCACCGATTTCACGTTCAACTTCCTGTTTGATCGCATTGAAGCTGCGCTTCAGGCGCCCGATCCAGAGCCCTGCGGTGCGCGCAGCGCCCGGCAGGCGTTCGGGGCCCAATACCAGCAGGGCGACGAGGCCGACGAGCAGCAGTTCAGTGAAGCTGATCCCAAACATTAGTCAGTGCTCACGAGTCTTTGCGGGTCGGCTCTTCGACTTTCTGGGCCTGCACGTCGATGGTGTGCGGCGCACTCACAGGCTGGGTGGCCTGGGGGTGTACCGGTTGCGCCGGCGGTACCGGTTGTGCCGGGGCTGCCGCCGGATCGGCCGTTTTCTCGTCATCGTTCATGGCCTTGCGAAAGCCCTTGATCGACTCGCCGACATCAGTGCCGAGGTTCTTCAGTTTCTTGGTGCCGAACACCAGCACGACGACGACCAGGATGACGATCCAGTGTTTCCAGTCAAAGATACCCATGTGGCTATTCCTCTCAAGAGTTGATCAGGCGGACGGGCGCGAGGCTTTCTCGACATGCCCGGAAAGACCGAAGCGCCGGTCCAGTTCATCCAGTACGGCCTGCGGATGCTGCCCGAGTTGGGCCAGCATGACCAGGCTGTGGAACCACAGGTCGGCGGTCTCGTAGATCACGTCGCTACAGTCACCGCTGATGGCGGCGTCCTTGGCGGCGATGATGGTCTCCACGGACTCTTCGCCGACTTTTTCCAGAATCTTGTTCAAACCCTTGTGGTACAGGCTGGCGACATAGGAGCTGTCGGCTGCCGCGCCTTTGCGCTCTTCCAGCACCTGGGCCAGGCGGGTCAGGGTGTCACTCATGGGTATGTCCTGAATAAATGGCATGCGGGTCCTTGAGCACCGGATCGACGGTTTTCCAGTCGCCGTTCTCGAAGACGCGATAGAAGCAGCTTTGACGGCCGGTGTGGCAGGCTATCTCACCGACCTGTTCGACCATCAGGATGATGACGTCGCCGTCGCAGTCCAGGCGCATCTCATGCAGGTGTTGCACATGCCCGGACTCTTCACCCTTGCGCCACAGCTTGCCACGGGAACGTGACCAATAGATGGCGCGGTTCTCGGTGGCGGTCAGGGCCAGCGCTTCGCGGTTCATCCAGGCCATCATCAACACGCGCCCGGTCTTGTGATCCTGGGCGATGGCCGGCACCAGGCCGTCAGCGTCCCATTTGATCTCGTCCTGCCAGTTTTTCATCTTGAGTCCTGACGGCAGCTGCAAGCTTCAAGCTGCAAGTAAAAGCGATTCTGTGTTGGGTTGAGTGATAGGTTCAACCGTTTTAGCTTGAGGCTTGCAGCTTATCGCTTGTAGTTGATGCGTGCTATCGGCGAACGACCAGATACAAACCCACCGCCACCATGATACCGGCGGGCCAATGACCCAGCTGGCTCAACGGCCCGCCGGTGGCCAGCACCGCGCCGCCGCCCAGGTGAGCCGCGCCGAGCAGCCGCAGGAACCAGTCGTCCTTGCGCTGGTGCCAGGGCGGTGGAGGGTCCTTGGCATGGGGCTGGGACATGCGCTCCAGCAGGTCGCGGGTCATGTTGGCCAGGTGCGGGATCTGCTCGAACTGGCTCTGCACGTTGCCGAGCAAGGTGCGTGGGCTGACGCGCTCGCGCATCCAGCGTTCGAGGAAGGGTTGGGCGGTGTTCCACAGATCCAGGTCCGGGTACAACTGGCGGCCGAGGCCTTCGATGTTCAGCAGGGTTTTCTGCAACAGTACCAGCTGGGGCTGAACCTCCATGTTGAAGCGACGCGCGGTCTGGAACAGGCGCATCAGCACCTGGCCGAAGGAAATATCCTTTAACGGTTTTTCAAAGATCGGCTCGCACACGGTGCGGATCGCCGCTTCGAATTCGTTGAGTTTGGTCTCGGCCGGCACCCAGCCCGAGTCGATGTGCAGTTGCGCCACACGGCGATAGTCGCGCTTGAAGAAGGCGAACAGGTTTCGGGCCAGGTAATCCTGGTCTTCCGGGGTGAGGCTGCCGACGATGCCGCAATCGATGGCAATGTACTGCGGGCTCCACGGCTGCACCGTGCTGACGAAGATGTTGCCCGGGTGCATGTCGGCGTGGAAGAAACTGTCGCGAAACACCTGGGTGAAGAAGATCTCCACGCCGCGCTCGGCGAGCATCTTCATGTCGGTGCGCTGGTCGGCCAGTGTAGCCAGGTCGGTGACCTGGATACCGTAGATGCGCTCCATCACCAACACTTTCGGGCGGCACCAGTCCCAGTAGACCTGTGGCACGTAGAGCAGTGGCGAACCTTCGAAGTTGCGGCGCAACTGGCTGGCGTTGGCCGCCTCGCGCAGCAGGTCGAGTTCGTCGTAGATGGTTTTCTCGTAGTCCTGGACCACGTCTACCGGGTGCAGCAGGCGGGCATCGGCCGACAGCCGCTCGGCCGCGCGGGCAAGGATGAACAGCCACGCCAGGTCCTGGGCAATGATCGGCTTGAGGCCCGGGCGGATCACCTTGACCACCACTTCTTCGCCGCTCTTGAGCTGTGCGGCATGCACCTGGGCGACGGATGCGGAGGCCAGCGGCTCGACATCGAAACGGCTGAAGACCTCGCTGATCTTTTTGCCCAGTTGCGCTTCGATCAACGCCACCGACAATTTGGAATCGAACGGCGGCACGCGGTCCTGCAGCAGCATCAGTTCGTCGGCGATGTCTTCGGGCAACAGGTCGCGGCGCGTGGACAGTATCTGCCCGAACTTGATGAAGATTGGCCCCAGGTCCTGCAAGGCCAGGCGCAGGCGCGCGCCGCGACTCAGGTCCAGGGTGCGGCGGGGAAACCAGCGCCACGGCAATGCGAAGCGCAGGGCCAGGAGGAACCAGGGCAGCGGCAGGGCGAACAGCAGGTCATCGAGGCGATAGCGAATCACGACGCGCTGGATGCGCAACAAACGGCGGACGGCGAGCAGCTTCATGCGTTATCGCTTGGTTTCAAGGGATCGGGAAAGGCGCTCGAAACGCGCCTCGAGTCGTTCCAGGTCAAGTTTGACCTGGTCCAGTTCATTGAAGCGGGCTTGCGCTTCGCGTTGGCCTACGAGCGTACGCGATTCTTCGGCCAGGTACTCACTCAGATTCTGCCCCAGGCTGGCGAAACCCTGCCGGTACCAGCGTGTGCGGCTGCGCAGGTGGCCGCTGAGCAATTGGGTGGCCACCGGGCCGAGCCAGCGGGACACTTCGTATTCCCAGTCCAGCTCCAGGTCCTGAAGGATCGCCGCCAGCTCCAGCAGTACGCCGCTGTCGCCGTCGAGTTCAACTTCGGGGCGGTGCAGCACGGCAGTCTTGTCCTTGCTCAACGCGAGGCTCAGCAGGCTCGATGCCGGGGCGCGCAGCGTGCAGTCCGCCTCGGCCGCCCAGTGCGCGGCAAGCAACAGGCCTTCGTCGCTGGGCAGGATGAACAGCTGCAACGCCGGGCTGCGGCAGTCGACGGCAATCACCTTGCCGCTCAAGTGCGCCAGGCGTGCCAGCGCTGTGCTGTCCAGGCGCAGTACGCGGTTGATACCGAGTTCGACGCTGGCGAGCAGGCCGGTGAGCAGCATCAGGGCTTGATGCCGCGGTGCAGGGCGACGATGCCGGCGGTCATGTTGTGGTAGGTCACGCGGTCGAAGCCGGCGTCCACCATCATCGACTTGAGTGTTTCCTGGTTCGGGTGCATGCGGATCGATTCGGCCAGATAGCGATAGCTTTCCGAGTCGTTGGTGATCAGCTTGCCCATCAGCGGCATGAAGGCGAACGAGTAGGCATCGTAGGCCTTGGACATCAGCGCATTGGTCGGCTTGGAGAACTCCAGCACCAACAGCCGTCCACCGGGCTTGAGCACCCGCAGCATCGAGCGCAGGGCATCTTCCTTGTGGGTGACGTTGCGCAGGCCGAAGGCGATGGTCACGCAGTCGAAGTGGTTGTCGGGGAACGGCAGCTTTTCAGCGTCGGCCTGGACGAACTCGACATTGCCGGCCACACCCAGGTCCAGCAGGCGATCGCGACCGACCTTGAGCATGGACGCGTTGATGTCGGCGAGCACCACCTGGCCGGTCGGCCCGACGATGTGGGAAAACTTCTTCGTCAGGTCGCCGGTGCCGCCGGCGATGTCCAGCACGCGATTGCCGCTGCGCACGCCCGACAGTTCGATCGCAAAGCGCTTCCACAACCGGTGCATGCCGCCGGAGAGCAGGTCGTTCATCAGGTCATACTTGGCGGCTACCGAGTGGAAAACCTCAGCGACTTTTTCCGCCTTCTGGCTTTCCGGCACGTTCTTGAAGCCGAAGTGAGTGGTGGGTTCGGCATCGCTGCCTTTGCGCTGATCAGTCATATCGCGGTCACCAAAAAAGAATGCGGGACATTCTAATCCCGGTGGAGGGCTTTGTCTTGGCAAGGCTGAAGGTAAGATGAGCCACCGCCGGGACGTTTTGACGCAGCCAGGGTCTGAAACGTTCAGGCAAGTCCCGATAAAACAGGAGTCATCAGATGGCCCGTATTACTGTTGAGCGTGCCCATGACCTGGGCAAGGAAGCGGCCCGCGCCAAGGCCGACACACTGGCGCAGAAGTTGTCCCAGAGCTATGGCCTGGAGCCGCAATGGGACGGTGACACGCTGAAGCTCAAGCGTTCCGGGGTCAAGGGCGAAGTGCTGGTGGGCGCGGACTCGATCCGTGTCGACGTGGAACTGGGCATGTTGATGTCGGCCATGAGCGGGACGATAAAGGCGGAAATTGAAAAGGCGCTGGATAAAGCGTTGGCTTGATGTAGCGACCGGGATAGTTGCGGCCCCGAGTTCAGCGCGACCCCTGTGGGAGCGAGCCT
>NZ_JAGGOF010000098.1:11392-20966 GCF_018614775.1 Pseudomonas fluorescens
AGGCTCGCTCCCACAATGGAAAGTCATTGTCTTTAAGCGGTGTGGCATTTGTTAGGGTGCCGTTTCTAATTATTGTCACTACTTTGTGCCTGAGCCCGTCCGTGTGCGGGCAGTTCCTCAAACCTGTTTCCAGTGAGGTGCACCATGGCCAAAGTTATTCTGAAGAAAAAAACCGACGTTGAATCTTCCACGCTCGGCGACGTGAAAACGTACGCGCGCAAGATCTGGCTGGCTGGCCTGGGCGCCTACGCGAAGGTCGGTCAGGAAGGTAGCGAGTACTTCCAGGCGTTGATCAAGGCCGGTGAAGTTGTTGAAACCAAAGGTAAAAAGAACATTGCCGGAAAACTTGAAGCGGCCAACAGCGAGTTGATTGAAGCCAAGGCAGACGTTAGTACATTCAAGGCCCGGGTTGAAGTTCAGCTCGATAAAGTCGAGAAGGTATTTGATGCGCGTGTTGCAAGTGCCTTGAATCGTATCGGCATTCCGTCTAAACATGACGTTGAGGCACTCTCTGTCAAGCTCGATGAGCTGACGGCACTGCTCGAGCGTGTTGCGCGTAAACATTAAGGAGAACGGGATGGCTGGTAAAAAAATCACAGAAAAAGAAGGCAGCTCGTGGGCCGGGACGATTGAAAAGTACTCCCGCAAAATCTGGCTGGCTGGTTTAGGCGTGTACTCGAAGATCGACTCTGACGGCAGCAAACTCTTCGAGTCCCTGGTAAAGGACGGCGAGAAGGCCGAAAAACTCACCAAGACGGCGGTTGGCAAACAAGTCGATGCCGCCAAGGGCTCTGCCGAGTCCGCCAAGTCGCGAATCGGCGGCGTGAAGGATCGGGCCCTGGGCAAGTGGGATGAACTGGAAGGGGCCTTCGACAAGCGCCTGAACAGTGCGATTTCCCGTCTGGGCGTGCCGAGCCGCAATGAAGTGAAGGCATTGCACAGCAAGGTCGACACCCTGACCAAGCAGATCGAAAAACTCACCGGCGCCAAGGTCGCACCCGTGGCGACCAAGACGGCAGCGGCCAAGCCAGCCAGCAAGACAGCGGCCAAGCCACTGGTCAAGGCTGCGGCCAAGACCGTTGCCAAACCTGCGGCGAAAGCAGCGGCCAAACCGGTGGCAAAAGCCGCAGCGGCCAAGCCTGCTGCCAAGGCAGCAGCAAAACCGGTAGTGGCAGCGGCAAAAGCGGCAGCCAAGCCGGCAGCAAAAACCGCAGCGGCCAAACCTGCAGCAACCAAAACTGCAGCGAAGCCGGCAGCCAAGCCTGCGACCAAAGCAGCGGCCAAACCCGCTGCGGCGAAGAAACCCGCGGTGAAAAAAGCCGCTGCACCCAAGGCGCCGACCACGGCTGCCAAACCGGCTACCCCGACGAGCTCGGCGAACTCTGCCTCAGCTCCGACCCCGGTGGCCACCCCGACTCCAGCGCCGGCTCCATCGACGCCTACCGGTCAGTCCTGATCTTCAGGGCAATGGAAAACGCCCGGCCTGTGAAGGTCGGGCGCTCGTTCCCACGCTCCCGCGTGGGAATGCCTCCAGGGACGCTCCGCGTTCCGATCACGCCGATCGTTATTCCTGGTCTTCCAGATATTGCAGCGCCAGCAGTTCCGTCGTCGCCTTCACCTGCGGTAGCAAATGCGCCGCCACCAGCATCATGATCTGGTACACCACCAGCCGGGCCTCGCCCACGCGATCCAGAATGCGCTGGTAATCCAGCGAGAACAGCAAGGTCATGGTGATCTGCTCCACCAGTTGCCCCAGGGCCTGGGTGTCGCTGACCAATAGTCCCTGGGCCTTGAGCTGCGCCAGCAGTGAGGCGAGGGTCCGTTTCAGGGCGTTGAGCAACTGACGGATGCCCTTGGCCAGCTTCGGCAGGCGCCCGGCCAGGTTCGACAGGTCCTGGAACAGAAATCGGTACTGGGCCAGGCGCTCGACGATCAGGTGCAGGAACAGCCAGTAGTCCTCCGGCGCCAGCTGCACCTGCGCCGGTGGGTCCAGTAGCGGTGCCAGTTCGCCCTGGAAACGCTCGAAAAGTCCGAGTACCAGTGGCTCCTTGCCGTGAAAGTGGTAGTAGAGGTTGCCGGGGCTGATGCCCATTTCATTGGCAACTTCCAGGGTAGAGACGTTCGGTTCGCCCTTCTCGTTGAACAATTGCAGGGCACATTCAAGGATGCGGTCGCGGGTTTTCATCCGGTCTTCTTATTGATCAGGTCGTGCCACGGCCAACGGCCCGGCCGTGGCGTCAGGTGTTCAGCGCACGCGGACATAGGTTCCGGGAGCGGCTTCCAGGGGCGGGTAGTTCGCGTTGCCCAGGGTCATCAGGGTCTCGCGCTGGGCGCCGGAACGCTCCTGGATCCAGCTCAGCCATTGTGTCCACCAGCTGCCTTCGACGTGCTTGGCGTCGTAGTACCAGGCCCGTGGATCGTTGCTCAGTTTCGGGCTCTCGATGAAATTGGCCTTGGGGTTGCCCGGTGGGTTGAGGATGCTCTGGACGTGACCGCTGTTGGACAGCACGAAACGCCGGTCGCCCCCCAGCAGCAGCGTCGAGCGATACACCGCATCCCACGGTGTGATGTGGTCGTTGATCCCGCCCACGCTGAAGCTGTCCACCGTGACCTTCTGCAAATCGATGGGCGTGCCGCACACTTCCAGGCCACCCGGATGAGTCAGCGGGTTGTGCTTGAAAAAGTCCAGCAGGTCGCCGTGGTAAGCCGCCGGCAGCCGGGTATGGTCGTTGTTCCAGTAGAGGATGTCGAAGGCCGGCGGCTCCTTGCCCAGCAGGTAATTGTTGATGAAGTAGGTCCAGATCAGGTCGTTGGGTCGCATCCAGGCGAATACCCTGGCCATGTCGCGACCATCGAGGATGCCTTTCTGGTAGGAGCGGCGCTTGGCGGCTTCGAGGGTCTGTTCGTCCATGAGCAGCGCGGCCGGGCTGTCCATCTGGCAGTCGAGCAGGCTCACCAGGTACGTGGCGCTGGCGACCCGGCGCAGTTGGCGCTTGGCTTGCAAATGGCCCTGCAGGGCGGCAATGGTCATGCCGCCGGCGCAGGCGCCCATCAGGTTGACTTCGCGGGCACCGGTGATCGCCCGGCAGACATTCATGGCCTCTTCGGTGGCCTCGACGTAACTGGACAGGCCCCATTCCCGGTGGCGCACGTCCGGGTTGCGCCAACTGATGATGAACACCTGCAAACCGTTCTTCAGGGCGTACTGGACAAAGCTGTTGGAAGGGCTCAGGTCGAAGATGTAGAACTTGTTGATCTGCGGCGGCACGATCAACAACGGCTTGGCGTATTGCTTTTCGCTCATGGGCCGGTACTGGATCAGCTCCAGCAGCTCATTGCGAAACACCACCGAACCGGGCGTGGATGCCACGGTCTTGCCGACTTCAAAGGCGTGGGGCGTGGTCTGCCGCGGCAAGCCATCGTTGTGCAGCAGGTCGTCCACCAGATGGCCGAACCCGCGCACCACGCTGCTGCCGCCGGAGTTGAACAGCTCCTTGATCGCCAGCGGGTTGAGCAAGGTATTGGAAGGCGATACGGCGTCGTTGAGCAGGGCGAAGGCAAAGTGAGCGCGAGCGCGATCATCCGGGTCCATGGTGCTCTCATCGATCCAGCTCTTGACCTGTTTTTGCCAGCTCAGGTAAGCCTGCAGGCTGCGACGATAGAACGGGTTGAGCTGCCAGGTGGGATCGGCAAAGCGCGAGTCGTTGGGATTGGCGGCGTGCAGGGTCTCCCCCAGCAGTACCCGTCCCAGCTGGCTGCCGAGCCTCAACGCATGCCGGGCACTGTGCAGCGGGTTGCGCAAGCCGTGTGCGGCCACGCTGCGCAGGGTGGACAGCAGGTCCCTGCCACGCAAGCCGATGACCGCGCTCTGGGCATTGATGAAGCTGGCAGGGGCGGGCATGGAATCTTTCGCCGGCTTGTCGCGCATGAGTCAACTCCTTCGTCATCAGGCTAAAAACAAACGCACCGAACCAGACAACATAGTCGCTGCTCGGGGTAGTTGCGCGATCTGGCGTCCTGCCAGCGCTCGTGGACGGTGTCAGCCGCCACCCAGCGGCGAAGGATGCGGGTGCATCACGGCGCGCTGACGTTCTTCTTGCAGGAATTTCATGATGATCGGCGCCACGGCCTCGGCCCGGGTGATCAGGAACAGATGGCCGTCATCGATAATGTGCAACTGGGCATTGGGTATGCGCCAGGCCAGCATGCGCATGTTGATCAGCGGGATCAGCGGATCATCGTCGCCGGCCAGCACCAGGGTCGGCTGGTGGATCTTGTGCAGCCAGTGGATGCTGGTCCAGCCGAGGCCGGCGAACAGTTGCCAGTAGTAACCCAGCTTGCCGGCCGAGCGAACCTTGGCCGCGTGGCTGGCCGCCAGCCCCGGGTCGCGGCGGAACGAACCGCCGTAGATCAGCGGGGCGATGCGCATGACATGGGACGGCTGAACATAGCGCCTTGGGCTGGCCATCATCCACAACACTTTCGGTTTGCCCGGCACCATCACCGCACCGGCAGCCGTGGCCGCCAGTACCAGCTTCTTGCAACGCTCGGGATAGTCGTAGGCGAACTGCTGGGCCAGGGCGCCACCCCAGGACACGCCGATTGCATTGACCTGGCCATAGTCGAGGTAGTCGAGCATCCGCGCGGTGAGTTTCGCCAGTCCCGGAAAGCGATACGGCCGGTTGGGCGTCGAGGAGCCGCCGACCCCGGGCACGTCGAAGGCGATGACCTCCAGGTCCGGGTCCAGGGCCTGGATGAACGGAAACACCAGCTCAAGGTTGGCGCCAATGCCGTTGAAGATCAGCAGCGGCGTCAAGTGAGGCTTGCCGGGACGTACCGCGGTGCGCAGGGTCTGGCCATCCAGATCGACGGTACGGAAGATGTACGGTTGCGGCATGCTTCAAGCCCTAAAGGAGAGTGGGAGTTTCAAGCTGCACGCTACAAGCTGCCGGTCAGGCATCCTGAAGCTTGCCGCTTGAAACTTGCATCTATCTTTCATGCACATAGGTGCCAGGCGCCGCTTCACCCGGCACATAAGTCTTGTTGCCCAACACGGTGGGTGCCTTTTTCAGCTTGCCCGAGCGCTCGGCCTGCCACGCTTGCCAGTACAGCCACCAGGAGTCGGTGTGTTTGGTGGAGTTTTCCTGCCAGTCTTCGGCGGTCCTCGGCATGTCCTCACCGGTCATATAGCGGGCCTTTGGATTGCCTGGCGGGTTGAGGATGCTCTGGATGTGGCCGCTGTTGGACAACACGAACTCCACTTTGCCACCAAACAATTGCGCCGACTTGTAGCAGGACTTCCACGGGGTGATGTGATCGTTGGTACCCGCCAGCGAGAAAATGTCGGCAGTGACCTGCTTGAGGTCGATGGGCGTACCGCACACTTCCAGTGCATTGGGCCGGGTCAACGGGTTGCTTTTGAACATCTCGATCAGGTCGCCATGGAACGCCGCCGGAAGCCGGGTGGTGTCGTTGTTCCAGAACAGGATGTCGAACACGGGCGGTTCGTTGCCCAGCAGGTAGTTGTTGACCCAGTAGTTCCAGATCAGGTCGTTGGGGCGCATCCAGGCGAAGACCTTGGCCATGTCCCGGCCCTCAAGGACCCCGGCCTGGTAGGAGTGGCGCTTGGCCGTTTCCAGGGTCTGTTCGTCAACGAACAGCGCCACGTCAGTGTCCAGGGTCGTGTCGAGCACGCTCACCAGCAGGGTCAGGGCGTTGACCTTTTTCTCGCCGATAGCCGCGTAATGGCCGAGCAGCGCGGTGCAGGTAATGCCACCCGAGCAGGCGCCGAGCATGTTCACGTCCTTGCTGCCGGTGATGGCCGTGACCACATCCACCGCTTCCTTGAGCGCCTCGATGTAGGTCGACAGGCCCCACTCGCGCTGTTCCTTGGTCGGGTTGCGCCAACTGACAATGAAGGTCTGCACGTTGCTGCGCAGGCAGAAGCGCGCCAGGCTCTTGTCCGGGCTCAGGTCGAATACGTAGAACTTGTTGATCTGCGGCGGGACCACCAGCAACGGCCGCTCATGAACCTGCTCGGTGATGGGCCGGTACTGGATCAGCTCCAGCACGTCGTTGCGAAACACCACGGCGCCTTCGGTCACGCCCAGGCTCTTGCCGACCTCGAACGCACCCATGTTGACCTGGCTCGGCATCCCGCCGTTATGCACGAGGTCCTTGGCGAGGTGGGACAGGCCGTCCAGCAGGCTCTTGCCGCCGGTTTCGAAGAAGCGCTTGACCGCCGCCGGGTTGGCCGCCGAGTTGGTCGGCGACATGGCTTCGGTCATCAGGTTGATCACGAAATGCCCGCGGCTGATGTCCTGGGGCGCCAGGTTGCTGTCGTCGATCCAGGCGTGCAGTTCCTTGCGCCATGCCAGGTAGGTTTGCATGTAGCGCTTGTAGAGCGGGTTCTGGCTCCACGCCGGGTCATTGAAGCGACGGTCATCGCCGGCGGGTTGCAGCTCGGATTTGCCGAACAGGACGTTCTTGAGCTCGAGACCGAAGTGGGCGACGTGCTTGGCGCTGTGCAGCGGTTGCTTGAGGGTCTGGGCCAGCACCATTCGGGCAGAGGCCAGCAGGTCTTTCCTGCGCAGCCCGACAACAGGATTCAACCCCAGGGTATTTTCCGAGGCCTGGTACTTCAGGTCATCGTTGTTCTTGTTGCTCATCTACGACGCTCCATTGTCAGACGAGTACCGGGACCGTGGCGCTAAGCCACACAGCCAATACCAGGTACGCTGCTCGGGTGACCGTTAATTCCGCATCGTGACCAATGAGGAAAACCTGTGTAAGGAACTCCCCAGTTCCTTAGCAGGGAGCTTGCCAGCTCCATTGGTTACCCGAGTTTAATTTTTTTCGCAAGCAGGCCATTCATTGACCTTGCCGGGCGGACATTCAAGCAGATGAGTCTAGAAAGTTCGCCCTAAAGCGCCAGCCCTTGAACTAGAGCATCAGCTTGACGACGGAGGCGTTCGGGTCGCGGGTTTTTCCGGCGGCCTTGAGTTCATCAAGATAATCGTTCCACAGGTCTTCCTGGCGCACCGCCAGCTGGTAGAGGTAGTCCCAGGTGAACAGTCCGCTGTCATGGCCGTCGTCGAAGGTCAGTTTCAGTGCGTACTGGCCGGCCGGTTCGACCTTGGTCAGGCCGACGTCGAGCTTGCCGTATTGCAGGATCGGCTTGCCGTGGCCCTGGACCTCGGCGGAAGGCGAGTGCACCCGCAGGAACTCGGCGGGCAGGTGGTACTCCTCGTCCGGCGCATATTTCAGCGTCAGGGTCCGGGAGGCTTTGTGCAGGTTGATGGCGGTGGGGAGTTTGGTCATGGAAGCAGCTTAAAGCTGCAAGCTACAAGCTACAAGCCGGAGGTGACCAGCTTGCAGCTTGAGGCTTACAGCTTGCCGCTTAGAGAATATACCGCGACAGGTCTTCGTTCTGCGCCAGCTCACCCAGGTGGCTGTTGACGTACTCGGCGTCGATGAGGATCGGCGCTTCGTCGTGCTTGCTCGCCAGGTCGCCGGCGCTGAACGACACTTCCTCGAGCAAACGCTCGAGCAGCGTGTGCAGGCGACGGGCACCGATGTTCTCGGTCTTCTCGTTGACCTGCCAGGCGATCTGCGCCAGGCGCTTGATGCCTTCCGGGGTGAACTCGATGTTCAGGCCCTCGGTCTTGAGCAGCGCGCAGTACTGTTCGGTCAGGGACGCATGGGGCTCGCTGAGGATGCGTTCGAAGTCTTCCGGCGACAGCGCCTTGAGCTCGACACGGATCGGCAGACGGCCTTGCAGTTCCGGCACCAGGTCGCTCGGCTTGCTCAGGTGGAACGCACCGGAGGCGATGAACAGGATGTGGTCGGTCTTGACCATGCCCAGCTTGGTGTTGACCGTGCAGCCTTCGATCAGCGGCAGCAGGTCGCGCTGGACACCTTCGCGGGACACATCGGCGCCGCCGACATTGCCGCGCTTGGCCACCTTGTCGATCTCGTCGATGAACACGATGCCGTGCTGCTCGACCGCTTCCAGAGCCTTGGCCTTCAACTCTTCTTCGTTGACCAGGCGGCCGGCCTCTTCTTCGCGCACCAGTTTCAGCGCTTCCTTGACCTTGAGCTTGCGGCTTTTCTTCTTGCCCTTGCCCATGTTGGCGAACAGGTTCTGCAACTGGCTGGTCATCTCTTCCATGCCTGGCGGCGCGGAAATGTCGACACCGGCCATTTCGGCCACTTCGATCTCGATTTCCTTGTCGTCCAGCTGGCCTTCACGCAGGCGCTTGCGGAACAGTTGGCGGGTGTTGGAATCCTGCGTCGCGGCGGAGTCAGCGTTGAAGCCCATGCGCGCCGGCGGCAGCAGGGCGTCGAGGATGCGCTCTTCGGCGGCGTCTTCGGCGCGGTGGCGGACCTTGGTGATTTCCTGTTCGCGCAGCAGCTTGATGGCGGCATCGGCCAGGTCACGGATGATCGATTCGACATCGCGACCGACATAGCCGACTTCGGTGAACTTGGTGGCTTCGACCTTGATGAACGGCGCATTGGCGAGTTTGGCCAGGCGTCGGGCGATCTCGGTTTTACCGACACCGGTCGGGCCGATCATCAGGATGTTCTTGGGCGTCACTTCGACGCGCAGCTCTTCAGGCAGCTGCATCCGGCGCCAGCGGTTACGCAGGGCGATGGCGACGGCGCGCTTGGCATCGTCCTGGCCGATGATATGGCGGTTGAGTTCGTGGACGATTTCGCGGGGAGTCATGGACATAATAATTGGCGGTCCTCAAGCGGAAATGAGCCGTGGCGCTGGGCCGAAAACAGGCTTATTCCGCGAGATCCTGCTCCTCAATGGTTTGGGTATGGTTGGTGAAGACACAGATGTCGCCGGCAATGCCCAGGGCAGTCTCGACGATCTCACGGGCCGACAGGTCGGTTTTTTTCAGCAGGGCGCTGGCCGCAGCCTGTGCGTAGGCGCCGCCGGAACCCATGGCGATCAGGCCGTCTTCGGGCTCAACCACGTCGCCATTGCCGGTGATGATCAGCGAAGCGTCTTTGTTGGCGACCGCGAGCATGGCTTCGAGGCGGCTCAGGGAGCGGTCGGTGCGCCATTCCTTGGCCAGTTCCACGGCGGCACGGACCAAGTGGCCCTGATGTTTCTCAAGCTGGCCTTCGAAACGCTCGAACAAGGTGAAGGCGTCGGCGGTGGCCCCGGCAAACCCGGCGATGACCTGGCCGTGGTACAGGCGGCGGACTTTCTTCGCGTTGCCTTTCATCACGGTGTTGCCCAGTGAAACCTGGCCGTCGCCGCCCATGACGACTTTGCCATGACGGCGGACTGAAACGATGGTGGTCAAGGGGGAGTCTCCACGCAGCGGGGCGAAAATGCCCGGATGGAACTCATATGGGGGTGGCGTGGGGTTTTTCAACTGCGAGGTGCGGAGGGTGACAAGCGGTTCGTTTTGCCCATGGGAGCAAGGCTTGCCCACGATGAGGTCAACGCGGTTGACTGATCGTTCCCACGCTCTGCGTGGGAACGCAGCCCGTGACGCTCTGCGTTACTGGACGCGGAGCGTCCCTTGAGACATACCCACGCAGAGCGTGGGAA